>CP107210.1:0-614454 GCA_025757985.1 Oscillospiraceae bacterium
TTCCATCCAGCTGGGTGGTACTACGCTGCTGATCGTCGTAGGTGTGGCGCTTGAGACCGGCCGTTCTCTGGAAGGCTATATGACCGCCCGTTACCACAAAGGGTTCTTGGAATAAGAGAAAGGGAATGTGCGATGAAACTGATCCTTTTGGGAGCCCCCGGCGCCGGCAAGGGAACTCAGGCAGAGATCCTCTGCGATAAGCTGGGCATCCCGACCATTTCCACCGGCAACATTCTGCGTGCAGCCGTTAAGGAAGGCACGCCGATGGGCAAAAAGGCAAAAAGTTTTATGGACGCCGGTGCTCTGGTGCCCGATGATGTCATCGTCGGCATCGTGAAGGAGCGCCTGGCTGAGCCTGACTGCGCAAAGGGCTTTATCCTTGACGGTATGCCCCGCACGATCGCTCAGGGCGAAGCTCTGGAGCAGATGGGCGTGGAGATCGACAAGGTCGTGAACCTCATCGTTGAGGATGAGGCGATCACCCGCCGCATGTCCGGCCGCCGCGTTTGCGCAAAATGCGGTGCCAGCTATCACATCGTAAACAAACCCAGTGCCAAAGAGGGCGTTTGTGACCGCTGCGGCGGTGAGTTGGCCATCCGCAAGGATGACGAGCCCGCCACTGTACTGGACCGCTTAAAGGCTTACCATGAGCAGACCGAGCCGCTGGTCGAGTTCTATCGCCAGCGCGGCAAGCTCGTGGAGGTGCCCGATCAGGGTTCCATCGAGGCCACCACGGCGTTCCTTCTCAAGCTTTTGGAGGCTTAATCATCCATGATCCAAATCAAAAATGCTGCCGAGCTGCAGAAGATGCGCAAGGCCTGCGCGATCAGCGCAGCAGCCCTGAAGGCCGGCGGCGAAGCGATCGAACCCGGTATCACTACCGCTGAGATCGACAAAATCATCTATGACTTTATCGTGCGCCACGGTGCCAGGCCCAACTTCCTGCACCTGTACGGCTTTCCGGCCACGGCGTGCATCAGCGTGAATGACACGGTCATTCATGGTATCCCCACCAGACAGCAGCAGATCCGCCCCGGCGACATCGTTTCGATCGACACCGGCTGCAAGATCGATGGCTTCAACGGCGACAATGCCTGCACCTACGGGTGCGGCAAGCTCGACCTCGAAGCCCAGCGGCTGCTGGATGTTACGAAGGAGAGCCTGCATCGCGGCATCGAGATGGCGCGCGGCGGCAACCGGGTAGGGGATATCGGCCACGCAGTACAGTCCTATGTCGAGGAGAACGGCTTCTCGGTCGTCCGCAGCTTTGTCGGCCACGGTGTCGGCAAGGAGCTGCATGAGGACCCCGAAGTCCCGAACTTCGGCAACGCCGGGCGCGGTCCGCGTCTGGTGCCGGGTATGTGCATCGCAGTCGAGCCGATGGTGTGCCAGTACAAGTACGCGGTAAAGACACTGAAGGACGGCTGGACGGTCAAAACGTGTGACGGCGGCCTGGCAGCTCACTTTGAGCATACCATGGCGATCACTACGGCCGGTGCCGAGGTCCTGACCTACGGCTGGGAGGAACCCGGATGGACTTTGTAAGAGGCCAGCTGGTCCGCTCCAAGGCCGGTCGGGATAAGACCCGCACACTGGCTGTTCTGGCTGTGGATGGACCGATGCTTCTGGTTGCGGACGGGGACCTGCGCAAGCTGGACAACCCCAAACGCAAAAAGATGCAGCATGTTGCACCTACGACCACCGTTCTTGAGAACGAGCTTCTGAAAAGCGATCAACAACTCAGGGATGCGATCCGCGCATATGACGCGGCGCGGAACTGACGGAACCCTTCAAGGAGGCAATCAGCTTGTCTAAAGAAGATGTCATCGAAGTAGAAGGTATCGTTCGGGAGGCCATGCCCAACACTGTGTTCAAGGTTGAACTCCTCAACAAAGAGGGTAAGCCCAACGGCCATGTGGTTATGGCTCACATTTCCGGCAAGCTGCGGACCAACTTCATCCGCATCCTGCCCGGCGACAAGGTCACGATGGAAATGTCTCCCTACGACCTGACCAAAGCCCGGATCACCTGGCGTTCCAAATAAGAAGCGCCTTGTGTTATAAAGGAGGTTAACATCATGAAGGTAAAACCTTCCGTGAAACCCATTTGCGAGAAGTGCAAGGTCATTAAGCGCAAAGGCCGCGTAATGATCATCTGCGCCAATCCGAAGCATAAGCAGCGTCAGGGCTAAAGGTCCGCGGAGCATTCCGCGGAAACCGTACCCAAAACGCTTGGGGGCCAAGTGCGTAGATTCCCGGCGCAGGCCCCGACCAGGACATGGGATGTTACTAATGGAGGTGCTTTATGGCACGTATTGCTGGTGTTGATCTGCCTCGCGAGAAGCGGATCGAGGTTGGTCTGACTTATGTTTACGGCATCGGCCAGTCCACTGCCGACGAGATTCTCGCCGGTACCGGAATTAACCCTGATACCCGCGTCAAGGACCTGACCGCTGATGAAGAGGCCAAGATCCGCGACTACATCGACAAAAACAACATCATGGTAGAAGGCGACCTGCGCCGTAATGTCGCGCTTGACATCAAGCGTCTGACCGAGATCCAGTGCTACCGTGGTGTGCGCCATCGCAAGGGTCTTCCCTGCCGCGGCCAGCGCACTAAGACCAATGCGCGTACCTGCAAAGGTCCCAAGCGCACTGTCGCTAACAAAAAGAAGTAAGGAGGAACTGAGACATGGCTGCTAACAAAGCTACTGCGGCAAAAACCCGCACTAAGAAAAAAGAGCGCAAGAATATCAGCGCCGGTGCTGCTCACATCCAGAGCACCTTTAACAACACCATCGTGACCATCACCGACACTCAGGGCAACACCGTTTCCTGGTGCAGCACTGGTGCGCTGAACTTCCGTGGCTCCCGTAAGAGCACTCCTTACGCTGCGCAGAGCGCTGCTGAGGTCGCTGCCAAGGCCGCCATCGAGCATGGCATGAAGACCGTTGAGGTCTACGTTAAGGGCCCCGGTTCCGGCCGTGAGAGCGCTATCCGCGCCCTGCAGGCAACCGGTCTGGAGGTCACCATGATCCGTGATGTGACCCCCATCCCCCACAATGGCTGCCGCCCGCCCAAACGCCGCCGCGTTTGATTGAAAGGAGAACATGAGATATGGCTAAGAATACCCAACCTATCGCTAAGCGCTGCCGTGCTCTCGGCATTTCTCCTGCTGTTATGGGTTATGGCAAGAAGACCACCAATCGTAACCCCGGCGGCCAGATGAGAAAGAAGAAGAGCGAGTACGCCACCCAGCTGAACGAGAAGCAGAAGGTCAAGTTCGTGTACGGCATTCTGGAGAACCAGTTCCATACCTACTACGAGAAGGCCTCCCGCATGCCCGGTCAGACCGGTGTCAACCTGCTGATTCTGGTCGAGCGCCGTCTCGACAATGTCGTCTACCGTCTGGGCTTTGCCAAGACCCGCCGCGACGCCCGCCAGCTGGTTTCCCACAATCACTTCACTGTCAATGGCAAGCGTGTCAACATCCCCTCTTATCAGGTTAAGGCGGGCGATGTGATCGAAGTCATCGAGTCCAGCCGTTCTTCCGTCAAGTTCAGCAAGCTGCTGGGCGAGGAAGCTCCTGTCGTTCTGCTGCCTTCCTGGCTGGAGCGCGACAAGAACGCCCTGAAGGGCACCGTCACCAAGCTGCCCGTTCGTGAGGACATTGATGTGCCCATCGCTGAGCACCTCATCGTCGAGTTGTACTCCAAGTAATCCTCTTAACTGTTTTCTACGATTTTTCCAACCGAACCAGCGCTCTCGGGCGCTGGCTTAACAAGGAGGGTTTTTATGATGGAGATCGAACGCCCCAAGATCGAAACGGCTGCCCTTTCCCCGGATGGCCGTTACGGTAAGTTCGTTGTCGAGCCCCTTGAGCGCGGCTTCGGCACGACTTTGGGCAACAGCTTGCGTCGTGTGCTTCTGTCCTCTCTGCCCGGTGTGGCTGTCACCAGCGTCAAGATTGACGGCGTGGTGCACGAGTTCACTACCATCGAGGGCGTGCGTGAGGATGTCACCGAGATCGTCCTGAACCTCAAGGGTGTCGCTGCCAAGATCTACGGCGAAGCCCCCAAGACCGTCCGCGTCGAGGCCGTTGGCCCCTGCGAGGTCACTGCCGGCACCATCAAGGGCGGCGATGATCTGGAGATCCTGAACCCTGAGTGGCACATCGCCACGCTGGGCGAGGGTGCCAAGCTGGTCATGGAGCTGACCTTTGACAAGGGCCGCGGCTATGTTCCCGCTGAGCGCAACAAGCAGGCCCTGATCGAGAAGAGCGACATCAGCACCCTGCCCGTGGACAGCATCTATACCCCCGTCCTCAAGGTCAACTACACGGTCGATCGTACCCGTGTAGGCCAGATCACCGACTTCGATAAGCTGATTATGGAAGTTTGGACTGACGGCACCTGCAATGCGCAGGAGGCCCTGAGTCTGGCAGCCCGCGTACTGACGGAGCACCTGAACCTGTTCGTGAACCTCTGCGATGAGACCGGCGAGACCGAGATCATGGTGGATAACGAAGATCAGGGCCGTGAGAAGGCACTCGAGATGACGATTGAAGAGCTGGACCTGAGCGTCCGCTCCTTCAACTGCCTCAAGCGTGCAGGCATCAACACGGTAGGTGACCTCATCGGTAAGAGCGAGGATGAGATGATGAAGGTCCGCAATCTGGGCCGCAAGTCTCTGGAAGAGGTCATGGCAAAGCTGGACAGCCTTGGTTTCTCTCTGACCAAGGAAGACGAAAACTAACCCCCCGCGACACGCGGATTCTATTGATAAGGAGTGAATCGAAATGCCCGGTACCCGTAAACTCGGTCGTGCCACCGACAGCCGCAACGCTATGCTGCGCGCTATGGTGACCTACCTGTTTGAGAACGGCAAAATCGAGACCACCGTCACCCGCGCCAAGGAAGTTCGTTCCATGGCTGAGAAGATGGTCACCCTCGGTAAGCAGGACGATCTGCACGCAAAGCGTCAGGTCTTCTCCTACATCACCAAGGAAGATATTGCCAAGAAGGTCATCGATGAGATCGGCCCCAAGTACGCTGACCGCAACGGCGGCTACACCCGCATCTACAAGATCGGACCCCGTCGCGGCGATGCTGCCGAGATGGCTATCATCGAGCTGGTCTGATTAGTCAGATAACTTGATAAAAAGACACCGCTTGCCCGCAAGGGCAGGCGGTGTTTTTGTTTTGATGAACTGCAGGGCTATGCAGGGGCGAGCATTGCTCGCCCGTGGAACCTCATTGTTATTGCCTTTTCGCCCTATGCCCTCCGTAGGGGCGGATTCCATATCCGCCCGCCCCGGCAGCAACTCGACACCGGGCCACCTCCCCACCGTGAGGGAAGGCTCTTTGCGCCCTGCGGGCGAAGCAACAACGAACAAGCGGGTGCGTACCATACGCTTCTTTTGTTCCTTCTTTGCAAAGAGGGAACCGAAGAAATTCCAAAATTAGATAAAAACACAGTTTTACACAAATTTGACAGCATACCCTTTGCGTCGCGCGCATATTTATGCTATAATGTCTAAAATGTGCTATTGCACATAAATTTAATAAAGAAAGAGTTGATAGTTCCCCAATGGACGATGGCAGTATATTTATGATCGTCGCACTGATAATCCTGATCGGTTTGTCTGCGTTTTTCTCGGCGGCAGAGACAGCGTACAATTCGCTGAATGAGATCCGCCTGCGGAGCAAGGCGGAGGACGGTGACGCCAGAGCGGCGCATACGCTCGCGCTGGTCGAGCGCTATGACAGCCTGCTCAGCACCATTCTGATCGGCAACAACATTGTGAATATCGGTGCGTCCTCTCTTGCCACCGTGCTGTTTACCCGCCTTGTCGGCGGCGTTTACGGCCCTACCGTCTCGACGATCGTCATGACCCTGCTGGTCCTGACCTTTGGCGAGATCACCCCCAAGAGCATGGCCAAGGAAATGCCCGAGACCCTTGCCATGAGCTTTGCCCCCGTGCTCAGCGCGCTGGTCACGATTTTTACACCGCTGAATGCCCTGTTCGGTGCGTGGAAGAAGTTCCTTGCTAAACGGTTCGATACCGGAGAAAAGGACACCATCACCGAAGGTGAACTGGTGACGATGGTCAGCGAGGCTGAGAAGGACGGCGAGCTGACGAACCGTGAAAGTGAGCTGATCCGCAGCGCCATCGAGTTTGACGATGTGGAGGCGCAGGATGTGCTTACCCCCCGCGTGGATGTAGTGGCTGTCGAGGATGATACCCCGATGGACGAAGTCATTGAGCGCTTCGCCGAGAGCGGCTACTCCCGCCTGCCGGTCTACCACGATACGATTGACAATATTATTGGTGTGGTACATGAAAAGGACTGCTTTGCAGCCCTGCAGAAGCACGACAAAAATGTCAAGCTGGAGGACCTTGTCGGCCCGACGCTGTACACGACCAGCGTGACCCAGATTTCCGCGCTGCTGCGTACCCTGCGTGAGAGCAAGCATCATATGGCCGTTGTGGTCGATGAATACGGCGGCACGGCCGGCATCATCACGCTGGAAGATATTCTGGAGGAACTGGTCGGCGAGATCTGGGACGAGCATGACGATGTGGTCGAGGATGTGCGCCAGCAGTCTGATGGCAGCTGGCTGATCTCCGGCAGCGCCAGCGTAGATGACACGGCCGAGGAGCTGGGCATCAAGGAGGATGACGACATTGATGCCGTGGCCATCGGCGGTCTGGTGCAGGAAAAGCTCAGCCGTCTGCCCAAGGTAGGGGATAAGTTCATCTGGGGTGACTTTGATGGTACCGTCACCCGCGCGACCAACCGCCGCGTGCAGGAGGTCCGGCTGATCCCCCGCAAGGTCCAGGACGAGAACGAAAAATAAATACTGATAAATAATCAGCGCCCGCCGAAAAATCAGCGGGCGCTTTTTTCAATAGGCCATGTATATTGAAAAAATCCCTGTAGGGGCCGATGCTTGCATCGGCCCGCAGAACGGTATATCAGCCGCAAGGTGCTGCGGGCGGATATGGAATCCGCCCCTACGGTAGGGGGCGGCGTTCTCGACGACCCGGGAGCTGTGCGGCAACCGCAAAGTTCTCGGCGGGGTGAGGGCACCCCGCCCTGCATGTAATGGGAAGATCGGATGTAGGGCGGCCTGCCCTCAGGCCGCCGTGCAGTGCGGTGGCTACAGCACAGTTCCGTGGGCGAACATTGTTCGCCCCTGCGGGCATTGCCCCATAGTTTTCCCCATAAAGAAAAACTTTAAATTTCAATTTGCAAACTTTTTGTAAAATCCGCCAGAATTTTTTGCGAGTAACAACGCGAAGCATGTATAAAGCGCGGAAAATGTCGAAAATGTTGAAATTTTTGCCTTGCAGGGCTGATTTTATCCGTCTGCTGTGCTACAATATGAGTAAATGGGTTCTTGTGGTCTGCCACACTGCCCTGATGAAATAAGTAATACAAGATGGAAGTAAGGAGTACCTGTAATGGCTGAACAGAATCTTGGCCCGCGTGATTTCTTTGCCAAGGAGGATGCGATCGCCGATCTCGGTCTGATTGCCTGCCCCGGTGCAGAGGAGCTTTGCAAACTCGTAGACAGTCACCTTGTGCGCTGGGCGCGTGAGGTCGGCAATGATGAGGTCGATACCTTCATCATCCCCTGCGACTGCCCGCGTTTCCAGTCCGGTGATGCAAAAGGCCTTGTCAAGGCGTCCACCCGCGGTGACGACCTGTACATCTTCGTCGATCCGGGCAACTACAGCGTCACCTACAAGCTCTTCGGGTATGAGAACCACCTCTCCCCGGATGACCACTTCCAGAACCTGATGCGCATTATTCAGGCTGTCTCCGGCCGTGCCCACCGCATCAGCGTTATCATGCCCAGCCTGTACGGCGGCCGCCAGCATCGCCGCGTCAGCCGCGAGAGTCTGGACTGCGCCTTCTCCCTGCAGCAGCTGCGCGCGGTCGGCGTCAAGAACATCATCACCTTTGACGCCCATGACCCCCGCGTCATGAACGCTGTGCCCACCATGAGCTTCGACAATGTCATGCCCACCTATCAGGTGCTCAAGTGCCTGCTGCATCATGTGCCGGATGTTTCCTTCCACAAGGATAACTTCATGATCGTCTCTCCCGATGAGGGCGCCATGAACCGCAACATGTACTACTCCAGCGTGCTGGGCTGCAACCTCGGCATGTTCTACAAGCGCCGCGACTACAGCCGTGTGGTAAACGGCCGCAACCCCATCGTGGCGCATGAGTATCTGGGCGAGAGCGTTGAGGGCAAGGATGTCTTTATCGCTGACGACATCATCGCCTCCGGCGAGTCGATGCTCGACATCGGCTATGAGCTGAAGATGCGCGGTGCCCGCAACATCTTTACCTGCTGCACCTTCCCGCTGTTCACCGCCGGTCTGGAGAAGTTCGACAAGGCCTACAATGACGGCATCATCAAGGCCGTTTTGGGCACGAACCTGACCTACCGCAAGCCGGAGCTGCTGGAGCGCGAGTGGTACTACGACGTGGATGTCTCCAAGTACACCGCCTACTTCATCGCCGCCATCAACCATGACAAGAGCGTTTCCTCCATCATCGACCCGATGACCAAGATCCGCACGCTGCTTGACAAGCATGGTATCCCCATGGGCGGCCAGCAGTAAGCGCAAAATAAACTCCGATTCGGTCCGCCTTGGCGGGCCGAATTTTGTTGCAGAACTACGGCGTTTTGTATATAATAACATAGAGCATTACCATGCGATCCCCGCCCGGTGGGCGGAGCGCCGCAGTATTGCTGCAGAATAAAATGCAGGGGAGAGATATTTATGCTGCCGATCGAACAGCTGCAGAATCTTATTCAGGGCAAAAAGGTTGCCTTTATCGGTGCGGGCGTCAGCCACAAGCGCTGCATCGAACAGTTTGTGGAGCTGGGCGCGCAGGTCACGCTCTGCGATCAGAAAAAGTCCCTTGAGGATTTTGGCGCGTATGCGGACACGCTGCGCCGCCTGCATGTCCGCCTGAGTCTGGGCGAGCATTATACCGACGGCTTTGCCGGGCAGGATATCATTATGCGCACACCGGGCTACGAATATTACAAGCCCGAGCTGCAGGCGGCCCTGCAGGCCGGCACAAAGGTCACCAGCGAGGTTGAGCTTTTCTTTGAGCTTTGCCCCTGCGAGATCGTGGCCGTGACCGGCTCTGACGGCAAGACCACGACCACAACGCTGATCTCCAAGATGTTTGAGGCTGCCGGCCGCAAGGTGTTTCTCGGCGGCAACATCGGCGCAGCGCTGCTGCCCCAGTTGGCGGATGTGACCCCCGAGGCGGTCGCCGTTGTAGAGTTGTCGAGCTTCCAGCTGATCAGCATGCGCGTCAGCCCCAAGGTGGCGGTTGTCACCAATGTGACCCCCAACCATCTGGACCACCATAAGGACATGCAGGAGTACATTGACGCCAAGCGGAACATCCTGCTGTGGCAGGTGCCGCCATGCCGCGCCGTGCTGGGCTTTGAAAACGAGATCTCGCGCGGTATGCAGAAGGACTGCAAGGGCGAGCAGGTCTGGTTTACCCGCCTGCATGACACAGACAAGGGCGCCTTCCTGCGGGAGAGCGATGACACCCTTTGCTATGCGGAGAACGGTGTCGTGACGCCGATCCTGCCCCGGGCCGAGGTCAAGCTGCGCGGCCTGCACAATGTCGAGAACCTGCTGGCCGCCATCGCTGCCGTCTGGGGCCGCGTGCCGGTCGAGGCCATGCGTCAGGTCGGCTCCACCTTCACCGGTGTAGAGCATCGCATTGAGCCGGTCCGCACGCTGGACGGCGTGACCTACTACAACGATTCCATCGCGTCCAGCCCGACGCGCACAATCGCCGGTCTGCGCAGCTTCAACCAGAAAATCATTCTGATCGCAGGCGGCTATGACAAGAAGATCCCCTATGAGCCGCTTGCGCCCGAGATCCTGGCCCATGTCAAGACGCTGGTGCTGATGGGTGCCACCGGCCCCCGCATCGAGGCGGCTGTCCGCGGATGTGCGGGCTTTGACGAGAGCGCGCTGACCATCCTGCACGCGGACAGCATGCAGCACGCAGTCGAGCTGGCGCGCGGTGCCGCCCAACCCGGGGATGTGGTCAGCCTTTCGCCCGCATCTGCATCCTTTGATTTGTACCCGAATTTTGAGGTCAGAGGACGGGATTATAAGAATATCGTCAACAACCTGAAATGATAACGACAACCTGACTTGGCCCCCTCGCAGAGGGAGATGAGAGAGGTTCCTCTATGATTCAATCCGTCTCCACTGCGGAACATAAAACCGAATACCTGCGCCGCCTGTCCGGCAAGCCTTACTTTGAGGCTGTCCTCGGCACGCATCTGCGGCTGTTCGGGCAGCACCCGGCCAGCGGGTGGGCTTTCTATCTGCTGCCCGGCACAGCGGTGCTGGAGCTGCGCGGCGGCAGCGCCGTGGTCTGCGGTGCGCTGCCCGGCGGCAGTGCGGGGGAGGACGCCCGCGAGGAGTTGGCTGGCTTTCTGCGCTTTCTCTGCGCCGACCGGCTGCGCACCGAGCAGCCCCTTGCGTTGGCAGGCTGGCAGCCCGCCGCACCGCTGACCCTGTGGGAGCTGCCGCAGGGCAGTGCATTGCCGCTGCCGCCCGCATACCCGGCGGAGCTGGTGCGGGACACAGCGCCCTCTATGCTGCCGGTCAGCCGTCTGGTCTTTGCCGAGAATGACACCGAGGCCGATGAGTTCTACTCCACGGCCTGCACGGCGCTGGCCCACGGCGTGGGGGTGTGCCATGCCCTGCTGCAGGACGGCCGCCCTGTCTGTACAGTCGGCTGCTATGAGCAGAGCAACACCGAAAGCTATATGGCGGCGGGCGTGACCGACCCGGCATGGCGGGGCAGGGGACTGGCCCGGCGGCTGATCGTTGAGATGGCTAACACGCTGGCCGCCGAGCGCACGGTGCGCTTTGCCTGTGAACAGACGCTGTGCGGCTTTTATGAGCAGCTTGGATTTGTACAAAACGGCAAAATAAACTATTATACTACAGATTGGAATATGCAATGATCGAACAATTCTACGACCTGCGCCCCGAGGTGCTGGCGCTGGACCGCAAGGCCCTTTCCCTCTGCCGTGAGCAGTTTGCCCATGTGGAGGAGATCCGCGACTACAACCAGCTCAAGATGCTGCGCGCCTTTACCGACAGCGGCGTTGAGGCACGGCACTTCTGGGGGTCGAGCGGCTACGGCGTCTGGGACGACAGCCGCAATAAGCTGGAGGAGGTCTTTGCCCGCTGCATGGGGGCGGAGGCAGCGCTCGTGCGCCCGCAGTTCATGAGCGGTACCCACACCCTGACGGTCGCGCTTTTCGGCCTGCTGCGCACGGGGGACACCCTGCTGGCTGCGACTGGCCGCCCCTACGACACGCTGGAGGGTGTGATCGGCATCGGCGAGGCGGGCAAGGGCTGCGGCACCCTGCGGGAGTACGGCGTCAGGTATGACGAATGCCCGCTGCTGCCGGACTTCACCCCTGACTACGACCTGATTGCCGAGAAGGCCAAGACCGCCACGGTGGTGCATATCCAGCGCAGCCGCGGCTACACCCAACGCAACGCCTTTGGCTTGGCGACGATTCAAAAGGTGGCCGACATCGCCCGCAAGGCCAACCCCAACGCAGTCATCTTTGTGGACAACTGCTATGGTGAGTTCACTCAGACTGCGGAGCCGGTCGCCTTCGGCGCAGATATTATGGCGGGCAGCTTTATCAAAAATCCGGGCGGCGGCATCACCCCGACCGGCGGCTACATTGCAGGCCGCCGCGATTTGGTGGAAAAGTGCAGCCACCGCTTCACCGCGCCCGGCATCGGCGGCGATCTGGGCTGCACGCAGGACAGTCTGCGGGATACATTCCTCGGCTTCTACTACGCCCCGGGCGTTGTCTGCGAGGCACTGAAAACGGCGATCTACGCCCAGTGCCTGCTGGAGCTGGCGGGCGTCAACCCCGTGCCGCGCTACACGGCTGACCACAATGACATTGTGACCTGCTTTGACTCGGGCAGTGCCGCCGCGCTGACAGGCTTCTGCGCGGGCATCCAACACAACAGCCCGGTGGACAGCTTTGCCAGCCCCGAGCCCGCCGATGAGCCGGGCTACACCGACAAGGTCGTTATGGCCAGCGGCAGCTTTACCGAGGGCAGCACGATCGAGATCAGCTGTGACGGTCCGCTGCGTGCGCCCTACACCTGCTATCTGCAGGGCGGCGTCAACTTTACCGCCGGCCGCGCCGCCGTCCTCAACGCCGTGCAGAACGCGTTTTTCGCAGAGTAAGAAAAAAGGCTTCCCCCTTGGGGGAAGCTGTCAGCGGCCCCGCCCGCTGACTGATGAGGGGCAAAGCTTTCGAGGCCGCGCGCCTACGGGATACTGCCGCAAAGCTGCCCCTCATCCGGCCCTGCGGGGCCACCTTCAGTCTTCGCGCTAAGAGCCGCCTGCGGCGGTTGCGCTTCGACACGCGCCTGCGGGCGCAGCCCCCAAGGGGGAAGGCTTTATAGGCTGCATACAAAAAGCTCCCGCGTATCCAACGATACGCGGGAGCTTTTTTAAAATCCTGATTTTTAGTGCTTCACAAAGTCACGCACAAGCGCCTGCAGCAGGTCATCACGGTCGATGCGGCGGATGATGGCGCGGGCGTTCTTGTAGGTCGTGATGTAGGTCGGGTCCTCCGACAGGATGTAGCCGACAAGCTGATTGATGGGGTTGTAGCCCTTCTCCTCCAGCGCACGGTACACCTGCAGCACCGCCTGCTTGATCTCCATATCACGGTCATCACGGATGGAAAATACAGCGGTAGGCTCAGAGATCGGCATGTCAAAACTCCCCCTTGTAAGATATTACTAGCTTTATTATACTCAATATGCGTCAAATTTGCAATACGGAAACCGAGAAATTTTATACAGAAATCCAAGAAATGTGGACTGTCTGCGCGGACAGACTTTTGCATTTTGCAGCAGAATGTGCTATAATACTCACAAAATGTCCGTAAAGGAGATACAGCCATGAAGTTTTCCGAGATGCCCTATCAGCGCCCCGATCTGGACGCGGTAAAGCAGCAGTTCGCTGACCTCTGCGCGCGGTTCAAGGCCGCCGAAAGCTACGCCGAGGCGCGCGCGGTATTCCTCGAGGAGGAAAAGCTCAACAAGCATGTCGACACGCAGGCCCAGCTTGCGAGTGTGCGCAACACGATCGACACCCGCGACACCTTCTACGATGAGGAGATGAATTTCTGGAACGAGGCAACGCCTCAGCTGCAGGAGTGCCAGAACGCATGGAGCCGCGCCATGCTCGATTCGCCGTTCCGCGCAGATTTTGCCGCTGAGTACGGCGACCTGATGTTTGTCAACGCTGAGATCGCCGACAAGGCCTTTTCGCCCGCAATCCTTGACGAGATGGCGCAGGAGAACAAGCTCTGCACCGACTACGGCAAGCTGATCGCCAGCGCCCAGATCCCCTTTGAGGGCGGCGTCTACACGCTGAGCCAGCTTTCCCCGTTCAAGAATGACCCCGATGATGCCCGCCGTCTGGCTGCATGGAAGGCAGAGGGCGCATGGTATAAGGAGCATCAGGCCGAGTTTGACGGCATTTATGACAAGCTCGTCCACCTGCGCGATACGATGGGCAAAAAGCTTGGGTATGAGGGCTACACCACGCTGGGCTACTACCGCATGGGCCGCAACTGCTACACCAAGGCAGATATTGAAAAGTTCCGTGCAGCCGTTGTCAAATATCTGGTGCCGCTGGCGGACAGCATCTACCGGGAGCAGGCCCGCCGCCTTGGCAAGCAGTACCCGATGAACATGGCGGACAACGCCCTGATGTTCCGCAGCGGCAACCCCAAGCCGGCGGGCGATGCCGATGCGATCCTGCGGCAGGGCAAAAAATTCTATGAGGAGCTTTCCCCCGAGACCGGCGAGTTCTTCAACAAAATGCTGGACGATGAGCTGATGGATGTGCTGTCCACCCCCGGCAAGGCGGGCGGCGGCTACTGCACCGGTCTGGGCGATTATGAGATGCCCTTCATTTTTGCCAACTTCAACGGCACCCAGCACGATGTGGAGGTCGTGACCCATGAGGCCGGCCATGCCTTTGCCGCCTATATGAACCGCGACCGCATCCCGTACTCCTATGTATGGCCCAGCATGGAGGCCTGCGAGGTTCACTCGATGTCGATGGAGTTCTTCGCGTGGCCGTGGGCGGACGGCTTCTTCGGAGAGGATGCCCGCAAGTTCCGCTACAGCCATCTGGCCGGGGCGCTGACCTTCATCCCCTACGGCACGATGGTCGATCACTTCCAGCACATTGTCTATGAGAAGCCCGACATGACCCCGGAGGAGCGCCATGCTGAGTGGAAAAAGCTGGCTGCCATCTACCAGCCGTGGATGCGTCTGGACGGCGAGATCCCGTTCTACGGTGCGGGCGAGTACTGGCAGCGCCAGATGCATATCTACCAGAGCCCCTTCTACTATATCGACTACTGTCTGGCGCAGACCGTCAGCCTGCAGTTCTGGGCAATGCTGCAGAAGGACTGCGCCGATGCGTGGGCGCACTATATGGCCTACACAAAGCAGGGCGGCAGCCGTACTTTTACCGAGCTGCTGAACCATGCCGGGCTGACCACCCCCTTTGAGGAGAGCTGCCTGCGCGGCGTCTGCGAGGCCGCCAAGCAGTGGCTGGACGGCTATGACCTGACGGGGCTTGTCTGATGGCGGGGCGCAAAAATAAGCACGCCTACCTCGATGACTTTGAAAAGGATCTGAACGGCAACTACCAGTACCGCGGCGCACTTTACCGCTATGCGGGGACACCCTCCCGCGGCAGGGCGCTGGCTGTGCTGTGGCTGTGCTGCGGCGGCGGTGCGGCGCTTGCGGTGGGCGCGGGCGTCCTGCCCGGTGCTACGGCCCATGCCCCGGTCTGGCTGCTGCTGCCCTATATGGCGGCGCTTATAACGGCGCTGTATGCAGTGGTCGTGCTGGCGCGCCTGACGCGCGGCGGCGACCCGATGCGGGCCTATATCTATGAGCAGACCGCACAGAAATTGCCCACTCTCACGCGGGCGTGCGCGCTGTTCGCCGTGCTGGCTGCGGCAGGGCAGGGGAGTGCTGTGTTTGCAAACGGCGCACAAATGCTTTTGGGAGCGCATGGCATTTTTATACTGCTTGAAATTTTTTCGGCTGCCGCTTTTGCCGCCGCTGCTGCGTTTTCCCGGCGGATGCGTTGGGAAAAAGAGTAATATTTATACAACTGTATATGCACGATTTGAAATGCGCCCCACTTGTCGGTGGGACGCATTTTTTCTTGCCGTCACCTGCAGCGGTGGGCAAATACGGTGTTTGAACAGAGCAAAAAAAGCTCCTTTTGCGGCAGGGGCGTGCCCACGGCGGGAGAGTGCCTAAAATTTATTTCTGAATTTCGTCAAAAGGTACAAAAGTGTAATTTACTGTTGACTTTTTGTCAATTTTGGGGTATTCTAAAGACTAAGTCACTGTCGACAAGTGTGCGCTGTAAAGGAACAGACAGCACAGAAGGGTTTTCGCCTTTCTCGCCTTACGCTCTTGGGGAGCAGAGGGACGATTTGTGGATGAGGGCAAAATATAGGAGGTTTTACACATGAAAAACACCAAGCAAGTCATTGCACTGGCATCTGCTGCCGCACTCAGCGTCAGCGTGCTGGCTGGCTGCGGCGGTGCTGCGTCCGACGCGACCAGCGAGAGCACCAGTACTGCTACTGCCGAAGCATCCAACACGGCCGCTTCTGATGGCACCCTCGTTCTGGCAGAGACCGGCTTTGAGGGCAAGTTCAGCCCCTTCTTTGCTTCCTCTGCTTCCGACCAGGATGTCATTGACCTGACCCAGCTAGGCCTGCTGGGCGCTGACCGTAAGGGTGAAATGATCCTGAACGGCATCGAGGGTGAGACCCGCGAGTACAACGGCACCGACTACACCTACTACGGCACCTCTGACTGCGTTGTCACCGAGAATGACGACGGCACCGTCACCTATGATATCAAGCTGCGCGACGACCTGAAGTTCTCTGACGGCGAGCCTGTCACCATCGACGACGTCATCTTCTCGATGTATGTTTTCCTTGATCCTACGTATGACGGCTCTGTAACCATGTACTCCACCCCCATCGTTGGTCTGGAGGAGTACCGCAATTCTATGTCCACCCTGTCCAAGCTGATCGCTGAGGCCGGCGAGGACAACACCGACTACACCAACTTCACCGAAGAACAGCAGAAGGCTTTCTGGGATGCTGTCAATGACGGCGGCGTGAAGTTTGCCCAGGAGATCGTTGACTATATGATGGCCAACGGTGCTACCGATGTCACCTCCGCCGCTGCCGGCTGGGGCTTTGACCTGCCCGACGGCGCTGATGCGAAGGCCTTCTTCCTGGCTATCGGCGAGCAGTACGACTGGAGCTTCTCCGCTATGGAGGCTGAGTCCGCCGGTTCTGCCCTGTCTGAGCTGATCCCCGAGGATGTCTACGCATACTCCACCACCGGTGTCAATGTCGGCAATGCAGTTGCCAACGTTGCCGGTATCGTCAAGACCGGTGATTACAGCATGACGCTGACCACCAGCGAGCTGTCCACCACCATGATCTACCAGCTGCAGATGCCCATTGCCCCCCTGCACTACTACGGCGATGAGAGCCTGTACGACTACGACAACAACTCCTTTGGCTTTGTCAAGGGCGATCTGAGCGGCGTCCGCTCCAAGACCAGCGCTCCTCTGGGCGGCGGTATGTTCACCTTCTCCAAGTACAGCGACGGCGTTGTCTACCTGGATGCCAACCCCGACTACTTCAACGGCGCACCGAAGGTTGCCCACGTCAACATGAAGGAGACCCAGGAGGCCGATAAGATCACCGGCGTTCAGGCCGGCACCATCGACATCTCCGATCCTTCCTACTCTCTGGAGGTTGCTGACCAGATCGCCGACATCAACGGCGTCGAGGGTGAGGACGGCCCCGTCATCACCACCCGTCTAAAGGATTACCGCGGCTACGGCTACATCGCCCTGAGCGCCAAGAACGTCAACGTCGGCGGCGACCCTGCCTCCCAGGCCTCCAAGGATCTGCGCAAGGCCATCATGACCGTCATCGCCGCTTACCGTGATGAGGGCATCGACTCCTACTACGGCGATACCGCTACCGTCATCAACTACCCCATGTCCAACACTTCCTGGGCTGCTCCCTCCGTCACCGACGACGGCTACCAGATCGCCTACTCCACCGACGTGGACGGCAACGAGATCTACACCTCCGACATGAAGAGCGAGGACAAGTACGCCGCCGCTCTGCAGGCTGCCCTGGGCTACTTTGAGGCTGCCGGTTACACCGTCGAGAACGGCCAGATCACGGCTGCCCCCGCCGGTGCCAAGATGGAGTATCAGGTCAACATCGGTGCTTCCGGCAATGGTGACCACCCCTCCTTCCAGACCCTGACCAACGCTGCTGCCGCCCTCAAGACCATCGGCTTCACCCTGACTGTCAACGATATGGCCAACGCTTCTGACCTGTTCGCTTCCTATCAGTCCGGCGCTGCCGAGGGCTGGGTCGCTGCCTGGCAGTCCACCAATGACCCCGATATGTTCCAGCTGTACCACAGCCAGGGCGCTACCAACTACTACGCCATCAACGATGCCGACCTGGATGAGCTGATCATGGCTGCCCGCCAGACTACCGACCAGGAGGCCCGCAAGGCCATGTACAAAGAGGCTATGGAGATCATCCTGGATTGGGGTGTCGAGCTGCCCGTCTACCAGCGCAGCGAGGCTACCATCTTCTCCACCGAGCGTGTCAACATCGACACCATCGCGAAGGATCAGACCCCGTACTGGACCTACAAGTCTGAGCTGAACAACCTCGAGCTGAACTAAGCTCAACTTACCGTTGTGAAAGCAGGTGACCGCCCGCCAAGGGCGGTTGCTTGCTGTCAAGGCATGGGCGGACCAATGCCCGCCCGCGGGGCGTCGAGGACGCCGCCCCCTACAACTGCTAATATGGTCGTCCCACTCCCACGCAGTGTTTGCGCGCTGCGTGGGATGGGGATGCCCACATTACGGCATTTCCCTGCAAAATAAACGCGGTCTAACCGTGCAAGGAAGGAACGAAAACTCTTGCGAAATTACATCATCAAGCGTATCGCGCAGTCGGTATTGATCCTGTTCTGTGTCATGTTCATTATCTACGCGCTGATCCGCAGCCTGCCCAGCTCCTTTGCCGAGACGATGGCAATGCAGCTGGCCCAGGCCCCCGGTGCCAAACCCTATGAGGAATGGCTGGCCCAGCTCAATGCGGCCTACGGCCTTGACCTGGACATTATCCCCGGCTTCTTCACCTGGCTGAGCAAGGCCGTTGTCGGCAACTTCGGCGACAGCTGGAAGTGGAACGTGCCCGCCACCCAGAAATTCACCGAGGTCATCGGCCTGTCTGTCATCATGGGCGGCATCTCCTTTGTGCTGTCCATCGTGATCGCCGTGCCCCTCGGCGTGCTGGCTGCCACCAAGCAGTACAGCCGCACGGACTACGTCATCACGGCTGCGGCGCTGGTCGGTATTTCGCTGCCCACCTTCTTCTTTGCTACGCTGCTCAAGCTGCTGTTCTCGGTCAAGCTCGGCTGGTTCGATCTGTACGGCCTCGTCGGCCGCGACTATGCCCAGCTGGACGCCTGGGGGCAGTTCTGCGATAAGGCCAACCATCTGGTGCTGCCCATCGCAACGCTGGTCATCGTCTCCATCGGCGGCTATATGCGCTACACCCGCACGAATATGCTGGAAGTGCTGAACGCGGACTACATCCGCACTGCCCGCGCCAAGGGCCTGTCGGAGCATACGGTCATCTACAAGCACGCCTTCCGCAACACGCTGATTCCCCTTGTCACCATCATCGGCGGCAGCCTGCCCGGCCTGTTCAGCGGTGCCCTTATCACCGAGACGCTGTTCTCCATCCCCGGCATCGGCTATATTTCCTACCAGTCCATGGTCGCAGGCGACATCCCCTTCACGATGTTCTACCTGTCCTTCATGGCGGTGCTGACGCTGGCCAGCAACCTGCTGACCGATATCCTGTACGGCGTGGTTGACCCGCGCGTGCGCATTTCTTAAAGAAAGGAGACTGCACACCCATGAGCGAAAACACGCAGAACCAGAACCCGAAGCAGGAGCAGTACTCCCTGAACGATGACCGCCGCGTCAAGGTTTTGTCTCCCGGCGCACTGGTCGCCAAGCGGTTCTTCCGCAACCGTCTGGCCGTCGTCGGTCTGTCCATCCTGATTGCAATGTTCCTGTTCTCCTTCGTCGGCGGCCTTGTCAGCCCCTACGGCCAGGACGAGCAGTTCTTCACCTACACCCAGATGTCCAAGGAGTTCGTCGGCGTCACCCGCAACGACACGATGCGTTTTGTCGTGGCCGACGGCCAGAACTTCGGTTCCATCGCCCAGAGCAAGGCCCTCGAAGCCGTGAAGAAGGGCAGCACCGAGTTCAACTATAAGGATACTGACTACACCGTCGATATCCAGAGCGACGACTTCTATGTCGTCTACCAGGGCAGCGATGTCATGGGCTATGCCAGCCGCGACCTTGTCAACGAGGCCGACGGTGCGCCGAAGTTCAGCTTTGACGTCAAGCTGGCCGCCCTGACTGCCATGACGGCAGGGGAGAGCGACTTCACCGCCGACGGCGTGGACTACACGCTGAACAAGGACGGCGAGATCGCCGCCAATGGCGAGCAGCTGGGTTATGTCAGCCGCTTTGTCGTCTCCGCCGCCGATTCCAGCATCGTCGTTACCCGCGATTTCAAGGATCGCCTGGAAGAGGCCATCAACGAGAACGCCGATAAGTTCAACTACACCGACGCCGAGGGGAACGAGGCCGAGTACGATATCGTCTACGATGCCTCCACCAAAGTTTGGTCCGTCAAGCAGATGACCGAGACTTATGTCTACGACCGCTACGCCAGCCCCAGCAAGGCGCATTGGCTGGGCACCGACACCAACGGTATGGATATGCTGACCCGCCTGATGTACGGCGGCCGCGTCTCGCTGATCATCGGCTTCATCGTCGTCGTCATCGAGGCATCCCTGGGTATCCTGATGGGCGGTATCTCCGGCTACTTCGGCGGCTGGGTCGATAACATCATTATGCGTGTTGTCGATGTTTTCTACTGCATCCCTTCGATGCCGGTCATCATCATCATCGGCGCGGCCATGGACGCCATGCGTGTGGATTCCTGGAAACGTATGCTATACCTGATGCTGATTCTCGGCTTCCTGGGCTGGCCCAGCATTGCCCGCCTGGTACGCGGCCAGATCCTCTCCCTGCGTGAGCAGGAGTTCATGCTGGCCACCGAGGCCTGCGGCATCAAGGTCTGGCACCGCATTTTCCGCCACCTGATCCCCAACGTTATCCCGCAGCTTATCGTTACCTGCACGATGGGCCTGGGCTCCACCATCCTGACCGAGGCCACCCTGTCCTTCCTGGGCCTGGGCGTCAAGTATCCGTTCGCCTCCTGGGGCAACATCATCAACGATGTCAACAACGCCTACGTTATGACGAACTACCTGTTCATCTGGATCCCCGCCGGTATCTGCCTGCTGCTGACCGTTCTGGGCTTCAACTTTGTGGGCGACGGTCTGCGCGATGCGTTTGACCCCAAGATGAAACGCTGATTGGAAGGAGAAACACACGATGGCTAAAAATCAGGACGGATATCTTTCCGCCAAAGAGTCGCGGCGTATCTCCAAGGAAAACCGCCGCATCACCGACCAGTACGAGAAGCGCCGCAAGCGCCGCAACGTGCCCGAGAGTGAGTACACCACCCAGATGAAGGACCCCGCCAACGCGGTGGAGTTCGATAACCTGCACACCTATTTCTTCACCGACACCGGCGTCGTCAAGAGCGTCGACGGCGTTTCGTTTGAAGTGCCCATCGGCAAGACCGTCGGCGTTGTCGGTGAATCCGGCTGCGGCAAGTCTGTCACCAGCCTTTCCCTGATGCAGCTGCTGCAGCGCCCCCAGGGGCAGATCGTCGAAGGCGAGATTCGTCTGAACCTCGGCAATGACAAGGCCTACGACATTGCCAAGACCCCGACCGACAAGATGCAGGGCCTGCGCGGCAACTATATCTCGATGATCTTCCAGGAGCCTATGACGAGCCTGAACCCGGTGTTCCGCATTGGCGCACAGATCGAAGAGGTCATTGCCCTGCACGAGGGCGAGGGCAAGACAAAAGAGGACATCAAGAAGCGCACCATTGAAATGCTGGAGATGGTCGGCATTGCCAACAGTGAGGGTGTCTACGCGATGTACCCCCACGAGCTGTCCGGCGGTATGCGCCAGCGCGTCATGATCGCTATGGCGCTGGCCTGCAACCCCAAGATCATCATTGCGGATGAGCCGACCACGGCGCTTGATGTGACGATTCAGGCTCAGATTCTGGATCTGCTGCGCAACCTGAAGGACCGCATCAACTCGTCCATCATGCTCATCACCCATGACCTCGGCGTTATTGCGGAGATGGCCGACTATGTTGTTGTCATGTACGCAGGCCGCGTGGTGGAGAAGGGCACCGTGCAGGAGATCTTCACCAACCCCAGCCACCCCTACACCATCGGCCTGATGGCCTCCAAGCCGGTTGTCGGCAAAAAGGTCGACCGCCTCTACTCCATCCCCGGCAAGGTGCCCAACCCGGTCAACATGCCGGACTACTGCTACTTCAAGGACCGCTGCGAGCTGCAGCTGCCCTGCTGCAGCGGCGAGTACCCCTGCGAGATCAGCCTGTCCCCGACACACAAGGTCAGCTGCTATCGCTATTATGAAGAAAACAGAAAGGCGGGTGAGTGACGCATGGCAAAAGAAAAAATGCTGCCCGAGAACGATTACACCCCCGTCACCTACGACCCTCAGTATATTCTGATGGTTAATCACCTCAAGAAGTATTTCCCCATCAAGGGCGGCCTGCTGTCCCAGACTGTAGGGCATGTCAAGGCCGTTGACGGCGTCACCTTCAACCTGCGCCGCGGCTGCACGATGGGTCTGGTCGGCGAGTCCGGCTGCGGCAAGTCCACGACCGGCCGCACCATCCTGCGTCTGGGCGGCGATAAGACGGGCGGACAGGTGCTTTTCAACGGCAAGGAGGTCTACGACATGACCCCCGCCGAGATGCGCACCCTGCGCACCAAGATGCAGATCATCTTTCAGGATCCGTTCTCCAGCCTGTCGCCCCGTCTGCCGGTCGGCGAGATCATCGGCGAGGCTGTGCGTGAGCACAATCTCGTCCCGAAGGCGGAATTCAACGATTATATTGATCAGGTCATGGACGACTGCGGCCTGCAGCCCTACCACAAGACCCGCTACCCGCATGAGTTCTCCGGCGGCCAGCGCCAGCGTATCTGCATCGCCCGTGCCCTTGCCCTGAACCCGGAGTTTGTGGTCTGTGACGAGCCGGTCTCCGCACTGGATGTTTCGATTCAGGCCCAGATCATCAACCTGCTGAAAAGCCTGCAGGAAAAGCGCAACCTGACCTACCTGTTCATCTCTCATGACCTGAGCGTTGTCGAGCATATCTCCGACACGGTCGGTGTCATGTACTTGGGCAATCTGGTCGAGTACGGCGAAACGGATGACATCTTTGCCCACCCGCTGCACCCCTACACCAAGGCGCTGTTCTCGGCCATCCCCATTCCGGACCCGACTATACGCCGCGAGCGTATTGTGCTGCAGGGCTCCATTCCGTCCCCGGCCAACCCGCCGTCCGGCTGCAAGTTCCATACCCGCTGCCCCTATGCCACCGAGCGCTGCAAGACCGAGGCACCCAAGCAGCGTGAGGCTGAGCCGGGCCATTATGTGGTCTGCCACCTGTACGACAAATGAAAAAGCATGAACCCTTTGAGGACGATGGGCATACCATCGCCGATATGAACGGCATCGGCCCTGCGCCGATGCTGCGCCCCCACCGCCGAAAGGCGGCCCAGCCCCCGGAGCCGGCCAATGACCGCCCGTGGGAGCAGGAGCCGGAATGGACCGCCAAGGAAAAGCTCTGGGCGGTTCTGGGCGTGCTGAAGGCCACCCTGCTCATCGCCGGAGTCTATCTGGCCGGGCTGGGTGTGCTGCTGGCCGCTTTGTTCCTGCTGTGGAGATGAATATAAAATAAAAAGGCATGTACGATTGGATCGGTCGTACATGCCTTTTTTGCGGTCAGAAAACAAAAACCGCTCAAAGCCTTGCGGCTTCAAGCGGTCTTGGTGCGCCTGCAGGAACTCGAATCCTGGACCCTCTGATTAAAAGTCAGATGCTCTACCAACTGAGCTACAGGCACATCTATTATGCTGTGCGAATCACAGCTTCAATATTATAGCAGTCTCGCTGCAAATTGTCAATATGGTTGGCAAAAGATTTTGCCGGAATTTGCCCGTCTTTGCCGCAAGCCACTTGCCAAACACGCCGCGGCGCGGTATAATACTTATTTAGAAAACTATAACCGTAAAGGGGACTGGAAATATGGAAACTTTGGGCAGCCTGCGCCGCACCAACTACTGCGGTGAAGTCAGCCTTGCAATGGCTGGTCAGGAAATGACGGTCTGCGGCTCGATCGCCCGTGCCCGCGACAAGGGCGGCATCATCTTTGCCGACCTGCGCGATACCACCGGCATCCTGCAGCTGGTGTTCGATGAGGACACGCCGAAGGAGGTCTTTGCCAAGGCCGAGAGCCTCAAGAGCGAATATGTTGTCATCTGCCGCGGCAAGCTGCGTGAGCGCGCCGCCAAGACCGACAAGATCGCCACCGGCGATGTGGAGTTGTATGTTGCTGAACTGCGCATCCTGAGCGAGGCCCAGACCACCCCGTTTGAGCTGCGCGATGAGATCAACGTCAATGACGATCTGCGCCTGCGCTACCGCTACCTTGACCTGCGCCGTCCGTCCATGCATGAGCCGATCGTGCTGCGCAGCAAGATCATGCAGATCATCCGCAACTATTTCTGCGAGAACCACTTCACCGAGATCGAGACCCCGACCCTCATCAAGTCCACGCCCGAGGGCGCGCGCGATTATCTCGTTCCCAGCCGTGTGCAGCCGGGCCACTTCTATGCACTGCCCCAGAGCCCGCAGCTGTATAAGCAGATCCTGATGCTGTCCGGCTTTGACCGCTACTTCCAGCTGGCCCACTGCTACCGCGACGAGGATCTGCGCGCCGACCGCCAGCCTGAGTTTACCCAGGTGGACGAGGAGATGAGCTTTGTCTCCGAGGACGACATCATGACCCTGAACGAGGGTCTGATCAAGCGCCTGTGGAAGGAAATGCTGAACGTCGATGTCGAGACCCCGTTCTACCGTATGCCGTGGGACGAGGCCATGGGCCGCTTCGGCTCCGACAAGCCCGACACCCGCTTCGGGCTGGAGATTCAGGATGTGACCGAGGTGTTCAAGGGCACTGAGTTCAAGCCCTTCGCTGCAGTGCTGGAGGCCGGTGGCAGCATCCGCGCCATCAACGCCAAGGGCATGGCCGACAAGCTGAGCCGCAAGAACATCGACAAGCTGGGCGAGGTCGCCAAGACCTACGGCGCCAAGGGTCTGGCCTACAGCCGCCTGACCGCAGAGGGCACCTCCTCCAGCTTTGAAAAGTTCCTGACCGATGCTGAGAAGGCTGCGCTGTATGCCGCACTGAACGCCGAGACCGGCGATGTGTTGCTGATCGTCAGCGATGCCGACTGGGTCAAGGCCTGCACTGCGCTGGGTCAGGTCCGTCTGGACATTGCCCGCAAGCATGGCCTGATCGACCCCGACAAGTTCAACTTCCTGTGGGTGGTGGACTTCCCGCTGTTTGAGTACAGCGAGCAGGAGGGCCGCTGGATGGCGATGCACCACCCGTTCACCCTGCCCAAGGCCGAGGATCTCGACAAGGTCGAGAGCGACCCCGGTGCCTGCCACGCCGTGGCCTACGACATTGTTCTGAACGGTGTCGAGATGGGCGGCGGCTCGATGCGTATCAACGACCCCGCTTTGCAGGATCGCATGTTCCACGCCCTCGGCTTTACCGAGGAGAAGGCCCGCGAGAGCTTCGGCTTCCTGATGGACGCCTACAAGTTCGGCGCACCCCCGCACGGCGGTATGGCCTACGGTCTGGACCGCATGGTCATGCTGATGCTCAAGAAGGATTCCATCCGCGATGTGATCGCCTTCCCGAAGGTGCAGAATGCCGGTGAGCCGATGAGCGGCGCCCCCGATGTGGTGGACGCCCAGCAGCTGAGCGACCTGAACATTGCCCTGACGCTGAAGGACTAAGTCAGAAGTCATTGCGCTGTAGGGGCCGGACATGTCCGGCCCGCAGCCTGCCCGCAGGATTCCCTTTTGCGGGTAGGTGCAGGGCGAGGCATGCCTCGCCCCTACATGGCAGCAAAAATATACGCCCGACCGTATTTGTGCGGTCGGGCGTTTTTATGTTATCTCAATATTTCGGCTTCGGCTCGTCGCTCGGCTTCACCGGGTACTCGGCGGGCGGGGGCGTCTGTGCGGGTTTGGGCAGCTTCTCCTTCTTGGGCCGCTTTTTCCAGACCTTGCGCAGGATGAACACCACGACCACTGCGATCAGCACCACCGGCCACAGGTAGACCAGCGCAATGACCAGCCCCTGCACGAATCCAACGAAGGCGTCCCAGCCGCCGCCGAACGCATCGGCAATGCGCTCGGTGAAGGTCACGCCGGTCGGGGTCAGGGTTGCGACCTCTTCCAGATAGATGTCTACGGTCGAGTAGCTGACCTGCTGGTCCATGTTGCGCAGCTGGCGGGTGTAGTTCTCGAGCTGGTACTGCACATCGGAAAGCTGGCTCTCGATTTCCAGCAGATCCGCCGTTGTCTCGGCCTGATCGGCCAGTTCGTTCAGGCGGGTGCGCTGGGCCTCCAGCGCGGTAAGCCGAGCCTGTACATCAATGTAGCTGCTTGTGATGTTCTCGGCGTTCTCACTGACATTGCGCACGCTGCCTGCCTCGCCAACGGCGGCCAGAAACGCGCGGTAGTTGTCCACCGGCACCCGCACGGTGTAGTCGGCGCTGCGGTCGTGATCCTTTTCGGTGCCGTAAACGCTGACGGACTCCATCCATGCATCGTTGGCCTCGACCGCAGCCATCAGGGTTTCGCGGGCAGCGTCAAAGTCGGTGGATTCCATCGACAGGCTGGCGTTATAGATGATCTTCTGTGCGGTCTCGTCAGTGGCAGCCTCGGCGGCGTTGGCGGGCATCAGGCTGCTGTCCGTCCCGCCTGCGGCGCTGTCGTAATTGTAGCTTTCCTGCGCGGCGGCCTCGGTGGTGTAGTAACCGCCGTCTTTGCTGCTGATGCTGCCGCAGCCCGCCAGCAGTGCGGCAGCGGCCAGCGCAGCGGTGATACGGGTGATGCGATTTTTCATGTGGATGCTCCTTTCTACGTAAAGGCTTCCCCTGAGGGGGAAGCTGTCCGCGAAGCGGACTGATGAGGGGGCAAGTTTGCCTTGCCGCCTTTTTACGGCTCGGTGTCGGGAACGCCGCCCCTCATCCGGCCTTCGGCCACCTTCCCCCTCGGGGGGAAGGCATTTCCCTTTTCACCAATATAACACGGAAAATGCGCGTTGTGTGTTACAAACCAAATACAAAAAAGTGGGATGTGCCGTAATTTTGGCACATCCCACAAATTTTTGGCTGATTATTCGGCTTTCTGCCCAAGCGGCTTGACATCCTCGTTGTCGGCAAAGGCAACGGCGTTGAAACCGGCAGCCTCCAGCGTGCCGAACTGCTTGCCCAGCTTTTTGGCCTGAGGCAGTACGGTCACATCATAGTCGGCGCGCAGCTGCTCTGCCTTGGCCAGCACGGCGGCAAAGTCGGCGTCCTTGAGGTAGAGCAGCGCCATCTTCGGCTTTGCGCCGGGGATCTGGTAGCCCTGCTCCAGCAGAATGCCGCAGACGCGCTCAAAACCGATGGAGAAGCCCACTGCCGGGACCTGCTGGCCGATGAACTTGCCGACCATGTTGTCGTAGCGGCCGCCGCCTGCCACAGCACCGCTGAACTGCGGGCAGGTGACCTCAAACACCATGCCGGTGTAGTAGCCCTGACCGCGCACGAGGCTGGGGGCGTAGGCGATGGCGTAACGGCCGCCGGCCACACGCTCACTGGCGGCAATGACATACCGCAGGTCGGCGGTCAGTGCCTCGTCATCGACACGGGCGGCCACAGCGTCCAGACTGAAATCACCGGCGCGCAGGAAATCATCCAGCGCCTGCACGGCCGAGGCAGCAAAGCCCTTCTCGGTCAGCTCGGCCTTGACGCCGTCCGCGCCGATCTTGTCCATCTTGTCAAAGCTGATGCAGACCGAGTCAAGCTGGTCGGCGGCAAAGCCCATCTTCTCGAGCATGGCGCGCAGAATGCGGCGGTCGTTGATGTTGACGGTGAAGCCGGTGAAGCCGATCTTCAGCAGGGCGCGGGCCGTCACATCGATCAGCTCGACCTCCGCATTGGGGGAGGAGTCACCCAGAATGTCAATGTCGCACTGGACAAATTCGCGCAGACGGCCCTTCTGCGGGCGCTCGGCGCGGTAGACGCGGTCCGTCTGGATGACCTTGAAGGGGTTGGGCAGCTCGTTGCGGTTGGCCGCGTAGTAGCGGGACAGCGGAAGCGTCAGGTCATAGCGCAGGCCCATGTCGGACAGCTGCTTCTCGTCGCCGCTTGCCAGCGCGTGCTCCAGCTTGTCGCCGCGCTTGAGAACCTTGAAAATCAGGTTCAGATTATCGCCGCCGTCGCTCTTGTCCAGGTTCTCCATATCCTCCAAAATCGGGGTGGAGATGCGCTGGAAGCCTGCGGCGCGGTAGGTGGCCAGGATCTGGCCCTGGATATAATCACGCAGCGCCTGTTCCCGCGGGAGCAGATCGCGCATACCTTTTAAAGGTTGTGTCTTCATGGTGGTTCTCCTTATTGCAAATTGGCTTCCCCCCTTGGGGGAAAGCTGTCACCGAAGGTGACTGATGAGGGGCGCGTTTGCCATAGTGACCTACAAATGGGCAATAAAGGCAAGCCTGCCCCATCCGGCCTTCGGCCACCTTCCCCCACAGGGGAAGGCTTTTTATATATAATCATATCGCCCAAACCGCATTTTGTCAATCCAAACCGGGCATACTATGCCGAAAAGGGGAGGGGATACCTGTGCCGAAACAGAATCGCGGGCCGTACATTCTAGCTGCGGGGGCGGCGGCGCAGCTGCTGACCGGCATACCGGCGGCGTGGGGCGTCTTTCAGCAGCCGGTCATGCAGGGGTACGGCTTTTCACGCGGGCAGGCTATGCTGGGGTTTGCGGTGCTGGTCGCGGCCTACGGTGTGGGCTGTGCCGTGGGCGGCCTTCTGCAGGATGCCCGCGGCCCGCGCCCGGCAGGGCTGTGGGGTACGGTGCTGCTGGCAGGCGGCTTTTTTGCGGCTGCGCTAGTACCGCCTGCCAACGCAGCGCTGTTTCTTGTTGTCTACAGCCTGCCCGCCGGGTTGGGCAGTGCGTTTTTAGCCCCGGCGGTGCTGGCCTGCGCCCAAAAGTGGTATCAGGACAAAAAAGGCTGGGCCACCGGCGTGGCGGGGGTGGCCATGGGGCTGTCCGGCGCGTTTTTTACGGTGTTTGTCAAGGGCATCGGCGGGCGGTGGGGCATTCGCGTCTGCTTTGCTGCGCTGGGGGCGGTCATGCTGGTTGTCTGCGGCGCGGGTGCGCTGATTTTGCAAGACCCACCGCCTAAACCCCAGAGCGGAAAGCCCCAGCCGGGGCCGAATTTTGACTACAAGCAGATGCTGCGCACACCGCAGTATAAGCTCTGCGCGGCAGCGGTGGCGCTGTCGGCCCCGGCGGTGCTGCTGTTCAGCCCGGAAATATTCAAGATCGCCGCCGAGCGCGGCCTGCCGGAGAGCGCCGCACCCTACAGCATCGTGCTGGGCTCGGCAGCCAGCGCGGCGGGGCGGATGCTGCTGCCCGCCGTCAGCGACAAGCTGGGCCGTAAGCCGGTGCTGTATGCCGTGTATATCGGTCTTGCGGCGGGCAGTGCGTGGTTTGCCTTTGCGGAGGCGTGGTGGCTGTTGGCGGCCTACGCCTTGCTGACCTTTTTCTACTCCGGCGGCGCGGCGGTGCAGCCCTCCTTCAATACCGATCTTTTCGGGCTGGCGCACGCGGGTGTCAACTACGGCTTCATCGCGCTCGGCATGAGCGGCGGCAGTATCCTGAGCTATATCGGCGCGCAGGCCCTGCCGCTGGCGGCCCGCCATTGGCTCGCCGGTGCCTGTGCCGCAGGGGGGCTGGTTTGTGTCAGTCTTGTAAAACCTGTGGAGAATGGTTGAAAAAATCGCGGGCACGGGGTAAAATAGGACAGCAGCTGTAGGGGCGAACATCGTTCGCCCGTGGCCGTGTGCGGCAAAGGAAAAGTGCCCGGGCGGATATGGAATCCGCCCCTACGGCGTAGGGGTCGGCGTCCTCGATGACCCGCGGAAACTTCCGCCGCCGCAAAGCTCCTGCGGGCGAGCAATGCTCGCCCCTACAAAGCATATCATCTACGATCCGAGAGGTTTTCACTATGACCCAATCCCAACAACTGCGCAAGCTGGCAGCGCAGTCGGCCACGGCGTTTCTGGTGGCTGCGCTCTGCGCATTCCCGCTTTATATCGATAAATTCTCCAATCTCGGCGTTGTCAAGTTCACCGCCGTCTGTACCCTGTGCTGGGCGTTCGCCCTCTGGCTGGGGGCGCTGCGGGCAGTCGGTGCGGTGCCGCAGCCCGGCCGTTTGCCGTGGCGGCAGGATCCGGCGCTTTGGGCGCTGGGGGCTGTCACAATCAGCGGCGTGGTGTCCACGGCACTGTCGCTCTCGCCTGAGGCATCCTTCTGGGGGCTGGGCGGCTACTACGGCGGCTGCATGATGGTGCTGTTCACGGCGGCGGGGTATCTGGCGGTGCGCGCCTTTGCACCGCAGAGCCTTCTGAACGGCCTGACCTTCGGCATCGGCGTGACCACGGCCATCGTCACAGTGCTGTATGTGCTGAACATATTCAATATCGACCTCATCGGTACCTATGCCGATACGGCAGTGGTGGAGCGCGCGCAGTTCTTTTCGACACTGGGGCAGAAAAATTTCTGCTCCGGCTTTATGGCGTTTGCGCTGCCGCTGGTATTCTACGCCTTTTTGGTGGCGCGCGGCGTGCGGCACACGATCCTGTACGGTATTCCGGCCTTCTTCGGCGGTCTGGCGCTCGCGGTGGTCGATGCCGAGGGCCTTGCGCTGGGCATCGGCGCAGCGGTGCTGGTGCTGCTTTGCCAGAGGATGTTCACCACCCGCACGCTGCGGCGGCTGGCGGTCATCGGCGGGTTCTTCTTCTTCCACGCGGGGTGGATGCAGTACATGCGCACCCATGTCTACACGCAGGGCGGCAAGCCGATGCTGGCGGCGCTGGGCCATGTGGGGCAGATCGGCTTCCTAGTCTGTCTGGTGCTGTGGGCGGTGCTTCGGTTCGCACTGCGCGGGCGGGAGGTGCCGCTGTACAGGCTGGGACGCTGCGTGGCGGCGGCAGTCGTGGCCACGGCGGCGGTGCTGTTTCTGCTGGCAAACCTCTGGCCCGGCTTTCCAAGCCTCGGCCGGCTGGATGAGGTGCTGATCGTCAACGATGATTGGGGCACCTACCGCGGCACGGCCTGGCGGATCACGGCGGCAAGCTGGCTGGAGCAGCCGCTCTGGCGCAAGCTGCTCGGGGTTGGCCCCGGCATGATGCACACGGCGGTGGCAAACTGGGCCGGGGCGGACATCACCGACCGGATGAAAACCTTTTATGCTGCGCACAATGAGTATCTCGAGCTGCTGCTGACCACCGGTGTTGTGGGGCTGGCAGCGTGGCTGTGGTTTGTGGCGGCGCACCTGCGCAGGGCGGCGCAGAACTGGCTGCGCCCCGGCGTGGCCCCGGTCACGCTGGCGCTCGTCAGCTATCTGGCCCACGCGGTCATCTCGATCCGCGTTTCGATGATCTTCCCCGAGATCATGCTGCTGTTCGCGCTTTTGCAGGTGTTCTGCCTGCCGCCGGAGGAGGCTGCTGCGCAGGAAAAACCGGCAAGGCACGCCAAAAAGCAGAAGGCTGCCGCCCCGGCGGAGCAGCCCGGACTGGTGCGGCAGTGGCTGCCGCCGATTGCGGCGGGCATTGCAATGATGGCGGTCTGCGGCGCAGCCTCGCGGGTGATCTTTGGTTTTTTGTTTTGAGGAAAAGCCTCCCTTGTCAAAGGGAGGTGCCGAGCATAGCGAGGCGGAGGGATTCCGACGCGCCTTGCCTTGTACGCTGTTACATCCGCACGCGGGCAGGAATCCCTCCGGCCGCCTACGGCGTCCACCTCCCTTTGACAAGGGAGGCTTTTTTATTTGCTCCACCATGCCTATCCGCCGCCTGCTATGCTGCCCGGCTACAGAAAATGCCAAAAAACAAAAGGTTAGGAAAAACTAACATCTTGAAAAACACAATTCGACCCTTTATAATAAAGATAGCTGTGAAAAGCCTAACAATATGCAAAGGAGAGAAAATTATGATCGAATACTCCGCACAGGTCAACGCTATGTGCCCGATCACAAAAGGACCCAAGCACGGTCCCGCGCCCATCCCCGAAGAGGGCCAGTGGGTCAAGGCGTATAAAATTGAGGATATCAGCGGCTACACCCATGGTGTGGGCTGGTGTGCTCCCCAGCAGGGTACCTGCAAGCTGAGCCTGAACATCAAGAACGGCATCATCGAGGAGGCCCTCGTTGAGACCATCGGCTGCTCCGGCATGACCCACTCCGCCGCTATGGCTGGTGAGATCCTGCCCGGCAAGACCATTCTGGAGGCTCTGAACACCGACCTCGTCTGCGATGCCATCAATGTCGCCATGCGTGAGCTGTTCCTGCAGATCGTCTACGGCCGCAGCCAGACCGCTTTCTCTGAGAACGGCCTGCCTGTCGGCGCTGGTCTGGATGACCTGGGCAAGGGCCTGCGTTCCATGACCGGTACCATTTTCTCCACCAAGGCCAAGGGCGTCCGCTATCTGGAGCTGACCGAGGGCTACATCCTCAAGACCGCTCTGGACAAGGACAATCAGGTCATCGGCTATCAGTTCGTCCGTCTGGGCAAGATGATGGAGGACATCCGTCACGGCAAGGACCCGAAGGAAGCCTACGAGAAGAACATCGGCACCTACGGCCGCTTCTCTGCCGAGCAGGGCGCTGTCAAGTACATCGACCCGCGTGAAGAATAAGAGAGGGAGGAACATAGATTATGGCAACTTTTGAATCCCAGAATCGCCGTATGCCCAAGATCGAGGCTTGCCTCAAGGCCAACGGTCTCGAGAGCCTCGACGCCTGCAACGAGATGCTGCTGGCCAAGGGCATCGACTGCGATAAGATCATCCGCGGCATTCAGCCCATCTGCTTCGACAACGCTGTCTGGGCATACACCCTCGGCACCGCCATCGCCGTCAAGCGCGGCCTGAAGAGCGCTGCTGACTGCGCCGCCGCCATCGGCGAGGGCCTCGAGGCCTTCACCATCCCCGGCTCTGTCGCTGAGCAGCGCAAGGTCGGTCTGGGCCACGGCAACCTCGGCGCCATGCTGCTGCATGAGGATACCCATTGCTTCGCCTTCCTCGCCGGCCACGAGTCCTTTGCCGCCGCTGAGGGCGCTATCGGCATTGCCCGTACCGCCAACAAGGTCCGCAAGGAGCCCCTGCGCGTCATCCTGAACGGCCTGGGCAAGGACGCTGCCCAGATCATCAGCCGCATCAACGGCTTCACCTATGTCAAGACCGACTACGACTTCGCCACCGGCGAGCTGAAGGTCGTCGAGACCATTCCTTACTCCGATGGCGAGCGCGCTGCTGTCAAGTGCTACGGCGCCAACGACGTTCTGGAGGGTGTCGCCATCATGAAGGCCGAGGGTGTTGAGGTTTCCATCACCGGTAACTCCACCAACCCCACCCGCTTCCAGCATCTGGTTGCCGGCACCTACAAGAAGTGGGCCATCGAGAACGGCAAGAAGTACTTCTCCGTCGCTTCCGGCGGCGGCACGGGCCGTACCCTGCACCCCGACAACGTCGCTGCAGGCCCCGCCTCCTATGGTCTGACCGACTCCATGGGCCGTATGCACGGTGATGCCCAGTTCGCTGGCTCCTCCTCCGTCCCGGCTCACGTTGAGATGATGGGTCTGATCGGCGCCGGCAACAACCCCATGGTCGGCATGACTGTCGCCTGTGCTGTTGCTGCTTCTCAGGCTAACGCTTGATTTGAACTGAACCATTAGGCTTTTCGCCGCCCGCTCCGCAATGGAGCGGGCGGTTTTTGTGTTTGAAAGGCTTCCCCCCTTGGGGGGAAGCCTTTTTTGCGCTTTTCTCTTGCTTTACGCCGCCCTATGTCATATAATAAAATCGAGTATATGTAAATTTTTACTTGGGAGAAATCACCAATGCCCAAAATTGACATCGACAACTACATAGAGCAGAGCGGTATGCGCAAGGCGCGCTTCGGCGGGTATGAGCCGGACGATGTGCGTCAGGCAATGCGGGAGCTTTGTGCCGAGTATGAGCAGCACCTCGCCGCGGCGGCCGCCGAGCTGCGCACCGTCCGGCAGGAGAATGACGCCCTGCGCCGCCATGCCCAGACCCTTGTGATGCAGAACCAGAACCTTTCGGCCCAAAATGCAACGCTGGCCGGGCAGGTGGACAAGCTGCAGAGCTACCGCACCAATCTGGAAACGCAGTATTCCACCGCAAAGGAGCGCAACCACTCGCTGACGAACCAGCTGGATGTGCTGCGCCTGAAAAACAGCGACCTTGTGCGGGAAAACAAGGAGCTGACCGAGCAGTGTGAGGAGGCAAACTCTGCGCTGCGGGTCAAGGGCCGCGCCCATGATCAGGCCCGCCAGCAGGTCATTGCGGACCGCGATAAGGTCATTGCCGAGGCCGAGGGCGATGCCGCGCGCATCCGCCAGCAGGCCCGGGACGATGCCGACAAGATCCTCAAGGATACGAACCTCAAGGCTGAGGCCATCGACCAGCTGGCGCGCGAGCAGGCCATTGCGCAGGCGCGCAAGATGGTCCAGTCCGCCACCGATGAAACACGGGAGATCCAGAACGCCCACCGGCTGCGGCTGCAGGACCTCAAGAGCCGCATCACCGAGATGGAAAAGACCCGCGGCGAGATGATGGACTACCTTGCAAAAATGATCGAGGAGCTGCAGAAAACGCAGGACTACGCCAGCCAGAGTGCGCCGCTCGTCCCCCATACGGAGGATCTGGCCGAGGCCGATGCCGAGCCGAAGCTCGATCTTTCGGCCAACAAGGTCGATGCGGCAGCCTCGGCGCTGCGCGGCAGCGAGCCGGAGCCGCAGCCCGCGCCCGCAGACCCGGATACGAACCGCGTGGTAGCCCCCGGCTTTGACGATGCCGAGCCGAGGACGAACACCGTTATCACGCCGTCACCGGATTATTTTGATACCGACCCCAAGGAACAGCCCGGCGACCCGCATGAGGAGGTCGAGATCCCCGGTGCGATCTTCTCCTACCCGATCCTGCGCCAGCAGGGGGAACCGATTCTGGACGAGGAAACCCCGCCCCAGCCGGTGCCCCACAAGCCGGTAATGCCCAGCTTTACGCTGGCGGATGAGGAGGAACCGGACGACGCGCTGCCCGCGCCCGCTGCGGCACCGGGCAAGCCGCAGTCCAAGCGCCGCCGCAAGGCTGTGATGGCCCTGCGCGCGCTGAACAGAAAGATCGGTGTATAAGACCTTGCCGCACGATTCCCGCCGGGGCGGCGGGGCCGCAAGAGGAGCAGGAGGCAACCATGAGACCGCATAAGCTCGGCATCTGCGCAGCGCTGGCACTGATGCTGGCATTGCTCTGCGCGTTCGGCGCGGCGGCGGACACCACCGTTGGCATGACCGGTGCCGGGACCTTCCGGATGGAGCAGGCCTATGTCAATGTGCCAGAGCTGGATGTCTATTTCTATGCGCTGGACGGGGACGGCAACCCCTATTCCTCAATCAAGGTGCAGGCGGCCGGCCCTGAACTGACACTGGGGGACCGCAGGCTGGAGGTGCGCTCTGTCGCAGTGGCCAGCGACCCGATCTGCTATATCCTTGCGCTGGACAACAGCGCCGACCTGCCCGCCGCGGACTTTAACACGATGCTGGGCGGCGTGCGCAAGCTGGTCAACGCAATGGACGCGGACGACCAGCTTATGCTCTACACAACGGCCGGTACGGCCGAGTGTGTGCTGCCCGCGACCTCCGACAAAGCGCTGATGTACAAGGCGCTGGGTGCCGTGCAGCAGGCCGAGGGCCGCATGGATAGTGCCCAGCTGGTGTCGGCGGTCTACACCGACATACAAAGTGATTTTCAGGCGCTGGCCCCGCGCAAGGCTGCGATGATCGTGACCGATGCCGGGCAGGTGCTGACGAATATGGCGCTGGTCGGCACGCTGGCCAGCGATTTCGGGGACCAGATCGGCATGGCCGCCTATGTCTATTTAATGACAGAAAAGCCGCAGCTTTTTGAGACGCTGCAGCAGGCGTCCGGCGGCAGGCTGGTTCTCTGTGAGGCGGCCGGGCTGGGGGATGAGCTGAAGGCAAAGCATGCCTATTTTGCCACGGCGCTTGAGATACGCACCGAGGTCCCCGAAAGCCTGTACGGCGAGCGGCTGGAGACGCTGACGCTCGCCATGCCGCAGCTGGGCAGCGCTATCCGCAGCGCCCAGACGGTCTACATGGGCCACAAGCTGGCCAAGCCTCAGGTCACCGGGGTGGAAACGCTGCGCCGCGACCAGCTGCGGCTGACCTTCAACCAGCCGATCAACGAGAATGCCGACAAGACCCAGCTGTATGAGATACGCTCCAAGGATATATGGAACTGGCGTGTCGGCGTCCATTCGGTCAAAATCGGGGAGGACGGCCGCACGGCGGTGCTGCAGATCGACCCGCTGTATAAGGGCGAATATACCGTCGCGCTGAACCGGGTATCCAGCCGGATGAGCGCCGCCAATGTCAGCAGCAGCCGCAATACGACCGCCTTCCGGGTGGTCGTCTGGCCGCGGGACAGGGAGTTCTATTTTGCGCGGTTCCGGGTGCCGCTTGTGCTTGGTGCGCTGCTGCTGCTGACGCTCTGCGGCAGCTGGTGGGCGGTGCGCCGCCGCGACCGTGCTGCCGAGCAGGAGGCGGAGGCCGAGCATCTGCTGGCCGGGGCCGGGGCACCGGATGCCCTGCCGCGCCGCTGGGTCACGCTGTTCTGGAGCCAGCGCTCCTCCATTGCCGAGAGCCGCTGGGCCGGCATGGTCGAGAGTAGCCTCATCATCGGCAGCGATGCCGCCCAATGCGATTTTTGTCTGCCGGATCGCAAGCTTTGCCCGCAGCACTGCGCCCTCTCGGTGCAGGGAGATTCGCTGCTGGTGCAGCCCCTGACGGACCGTGCCCGGGTCTATGTCAACGGTGAGCGCATAGACGGCGAGCATCGGCTGCAGAATAACGATACGCTGCGCATCGGAAAGACGACGCTGCGGCTGGTTTTGTAGGGACGGATGCAAGCATCGACCCCTGCGATTTTCCGCGCAGCTGCGCACCGCCCCAAAGGAGTTATGTAGTATGAAGCTATCCAAATGTGCAAACGGCCACTTTTATGACAGCGACAAATACCCTGAGTGCCCCTACTGCAACACGGATCTGCTGAAGGATCACGCCATCGTCCATGAGGGCGAGGCCGAGCCGCCGGCTGCCGCTGCGCAGGCGGCCGCCCCGGCGGGGCCGGTGACAGGCTGGCTTGTGGTGCTGGACGGGCCCGCACGGGGCCGCGACCTGCGCCTTGGCATCGGCCGCAGCTTTCTCGGGCTGGATGACGCCGGTGCGCCGATCACCCTGAGTGCTGATGCCCCCCTGAGTGCCCGGCAGGCCGTGGTCGTCTACGATGCCGAGAAAAACAGCTTTGTGCTGCTGCCCGGCTCCTCGCAGGAGCTTTGCTACCTCGGGGAGGAGGCGGTCCTTGCACCCAGCCCGCTGACCGGCGGCGAAACGCTCCGCCTCGGCGGTGCGGCGCTTACCTTTGTGCCGCTCTGCGGCGGCGCATTCCACTGGTAAGGGGGCAACGCCATGACAAGTGAGATCGTCATTTTGATCACCGAGCTGCGCAACAAGCAGCGCATTACGCTGCCCGCCGGCGCCTACCGGTTCGGCCGCAGTGCGCAGTGTGAGTATGTGCTGCGCCGCAACAGTGTCGGCGACCATCAGTTTACCGTCTCCTATGAAAAGGATGGCTGGGTCGTGACGGACGGCGCCAGCGACTACCGCACATGGTACAACAACCGCTATCTTGAGCCGGGGGAGACCAGCGTGCTGCAGGCGGGGGATGTCATCGGGCTGAACACCGATGGCAACTCCGACACGCAGGAGATTACCTTCCGCGTGGAGGAGATCACCAATGTGCAGGGTGACGGCGCGGCCCCGATAAAAGAACAGACCACCGAGGCCGTCCTGCGCGAGGTGGATATACGCCGCAAAAAGCGGGTGCTGATCGGCCGCGGGGACGACTGCGACATCAAGCTCGTCAGCGACCGCGTCTCCCGCCATCACTGCGAGGTCTTGTACAAGGACGGCCACTATGAGCTGCACGACCTCGGCTCCACCAACGGCACCTATCTGGACGGGGTGCGGGTCAGCCGTGCCGTGCTGCGTAATGGGGCGGTCATCAACGTGCCTGCGCAGGTTTTTGCCTTTACAGGCGGGATGCTGCACTACCACGCCCACCAGAGCGGCATCAGTATCCAGCTTGTAAATGTGTACAAAACGGTAAAAAACGCCAACACCGGCAAGCCGCTGAACATTGTGGACGGCACAAGCTTTCAGGTTGAGCCGAACAGCTTTGTGGTGCTGGTCGGCGGCTCCGGCACCGGCAAGTCGAGCCTTTTGACCTGCATCACCGGCACAGCCCCCTGCACGGCGGGCAGCGTCCGGTTTGACGGGCTGGACACAGGCTCCAACCGCAACGCCTTTGAGGCGGCGCTGGGCTATGTGCCGCAGAAGGACATCATGCACGACAGCCTGACCGTGGAGCAAAGCCTGACCTACACGGCCAAGCTGCGCATCGCCCACGATGCTACCCGGGCCGAGATCGCCGCCGCCGTGGCCCACGCCATCGAGGCGGTGGACCTGCAGGGACGGGAAAAAACCTACATATCCAAGCTGTCCGGCGGGCAGAAGAAGCGCGTTTCCATTGCGATGGAGCTGCTGGCCAACCCGCGGCTGCTGATTCTGGACGAGCCGACAAGCGGACTTTCCCCTGATTTGGACCGCAGCATGATGGAGCTTTGCCGCCGCCTGAGCCACCAGAACTGCACGGTGCTGATGGTCACCCACAACATGTCCAACATCAACCTCTGTGATAAGATCGCTTTTCTGGGCGTGGGCGGCGTGCTGTGCTACTACGGTGCGCCCGAGCAGCTGAACGATTACTTTGATGTGGAGATGACCAGCGATATTTTTGAAAAGCTGCGGGACGCCGAGCAGGTCGAGCTTTACCGCAGAAAATACTTTACGACCCCCGAGTTTAACCGCCTGCTGGCGGCCTGCCCGGAGGCGGCGCAGGAGGCGGACAAGCGATGCAGCCAGTAAAAATCTTGAAATTCCTGCGCCAGCTTGGCGTGCTGGTGCAGCGCAACCTGCAGCTGATCTGGAACGACAAGCTGCTGCTCGCCAGTCTGGCGCTGCAATCGCCGTTTATGGTGCTGGTCATCAAGCTGACAGCCGACCCTAACTGCTTTACCTCCAACCTTGTCAACATCGGCAGCCGCACGGCGCTTTTTATTCTGGCGGCGATGGCAACCTTTATGGGCACGCTCAACTCCTACCGTGAGATCTGTAAGGAGCGCGAGATCATCCTGCGCGAGGCCTCGGTCGGGGTCAGCCTGCCGGCGGTCGTGCTGAGCAAGGCAGTGGTCCTTTTCCTGATCGAGATCCTGCAGTCGGTCATTCTGGCGATGGGTTTTGTGGCCATCGTCCATGTGCCGCAGAACCATCTGCTGCTGGAGACCGACATCGAGATCTTCGTCACGTTGCTGCTGACGATGTTCTCCTCAAGCTGCGTGGGACTGTTGATCTCGGCGCTTTTCAGCAATGGCGAAAGCGCGATTCTGGCGGTGCTGGTGCTGATGATCGGTCAGGTCGTATTCAGCAATGTCATGTTCACCTTGACCGGCGCAGCGGCAACGATCTCCACCGTCATTGTCTGCCGCTGGGGTATGGGCGCACTGGGCGCCTCCACCGATTTGAACAGCCGCATGGCGTGGCTGCAGGCCGGGCTGGACGGCCCCATGTATGACGCTACGGTCGAGAACCTGACCCACTCCTGGCAGATGCTGGGGTTGATCTCACTGGTCAGCCTTGTGGCGGCGTGGCTGGTGCTGCAAATTGCGTTTGATAAGAAAAAGGCGTAAAAGCCAAAAGGCTTCCCCTGCGGGGGAAACTGTCACCGCAGGTGACTGATGAGGGGCGGCTTTGCGGCAGTAACCCTTTAACGGGTAATAGAGGCCGCGCTGCCCCTCATCCGGCCTCGGTCGGAGCCTCGGCCACCTTCCCCCACGGGGGAAGGCATTCACGCATAAAACAAGCCCCGGACTTTTAACGGTCCGGGGCGACTTTGTTGAAAAGCTTACGCCTTTTTGATTTTCTCCTTGGCATTGGCGGCCAGCTCGCGCAGGCGCACCATGGCGGCGCGGGTGGTGGCCAGCGTCTCGCCGTATTTCAGGCTCTTCATGCCGGGGAAGGCGCGCAGCAGGCGGCGCGCACCGATGTGGTCATGCTCGGCAGCGGCCAGCTTGTCGCGCAGGTCGCTGACACGGGCCGTGACCTCGGCGCGCAGCTCTGCAGCGTTCTCGCGGCCCTCCAGCTTTGCCAGCGCCAGCTGCAGCTTCTGCTCATCCAGCACGGCATCGGCGGTCATGGCACCGGTGCCCAGCACGGTGGTCAGCTTGTCGCTGGTCACGCGCAGACGGGCGCGCAGTTCGTCAATTTCGCGCAGGTACTTGTTCAGGCCGATGGCGGCGGCGGTCGAGACCCCGACATCCACCGCAAAGATAAGAAGCAGCACAATGTCAAGGATCAGCATGACCTTGAACGGCATCGGATTGGAGCCGCGGGCCAGCAGGGGATGAAAGACCTTGATCATCAGCACACTGCCCAGCCCCCACAGCAGGGAGAACTGCGGGCAGATATAGCCGCCCAGATTGAATTTCATGTTGGAGTAATCCCACCAGCGGATGTGGTAGATCTTGAACAGCGCCCAGCCGCCGACCAGCTCAATGGCGGTGGTCAGCGCCATGCCGATGAAAAAGACGGCCACGGCGCTCAGGCTGCCGCTGTCCGGCAGCGGGATCAGGTTGACACTGTAGACCAGCCCCACCATGCCGAAGCCGTAGATCGGGCAGATCGGTCCGCAGAGAAAGCCGCGGTTGACGAGTGCATGGGTCTTGACGGCGGCGTAGACGACCTCAACGCCCCATCCGATGAACCCGTACAGGAAGAACCAGTACACCGTCTTGACGGCGAGCTCAGTCAGATTCATCTTCTGCCTCCTGCTGCTTGGCCAGCGCCTTGGGCTCGACCCAGGTCACGCTGCTGTCGGGGCCCTTGCGGGCAATCAGCGCCTTGATGGGGATGCCCTGCTCGCTGAACATGCCCTCATGCTCGGTGCGCAGGTTCCAGTCCGGCTCATCCTTGTGCAGGTCAAAGGTCTGCCATGTGATCTCAAACCCGGCGGCGGGGAAGTAGGCCAGACTGTCCCGGAACAGGTCATCGTCATCGGTCTTGAACCAGATCTCGGCACCCTCGTCCATCAGGCGGCGATACTGCAAAAGCTGGCGCGGGTGGGTCAGTCGGTGCTTGTTGCTGCCGGCATTCTTGCTCCACGGGTTGCAGAAATTGATGTAGATGCGCGAAACGCGGTCCTCCGGCGTGAAGGCGTTGCCCAGCCGCTCAATGTCCAGACTGGCGATCTTTACATTGTCGGCGGGCAGGCCGCGCTCAGCGTAGGCGGCCTCGACCTTGCGCTTGGCGAGGATCAGCACCTTGTCGGTGATGTCGATGCCCAGATAGTTGATGTCGGGGTGGGCCGGTGCGATCTGGGCGAGAAAGCCGCCCTTGCCGCAGCCCAGCTCAAGGTGCCACGGCTGGTCGGGCCGGGCGTACAGCTCATGCCAGTGGCCGCCGTGGGCCAGCGGCTCGTGAACATGGAAATCGCAGGCCAGCAGCTCCGGCCGGGCATAGGGTTTAAAACGCATACGCATGGTAGGTGTCTCCTTATATGATAGTAGAGTAAAGGCTTCCCCCTCCGGGGGAAGCTGTCACCGAAGGTGACTGATGAGGGGCGGCTTTGCGGCAGGAACCCTTTAACGAGTAATAGAGGCCGTGTTGCCCCTCAGGGGAAGGCTTTCAACAAAAATGCCTTGACTTGTTCAAAACTGCCGTCCGCAAGGCTGCCCTGACAGAAGGCGGGCTTGCCGCCGCCGCGGCCTTGAAATGCCGTATTCAGCGCCCTGCAGGTCTCGCGCAGATCACCGCCCGGGGCGGCAGCCAAAGCGTAGGCAAGGCCCTGCCCGCCGGGGGCCAGTGTGCAGCAGGGGGCGCCGGTCTTGGCGGCGATGCTCATCGCCACGCGGCGCAGCCCGTCACCGTCTGCGCCGTCCACCCACAGCACCGCCGGTGCGCCGGGTATGGCTGCGGCGGCGTAGGCATCGGCCAAGGTGTTCTGCAGGGCGGCCAGCCGGGCCTTGAGCGCGCTCTCACCCGCCTGCAGGCGCGCAAGCGCCGGGGTCAGTGTACCGACCGGGGCGGAGAGCAGCCGGCCGGCAGCCTCGGCGTCCGCCCAGCAGGCTGCTGCAGCGTCATAGGCACGCTGCCCGCAGGCCACGGCCAGCCGCATGCCGGTCTTGTAGTGGGCGTAAGAGATGATCTTGATCAGCCCGACCTCACCGGTGCGGGCAAGGTGGGTGCCGCAGCAGGCGCAGCGGTCGCCGCCTGCCTCAACCAGCCGCACAGGACCCTCCAGCGCCTTTTTGCTGCGGTAGTCGGTGCAGGCCAGCGCCTCGGGGTCGGGCACCCAGCAGCGCACCGGCGTGTCGGCCCGCACGGCGGCGTTGGCCTCGGCCTCCGCCTCGGCCAGCTGCGCAGTGGTCAGCGGGATGCTGGTGTCCATCCGCACATAGGGGCTGCCGATGTGGAAGCCGACATTCTCGGCCCCGAAAAGCCGGTGCAGCGTGCCGCTCAGGATATGCTCGCCGGTGTGCTGCTGCATCGCGTCCAGCCGGGCCGCCCAGTTCAGGCAGCCGGTCACCTCGGTGCCCTCGGGCAGCGGGGCATCGGTCGTGTGGGTCACGGTCTCGCCGTCTGTGGATACCGCCAGTACCCGGGCACCGCCCAGCGTGCCGGTGTCGCAGGGCTGGCCGCCGCCTTCGGGGAAAAAGGCCGTGCGGTCCAGCACAACGGCAAAGCCGCCCGGGGCGGGGCTGCATTGCAGCACCCGGGCGGTAAAGCTTTGGACATAAGAATCTGTTTCGTATATTTTTTGTGTCACGAACCGGAGTTCCTTTCAAATTTTTGGGATTTTTCTTATTATAACATAAAACAGGTGTAGAAAAAAACTGCCTTATCCTATATAATAAAGGATAGACTGAATTTTTACAACCACTTATGAGGAAAACCATTCGATGCGTATTATGAAATCTGCGGCGCTGGTGCTTCCGGCGCTGCTGCTGGCGGGCTGCTCGCTGGCTGATGTAAAAACGGCCGTGCTGCCGGTTGAAAATACCGCAACGATCGAGACGGCACCCACCGCCGCCCCCCAGACGCTGACGGTGTATGCCTCGGACGCACTGGCCCCGGCGGCCCGTGCCTATGCCGAGGCGCAGGGCGTGACGCTGACGATGACTGCGGATGCCGCCGCAGCGGATCTGCTGCTGACTGACCATGCTCCCGGCGGCAGCCTGCTGGATGTCACAAGCGACACGCTGCTGGCGGCGGCCGCCGCCCGGGCGGACATTACCGGGAATGCCAGCACCCTGCCGCTTGGACGCAGCCTGTACGGCTACTGGGCCAACGGCGCGGTGCTGAACGCGCTGCTGGGTGACGGCGCTCTCACAGCGCTGCAGGGCGCAGACTGGGAGGAGTGGAGCGACTTTGTGGAGACGCTCTCCGCATGGCTGGACGAGCCGAAGGCCGCAACCGTCACGCTGAGCGGCAGCGACTACACCCTGCCCGAGGCACGCCCCGACGGCGTGACGGCTACCGGCGTCTTTGCGGCCCCGGCGGACCGGGCGTCCGGCTACACGGCCGCGCTGCTGGCTGCTGATGGCAGCCGCACGGCAGACGCGCTGACAGGCCCGCTCAACGGCGTCTACAGCGCCGTCACGCTGGAGTGGGACCACATGGCCGACAGCGCCGAAAATGCAGTGTTCCGCCGCGCCAAGCTGACCGACCTGCTGGCGGACTGCGGCAGTGAAGGCTGCAGCGGACTGGTGCTGATACCCTTCAAATGCAACTTTGAGGACAGCGACCTGACGACCGAGGAGTATAATCTGGACGGACTGCTGGATTACCCGGTGCTGGCCGATGCGGGCTGCCTTGCCCTGAACGCCGACACCGATGCCGCCGGGCTGAAGGCGGCCAAGAGTGCCGCGCTGTGGCTCTACTCCAACGGTGCGGGCGAGGATGCCCTGACCGAGACGCTTGGCGTTGTCACGCCGTGGAACACGGCTGCTGATTCGACCGCAGTGCTGGCCATGCAGATCGAGCAGGTCGGTACCGGCATTCTGCCCGGTGCCGTGCTTGACACGGCCACCGCCGAGGCCCTGACCGCCAACGAGCTGAGCCTGCAGGGCAGCGAAAAGCACACCAAAGCCGAGCGCACCGCCTTTGTGGATGGTGCATTGGCTGCGCTGGGGGCGGAGTGATCCCAAGCCTTCCCCCGAGGGACAGACTCCCCCGGTACGGGGGAGGTGGCGCGTAGCGCCAGAAGGGGAGCAGGTGGCCCCGCAGGGCCGGATGAGGGGCAACTTTCCCACAACATCCCGCTTACGGGCGGCCACGGTAACTCGCCCCTCATCAGTCCGCGGGCGGGACCGCGGACAGCTTCCCCCCCGAGTGTGAAGCCATCGCAACGCAAACCGCACACAACGCCGAAAGGCGATACATACAGAGAAGAGGAAAAACACTATGGAATTTAAACGCTGCAGTGGTATTCTGATGCCGATCTCCAGCCTGCCCGGCGGGTACGGCATCGGCAGCCTGGGCAAGCCCGCCCGCAATTTTGTGGATTTTCTGGCCGGGGCCGGTCAGACGATCTGGCAGATTTTGCCCGTAGGTCCCACCGGCTTTGCGGACAGCCCCTACCAGAGCTGTTCCGCCTTTGCAGGCAACCCCTATTTCATTGATCTGGACCTGCTGGCTGCCGATGGTCTGCTGACCCAAAAGGACTACGCGAACATCAAATGGGGCAGCGATGCCGCCAAGGTCGATTACAGCACCCTCTACGAGAAACGGTTCGCCGTGCTGCGCAAGGCATACGCGAACTTCCTGAAAAAGCGCCCCGTGCCCGGCTTTGAGACCCCGTACCCCAATGACTGGTACCGCTTCCAGTTCCTGAGCAGCGATTGGCTGCCCGACTACTGCCTCTACATGGCCATCAAGGAGGCCAACGGCATGGTGGACTGGCAGCAGTGGCCCCGCGCCCTGCGCGTCCGCGAGCCGGAGGCACTGGCGGCTTTCCGCGCCGAGCACGCCGAGGAGCTTGAATTCTGGGCGTTTGTTCAGTATGAATTTGACCGCCAGTGGCGCGCCCTGCACGCCTATGCCAAGGAGAAGGACATCGCCATCATGGGGGATATCCCCATCTATGTCTCGGCGGACTCCGCCGATGCATGGGCGGGCCGCGAGCTGTTTGAGACCGATGCCGAGGGCCGCCCCCGCCGCGTAGCAGGCTGCCCGCCGGATTATTTTGCCGAGGACGGCCAGCTGTGGGGCAACCCGCTCTACGACTGGGAGTATCACCGCAGGACCGGCTATGCGTGGTGGATCAGCCGCGTGCGCCATGCACTGTCCATCTATGACATCCTGCGCATTGACCACTTCCGCGGCTTTGACACCTACTGGGCGATCCCGGCAGGGGAGACCACGGCCCGCAACGGCCGCTGGGAACAGGGCCCCCGCATGGAGCTGTTCCGCGCGCTGCACAACGCTCTGGGCAGCCTGCCCATCGTGGCCGAGGATCTGGGCGAGATGTTTGACTCGGTCCGTGAGCTGCTTGCGGAGAGCGGCTTCCCCGGCATGAAGGTGCTGCAGTTCGCCTTTACCGGCGAGGACAGCGTGGACCTGCCCCACAACTACCCGCGCAACTGTGTGGCCTACCCCGGCACCCATGACAACAACACGCTGGCCGGCTGGTTTGCCGGGGAGCTGACCGCCGCCCAGCGCAAGCAGGCAACCGATTACTTTGCCCTGACCGGGCGGGAGGGCAATGTGCGCGGCCTGCTGCGCGGTGTGCTGGCCAGCGCGGCGGCGCTCGCCATCATTCCGCTGGCGGACTGGCTGGAGGAGCCTGCCGCCAGCCGGATGAACACACCCGGCAAGGCCCGCGACAACTGGCAGTGGCGCGCCGATGCAAAGAAGCTGACCCCCGCGCTGGCCGGTGAGATCCGCGAGCTGTCGGAGCGGTATTTCCGTACTGCGCGATAATTTGTTGACTTCGTAGGATATTTTTCCGTTTTAGCTTGCAATCTTTGTGCAACGCAAGCCTTGGAAAAAGGGCCGCAGTGTGGTAAAATTGTCTATGTATTATACAAAGGCTAAGATGCGCTGTGCCGGCAACCGGCAGAAGGAAACGATATGAAACAGGACTACACCATTGCCGAGCTGCAGGCGGAGATCGCCGCGCTGCAGCAGCTATTTGACTGTGTTACACTGGCAGACCCCTGCAGAGGGCTGCTGGACCCGGCAACCCTGCAGCCACTGGACAAGGTGGCAGCGGTGCCTGCGCTGGACGCCAACGGCCGCGGTATGCGGATCATCAAGGCGGCGTCCGGGCTTGAAACCGTGCTGGCCCAGGGCATCCGCGTGGAGGGCACGCCCTGCGTGCTGATGATGCAGATGCCGCTACCCCGCGTCCTCAAGGCGGACGGCGATGAGGACGCCTTTACCCGCGCCCTGAGCCAGATGCAGGAGGATCTGCGCCGCGACCATGTGACCGGTGTCTACAACGCGGTCTACCTGAATGAGGAGTTCCGCCCCCACGCCGAGCGCGCTGCCATGGACGGCCAGCCTGTGGGCGTTGTGATGCTCCGCGTCAATGAGTATTGGCAGCTGCGTGAGCATGAGAGCAGCACGGCAGCCGACTGCTGCCTGAATATGGCCGCCGGCATCCTGCAGCTGGCGGTTGGCCCTGACCGTGAAAAGGCCGCACTGGCCCGCCTGAACGATGGCTTCTTTGCCGTGGTCACGCTGGGTACGCCCGCCGCCAAGATGGCAAAGGTCGTGCGCGAGGCGATGAACGACTCCCGCCGGGAGTTCAACATCTCGCTCTCCCGCCGCGGCAGCTTCACCGTGGCGATCGCCTCGGCCGAGTGGGGCGAGACCGCCTCTTGGGATATGATGCTCTCCCTCGCACAGCAGCGCCTGTGACTGAATAAAACAACCCCCTTGTGTACATACTGGCATTGACCGCCAAATGTACACAAGGGGGATTTTGTTATGCAGAGTGATAATGAAAAGATGCTGCAGGAAATCGTGCAGAACACCGAGATGGGCAAGAACACGCTGGATGAGCTGATGGGCCTGACCCATGACCAGAAGCTGAAGGACGAGATGCTGCGCCAAAAGCGGGAGTACCGCCGTCTCAATCAGGCTGCCCACACAGCGCTGGACGCCATTGGTGCCGAGGCGCACGGCCAGAGCGCCGCCGCAAGGATGAGCGTCAGCATGGGAATCCGCACCCGGACGATGCTGGACAAATCCACCCGCAATCTGGCCACAATGCTGGCCGAGGGCAGCGGGCAGGGCGTGCTGGACTGCAAGCGCGCCGAGAAGGACTACCCCACCGCCAGCCCCGGGGCCATGCAGCTCTGCCATGAGCTGGGCCACTTCCAAAGCGAGGCCGAGCAGACCTGGCGCGGCTTCGTGTGAAAATGGCTTCCCTCTGGGGGCTGCGCCCGCAGGCGCGTGTCGGAGCGCAACCGCCGAAGGCGGCTCTTGGCGCGGAGACTGAAGGTGGCCGTAGGCCGGATGAGGGGCGGGCCTGCCGTTACAACCCGTTTATGGGCAATAATGGCAAACCCGCCCCTCATCAGTCTGCTTCGCAGACAGCTTCCCCCTCGGGGGAAGCCTTTTTACTTACAATTTCAGATCCCCTTCCTTGATCCAGCCCTTTTTGCGCAGGAGCTCACAGAAAAGGACGCTCAGGACGGCGGGCAGGATAAAGCAGACGAGCGCCAGCCCGGCCCAGTCAAAGGCCGTGATGACCCGGCCGCTCTCGACCCAGCCGGTATAGACGCCGATCTGGCCGACCAGACCGCAGGTGCCCATGCCGCTCGACACGGCGGGGCCGTTCATCTCAAGATGGAACAGGCAGGTGGCAACAGGCCCGGTGATGGCGGCTGCCAGCGTCGGCGGGACCCATGTGCGGGGATTGCGCAGGATGTTGGGCATCTGCAGCATGCTGGTGCCAAGCCCCTGACTGACCAGCCCGCCGATGCCGTTCTCCCGGTAGCTCATAACGGCAAAGCCGACCATCTGGGCGCAGCAGCCCGCCACGGCGGCGCCGCCGGCCAGCCCGGTCAGCCCCAGTGCTGCGCAGATGGCTGCGCTCGAGATGGGCAGCGTCAGTGCCATGCCGACGAGGACAGAAACGAGAATGCCCATCAGCAGGGGCTGCAGCTCGGTAGCCCACATGATCAGGCTGCCCACGGCGGACGCCGCTGCGCCGATGGCCGGGGCGCACAGCGCGCTGAGCCCTACGCCAACCAAGATCGTGACCGCAGGGGTGACCAGAATATCGACCTTGGTCTCCTTGCTTACCAGCTTGCCGACCTCGGCCGCCACAATGGCAATCAAGTAGACGGCCAGCGGGCCGCCTGCACCGCCCAGCTCATTGGCGGCACCGCCCACGGCAATCAGGCTGAACAGAACAAGCTGCGGTGCATGGAGCGCATAGCCGATGGAGGCAGCCATGGCCGGGCCTGCCACGGCAGCCGCATAGCCGCCCGCAGTGACAAGAAAAGCAAGCCCGGTCTGCTGGCCCAATGTCTTGATGATCGTGCCGATGAGCAGGCTGGCAAACAGGCCCTGTGCCATGGCGCCCATGGCGTCAATGCCGTAGCGATGCGCCGAGATGATGACATCCTTGCGCTTGAAAAACGAACGAAGCTCTTCCATTTGTACTCTCCTCTTTCCGATAATAATGAAATTTTAGCATTTTGCGTTGGGGAATACAACCGCTTTCCCCCAAATGTGCCGAATTGCACAGATTTGTTGAAAAAGCAAGCCGAATGCGGTACAATTAAATAAAATGTGGCAGGGGAGTCCGGCGGCCCGCTGCCTTACATACTGCCGGGACGGAGGTTCATTGTGGCCAATAAGAAAAAGAAAAAACACCCCGCACCCGCTGCGCAGCCCGCAGAAAAGTGTGTTCCGGCGGATTGCCCCGTGCAGCCGCCCCGCACCGCGAAGCTGATGGGTGCGCTCTGCTACCTGAATGTGCTGATCCTGATCCCTGCCTGCAGCCGGTGGCGGCACGATGATTTCGTGAAGTTTCATCTAAATCAGGGCCTTGTGCTGCTTGCGCTTGCCACCGTCTGCGCCTGTGTTGGGTTTCTGCCGCACGGCAGCGAGATGGGCCTGACCCTGACGCTGCTGGTGGACGCGCTCTCTCTGGTAGGGCTGGTGCAGACCCTGCGCGGCCTCAAAGCCCCGCTGCCGGGCGTGCGCAATATCACGAAGGGATTCCATCCGTTTGACTGAATAAGGAGATGTTTGCTATGTCTAAAGCTGTTATCTTTTTTGCCCCCGGGCTGGAGGAATGCGAGGGCCTGCTCTGCGTGGATATTCTGCGCCGCGCCGGTGTGGAGGTCACGATCGCCGCAGTGGGCGGGCAAAAGATTGTCACAAGCGCCCGCGGCATCCATGTGGTGGCCGATGCGCTGGTTGAGGAACTGGACTATGCGGCCTTTGATGCCTGCATCCTGCCCGGCGGTATCCCCGGCGTGCCGAATCTCAAGGCCGATGCTACGGTCAAAAGGGTCTGTCAGGACTTTGCCGCGGGCGGCAAGCTGGTTGCGGCTATCTGTGCAGCGCCTACGGCATTGGCGGCCTTCGGTGTGCTGAGCGGTAAAAAGGCAACGGTCTACCCCGGCATGGACGCTGACCTGACCGCCGCCGGGGCCAGCTACACAGGTCTGCCTATCACGATTGACGGAAATATTGTCACCGGTGAGGCACTGGGGGCAGCCATTCCCTTCGCGCTGGCGCTGGCCCGTATGCTGGCCGGTGCAGACGCCGCCAACAAGGTCAAGAGTGCCATCGTATACCAGTAAGACGGACAATAAAAACAGCCCCGGCCGGCAGGTCGGGGCTGTTGGTTTTATTATGGGTCATTTCCGTCCGCGCTGCAGCTCGATCCAAGCAAGGTCGCCGCGCTCAAGGCCGTGGATCAGTACCTCGGCTGTGGCAATGTTGGTGGCAACGGGGATCGTGTGCATGTCACACAGGCGCAGCAGCATCACATCATTCGGCTCGCCGGGCTTGGCGCTGACCGGATCGCGGAAAAAGAGCAGCATGTCGATCTCACCGCAGCCGATCATTGCAGCAATCTGCTCGGCACCGCCGCGCCCGCCCGGATACAGGCAGCGCACCGGCAGCCCGGTGGCATCGTGGACGATCTTGCCGGTCACACCGGTGGCAACCAGTTCGTTCTCCGACAAAATGCGCAGATAGGCTGTGCAGAACTGCGCCATCAACTCCTTGCGGGAATCGTGGGCAATTATTGCGATTCTCATAGCTGAACTCTCCCTCCGTACAGCCGTACTGCGACTGCACACAAACGTATACTATATAATAATACATGTGTACAAAAAATGCAAGTGCCGGACGGACAAAAATGCCCATAAAAACGGCGCTATGTCAAAAACCTTGGCAGAATGGCCAAACTCGGCTGTGAAATTTTGGTGAAACAGCGCGCGGCAGTTGTGCTATAATGGAAAAAACGGACAGACACTGTATGTGATTCTGTCTAAAAGGAGGATCTACCATGAGGAAATCAGCCCAGACCGTCATCCGCCCGGATGCCTACTATACGATTGCAGCAGCCAACGGCCGCGTGCTGGAAGTGGCCGATTTCAACACTGAGAACGGTGCCTCGGTCCGTCTGTGGAGCTATGAGGGCCAGCCTTGGCAGCAGTGGAGCTTTGAGGAATCGGCCGAGGGCGAGTACCGCATCAAAAACCGCTTTACCGGAAAGGTCATGGATCTGGCTATGTCCGGCGTCAGCAACGGCACTTGGGTACACCAGTGGAGCCGCACGGCCGGTGCCGGTCAGCGCTGGCAGATCGTTGACGCGGGCGGCGGCAAGGTCAAGCTGCGCAATGTGCTCGCGGATAAAGTCATCGACCTTGTAGGTATGCGCGTTGACAACGGCACGCAGGCCCAGATCTGGCAGGATGTATTCGGTGAGAACCAGCTTTGGAGGCTCGATCCTGTGCCCGAGCGGCTGCTGAATAAGGAAACGCCTGCCCCCAAGCCCAAGGAGGAGCCGCGGCGCACGACCCGCACCCAGACCGAGAAGAAAACCTCCGGCAAGGCGGCCCGGCGGACGAGTAAGAACAAGTAAGAAAAGCCTTCCCCTGCGGGGGAAGCTTTTTTTGTGGGTTGCAGGCAGCGCAAAATGTTGTTATAATAGTAAAAAACCGAAAGGCAGTATGACCATGCAGTTTACCGAACTTACCAATGTTTCGCCCGAGATCATCCGCGCTACGCAGGCGATGGGCTTTACCGATATGACCGAAATTCAGGAGAAGGCCATCCCGCTGATGCTGGGCGGGCATGATATGATCGCCAAGGCGCCCACAGGCACCGGCAAAACGGTGGCGTTCGGTATCCCCATCCTGTCCAAGGTGGACCCTGCCAGCCTCAAGCCGCAGGCAGTCGTCCTGAGCCCCACGCGTGAGCTGGCCCAGCAGATCGCGCAGGATCTGCAAAATCTGGCGCAGTTCCTGCCGGAGATCAAGATCGTCTGCGTCTACGGCGGCGCAGGCATGGATAAGCAGCAGCGCCAGCTCAAGCAGGGGTGCCAGATCGTTGTGGCTACGCCGGGCCGCCTGATGGACCATTACCGGCACCATGCCATTGATGTGTCGCAGGTCCGGACCGTCGTGCTGGACGAGGCTGATGAGATGCTGAACATGGGCTTCTACAAGGATGTGAAGTACATCATCGACCTGATGAAGCACCGCGAGAGCCTGTCGATGTTCTCGGCCACGATCAGCCGCGAGGTGCTGGACATCGGCTGGCTGTACCAGCACAATGCCGCCGAGGTCAGTGTCCGCCCCGTTGAGGATTCCAGCCCGAAGATCGCCCAGTATAAGCTGCTGACCACCGGCCGTGACAAGCTGGCGGATGCCGCGCAGATCATCATCTCCGAGGGCTACAAGCGGGTCATGATCTTCTGCAACACCAAGTATAACACCGGTATGCTGGCCAACCAGCTGGCGCGCCTGAACTTTAATGTGGACTGCCTGCACGGCGACCTGTCGCAGGCGGAGCGCAACCGGATCATGACCCGGTTCAAGGCCGGTGAGATCGATGTGCTGGTGGCCACCGATGTTGCAGCCCGCGGCATTGATGTCTCCGATGTGGACGCGGTCATCAACTACGATGTGCCCGAGGAAAACGAGCATTACACCCACCGCATCGGCCGCACCGGCCGCGCCCGCAAGCAGGGCGCAAGCTACCTGTTCTATACGAAGGAGGAGCAGAAGCGGGTCGAGCAGCTGCTGCGCCTGACCCGCAACACCGATGACTGCAAGAGCGTAAAGTTTGACTTCAACCACGAGCATCTGAAGGTGGAGGAAAAAGCAGCGGAGGATAAGTTCCAGATCAAGGCGTATTTTTGAGAAAGAAAAGCCGTAGGGGCCGGGCATGCCGGGCCCGCAACGTGAGAAGGATAGCCCCTTTATCTTTGGCACTGTAGAGAGGGGCCTTGCCCTTCCGCGGGACATCGAGGACGCCGCCCCCCACAACAAAAAAACACCTGCCTATTCCACACAGGCAGGTGCTTTTTTATAAGAATTTACAGACTCTCGATCATCCGTGCAACGATCTCGGTCGCGGTCTTGATGTACTCCGCAATGCTGAACTGCTTGACGACCAGAACCTCATAGCCGCTCTCGTCCGCGTTGTCGCTCATGGCGCGCAGGATGACGCAGGGGACATCGTTGCGTCCGGCAATCTGGCTGACCGCAGCGCCCTCCATCTCGACACAGTCGGGATGGCACTTTTCCTCGATGGCTCTTTTCGTCTCGGCATCGCCCACAAAGGTGTCGCCGGTGGCGATCTTGCCCGCAATGGCCTTCACACCGCAGGCCGCACAGGCGTCCAGTGCAGTCTGCACAAGAGCGGGGTCCCCGTGGTATTCGGTCTGGAACGGTGCGCTTTGGGCAATCATGCTCAGTTCAGCATCGTGGTAAACGACCGTCTCGCCGATGCAGACATCGCCGATGCCGATCTTGCTGGTCATGTTGCCGGCAATGCCACTGAAAATCAGCCTGTCAATGCCGTATTTTGTGCAAAGCACCTGCACGGTGGAGGCGGCGTTGGCCTTGCCCATGCCCGCACAGCAGACAACGACCTGCTTGTCGTGCAGGGTGCCGCAGTGGTATTCCACCCCGGCGTATTGCTCCTTGGTTACACTTTCCAGCCGGGCACACAGCTGATCCACTTCATCGGGCATAGCGCCCATAATGCCAATAATCATCTTGCATTCTCCTAAAAAACAGCGCTGTTCAGTCAATTATACATTAAAGAGGAACTCAATGACATCGCCGTCGTTCACAACATATTCCTTGCCCTCGGTGCGCTGCAGGCCCTTGGACTTGACGGCGGCATAGTTGAAATCGGCGTCCTCAAGGTCTTTGTAGGCAATGACCTGTGCGCGGATGAAGCCGCGTTCAAAATCGCTGTGGATCTTGCCGGCGGCCTGCGGGGCCTTGGTGCCGCGCTTGATGGTCCATGCACGGCACTCTTTTTTGCCGTCAGTCAAAAAGCTGATAAGACCCAGCAGCTCATAGCTTGCCTTGATGAGCTTGTCCAGACCGGTGGATTCAATGCCCATTTCCTGCAGGAACGCGATTTTTTCCTCCTGCGTGGAACCGGCAATGTCCTCCTCGGTCTTGGCGCAGATGGGGATAGCCTGCGCGTTTTCCTCCTTGGCGCGGGCGGCCACCAGCGGGAAGTAGGGATTTTCGTCCAGCCCGCCGAGCAGATCGTCCTCGCCCACATTGCAGGCGTAGATCACAGGCTTGGCGGAGAGCAGGCCCAGCTCCTTGCGGACGGCCTTCTGTGCATCGTCACCCTCGTCAAAGTCGAAGGAACGCGCCGGCTTGCCGCCCTCGAGCCAGGAGGCCAGTTCCGCCAGCCAGCCGGCCTCCGCCGCGGCAGCCTTGTTGCCGGTTTTGGCGGCCTTCTGCTGGCGGCCAAGGCGGTTGCTGACGACCTCCAGATCGGCCAGAATCAGCTCCAGATCAATGGCATCAATGTCGCGGATGGGGTCAACGCTCTCGGGCTTGTTGACGTCCTCCACAACATGGATGATGTTGTCATCGTCAAAGCAGCGCACCACATGGACGATGGCATCGCACTCGCGGATATGCCCCAGAAACTTGTTGCCGAGGCCCGCGCCCTGACTGGCGCCCTTGACAAGGCCTGCAATATCGACAAATTCAACAATGGCAGGGGTTTTCTTGTCGGTCTGCCAAATCTCGGCCAGCTTGTCCAGCCGTGCATCAGGCACCGGCACAATGCCGGAGTTCGGCTCAATGGTGCAGAAGGGGTAGTTGGCTGCCTGCGCATTCTGTGTGCTGGTCAGCGCATTGAACAAAGTCGATTTGCCCACATTGGGCAGACCCACGATACCTAATTTCATAGCGTTTTGTATCTCCCGTCATTGGATTTTGACATATAGACAAAGTATATCACACATCGTGCATCTTTTCAAGGCTGCCGATGGCTGGCGGGCATTAAAAAAGCCCCTTTCAACTGCCATACAGCAGCCAAAAGGAGCTTAAATCGTACTATAACATCTATCGTAGTTGAACTACGATTTTTCTCAACAATTGTCGTAGCAAAACTGAGTTTTGCGCGGCGCTGCGGTTAAGCGGCGCGGCCAACTGTTGATTGGATGCTCATTTTAGTGCGATACTTCGCAGAAATCTTTCGATTACAGCTCAGCGAAGTACTTAATGGTGCGGACCATCTGAGAGGTGTAGGAGTTCTCGTTGTCGTACCAAGAAACGACCTGAACCTGATAGGTGCCCCGTCAATTATTATCGCTGTATAGCTGTTTTTTCGTTCTTTTGGTGGCTGTATGCTTTCTTTTTTCGTAGCGAAATTTCACAACAATTGTCGTAGTTGGGAAACTTCTTTATTTCTTTATTTAGGTGTTGACCTTCGTAGCAGGATTCTTGCTTTTTCTACCCTCTTTCTATTGCTTTATTGCGGCTTTCCAGCCTGTTTTATATACTCCCTCTAACGCCGCTGCGCGGCGCTGAGAGGGGCTGTAACGGTTTATGCGGTGGTATGCTGACGAATCAGTTTATCAAGCGTAGGGCGCGAAATTTCAAGCGTTTTTGCAAGCTGTGCCTTGTTCAACTCGCGGTTCAAATAGCGCTGATACTGTGCGGCAAAATCGTCCGCTTTGACCTCTTTGCGGCCTTTGAACTTGCCTTGTGCTTTTGCAATAGCGATACCCTCGCGCTGGGCGTTGACCCGGAGACGGCCTCCAAGGACGCCTGCAAGGTCGAGCACGACCTGAGCGAGGAGACCTACAGCAAGATGATCGCCTTTGCGGAAAAGGCGGAAAAAGAGCTGTAATTTGCCGATTACGAAAAGGAACGCCCCGAAGGCATGACGCTTTCGGGGTGTTTGTAATTTTGGGAAATACATCGTAGGGGCGGGTTCCATATCCGCCCATGGGGCTTTACGGTTGCCGTAACGTTGGCCGGCGGAGCGGGGGGCACCCCGCCCTACACCAACGATACCGTTGGCAATGTCCACTTATATGCCAAAAGGGGCGAACCTTGGGTTCGCCCCTTTACGCATCTTACAAAATCAATACAGCGGCTTGCTCTCCGGCTCCTGCGCGGGCTCGGTCGGCTCGGCTGCGGGGGCAGCGGCGGGCTGACGGCGCGCGGCGGCGACCTCCTGATGGAAGGTCACGGGGTTCGCGTGGTAGCGCTTCTCAATCTCAGCGTCGTAGCCGATCATCGCATCGGGATAGGTGCTCTGCATCTGGCGCAGAATCTCCTGCGCTTCGTCCTCATTGCGGACGTAGATATCGTGGCAGGCACGTTTCTCCTTCGCGCCGAAAACGCGCACCATCAGCTCTTTTCTCACGGTCAGGATGCCGTAAGCTTTGTGGCGCACTGTGTACTGGTAGGCCCAGACCACGTCGTCACCGGCCAGCACCCAGGAATTGCCGCCCTTGTCGTACATCAGCCAGCTGCGGTTCATGCGGACCTTGCCATCCTGCATCGTGTCCTCGTAGAAGCGGTCGAGGGCCTGCTCGGTGGCCTGCGGGTCGTCCGAAGCCTTGATGTAGTTGCGAATCTGCTTCTGGAAGCCACCCGTCAGGGAGCGGACGACAAACCAAATCAGCAGTGCCAGCACCAGCAGCATCACAATGCCCATGAAGCCCAGCACAAAGGTATCGCTGCCGTCGATCTCGTCATCGGTCAGCACCAGCGGCAGGAAGGTGCAGCCGTCCTCCAGACCGATGTCGTCATAGCTGAAACCGGCGTCGATGAAGTAGTCCTCCCACAACTGCTTGGTCTCATCGTCCATCCGCTTCAGGGTGCCGCGCACGGTCACGTAAGAGCCGTCCCACTCGTAGCTGCCATCCTCGTCGTCCAGCATGCGCGCGGTGTCGTCGACGACCGCCTCGGCGTCGTCGATTTTGGACGCGGGCACTTCCAGACCGATGTAAATGGTTGCATCCGGCGTGTTGATGGGCATAATGTACTCACGCGCGGAGACCTCATCGCGCTTGCCGCTCTCGCTGCGGACGGTTTCGGCGTAGTAGTCGATCAGGGTATCGACGTCCATCGTGATATATTGTCCCTGCAGGGAGAGGATGTCCTCGTGGTCGTCCAGCGGCTCAAAGTAGGCGGGGCCGGCCAGCATCTTGACGATGCCGGGGCCAAACACCACGCCGAGGGCGGCCGTGACGATGCCCAGCACGATGATGCACCACAAATTGCCGAGCAGGGTTTTCTTTTTCAAGGATTCCAGCATTTTGTTTCCTCCATTCTTTTTGTTAGGGTTCACAATAAGTGTAACAGTTTGTTCATATATTGTCAACCGACTACGCATGTTTGCGCAAAAAATCTTTGGGTGTTGCTTCCTAAAGCCGGTCATACACAGCGCGCAAAAAAACGCCCCTTCCGGTCAAACCGAAAGGGGCGGGGTTCAGCTATTTAATTCGCAGTTAAGCTACTCGCAGATTACAGCTCAGCGAAGTACTTAATGGTGCGGACCATCTGAGAGGTGTAGGAGTTCTCGTTGTCGTACCAAGAAACGACCTGAACCTGATAGGTGTCGTCGTCGATCTTGGCAACCATGGTCTGGGTGGCATCGAACAGAGAGCCGTAGCGCATGCCGATGACATCGGAGGAAACGATCTGATCCTCGTTGTAGCCGAAGCTCTCAGAGGCAGCAGCCTTCATGGCAGCGTTGATGGCTTCCTTGGTGACATCCTTGCCCTTGACAACGGCAACCAGAATGGTGGTGGAGCCGGTGGGAACGGGAACGCGCTGAGCAGAGCCGATCAGCTTGCCGTTCAGCTCGGGGATGACCAGACCGATGGCCTTGGCAGCACCGGTGGAGTTGGGGACGATGTTCTGGGCACCGGCACGGGCACGGCGCAGGTCACCCTTACGCTGCGGGCCGTCCAGAATCATCTGGTCGCCGGTGTAAGCATGAACGGTGGTCATGATGCCGGAGACGATGGGGAAAGCCTTGTTCAGGGTGTCGGCCATGGGGGCCAGGCAGTTGGTGGTGCAGGAAGCAGCGGAGATGACCTGATCCTCAGCGGTCAGGGTCTTCTCGTTGACGGAGTAGACGATGGTCTTCAGGTCGTTGCCGGCGGGAGCAGAGATGACGACCTTGCGGGCGCCAGCCTGAATGTGAGCCTCAGCCTTAGCCTTGCTGGTGTAGAAGCCGGTGCACTCCAGAACGACATCAATGCCCAGCTCGCCCCACGGGCAATCCTTGGCATCCTTAATGGCATAGATGGTGATCTTCTTGCCGTCGACGACGATGTAATCCTCGCCAGCCTCAACGGTGTGCTTGTTCTCGCCGATCTTGCCCAGGAAAGAGCCCTGAGCGGTGTCGTACTTCAGCAGGTGAGCCAGCATAGCGGGGCTGGTCAGATCGTTGATGGCGACAACTTCGTAGCCGTCAGCCTCAAACATCTGACGGAAAGCCAGACGGCCGATACGGCCAAAACCATTGATAGCAACTTTAACAGCCATAGTGAAATCCTCCCAAGATTTGTCTTTTTCACCTTATGAGCGGTAGCCCGCTCGTCGGTATGGTACTATTGTACCCCATTTGCAGCGTTTCTGCAAGAGGGGTGTTATTCTTTTAACACGATTTTTTCAAAAAATCTGTACATTTTTTGAAATTCCAGCTATTACCACTGCGCCGGGCGTAAACACGGGGCAGACTAAGGGCAGACTTTGCAGAGAAAGTGGGGGAGTGCCATGCCGGTTTTTGGGCAGACACGCGCAGCACTGGCGGCGGCTGCGGCGCGCGGGGCAGACATAGTATCCTCGCTGCGGCTGGTTATGACGGCCGAGGCGCTGACGGCCCCGCCTCCGGGGCAGGCGCTGGAGCTGAACACCGAATTGGAGGTGCTGTGCGATGCCTGCCGGGAGCTGGCGGCCTGCCGCAGCGGCTGGCTATACCTCTGCCCGGCAGGGGATGTGCAGCCCGCCGCACTGCCGCGCGGGCTGCTGCACGGCGTTGTGCTGAGCTTTCTGCGCGGGGTGCTGCGCAGCGGCGGCCGGGCGGTGATCCGCGTGCTGCCCCACGGCGAGGCCGCAGTGCTGACCCTGCAGGGCGGCAGGCCGGACAGGATGCCCGGGGATCTGCCAGCGCTGCTGCACCGCTGCGGTGCATATGTCACGACCGGGGACGGCGGACGGTACGCAGCGGCGGTGCGCATGGCCCCGGCACATGGGCTGCCGCTGCGGGAGGCCCCCGCACTGGCAGAGCTGCTGCTGGACCGCTACAGCGCGCCAAGGGTCTACCTGCAGGGGTTCTGCGTGGAGGAGGAATGACCGGCTATAAAAAATGCAGGGGGCGAGTCTGACTCGCCCCCTGCGGTGTTATTCGGTTTCCTCCCCGCAGGCCTGCCACGCGCAGACCAACCCGCACAGCCCGAACAGGCCGATGCCGATGCCGGTCAGCAGGTCCGGCAGGACCAGCATGCCGCGCACTGCCTCAAACAGGGTCTGCGGCAGTTCCAGCCCGGTGCAAAGAAGGAACGCCCCGGTGCCCGCCGCAAACAGCGTGTGGCCGCAGGGCAGCCCCGGCACAAGGAACACCTTCAGCAGTACGACCGCCAGCAGCAGGGCGGCTGCGGCGCTGAGAACCCGCAGGGAGCAGGGCAGCCGATGGAGCGAGGCAGGGGTGAACTGAAAGCGCCAGAGCAGCTTCCAGAGGAAGAACAGCGGCACGACCCCGGCCAACAGCGGGCGGCCCAGCCGTTGGCGCTGCATGCCGAAGCCGCTGAACGCCCGCACGGCGTAATACAGCAGCCAGCCGCCGCAGAAAACCGGCAGCAGAAAATCCGCCCAGGCCGCCCACACCGGGTAACCGGCGGAGAAGAACGCGGGGAACTGCGCGGCGTAGATGACGACATTGACGGCGGAAAAACCGGCGGCGACCAGCACAGCGCCGGTCAGCGCCATGCAGATGCCGAGCGGCCGGCAGGTATCCTGCAGACCCGCAGGCTGGGCTGCCGCGCGGCGGGCGGGCAGGTAGGGCAGTGCCAGCGCCGCCAGCCACGGGATGTACCGCAGCCAGACCGAACCCGCCGTGGCAAAGCCGGTGTCGGCGTCTGTCCAGAGCAGCAGGTCGGCCAGATGAAGACCGGCCATGGCCAGCCCTAAAGCCAGCACTGCAATGGCGTTGGGATGCTTATTTTTCATGAAAGTGCCTCGTTTCATACAGGGCGCGGCCGCCGCATATACATGGGACAAGCCGCGCGGGATATCCCTATTGTACCGCCCCGCGCCGCAAATTGCAAGGAGGGCACGCCCCTTGAAAAAAACATTCCGCCGTGCGGCGCTGCTGACTCTGCTGGCCCTTGCCGCGCCCTTTGCGGCGCTGCCGCTGGCAAGGCCGATGGCTGTTAGCAGTGAGCTGCCGCCCGCAACTGCACAGCCCGCCGCTACACCGCAGCCGCAGCCCACCGCTGTGCCGGCAGAGTGCAGCTTTGATGCGGCTGCGCCGATACTTATTGAGGATGACGGCGAGGCGCGTACCGTCAGCGTGCAGGCGTTTCTCATCGGCACAGCCGCCAGTGAGATGCCGCCCGACTGGCCCGAGGATGCAATTCTGGCCCAGATGGTGGCCGCCCACAGCTACGCCCTGAGCCTGAACGGCGCAGCGTTTAGCTGCAGCAGCGCCCGCTGTGCAGGCTGGACCGATGCTGAGGTGCTGCAGGCGCGCTGGGGCGATGCGTTCGACAGCAGCTATGGCAGACTTGCCGCACTGGCACAGACTGCAGCGGGGGCGGTGCTGTGCTGGGACGGTGCGCCCGCTGCAGCCTGCTACCACAGCATCAGCACAGGAAGGACCGAGGCAAGCCAAAATGTCTGGACGCAGGCGGTGCCGTACTTACAGGGGGTCGACTCACCGTGGGACGCCGACGTGCCGGGGTATGAAATGACCGTCACCTACAGCGCCGAGCAGGTCTATACCGCCCTGCTTGGCCTTGGCCTTGCGGCGGAGGAGATACAAAACACCCCCGCCGACTGGTTCGGCGAGGGTGTGCGGGACGAAGCGGGGTATCTGGCGCAGATGTCGGTCTGCGGGCAGATGTTTGCCGGGACAAGGCTGCGCAGTGCGCTCAGTCTGCGGTCTGCAGCGTTCACCGTGGACTATGACGCGGGGGAGAACGCATTTGCCTTTACGACCCGCGGCTACGGCCACGGCGTGGGCCTGAGCCAGTACGGCGCGAAAGCCATGGCCGAGCAGGGCAAGAGCTGGCGGGAAATTTTGGAATGGTACTTCCCGGGGTGTGAGGTGGTGGAGTAAACACCTGCCTTCCCCCGAGGGGGAAGCCGCTCACCATTTACGGCAGCTCCACGGTAAAGGTCGTCAGCTCTGCATCGGTGTCAAAATCGTAGACCTTTACCGTCAGGCTGCGGCAGTTTTCCGGCACGGCAGCAAAGTAGTCATAGCTGGCCTTGGTGCATTGTTCCGGGTGGTCGAAGTCCGCCGGGTCGGCCGTCCATGCGCCGTCCGTCCACCAGCCGCCCTCGCCGCGCTCGTGCCCCAGCTCCGTGCCATCCTCGGTGAACAGCCTCACATTCACCCAATGCTGTTCCGCCGGGAAGCTCAGCAGCACTTTGGTCGCGGCGGGCGTGGCCGTGACGCTTTGCAGGGTGATGCCGTTTTGTTCCATGGGTGTATCCATCGTGCGCACGCCCGCATCGCTGACCTCGGGAATGGTAAAGGTCAGTGTGTAGCTGCCGGGCAGCGGGGTCTGGTCTGCGTAGTCATAGTGCCAATAACTTTGGCCATCGGTTTCGAGAATACTCTTGTTGCAGGCCACGAGGTCGGACAGCGTCAGCGTTGCCGTGTGCCCGGCCAAATCATCGGGTGCAAGGAACAGCTCATAATTGATGCCCGTGACAAAGGTGCGGTCATCGCGTTTTTCAAAGGTAACACCGCCGTTCAGTTCCGTGCCGTTATCCAGCACCAGTGTGCCGTACTGCCCGCCGCCGTTCTGCAGCGCCTTTTCTACGGCGTCCTCGCTGGGGCCGATGGCGTTGAACCCGGCCAGACTATCGTCCTCGGCGGTCAGCATCAGGCTGATGCGCAGCCAATCGCCGTCGTTGAAGACCTGCCCCAATGTCAGGGTGTAGGGACTGTCGGCGGTCTCGGCAGTGGATTCCACCGTCTCGGCGTATTTGTTCAGCTGCTCACTTTGCAGCGAAACATAGTCGTCCTGCCCGCCGCGGTTCAGCCAGCTGAACAGGCTGCCCACCACAGGCAGCTGCTCGGCCACAGCGGGCGCGGCAAAGTTGACACTGCCCAGTCCCACGGCCATGCAGGCTGCGGCTGCTGCGGCCACCCGCCCCCATGGAAAACGGCGCATGACAGTCTTTTTTGCCTGCGGCAGCTTGGCGCAGGCCGCGTCCAGCACGCGGGCAAATTCATCATCGGTCAGCGGGGCGGCGGGCATCGGCTGCTCATTCAGCGTTTTCAACAAATCGGCATCAAAATTTTTGTTACGCATGGGTGTACACTCCCTTCTCGGTCAGTTGGTGGCGCAGACGGTCACGCCCGCGGCTCAGGCGGGTGTTGATGCTCTCAACACTCATATTCAGCGCGGTGGCGATCTCCTTGCTGGATTGCAGCAGATAATACTTGCGCAGAAAGATGTCCCGGTCGGGCGGGGCCATGGCGGCTACCAGCGCCCCGACAAGGTCGGCGGCATCGGCGGTGGCGCGGTCAAACTCAGCCAGCTCGCCGAGCGTTTCGGCCAGGCCGTCATCCAGCGAGAGCGCCTCGCGGCGGCGCAGGGCGTTGTAGCGGTCGATGCCCTTGTTGCGCGCCGTGACAATGAGCCACGGCCGCAGTGGTGTTGCGGTGTGATCCAGCTTGGCCGCATTGCGCCAGAGCGAAACAAAGACATCGGCCATGCATTCCTCCCGGTCGCAGGGGTTCTGGGGCAGGATGCGGTTCAGCACCGCCTTTACCAGCGGCGCGTAGGCAAGCATGGCTGCCTCCAGACCCTCCTCCGGGTGCGTCTGCAGCAATCGGGTCAATTCCCGGTCCTTCATGGGTGGTTCCTCCTTTTTGTGGGTTCTGACTATATAGACCCGGGCGGGAGGGGAAATCTTACAGATTCACTAAAAATGCCTTCCCCCTTGGGGCTGCGCCCGCAGGCGCGTGTCGGAGCGCAACCGCCGAAGGCGGCTCTTAGCGCGTAGACTGAAGGTGGCGCGAAGCGCCGGATGAGGGGCGAGTTCGCCGCGATTGCCCGTTCCCGGGTTGCCGTGGCACACCTGCCCCTCATCAGTCAGCGGGCGGGGCCGCTGACAGCTTCCCCCGAGGGGGAAGCCTTTCCCGCGTACAAAAAAACAGACGTTGTTTTCACAGCGTCTGTTTTTTGTTTTATTTCCCGGCCGGCAGGGTGAACACGAACCGGCACCATTTGCCCTCCTCGCTCTCGGCGTGGATCTGGCCGCCCGACAGGTTGATCAAAATTTTACAGATATGCAGCCCCAGTCCGCTGCCGCGCGTGTTCATGCCGCGGGAGCGGTCCTCCTTATAGAAACGCTCAAACACAAAAGGCAGGGCTTCGGGGGCAATACCTGCACCCGTGTTCTCGATGCGCACCTCCACCATGCTCCCGTGCTTTTCGGCGGCAAAGCTGATGGCACCGCCCGCCGGGGTGAATTTGATGGCATTGTCTACGATGTTATACACGACCTGATGTACAAAATCCGGGTCAGCATAGATCGGCAGCGGGTCGCCGCCCAGCCCCTGTATGTCGATTTTGCCGTCCTCAATGCGCTGCTCATCGCTGAGTACGACATCGGTGACAGTTTTCCACAGATCGTAGGTCTGGGCGTGGATAAGCACCTCGCCCGCCTCCAGCTTGGTGATGTCCAGCATGTTCTGGACCAGCCGCGCCAGACGCCCTGTCTCCTGCGAGACGATGCCGAGGTAGTGCTTTGTCTCCTCGGGCGGGATCGTGCCGTCCAGCATACCATCGATGAAACCCTTGATCGTCGTCATCGGGGTGCGCAGCTCATGCGCGATGTTGCCCATGAACTGCCCGCGGGAATTGTCGATGGTCTGCAGCCGGGCGGCCATATTGTTAAAGGTGGTCGCAAAGTCGGCCAGCTCCACGCAGCCGTCCACCGGGGCGCGGGCGGTGAAATCACCGCTGCCCAGCCGCCGCGCGGCCTCGCTGATGTCCTCGATCGGGCCGGTGATGCGGCGGGCCAATACCCAGCACAGTACGCTGCACAGCAGCAGGATGGCAGCGGCCGAAATGCCGAACATGGCCAGCATGTCGGTCATGTAGCTGCCTAAGGCGTTCATGGGGCTGGCGGCAAACAGGTAGCCGTCCTGCCCGCCGACTGTAATGCGCCGCCCGGCGGTGTAGTATTTTGCGTTGTACACGCCGTCCAGCGTACCGGTCTCGAAAATATCGCTGCCTTCATCAAGCTGTGCAATGTAATCGGGCGGCACATTCGCGCCGGTGAAGGCCTCGTCCCCGGTGTGCAGCAGGATGCTGCCGTTTTTGTCGGCAATGAAGATCAGCGCGCCGGAGGTGGTGTTGAACAGCTCAAACCCGCTGTGGGCCCGCTCGACAAGATCCTCACCCTGCAGGGGGCGGGTCACGATCGCCCCCTCATCGGCAAACCGCTCGCTCAGCGCGGTTGCGCCGTTCAGCACATCGGTCAGCGAGCTTTTGCGCTCGCTGATAAAATGGGCCGCCGACAGCGCGGTCTGGATGGCGCACATAACGCTCAGGCCCAGCACCAGCACGGCGGCGATGGTCGCAAAAAACTCGCGGCTGATCGTGTTGCGGCGGCTCATTCCCTGACCTCGAACTTATAGCCAACGCCCCAGACGGTTTTCAGGCTCCACTGCTCGGAGGCACCCTCCAGCTTTTCGCGCAGGCGCTTGACATGAACATCGATCGTGCGGGAATCGCCGTAGTACTCAAAGCCCCACACCTCGTCCAGCAGCTGGTCGCGGGTATAGACACGGTTGGGGTGGCCCGCCAGACAGGCCAGCAGCTCCAGCTCCTTGGGCGGGGCCTCGACGACCTTGCCCTTGACCTTCAGCTCATAGCGGTTCATGTCGAGGTGCAGGTTGTCAAAGTCGTAGACGCCCTTGTTCTCCTCCTCCTTGGCGGAGGAGCGGCGCAGCACGGCCTTGATGCGGGCCGTGACCTCCTTGGCGTCAAAGGGCTTGACAATGTAGTCATCGGCGCCCAGCTCAAGGCCCAGCACCTTGTCATAGGTCTCGCCCTTGGCGGTCAGCATGATGATGGGGGTGTTGTCCTTGGCGCGGATCTTGCGGCAGACCTCCCAGCCGTCCATGACAGGCATCATGACATCGAGCAGCACCAGATCGGGGTGCAGCTTGTCAAACTCGGTCAGTGCGGCCGAGCCGTCATGGACCATCGTCACATTGTAGCCCTCCTTGACAAGGTAGAGGCGGAGCAGCTCACAGATATTTTTATCGTCATCGACGACCAGAATTTTTTCGTTTGCCATCTTGGTTTCCTCCCACAGCCGCACAGAGCGGTTAATATTCTTATTATACCGCATAATTGTGTACAAAAAAAGAACAGAAACGGTGGATTGTGAAAAAATGTTGGGCGCAGCATACGGCACCCCCGGATAAGCAAAAAAGCACAGGCGGCAGCGGCGCGGCGGCGCGCACTGCCCTCTGTGCTTCAGGCATCGGGGTCACTGGTTTTGCGTAGCTTTCTCGGCAAAGTCGATCATCTTGCGGTAGGTTTCCTCGCTCAGGTCATGCTCCACCTTGCAGGCGTCCTTGGCAGCGATGTCAGGGTCAACACCCAGCGCCACAAAGAACGCCGTAAGCGCGCGGTGGCGGCCGTAGATGCGCTGCGCAATCTCCATGCCGGGGGCCTCCAGCTTGATAAAGCCATCCGGATCCATCGAAATATAGCCGTTCTCGCGCAGGTTTTTCATCGCCACGCTGACGCTGGGCTTGGAAAACCCCATGGCCACCGCAATATCGATCGAGCGCACGGAGCCCTTCTTTTCCTGCAGCATCAGGATCTTTTCAAGATAATCCTCTGCGGATTCGTGAATATTCATGGCCACAGCCTCCTTCCAAACAGAATAATAGTATTCTTATCATACCACACCCGGCGGCGCTTTGCAAGGCTCAAGCTGCACCGTGCCGCAGAACACCGTGACGGCATCACCGGTCAGCAGTATGGTGTCATCCCGGCACACCTGCACCTCCAATGTACCGCCCGGCATCTGCACCAAAATGGGCGCGCCGCGCGGGCAGCGGCCGGTCAGCACGGCGGCGGCCGCTGCGGCGCAGGCCCCGGTGCCGCAGGCCAGCGTGGCCCCGCTGCCGCGCTCCCACACGGAAGCGGTCAAAGCCAGCGGGCTGAGCTGCTGCACAAACTCAACATTGATGCCGCCGGTAAAGGCCGGGTGATGCTCCAGCGCGCGGCCGTACCGGGCCAGTGCCTCCCCGGCGGGCGGGGTCTCCCGGGTAAAGATGACACAGTGGGGGTTGCCCACAGCCACGCAGCTGACCCGCCAGCTGCGCCCGCCCGCGCACAGGGGCTGCTCCAGCAGCGGCCCGCGGCCGAGCGTTTGTGCGCCCACGGTATCCCCGGCAGCGGTAAAGCGGCCCATCTCGGCCTGCCACAGCCCTGCGCCCACACGGCGCAGGATGCGCCGCCCGGCGCGCGGTGTGTCGATGCGCAGGCAGTCCCGCCGTACACCGTGGGTGTATAAAAATTCCGCCGCACAGCGCACGCCGTTGCCGCACATCGCCCCCTCGCTGCCATCGGCGTTGAACATCCGCATTGTGGCGTCACCGTCCGCAAGCAGCGGCGGGCAGAGGTAGATCACCCCATCTGCCCCCACAGAATAATGCCGCCGCGAAAGCTGCACCGCCAGCGCGGCGGCATCGGGCGGCAGCCCCGTTCTGCGGCAGTCCAGATACAGGTAATCGTTGCCTGCGCCCTGCATTTTTGTAAAATTCAGCTCCATAGGCCCACCTCCCCGCAAATCCTATGCGGGCGGGGGAAAAATTACCACTTACCCCCTTGACATTCGCAGAAAGATACGATATATATTAAATGTATATCTGTGTATAAAAAGGAGTTAAATTATGGATTCCGAAGTTTTCAGCCGCATCCGTGATTATTTGGCAGAGCAGCTCGAGGTCGAGCCTGAAAAAATCACTGCCGACAGCGACATCGTCAACGATTTCGGCGCTGACAGTCTGGATGTTATTGATATGATCACCACCCTGTCCGATGAGTTCGGCGTTGAGATCCCCGACGAGGACATCGAGAATTTCCACACCGTCGGCGATGTGGTCAACTATCTGGAAGAAAGAATCTGAACAACAGCCCCGCTTTTGTTCAAGAGAGTGTGAGGATAAGAAAAATGGCGAACGATAAGAAAAAGATGGTTGAGGCGATCACCGCACAGGAGGTCGACTTTGCCCAGTGGTATACCGACATCTGCACCAAGGCGGAGCTGGTAGAGTATTCCAGCGTCAAGGGCTTTGTGGTGCTGCGCCCCTATGGCTACGCCATCTGGGAGAATATCCAGAAGGATCTGGACGCCCGCTTCAAGGCGACCGGCCATGAGAATGTGGCGATGCCTGTGCTGATCCCCGAGAGCCTGCTCAAGAAGGAGGGTGAGCTGGTCAACGGCTTTGCCCCCGAGGTTGCGTGGGTCACGGCCGGCGGCAGCGACCCGCTGGAGGAACGCCTTGCGGTGCGCCCCACCAGCGAGACGATGTTCTGCGACCATTTCAGCCATGTGCTGCACTCCTACCGTGATCTGCCGATGCTGTACAACCAGTGGTGCAGCGTTGTCCGCTGGGAGAAGTCCACCCGCCCGTTCCTGCGCACCCGTGAGTTCTGGTGGCAGGAGGGTCATACCATCCATGAGACCGCCGAGGAGGCCAAGGCCGAGACCGAGCAGCAGCTGAACTGCTACGCTGACTTTGCCGAGCATGACCTGTGCATCCCCGTGCTGAAGGGCCGCAAGACCGACAAGGAAAAGTTTGCCGGTGCGGAGGCGACCTACACCATCGAGGCTATGATGAAGGACGGCAAGGCCCTGCAGAGCGGCACGAGCCACTACTTCGGCGACAAGTTCAGCCGCGCCTACGATGTGACCTTTACCGGCCGCGATAACACGCTGCAGTATCCGTTCCAGACCTCTTGGGGTGCCTCCACCCGCCTGATCGGCGCCATCATCATGACCCACGGCGATGATGACGGCCTGATCCTGCCCCCGGCCATCGCGCCCATTCAGGTCGTGATCGTGCCGGTCGCCGCCCACAAGCCCGGCGTGCTGGACAAGTGCCGCGAGCTGGCTGCCGAGATCGGCCAGTATGCCCGCGTCAAGCTGGATGACAGCGACAAGCAGCCCGGCTGGAAGTTTGCCCAGTGGGAGATGAAGGGCGTGCCCGTCCGCCTTGAGATCGGCCCCCGCGACATCGAGAACGGCCAGTGCGTGCTGGTCCGCCGCGACACCCGCGAGAAGCAGTTTGTCAAGTTTGAGGATCTGGCCACGGCCATCCCCGCTGCCATGGAGGCCCTGGCAAAGGACCTGTATGAGCGCGCACTGCAGAACCGCGAGCGCCGCACCTACAGCGCCACCACGATGGAGGAGGTCAAGCAGATCGCCAAGGAGCACACCGGCTTTATCAAGACGATGTGGTGCGGTGATCTGGCCTGCGAGGAGGCCATGAAGAGCGAGGCTGGTCTGTCCAGCCGCTGCATGCCCTTTGCGCAGGAGCAGCTGAGCGATGTCTGCCCGGTCTGCGGCAAGCCCGCCCAGAAGATGGTCGTCTGGGGCGTAGCGTACTAAGAAAAAGGGGATGCTGCAAGGCATCCCTTTTCTTGTATATCCTGTAGGAGCGGATTCCCTATCCGCCCGAACCGTGCAGCCACCTGACGGGCGGATAGGAAATCCGCCCCTACGATATGATGATGAAAATCTTACTTGCAACACTTCTGATTTACGCCCTCAGTCTGGTTCTCACGGCGGTGGGCAGCCGGTTGGCGGGGCGCTGCACTACTTGGTGCTGTGCGCTGCTTGGTCTGCCTATGTGGGTCGTGGGGGGCACAGTTACGCCCCTTTGTCTGGCACTGCCGCAACTGGTGCTGGCGTTCCTCGCTGCAGGCATGTCGGTCACGGCGCTGGCGGTCGGCACAGCACTGGCCGGTGCCGTCACCAATTTGGGGCTGGCGCTGGCTGTCTGCCTGCTCAGCCGCCGCCGGTATGCTGTGGCTGACCGCGATGAGCTTTGCCGCAAGGCCGTGCTGCTGCTGGCCGCCTGCGGTGTGCTGGCGGTCTTTGTGCGGGACGGTGAGCTTAGCTACACCGGCACCGGCCTGCTGATGGGGCTGCTTGTGCTGTTCGTGCTGACAAGCATCGTCTTTCAGCACAGATTCACCTACGGTGAGACGATCGAGGTGCTCTCCACCTCGGAGGAAACGCCCCGCCGGCGGCTGGATGCGCAGAGGTACGGCTATACCGCCCATACGATGGCCTTCCCGGTCATGAGCATCTGGAACGCGCTGAAAAATCTGGCCGGTGTGCTAGGCGGGCTGGCGCTGCTCTTTTCCGGGGCGCGGGCGCTGGTCTACAGCGCCACAACGCTGGCAAACCTGACCGGCACGATCCAGGCCCTATGGGCGGCAACGCTCATCAGTCTGGGGTTCTGCATCCCGCTGCTGGTCGAGGCGCTTGACCACCCGCTCGGCTCGGTCTGGAAGCGGTTCTCGATCCGCTGCCGGTACTACCCGCCGGATTCGCTGCCTGTTCAGCTGCTGAACAGCGCAATTTTAAACCTGACGCTGGCGCTGCCGCTTTCCAGCCTGATGTACCGCCACAGACTGCCGGTGGGCGCCCAGTTCCGCAGCTATGAGGTCCCGGTCTGCGCGGCCATGGCGCTGGTGCTGCTGCTGCCGCCGCTGTGCAAACACAAGCTCAAGCGCTGGCAGGGCGGCGCATGTCTGGTGCTGTATATTCTCTATCTGGCCGCCGTGCTGCTGCTGCCGCTGGCGGGCGCGTAATTGAAAAATTGCACGATTGCATTTTCGTAGAGTTGTAGGGGCCGCACATGTGCGGCCCGCAACTGTCCCATTATTGCTCGTCTGCCGTATACATGCGGGCCGGGCATGCCCGGCCCCTACAAAGCAACAGCGGTCCACGCTTCGTATCCCGAAGTGTGGGCCGCTGTTGCTTTTCAGGCTTACTTTTTTAACGCTGCGCAGGCTTCTTTGATGATCTCCCGCTCCACAAAATGCTCCTTTTTGCCGTGGATGATCTGGTAATCCTCGTGACCTTTACCTGCAAACAGAACGATGTCGCCGGGCTGTGCCATCTTTACGGCCGCATAGATCGCCTCGCGGCGGTCGGTGATGCAGGTATAGGGGGCGTCCGGGGGCATATAGCTGGCAATGTCGCGGATGACATCCTCCGGCGGCTCGTTGTCCGGATTGTCGCTTGTGATGACGGTGTAGTCGGCATATCTGCCGGAGGCCTCGGCCAGCTCGCGGCGGCGGACCTGCGTGCGGCCGCCGACCGAGCCGAACACGCAGATCAGGCGGTGCGGATTGTAGGCGCGCAGCGTCTGCAGAGCGCTGGTCAGCGAGAGACCGTTGTGGCTGTAGTCCACGATAAAGGTGCGGCCGGGCAGCCCCTCCACAACCTCAAACCGGCCCTGCACAGGGGTGTGGGCCAATGTGGCGGCAGCCTGCGCGGGCATTACGCCGAATGCCCCGCACAGTGCGATGGCGCACAGCGCATCGGACGCGCTGAACGCGCCGGGTGACATGACCTCAACATGGGTGCTCTGCCCGGCATGGCGGCAGACAAAATCAATGCCCAGCGCGGTGCTGCTGCGATACTGTGCCAGCATCACGCCGCGGTAGTCAGCCTCGGCCTTAATGCCAAAGCTGACCTGCTCACCACGAAAGCCATCGCGCATGAAATTGCTGTAAGGGTCATCTGCATTGTAAACCATCGTGCGGGCGTTGTACTCGGCAAACAGGCGGTGTTTTGCGCATTTGTAGTCCTCAAAATCCGGGTGCTCGCCGGGGCCGATGTGATCCTCCGACAGATTCGTAAAGGCCACGACCTCAAACGGAACGCCGTCCACGCGATGGTGGCGCAGGGCCTGACTGCTGACCTCCAATACACAGTGATGCACACCGGCGTCCAGCATCTTCCGGAACAGGCGGTGCAGCTCAAGGCTTTCGGGGGTGGTGTTGGCGGTGGCCTCGTGGCTGCCGGCAATATCCACACCGTTTGAGCCAATGTAGGCGCAGGGCAGGCCGGCCTCGGTCATGATCGCGGCGGTCAGCAGCGCGGTCGTGGTCTTGCCCTTTGTACCGGTAATGCCGATCAGGTGCAGCTTATCGGCAGGGTTGCCGTAGAAATCCGCCCCGATGACGGCCAGCGCAGCGCGGGTGTCGTCAGTGACGATTTGCACAGCATCGGCGGGCAGGTCGAGTGTGTGCTCCACCAAAAAGGCACGGCAGCCGTTTTGATAGGCACTGGCGGCGTAGGTGTGGCCGTCCAGCCACGCACCCACCAGACAGACGAACAGCGAACCGGCGCAGGCCTTGCGGGAATCATAGGTGATCGCGGTGATGTCGGTGTCCGATGCGCCGGTGTGGGGGATGCGGTTGACAAGGTCGTTTAACTTCATATAAAAACTTCCTTTTTATTAAAAAGCCTTCCCCTGAGGGGGAAGGTGGCCGAGCCTGCGAGGCCGGATGAGGGGCGGGGTATCGTGGCCGCCCGCTTACGGGGTGCATCGGCAGACATGCCCCTCATCAGTCCGCTTCGCGGACAGCTTCTCCCTAAAGGGAGAAGCCTTCTCCCTTACTTCTGTACCGGGTAATATGTCTTAAACTTCTTAAACTGCCTTCTCAGCTGCTCCAGCACGCAGGCGTAGCGCACCGGGTTCCACATAAGGTCCGGCTTGTAGAGCAGCGAGCAGGCCTCCTTGCCCTGTGCCTTCAGCGCCTTGGCGCGGGCAACGAGATCCTTATCCTCGGTGTAGGTGAAGGCTACCTGCGCCGGCACATGATGCCAGAACACCTCGTTCTTGTTCAGCACACAGTCTGTGCCGCCGTCGCTCCACTTTTCCACGACCAGCTTGGCAATGTTCATGCCGGTGGCCGTGACATAGTAGTTGCTGCGGCCCTGACGCAGGTTGATCTCAAACACGCGGTAGTCGCCGGGGGTGCCGCTGTACTTGATGTCAAAGTTGGAAAAACCGGTGTAGTGGCAGGCCTCCAGCATTTTGCAGATATTCTCGACCAGCGGCAGGGAGGTCGTATCCTCGCTGACGATGGCGGCGTGGTTGCCCAAGCCGTGGGGGGTGTGCTCCTCGACCATCGTGTGCCCTAAGCACATCGCGCGGACCTTGCCGTTCTCGTCCGAGAAGGCGGTCAGCACCCGCATGTGGTCATCGCCGCCCGGCACCATCTTCTGCAGGACCATGCGGTCCGGGTAGCCGCTGGCGTAAATGGTTTTCACGATCTCGGCGGCCTCGGCGGGGGTGGCTGCGGTGTAGACCTTCTTCATCGTGTCAAAGGGGTGCTTCCAGTAGTCAACGCTGGAGGACGGCTTTACGATGATGGGATAGGCAAAGCCCAGCTTATCCTCGGTCAGCTCGGCGGCGGCCACCGGGGCAGTCAGGATCTTGGTGTCCGGGTAGGGGATGCCGAACTTGTCGCAGACCTCGTAGAACTCGGCCTTTTTCTGGATCGAGCCGTACAGGTCGGCGGCAGGGCCGGGGGCAATATACTCGGTCAGCTCGGCCTTGCGGCGGATGATCATGGCGGCGTAGTCATCGGTGCAGCCAAACAGGTAAAGGCGCTTACCCTTATGCTGTGCGGCAAAGTCATGCAGAATACGCAGCATGGTATCCTCGTTGTCCATATCGGGCACGGTGGTAAAGTGTATGAGCTTGGAATACTTTGTCGGTGCCATCGGGTAGCGGCCGTAGGCGTAGCTCTCCACGCCGTAGGCCTCATGGAATGCGCGGGCAAAGTTGTAGCAGTTCAGGTCTGCACCAAGGAATACAGGGATAATGTCGGACATGGGAAAGTACATCTCCAATTTTCTAAAATAGGCTTCCCCCTCGGGGGAAGCTGTCCGCGAAGCGGACTGATGAGGGGCGACCTGTCGTGGCTGCCCGTTACAGGGGGGCGGGGGAACGCTGCCCCTCATCCGGCCCTTACGGGCCACCTTCAGTCTACGCGCCAAGAGCCGCCTACGGCGGTTGCGCTCCGACACGCGCCTGCGGGCGCAGCCCCGCAGGGGAAGGCTTTATAAATCACGCATCAAACTTCTCAAAGAACTGCTCATGCCACGTTAAGAACGTGTAGGCAGTCCAGATCTTGCGGCGCTCGTGCTTGGGGTCGGCCAGCATGGCGACTAGCTTGTCCTGATCGAAATACTCGGCCGCTACATCGCTGGTAAAGCTCTTGCGCACCTTGGCGGAAAATTCCGGGTCTTCCAGCCACTTGGCAATCGGCACCGGGAAACCCTTCTTCGTGCGGTTGGCCCAGGCATCAGGCAGGGTCTTGTTGGCGGCGATGCGCAGCACGGCCTTGGTATCGCCGCGCAGCTTGTAGCTGTCGGGGTAGCACTCGGCCTCGCGCAGGACCTCACGGTCCAGATAGGGCACGCGCAGCTCCAGACTGTGCGCCATGCTCATCTTGTCGGCCTTCAAAAGAATATCGCCGGGCAGCCAGAGGTTCAGATCGAGGTACTGCTTCTTTTCCAACTCGCTCAGATCCTTCACGCGGTCATAGATCGGCGCGGCGACCTCGCGGGCGGTGGGGCCGACACGATACTTCGGCTTCAGGATGTCATAGGCGTCCTTTTCCTCAAAGACATGGGCTTGCCCAATGAACCAGTCCTCCGGGCGGCCGCTGCCCTTGATGATAAAGTCGTGCCCCTTAAAGTAGGGCAGCTGCTGGCTCACATCGCTGGCCAGATGGCGCAGCGGTGCGGGCAGGCGCTTGTACTTCTGCATCAGCGGGGTGTCGGCGTACCACTCGTAACCGGCGTAGATCTCATCAGCGCCCTCGCCGGAGAGCACGACCGTGACATGCTGGCGCGCCAGCTGGCACAGGAAGTAGAGCGGCACGCTGGACGGGTTGGACTGCGGCTCGTCCATGTGATACTGAATATCCGCAAAGGCGTCAAGGCACTGCTCCTTGGTCAGCATCTCGCGGTAGTTCTTGATGCCGAGCTTGTCGGAAAGCTCCCCGGCCTCGGTCGTTTCGTCAAATTTGTGGGTGCCGTCCGGGCTGGCAAAGCCGACCGAGAAGGTCTCATCGGGCATCAGGCAGGCCGTGATATAGCTGGAATCCACGCCGCCGGACAGGAAGGAGCCGACCTTGACATCGCTGATGCGGTGGGCGGCCACGCTCTCCCGCACGCGGGCGTCGATCTGATCGGCGCACTGCTCATAAGAAAGCGTCGTGGGGTGGCGGAAATCGGCGTCCCAGTACCGCTCGATCTGCATTTTGCCGTCCTTGTAGGTGAACCAGTGGGCAGGGGGCAGCTTGTAGGTGCCCTTGAAGAAGGTCTCGTTCATGGCGCTGTACTGGAAGGTCAGGTAGGGGCGCAGCGCCTCGGCGTTGACCTCCCGGCGGAAGCCGGGGTGCTCCAGCAGGCTCTTGATTTCGCTGCCGAACAGCAGCTCACCCGCCTCGGTCTGGGTGTAGTAGAACGGCTTGATGCCGAAAATGTCGCGTGCGCCGTACATCTCGTTGGTTTTCGTATCCCACACGACAAAGGCAAACATGCCGCGCAGCATACCGGCCAGCTTTGTGCCGTACTCCTCATAGCCGTGCAGGATGACCTCGGTGTCGCAGTGGGTCTGGAAGATGTGGCCCTTGGCCTGCAGCGCGGTGCGCAGCTCCATAAAATTGTAGATCTCGCCGTTGAACACGCAGACAACGGTGCCGTCCTCATTGTACATGGGCTGTTTGCCTGCGGCCAGGTCGATGATGCTCAGACGGCGGAAGCCCAGCGCGATGGCGCTGCGGGGGTCATTGCCGCTGATATGGTAGCCCTCCATATCGGGGCCGCGGTGGATGATGCGGTCTGCCATTCTGTGCAGGATGGCCTCGCGCTGTTCACGCAGGCCGGTAAAGCCAACAAAGCCACACATGGTAATTTCCCTTTCGTTTTATCTATAGAACAATTAGACAGAATTTTACTTATATATTTGTATATTGTACCACAGATGCAGGGAAAAGAAAAGTATGCCCGTAAAATATTCAGCAAAATGTAGGGGCGGGGCTCTGCTCCGCCCGGTAAGCTGCCGCAGCCACTATGTTTGCGGGTCGTCGGGGACGCCGACCCCTACAACCGCAGGGGCGCATTCCATATGCGCCTGAAAAGTTCACCCTGCCGCAAGCGGGCACGGGCGGAGCAGAGCCCCGCCCCTACAGATATACAACAAAACCCCGCAGCAAAGCACAAGTGGCTTGCTGCGGGGTTATCATGAAATTTTACTCTTTATCCTCGGTCGTAACCTTATCGGTTTTGCCCTCGCCGTCCAGCGCTTCCTCCAGCGTGTGCCAGGCAAGCACCGCGCACTTGACGCGGGCGGGGACATGGGCAATGCCCTGCAGGGCGGCCACATCCTCAAGATCGTCCAGCTCCTCGGGGGTGATCTTGCCCTTGATCATCTGGAAATACAGGCTGATGAGGCGGTGCGCATCCTCCACGGTGCGGCCCTTCACAAGGTCAATCATCAATGAGGCGGAGGCCTGCGAGATCGCACAGCCGCTGCCGATAAAGCCGGCGTCCTCGATCTTGCCGTCCTTCACGCGCAGCTGCAGCGTGATGTCATCCCCGCAGCTGGGGTTGACACCCTCCAGACTGTGGGTCGCCCCCTCGACAGGGTGGCGGTTCTCCTTGCTGCGGCTGTTCTCGGTAATGATCTGGGTATACAGTTCGTTCAGGTTCACAGGCCCATCACCTTTCTGACATTTTCAAGATTTTCCAGCAGGGCATCCACATCCTCGGCGGTGTTGTAGATGGCTACGCTGGCGCGGCAGCAGCTGCCGATGCCCAAAAACTCCATCAGGGGCTGGGCGCAGTGATGCCCGGCGCGGACAGCCACGCCGCCTGCATCAAGGATGGTGGCTACATCGTGGGGATGGACCTCGTTGACATTGAAGCTGACAACGCCGTAGCGGCCGTCTGCCACAGGCTCACCGTAGACAGTCAGCCACGGCATGGCGCGCATACCGGCCAGCATACGGTCCAGCAGCGCATGCTCGTGCGCCTCCATGGCCTGCCAGCCGATGCCGTTCATGTAGTCGATGGCGGCGGCAAAGCCGACCTCACCGCCGACGTTGCGGGTGCCGGCCTCAAACTTGCGGGGGCCATCGGCCCAGGTGGCGCCGCTCTCATGCACAGCGGCGATCATATCGCCGCCGCTCAGGAAGGGGGGCATCTTTTCCAGCAGCTCCGCACGGGCGTACAGGGCGCCCACGCCCATGGGGGCGTACAGCTTGTGGGCAGAGCAGGCGGCAAAATCCACATCCAGTTTTTTGACATCCACGGGGGTGTGGGGGGCGCTCTGTGCGCAGTCCAGCACCACCACAGCACCCACGGCATGGGCGCGCTTGACGATCTCCTCCACGGGGGCGCGCAGGCCCAGAACATTCGAGACCATCGCCACGGCGACAACCTTGGTTTTGCTGGTGATTTTCCTGTCCAGTTCCTCGGTCGTCAGGCGGCCGTTCTCGCCGGGATACATATAGACGAGCTTTGCGCCGGTGGCCTTGGCCACGCGCTGCCACGGCACCATGTTGGAGTGATGCTCTGCCACAGAGATGACAATTTCATCGCCCTCATGCAGGAAATTCATGCCGTAGCTGTAGGCGATCAGGTTCAGGCTCTCGGTCGTGTTCTGGGTAAAGACGATCTCATCGTCCTCGGCGTTGAAGAACTGCGCCACGGTATGGCGCGCACCCTCGTGGGCATCGGTGGCACGCATCGCCAGCTCGTAAACGCCGCGGTGGGGGTTTGCGTTTTCTTTAGTATAGTAGTTGACCACTGCGTTCAGAACCTGCGTGGGGTGCTGGGTGGTGGCGGCGCTGTCCAGATAGACAAGGCGCTTGCCGTTTTCATCGGCAGCCAGAATGGGGAAATCAGCTGTCCAATTCATCGTTGAGCCTCCCTGCAACATTTTCACGCACCTCGTCCTGCAGGCTCTCCAGCGGGATCTTGTCAATGGCGGGGGCAAAGCGGGCATCCACCATCAGGCGGCGGGCCTGTGCCTCGCTCAACCCGCGGGAGCGCAGATAATACAGCTTGTTCTCGTCAAGGCGGCCCACGCTGGCAGCGTGCTGGCCCTCGACCTCCTCCTCACCGCAGAGGATGAGGGGGGCGGTACGGTTGCGGGCGTTGGGGCTGAACAGCAGCACATCCTCGCTCTCATGGCCGACACCGCGCTTGGCACCGCGCTGAAAATCCACCGTGCCGCGCAGGATCTTGTCGGCGTGGCCGGTCAGCACACCGGCGGTGTGCATCTCGCACAGTGTATCCTTGCCGGTGTGGACAGAGACATCGTTGAAGTCCAGCACATCGCTGCCATGGCCGAAATACACGGCGTCAAGGTCATACTCGCACTTGTTGTGGTTCAGCAGGGTGCGGGTGCCGCAGGCAACGACTGCGCCGCCCAGCTCAATGCGGACCTGCTCGACCCGGGCGGAGGTGCCCTGCTCAATGGAAACGGCGTTCCAGCGGCGGGCATGGCTGCCCAGCAGCTGGACCTGAACCAGAACGACATGCGCACCCTCAGCAGCGCGGATGCGGGTCAGGTTGGCGGAAACGCCGTCCACGGCATCGCCGCGCACGACCTGCACAACGGTCAGGCTGCTGCCCTCGGCAGCATCAATGGTCAGGCAGGTCAGTGCGTGGGGGTGGTCGGCGTCCAGTGTATTCTCAAACACAACGGGCGCATCGGCGGTGCCGGAAACGGCCAGATGGTTCACAAGGTTGGCGTTCTCGGCCAGCCAGGCATCGGTCTCGGCACCCATGCCGCTGGCGGCAAAATCAGTAAAGTCAGCCTCGGCAGGGGCGGTCACACCGGCAGGCAGGGCAGGGGAGAGGATCTCCGCCTTGGCCCAGCCGTCAGCGGGCACAGTGGGCAGTGCCGCCGATGCCGGCGCATAATTCACGCCCAGCGGGTTCCAAGTGGAAACCGGCAGGCGGTTCATGGTTGTAGTCATAGCAATATCACCTTATTAGCAGTTGTAAGATAAGAGATAAAAGATAATAGATAATAAAAAATGTGGAATGTGTGCTGAAGCACACATAAAATTTTGTTTTTGCCTTTGGCAAAAACTCCACCATAATTCTTATCTTTTATTTATTATCTATTATCTTTACCCAATGCTTCCCTTCATCTCCAGATGAATCAGGTTATTCATCTCCACCGCGTATTCCAGCGGCAACTCCTTGGCGATGGGCTCGGCAAAGCCGCCGACGATCAGGGCGCGGGCGTCCTCCTCAGTCATGCCGCGGCTCATCAGGTAGAAGATGGCCTCCTCGCTGATGCGCCCGATCTTGGCCTCGTGGCCGACATCCACGGCATCGCAGCGGATGTCCATGGCGGGGATCGTGTCGGAGCGGCTGCGGTCATCCAGCATCAGGGACTCGCAGCTCACGCTGGACTTGCTGCCCGCAGCGTTGGGCAGCACCACAACGGAGGAGCGGAAGTTGGAGACGCCGCCGTCGCGGGCGATGCTCTTGGTGGAAATGTGGCTGGTGGTGTTGGGGGCCGCATGCACGACCTTGGCACCGGTGTCCAGATCCTGCCCGGCACCCGCAAAGGTGATGCCGGTGAACTCCATGCGGGCACCCTCGCCCTGCAGCACGCTCATCGGGTACAGGCAGCCCGTGTGGGAGCCGAAGGAACCGGATACCCACTCGATCGTGCCGCCTTTTTCCACGCGGGCGCGCTTGGTGTTCAGGTTGTACATGTTTTTGGACCAGTTTTCAATCGTGGAGTAGCGCACGCGCGCACCCTCGCCGACGAAAATCTCCACGCAGCCTGCATGCAGGTTGGCCACATTGTACTTCGGGGCAGAGCAGCCCTCGATAAAGTGCAGGTAGGCACCCTTGTCCACAATGATAAGGGTGTGCTCAAACTGGCCGGCACCCGGGGCATTCAGCCGGAAATAGGACTGCAGCGGAATATCCACATGCACGCCTGCGGGAACATAGACAAACGAGCCGCCGCTCCACACGGCACCATGCAGCGCCGCAAACTTGTGGTCGGTGGGGGGCACGCACTTCATGAAATGCTCCTTCACCATATCGGCGTAGGGGCCGGTCAGCGCGCTCTCTATATCGGTGTAGATGACACCCTGCGCGGCAACTTCCTCTTTTACATTGTGGTAAACGACCTCGGAGTCGTACTGCGCACCCACGCCGGCCAGACTCGAACGCTCGGCCTGCGGGATGCCCAGACGCTCAAAGGTGTTCTTGATGTCGTCAGGCACTTCGCTCCATTTGCCGCGCATCTCGGTGTTGGGACGCACATAGGTGACGATGTTGCTCATGTCCAGCCCCTCCAGCGAGGGGCCCCAGGTGGGCAGGGACATCCGGTTGTAGGTGTCCAGCGCCTTCAGGCGGAACTCACGCATCCACTCGGGATCGTGCTTTTCCTCCGAGATCTTTTCCACGATCTCTGCCGTCAGGCCGGAGTTGACCTCGAACGCTGCGTTGACCTTGTCCTTGATGTCGTAGACACTGCGGTCGACCTCGGCAATCTCGGTCTTTTCAGTCTCGAAGGCTCTCATTTGGCTTCGTCCTCCTTCAGGGCGGTGAAGCCTTCCTCAATGATCTCATTGACAAGACTGCCGTCACCGGTGCGCACGATGCGGGCATCGTCCAGCACATGGACATAATCGACCTGCAGGCCCTCAAGAATCTTGGCGTTGTGGGTGATGATGATCAGGGCGTTGTCGGCGTTGTGGTAGGCCTTGATGCCGCTGGCCACCGTCTTGACGGCGTCCACATCGAGGCCGGAATCAGTCTCATCGAGCAGAGCAAGGCTGGGCTTGAGCATGAGCAGCTGCAAGATCTCGGCCTTCTTCTTCTCGCCGCCGGAGAAGCCGACATTCAGATAGCGGTCGGCGTAGGACGGGTCCATGTTCAGCGCTTCCATCTGGGCGGCCATCTCATGGCGGAACTTCATGACCTTGACGGGCTTGCCTGCAATGGCACCGGCTGCCGTGCGCAGGAAACTCTCCAGCGTGATGCCGGGGATCTCCTCCGGCGTCTGGAAGGAGAGGAACATGCCAGCGCGCGCGCGGACATCGGCAGTCTCATGGGTAACATCCTGACCGCGGAAGAGGATCTGGCCGCGGGTCACGGTATAGCGGGGATCACCCATCAGGGCGCTCATAAGGGTGGACTTACCGGCGCCATTATGGCCCATCAGAACATGGGTCTCACCGGCGTTCACCGTCAGGTTCAGCCCATCAAGAAGGACCTTTTGCTCCTCCCCAACGATGACCTGTAAATCTTTGACTTCCAGCAGCGGACTGCTCATGGAAAAAACACCTCCAAGTGGTATAAAACCGGGATATGGGCAGGAAGCCCCCCGGATAGTTTTGCTCTACCGAACTATACTATACTATTTTTATAGGGATTGCAAGAGGAAACCGCAAGAAATTGACACAGAAGTCCTAAATCGGCCAATTTTCAGCAGCGAGGCAAAAGAAAAAGGCTTGAAGCAGAAGCTTCAAGCCTTGATGGCTGCCCCAGTCCGACTTGAACGGACGACACCCTGATTAACAGTTATACATGTATTTTGAAACATCTTGATACATTGTCTCGCATGAGTCAACGTTCGCCGTTAAATCGTCTATGTTTTGCTTTCCCGAAGAATATCATGCAAAACCTTTTAATAACTTGCACGGCCAGATAACGGCCAGAAAAGAGGCGCTTGCCGTAGAGAACATATTGACAGTACGGTATGTGTGATGTATAATAAGGGAACAGAAATCAAAATAATTTTATTTCTGCTCAAATTAAGAAAGGAGGTCTATTATGGATATGTACGATATTGCGGTAACGCAATCAGCACGAGGGGCATTATATGATTTTTTTGATGTAGATATTGCAGATGTGGATACTTGGATGCCCCAGCTCGCAAAGGCATCTAAAAATACAGGCAAAGACGAGTATATAGATGTAGAGCGTGGCTCATTGTATCGAGACGACCAAATTTCCCCTTTGCCACTAGGGGCGGCATTTAACGCTGCGCGGAACTCACTGCAAGCGGCAATGCAGCATCGGCGAAACGTTATAAAGGAATATAAGGATAGAGGTCTACAATCATGGTACGCAGTCTATCGGGATAGAGTGGAACCGACCGATCTGGAATACTGTGCAGAATGGTTACAGGTACGGTTTGGTATCTCACACGGTGTTCCTATTGATAAGGTGCTGGCTACAATCATGCCGATCAAAGACGTTAGCGCCGGTAACAACCAACTCGAAAGCCTAATATTGTTTTTGGGAATGCATGATTACAGCAAATTAGACCCTGCGTGGCAGGAAATTGAGAAAGCATATGAGACACTTAGGTTGCTGCTTGATGCGATTACATTAGAAGAGGGTTGCACAGAATCCTGCAAACCGACATGGGATGTATACCATGCGTATTTAACGGATGCGATATCATCCACTGCCTGCAAGCGTGTGTTTTCGGATTTGGAATTATGGACGTACAGCCCATTCTTGCCTTTTTCAACAAATGAAATAATGCCGCAAAAGTATATTGAGGCACTATTCCGCAGAGATACAGCGGGTACCGTTGACCGCCTTGCATGGCTCAAAGAAGTTTTCCGAGAAACAACAAGTCAAGATAGCAAGGAAAAGACCCTTGAACAGTGGTCAGTAATTGCCAGCGCATACGATATACGCAATAGCTTCCAATTGTGCTTTGCATTTTTAGATTACATAATATACCGAAAAGATTTGATTCTGCGAAAATGTCCCAAGTGCGGAAAATATTTTGTTGCATCGACGAAAAAGAAAAGGTATTGCGATTTTTTACATGCGAACGGTAAGACTTGCGGGCAACTTGCAAAAGAAGAATCAGACGCCAACCGAAGCGGCGAAAATGGAAAATATCGCAATGTGCTGAGGCGATTGGATGCGCAAGGGGATTCGTACCGAGAAAAGGCCGAAATCATACGGGCAAAGGGGAAAAATTCAAGTCCGAAAGAATTGGAAAAATTACAGCAATTGCAGGAGGCGATAGAAGATATAAACAATCAGCGTGACGCATTACAGCTTGAACGCAAAAAGAAAGTGAAAGATCTTTCGCCAGAAGAATATCAGAATTGGCAAACCAACATTGATAAGGCCGTTCCCAAAAAGAGGCGTGGGCGACCAAGCAAAAGCAAGTAAAAAAGCGTCCCGGAGCGGCAACTCCAAGACGCTAACCGAAATCACACTCAGACGGGCATCTGCGTACGGATATCGGCTCAAACATCAGTATAACAGATTCGCCCGCCGCTGTAAAGCGAAAGGACGACAATTACAATGGCAACAATAGTTAAACGAGGAAATTCCTATCGCATTCGGTGTTATGATGGATACGACAGCAATGGTAAACAAATTGAGCGCTGTATGACATGGACCCCGGAACCGGGAATGTCCGAGGCTAAAATTAAGAAAGAGGTAAAAAAACAAGCGGAAATTTTCGAGATCAATGTTAAGAATGGCTTATATTCTGTTCGCCGAATGAAATTTTCTGAGTATGCCGAACTTTGGTTTGCAGAATACGCAGAAGTAAATTTGAAACCTAAAACGGTATCTGATTTTCGCGATTTACTTCCGCGAGTTAATGACAACATCGGACATCTGTATCTCGATAAAATTCGCCCAAGTCATCTGATTAAAATGCGTGACAACCTCATGCAAACACGGATTGTCCCTACATATAGAGCACGAAATCCCAGATTACTGAGGGATAAATGCAAACAGCAAAGTAGAACGCTCAAGGCTTTCGCCGCAGATGCACAGCTCAATTTAGGCGTAATCAAATACGCGATCAGCGGTAAGAACATCACCTTGCATAGCGCTACACAGATTGCGAAAGCCCTTAATACTAATGTGTCAATGATTTTCTTGGAGAACGAAACGGACACATTAGATGCAAACACTGTCAAACATTATTTGCGCCTTACATCGACAATTTTGTCTACCGCTGTTGAACAGCAGTATATATTAGAAAATCCGATGGAGCGCGTTAAAATGCCTCGGATGCAGGAAAAAGATGTTTGTTGTCTAACACGAGAAAAAGCTCTTGAATTGTTAACATCAATACAGGAAGAACCCCCTAAATACAGAACCGCTATAACGGTCTTGCTGTATACAGGTATGCGCCGAGAAGAAATTTTGGCGTTGAAATGGAAAGACATTGATTTTGCACATAATATCATTGATATCCATGCAAGCATCCAGTACATTCCTCATAAAGGCTTAATCTACGGAGAACCCAAAACCAAGTCATCCCGGCGTATTATTAAGGTATCTAATGTAGCAATGCAAGCGTTAAGCGAGTATCGAGATTATCAGATGCAGCAATATAAGCAACTCGGTATGGAGTTCAATCCGAATTGCTTCATCTTTGAAGGCTATGACGGGGTATTGATGCGTCCTAATACGCTGACGCATCGTTTCCATAAAATCATAAAAGAACATGACTTACCCCCGGTACATTTGCACAGCCTACGTCATACAATGGCAACTTTGCTAATCGATCAAAGTCTCCCTCTAACCGCGATAACGGCAAGTCTGGGACATAGTAGCCCGCATACAACGGCATTGATCTATGCACATGCGTTGCGGCAAAATGCAGCAAAAGCCGCGGAGGCAATGGACCTCATACTTCAGTAACAATTGATTTAAGTGATTTAAGCACCTTCACAGGATTTGTGAGGGTGCTTTTATTTTGGCAAGAAATGAAATAGAGGAAGAATCGGTATATTTTACGTGTTATGCCCTGCTGGATAAATGTATAATATAGATGTACCGAGAAGATAAAGAAAATGATTCGGTACAGTAATCGTGTGGAGGTGACTACCCATCCGTATCCGTACAATTGCCGGGGCTGTGAAAGAAATGAAGAATGATGACCCCGGCACACACGTAACGGAGTCGTATCTCAGACGGCTCGTCAAGGAGGGAGCCATCCCCTACGTTATGGACGGCACTCGTGTACTGGTTAATGTCGATACAGTGCAGGAGTATTTATTATCGGCAACCAAGAACAGAACTAAGCAATTAAAAAGGAGAACAAAAAAATGGAAGATAACATGCAGCAAAAATACGAAAAATACATGAATGCAACAAAGGTTGAACGCATTTACACTCGCAGAGGTGACGACTCTATTTATGTTGATGGGACAATAGCTATTGATGATCGAATTGTTGATTATACGCTTGAGATCGAAGATGTTTGGTTCGAGGGAATTTACAATATAACAGTTGATGAGGATGGTTATAGTTTTAGGTTTCGCCAATTCGGGAACGAAAGAGATGTGAATAAAAGAGATATATATATTAGTGATGACGAAATGGCCGGGTACCTCAATGTAAGCGAGGGCTATAACGAGTCGGATATTACGAGTCCTCTTATCGCCAAGTTGGTAGATGACTCGGATTATATCTACAATGCAATTATCGATAGGGCGATAGAATATGGTGAGAATGATCGCGAAACACATCTATTGTGGGTGCAGTTCTATTTTGCAACTTACTACTATGACAATACTAAGTTAGAAATAACGAATGTCAAAAAAATCGGTACTAGGTATGAAGGGCGTTTTTCTGTCCTAGACGTGAATTTTCGTTTTGTTTACGAGGAGGACGAACAATGGTATGAGATCACAAAACTCGCGTATGAAGACGATCCGTTTGAGGCTTGGGATGACTTCGAGGAATACCTCGGCAGTGCACGAGATTACATCTGGTCGAAAATCCATCACTATATCGCCGATTTAGAAAAGGAGAACGCACCAGATGAAAATATCTAACTGGGCAAAGCTCGATTTGCTCCTGTTGGCATGTCGTAGACAGATTACGCCGGAGGGAATATCTGTTTTCGATGACGATCAATGGGTGCAGTGCAGCGAAAAGTACATCCGCAGAGACGTCAATTTTTCGGGTGTTTGGCGAGTCGAAACATTATACAAGAACACCCAATACGATGGCTATTATATGCTTGAGGGTATGGGTGGTCCACACACCGCGTGGCACGAGCGCGAAGACGGGAAATATGTTATTGGCATGCATTATGTTGTTATGACAGCGGATATGTGCAAAAAATACATGGAGACGAGAATGATGCTTGACCAAGATGATGGCAAAAATTTGCCGTGTCACCCGTTTTAATTGATAAGGAGGGCGCAAAATGAAAAGTAATAATATCAGAGACAGCCCGCCTCCACTGCGAGACTACCAACAAGTCGATCTCGCAAAAATGCAGAATTACGAGGGTCGAGCGGCGTTGATGGTCCTGGCAACGGGGCTTGGAAAAACACGTATCTACACCGAGTATATCCGTTGGGATGTGCTCAATAACAACCACAACTGCCTGATTCTTTCGCACAGAGAAGAGTTAGTTTATCAACCGCTAACGTACCTAGAAGACTTACCCTGCGGCGTTGATTTGGCAGGAAAACATGCCCACGGAGAACCAGTAATAAGTGCATCAGTGCAAAGCCTTGTGGGACGATTGGATAAATACAATCCGTACGAGATTGACACAATCATTGTGGACGAGGCACACCATGCGGCGGCCCCAACATACCGCCGTGTGCTGGAATATTTCCCATCTGCACAGATTTTCGGCTTTACTGGCACGGCCCATCGAGGTGATGGCGTCGGATTGAGTTGTGTTTTTGATGACATCTTGACGGAACGCGATACTCTGTGGGGGATAGATAATGGCTATTTGCTGCCAATGGAGTGCCGCCAAGTCACGTTAAAATATGACATGGGCAGTGTAAAAATTGAGGAAGACGGTGACTATAACCAAGCGGACATTGCCCGTGTTATGTCAGGGACAGCGGCGGGCGTTGTGGAGGCGTACAGCAAATATGCACGTGGCCCCACAATAATTTTTGGCTCAAGCGTAGACGAAGTCAAAGACATTACTGCTATGCTGAACAAAAAGTATGGGCGTGGTGTTGCTGTTGCTGTAACTGCCAACACGCCAAACCGTGCGCAGATATTAGAGGCTTTTCGGCTTGGGATAGTTAAGATACTAGTCAATTTTGGTATTTTTACCGAGGGGACTGATCTCCCTATGATAGAGACGGTGTTGATTGCTCGTCCAGTAGCGCCAACTAATGTTGGGCTATATGCTCAGATGGTAGGGCGTGGATTGCGGCTCTATCCGGGTAAAACGTCCTGTATGGTGATTGATTGTGTCGGCATATCGGATAACCCTATTTGCACTGCCGCATCACTGATCGGCAAGGATGTACCTACCCCCAAGCCAGAAAAAGCAAAGCAAGAGAAAATTGAAGACGAGGAAGAAAAAATTGAAGTGCTGCGGGGGTCTGAAATCCCGGATACATGGATTAAAAAGGAACTGGAGGTGGATATTGTGGAAAAAGGCGTTGGTGTAGATTTGCACGATGTGGCGTGGATTAAGCTGGAGAATGGCGGCTATTTGCTCCAAATTCCGGGCGTTACATATCGTATCAGCAAACCGCTGATTGACGGCAATGTTTACCTGCACAAAAACAAAACGTGCTCCAAAATGCCCATGCCCACACAGTTTATTCTGGATTGGGTATATCAAGACCTAAAACAAAAGCATGCAAACGTAAGCTATCTATGGAATAAGAGCGAGCGTCGCCGTTGGGACAATCAGCTTGTTTCGGCAGAACAAATATCGCTGATTAAGCGGCTGGCTCCCGATTATAAAATCAATCCTAAGAAGATGACGCGAGGCGATGCATCGTCCATCATTCAAAATCTGCTGCATGTGCAGAAGCCGGAGGATAAACAGGATGCCTAGGAAAGCTCGGAAACTTTCGTCCTCTGGCGTGTACCATATTATGACGCGCGGGATCGATAAAACAAGGGTTATGCTGGATGATGCAGATTGTATTCAATTCCTGTGTTTTCTCAATTTTGTACAAAACGAGGGCTTTCAAGTCTTAGCCTATTGCTTGATGGGCAATCACGTGCACTTACTCGTTAAAACAGACAAAGCCAACATTGACGCGTTAGAACTGGCAATGAAAAGGCTGCTTGTACGCTATGTGGCGTACTATAATCGCAAATATGATCGTGTTGGCGGCCTTTTTCAAAATCGATATGCGAGTCAACCTGTGGTGACAACAGGGTACTTCTTGAGGGTACTCCGTTATATTCACAATAACCCTGTTGCTGCAAAAATCACAAAAACGCAAGCACAATATGAGTGGAGCAGCTATAGAGACTATTTTGGTGGACGCCAAACGTGTCTGTGTGAAGTGCAGACACAATATGCTTTGCAAATCCGCCCACTGGAATGGCTTAAAAATTGGCACGAGAAAAGCGAGCTGAATCCTGCAAGTTTTTCTGATGTTAACATCTCAAAAGTTAAGGTGGGCGATGATATCGCAATGCAGCTGATACAAAATAGAGGCGGCATATCAGCAATCCAAGTTCGCAATTTATCGGACGCGGACAAGGCCGTTCTATTTGGTCGCCTTGTGAATGAGGAAAGGCTGGGCTTTGCGCAACTGTCCCGACTTACAGGAATTTCCAAGGGAGAAATCAAAAGACTACTGCTGCAAATGGAGGATGATCTATGACGAGTGAAACACGCGAAAAAATCAATCGTGCGAGTATCATTATTGACAACGCAATGTACTGTGATGAGGACAAATCGCTCCGCGTTATTGGTCGCTTGTATTACGACGGCAAGGAGTATGGGGTAGGTATCATCGAGGCAAAAGAAAAGTCAGATACGCTGGATATTAAAACGCCGGAAACATGCCTGACATACAGTGGGGATTATCCCATCTGCGGTTCTCGGCTGGGCGGTGCTTATGTAAACGACATCGATCAGGCAATTGACGAGTTGTATGCCCTTGCAATTGGAGCGAAAGAAACCTATTGCGCAACGACGCAATCGGGTATGCTCGCCAAGCTGCGATACTTGATGCAGGACGCATTTGAGCCTTACAGCCCACACGGATATGCCAGTTGGTTCGGCAAAATCTTGCTGTGGGATATGCGCCCTCTTTTTAACGGTTGGTGTGGAACGGCACGGATTGACACATTGCGCCTCAACTATTATTACAGTGACGGGCAATTGGTATACCTCAATTTTGCGGGCAAACCATTGTCTACAGCGCAGGATTCGGCTATTCCTGACCCGATCAGAAAATGCATTGAGGGCGAGATCAAAGCGGAAATCAAACGGAAAGAAGAGAAAGAAAGAGCGGAACAGCGCAGGATTGCAGCCTACAGCCAAACGATGACAGAGGTCGAATCAGATGGCGACGAGTTTGACTTTGCAGATGTAGACGATCCTGCTTTTTGGCGGGAATTTGACGCAATTCAAAACAATGAATGTCCCGAAATATAATCGACGCCGAAATCGAAACATTTACATTTTTAATCCCTACTCGTTAGGGTATAATATAGATAAGGTCAGAGGGAACGAAAGCTCCCGATGACCTCGGCGTGTTGGAGGGTAGCAGCCTCCGATATGCTGTGTGCTCCTTGAAAGGTGAATAAGTTCTAGCGCCCATGATGCACGGGCATCCCGAAAGGAGATACTTAGATGGGATTGGCGACTAATAGGATACTTAGAGAATCCACAGCAAGTAGCCCCCGTACAGGATTGTGCATTGCACTCGTAATGGCCGAGGGACAAAGGAGGAAAACACAGCTCACCGCAAAGACTGTATTGGAATATTAGATTTTGGACAATATCAGCATATTATACGATTAGTGGTTATATATAGGTAGACACAATAGCGTACAGATCGTTGGCGCCGATACCTGAAGCGCGGTTGATATCGTATCCAGACGTGGAGCATTGAGACGCGCGGGTATTATACGACCTGTGTGCAAGCAAAGAGAGGGCATCACCTTGTGTGATACCCTCTTTTTTGTTGTGGTTTTGAATTGTAAACATCAAAATATAGGCGTCAGGCTTCTTCTTCATCGTCCAGATTTTCAAAGAGGTCTGATGAAAAGAAGTCAACAAAATCAATTCCGAATCCCTGACACAGCTTTTTAATCGTAACAACCCCGGTACTTTTGACACGAGCGTAAGAAGAAACGGTTAACTTGAGCGCGGAGGACGATACCCCGCTTACCTCCGCCAGATGATTGACCGTCATGTTTTTTTCGCGGCAAAGTTGGAGGATGCGCAGCCGTACCGCCTCTTGTATGCGCATCTCTATCACTCCCCGCCTATATAATTACCATAATGATAGCGGGTTTTTCAGAAAATTATCGACTATTTATAAACCGTGGATTGAAGAGCAACGTTCCGGGTGATATAATTTAAATAAAGGATGCTCCCGCGAGCCTTGCGCTATCGGGGACAGGGATGCCGCTTGCGGTATCCCCTGTCCCCATAGAGCACTCCATAGAGCACTAAAAATAAAAAGCCGTCGATCCTCAATAGATCGACGGCGAAAGGAGAAGAAACCTATGAAATTTTCAAAAATCCACAAATCACCCGGAACATTCACCCGTATCGCGTGCCTGATTATGGCAGTCGCGATGGCCGTCAGTCTGGTTGGCTGCGGTGTTGATATCACCTCAGTTGGTCTGCCCACCGATATTGTAATGGAGAAGGGTGAAACTCAGCAGCTCAATATCGAGTATGGCACCGACGACAAGGCTGAGCAGGAAAAGATTGCAGAGGCAGCATCCAAACTGAATCTCACTTGGACTTCCTCAGACGAAGAGGTCGCTACAGTTGATGAGACCGGTCTGGTAACTGCAGTCGGTGCCGGTGAGGCTGATATCACGGTTTCCGTTTCTGACGCAAACATTTCGTCTACGACCCACGTAAAGGTCGTGATTACCCCTACCGGAGTCGAGGCTCCCGATTCCATTGAACTCGTCACGAACGGCGAGAACAGCAAGGCCCTTGGAGCCAAAATGACGCCCGAGGATGCGACCGAAGTTAAGCTGGCATATGAGTCCAGTGATGAGAGCGTTGCAACCGTCGATGAAAACGGCGTCGTAACCGCAGTCGCCGATGGCGAGTGCATCATCACCACTTATGTGACTGCTGATATCCCCGCTACTGCAGAGAGTGCAGAAGCAAAGCCTGTTGTAGATGAAGTTACTTCCTCCGAAGCAGAGGTTGCTGATTCCGCAGCAGATTCCGAAGTCCCTGACGACGCAGCTTCCTCTGAGCCGAAAGACACTACCGATTCTTCGTTCGGTGTTGTGCCTGATAGTCTGAGTGCTGAGACCAAGGTTACCGTCACCACGAAGGTTGAGCAGATTGTTTTGAACAAAACGGAAGGTGTCCTGACCGTTGGCAACAGCGTTACTGTTACCGCTACTGTAACTCCGGATAACGCAACCAACGCTACCGTCAACTGGACATCCAGTGACGAGAAGGTTGCCACGGTAGACAGCAATGGGAAGGTAACTGCAGTAGCTGCTGGGAATGCCACAATCAAGGCAACCAGCGAGTCTGATGGGGATGTGAGTGCTGATTATGCGCTCACGGTAAATAAGGCTGCAGCTAAGCAGAATAAGCCTGCAACGAATTACGGTGGAACTACCAGTTCCGCAGGTGCAGCAGCCGCACCGTCCGCTCCTTCCACGCCCACTTATGTGCCTGAGCCTGCACCTGCACCGGCACCTGCTCCCGCTGAGCCTTCTCAGCCGAGCGGTGGTAACTCCGGTGGCGGAATGGGAGTGGGGAATTATGTTGACACAGCAAAGCCCGAGGACAACTTTGGTCAGTCCTCCGGTATTGACTGGACGCAGGGTGCGACTCGTTCGTAATTGAAAAGATTACGCACCGCAAGAAATTGCGGGAGAACTGACAATCCGATAGATAGGGATATCTACCATAAACTCCGACATGCGATATATGACGAAAGTCAAATCGTGTGAAGCTCGGTAAAGTCGGCAGAAGGTTGACTCATGAAGCCAACTGATATGCCGGTGGTCCGTACCCATGGTGAGCATGACCGTTTCGGTCTGACGAACCTGCGAAATAAAGGGATACAGTCCATGCAGCGATGCATGTCGATGATGCAGCCAAGTAAGGACTTGCGTACGAAAGGCTGCCAAAAAGGTCATCGGTCCCATAGCAGGCACCTAAAGGTATATGTGACGGATAGGATTGTTGGAACGGGGAAATGTATCGAGCATCAATAGATGTAAACTGACGAAGAACAATAAGCAGTTGAATCGGTGCAGAAAAGTAGAGGTCGAAGTTATGATGGCACTTGTAATGAGTGTTGGAGCAATGGCCTCAAGTCGGTGATAAGTCACCGAGGGAGCGCCGTGTGCGATGAAAGTCGCATGCACGGTGCGGAGTGGGGGAAAACAAAGAAAACCGCATAGCCGACAATGACCATGCGGTACGAATAACATCTGGCACAGAGAGATGTTAGGCGATATTTATATTTTACATGATTATGTGAAAACAGTCAACGATAAAATATCGGATATCGATACATCGCGCGTTATTCGTAGAATTGTTACCTATCACTATACAGTTCTTGTGGAACAAACCAAACAGAGGGAGACTAAAAAATTATAAATAGTTAGGAGTGTTGCAACTATGTAGATTTAAAAAGACCGCTTTTGCGGTTGGCTTCTTAGTGTAGCCTCTACGTGGCGAAGCTAGGCAACGTTGCTTTGCAGCAATGGCAAATACACTATAACAGCTACTTCAACGAGTTATGGGGACAGTCCCGATTTTTTAATGATGAAACGCAAAAAAACAGAAAGCGGCATGCTTTGAGAGGTTGACATCAAAACTCAGATCCCCCCAAAAGTGCTATAAAAGTTGTCCACAAAAATAGGGACGGCGCAGTCGTCTTCGACGACCTGCACCGTCCTCTTTTTGTTGCGAGAAAACAGAAAAAAGAGAAATTGCATAAAATAATAGCGGTTAATCTTGATTATTTAAAAAGGAGAAGTTTAAGTAAAAACAACATGCTTCTCGTTATTTTTGCTGCACACAGGAAATAAGAAGATAAATTGCGTCTAAAAGGCAAGACGTCTCTTTATTTTTCGCTGGGAATATGCTACAATGGGGAAAATGTTTGAGGAGATTTGCAATGACTGAATACGATAACGCGCCGCGACCGCCGCAGAGTTACCTTACAGATGCGGAATGGAATGCGATTTGCGTCTACTTTGGTGGCAACGGCCGGGGAACATGCCAGCCGGAGGACTTGAAAAGAAGCGGCGATGTGGTGAAGCAACTGCAAGAATTGGCAAATAAGTATAAGTCATGTACAAAAAAAGGAATCTGCTATTTGTGTGGCACGTCAAACAGGATTGCGGCGTGGGGCATCTGTCAGGCGTGTTACAGTAGCTTACGCAATAGGAAACTGCGCACGGGGGAGCTGATGCGGCCAATGCACCTGAATCAGCAGGAGACGGATGGTTCGGAAAGGAGCTGCCTATGCTGCGGAAAGCAGGAATATTATGCGCAGGGCTTGTGCAGGAATTGCTACGCGGCATATCGTTATAGCAAAATCAAAATGTCTGTGACTCAGTTTGCCGCTTGCCGCCGCGCTGCGCTGCAGCTGCGGGGTGAACTTCCGCTCACGGAGAGCACGGGCAGCGAATATGCGCCCGCCCCTCGGACGACACCACCGGTCAGAGCGGAAAAGGCGGCAGAAATCTGCATACAGAAAATCCCGGCAGGAGACAAGGAACTGCTTCGTGTTCTGCTGGAAAGTGCAGCAGCCCAAAAGGGGCTTGCCGCAGAAGTTGAAATCAGCAAGACGGCCTATGCAGAGGCAAGAGGCATTCCGGCAGAGGAAAAGGCAATCCGCAGAGACATCACAAAAATACTGAATGAGAATGTGGTTTGGCTCCCGGCCGAGGAAAACAGCATGTCCTGCTCCTTCCGTTGGCTGCAGGGCGCACAAATCAAAAGGAACAGCGTTGTGCTCTCCTTGAATGAGTGGCTACGCGGCAGTGCCTTTGCGCAGGCGGTTGTCAGTGCGGAGAAACCTCTTGAGACGAAGAGCAAATACAGCGCCCGAATGTATGCGTATTGCCTTGAACACCGCCCAGAGTACCGTATTCGGGAGCAGAACGGGCAACCCTATACTGTCACCCTTAGGCAGCTTACAAAAGCTCTAGACTGCCCGCTGGTGACGTGGACGGACATCAAGCGCTATGTGCTGGATAAGGCTAAAGACGACCTGAACGGGAAATCAGACGTGACTTTCGACTATGAAATCTGCGAGAAGAAAGGAAAACGGGTCGTCGCCATAGCTTTGAAAATAGAGTACTGTTGAAAGGTTGACATCAAAAATCCGGTGCAGTCGTCAACGATGATCTGCACTAGGCTTTTTGTTTGCGTCTGCTGTTCAGCGCCACGATTTTGAGCGAGTTATTTGGATTTTTTGGCAAAAATGCAAAAACTTTTGCAAAATCATTTGTTCATAGCAACGTTGAAAAGCAGGGGCGACCTAACAAACCGTTACCCGTGCTAATATTATATTGATTCCATATTTTAAATATCAAAACAACATATAGAGCGTCACCAAGCATTATCAATGGAGACCGTAGGAAAGGCCGCTTGCGGCCAAAATTTTTGAAACGAAAAAGCCGGGGGCCTTTCGGCTCCCGGTCCTTGTTATTGCGCAACCATCAACATGTCGCAGTCTGCACACTTGATATTGACGGCTTTGGTGGCGCGTACGCTGTTGTGACAGCAGGGGCAGACATACTTGATGCTGTGGCTATTAGCGCCCTTTCCGGGGCTCCCTGCGCCTCCTACGGCGTTTCCTGCCCCTGTTCCGCGTGAGGTATAGGCACATTCGATGCGGTTCATCCGAATGTCGTCCCAGCCTTGCTCCAGAACGAACTCACAAAGGGCTTCCGTTGGCTCTGTTATGCTCCAACCGATGCGCGGGTTATAACTGATTTTCAGGTCACGGGCTTCGGCGGCGGCTTTGAATTTTTTGTTGTGATACTGCCCGCCCCTGCTGCAATCCTGTATGCCGCGCTGCATATTGTAGATGTGTATGCACTCGTGGAGTTCAGATGCAACAATTTCGAAAATGCTTCTGTCAAGAGTTCCTGCCCCGATATTTAACTCCCTGCGGGTAGTATCTCCACGTTGCCATGCCTTGCCGATGGTAACATGTGCGTATGCCTTGGGCGTACTCTGTATCGTGATGATGGGTTCCTCTAATTCGCCGTTGAAATACTTCGCGTTCAATGCGCGGAAAATTTTCTCGAGATAACCTGCAGTTCGGCTTGTTTTGACGGTTTCTTTCATTTTCGTATCCTCGCTTTCGTTTTTTCAATCTCGGCATCCGTATCCCGGAGGGATAAGGGGTTGCGGGTTGTTCCGCGTTAGCGGACGAAAGCGAAGCAGGGAGGCAGTCAAGGTGATCGTGGAATACCGCAGCCCATTTGTTAAAGCGAGGATATGCCGCGAAAGCGCCTTTACTGCCTCCCTGATACGGTTTAAGATTGTTGCGGGAACAACAAAAAGCCTTCGTGCGGTGAGGATAACGGCCAAAATTAACGGCCAGAAAGTTTGCCTATAAGCGAATGTTAAGTCCTTTGAAAATTTTTGAAAAGAAAATTGTTCCTTTTGCCTTGAAATGAAAAAGTTGGTTGTCGAAGAACTGGAAATAAGAAAAAAATCAGGGAACGGCCAAATAACGGCCAGAACATCCCAAAACGGCAAAAAAATAACCACGATAGAACATGTGAAACACATTCTATCGTGGTATTTGTTGGCTGCCCCAGTCCGACTTGAACGGACGACACCCTGATTAACAGTCAGGTGCTCTAACCAACTGAGCTATGGGGCAATAGAAAGCCCTGAGGAATCCTCAAGGCGATGGCTGCCCCAGTCCGACTTGAACGGACGACACCCTGATTAACAGTCAGGTGCTCTAACCAACTGAGCTATGGGGCAATATAACGCTGCGCCTGTCATCAGGCGACGCATATAATTATAGCGGCGCACAGGGCGTTTGTCAACAGATTTTTTCAAAAAAATCTGTTTTTTTAAAAAATGACAAATCCCTCCGCCCGGCTTGACAACACGGCGCAATGCAGTTATAATAATATCACTGTTTACAAGCCGGTGTGTTGGAATTGGCAGACGAGACGGACTCAAAATCCGTTGGTGGTGACACCGTGCGGGTTCGACCCCCGCCACCGGCATAAAAAAAGAAGCTCCCTGACCGTGTCCCGGTCAGGGAGCTTCTTTTTATCCCCTTTATTTTTTCTTCTCGTGCCCGTTCTCGACCTCGCTGGTGCCCTGCTCCAGCAGGTAGGTGGCAGTCAGGTCGGCAATGTGCAGCTTGACGGCGAGGGGATAGGTGTTGTAGGCATCGCTGACGGCAAAGCTGCCGCCGCGCACGGCATCGTCAAAGCCGCCCATGTGCCACCGGATCGCAATGGCCTCGGCCGTTTTCAGCCGCATAAAATGCTCGATCAGATAGACACTTTTTTCCCCGTGGCCGTAGGGCAGCTGGTCGGCTACCTGATAAAAGGGGACCTTCTCCCACTGGCCGGTCACATCGTTTTTGACATTGCGGGTGCTTACCTTATAGAAATTTGCCTTGCACAGGTCATGCAGCAGGCCGCAGATGGCGTAGCTCTCGGCGCTTTCCCCCTCGGTGAAAAAATGCTGCATCATCGCATTGTACACATTGATGCTGTGCATGACAAGGCCGCACTCACAGGCACCGTGGAACCGGGTCGAGGCCGGCGCGGTGAAAAAATCCGTGGTTTCCAGCCAGCTCAGCAGGCGGTCAGCGCCGGGGCGGGTGATATTCTTGTTGTAGATCTCCACAAATTCGGCGTGATAGTCCTGCATACAAGCCTCACAGTTCCATGTCGTCCAGAATGCCCTTCAGCGTTTTCAGCTCGTCCTCGGTCAGGCTGATGCCCTTGGCCATGCGGCTGCCATCGGGGGACCAGTCGCGGATGTCGTACTTCGGCGGGTTGCCGTTCCAGCTGACCATATTCAGCTGACGCTCCCAGCCGCGGGCATTGGTGGAAAGAACGGCGATGCGCTCGGTAACTTCATAGGTAAATTCTGCCATGATACAGACTCCTTTTATTTATATAAAATTGTGTAAGCACCATAATAGCGGATTCGCTCCGAAAATGCAAGAGGAAAATCCGCTCACCCTACCCGGACGGCCAGCAGGGCAAAGCGGGCATCGGTGCCGATGCGGGTGTCCCCGCAGGTCGAAAGCGTCAGCAGCTGGGTGCCGTATGCCGGGGTGACGCCGGTGTCATACAGCGACTTTTCGGTGATGGCGGCCACACGGCGCTGCCAGTCCAGCTTATTGTCGGCGTCAAAAAAGGTGTAGTAGGGCAGCTCGTCTGCGCCCAGCGCGGTGTCCAGCACAGCTGCGACCTGCCAGGTGGCGGTCTCGTACAGTGTGTCAAAGGTAAAGGTCGGGTGGGCTTGGCAGAAGGCCTCGTCCCGGTAGCGCACCAGCTGGCCGAACATCGACCCGTCCCGCATATTGTGGCCGTAGATGAGCCAGTTATCGGTGGGCGCGTCCGGCTCCACCGAGCAGCGCTCATCGAGGAACAGCGTGCCGCCCACGGCATAAAAGCGGTCAAAGCCGCGCCGCAGGTAGTATTCGTTGTCGCCGGGGGTCTGCACCACGGGCAGGTCAATGCCGGTGCCGTCGATGCGCAGCCAGCCGATGAGGTCGGGGTTCTGCTCATAAAGGCTGCGGTAGCGGGGCAGGACCTCAGCCGTGCGGGTGGCAGAGGGCTGGGCGGCGCTTTCCGGTGTTGTGTGGGCCTGCGTGTCGGCCTGCTGGGTCTCAGCCAATGCGTCCCGCGTGGCAGCCAGCGGCTGAACGCTCACATGGGCGGCCCCCGGTGCAGCGGTGACGGCGGGGACTGCGCTGGGCAGCGGGGCGGGTGCATCAGGCTGGCCGCCGCGGAAAACACCCTGCCGCAGGGCCAGCACGGCGGCCAGAATCAGCGCGGCGGCACCGGCGGTGCGCAGCGCCCGCGCATGGCGGCGCTGGCGCGCCCGCAGCCCGGTGCGGGCGGCAAAGGGGTAGTACGCGGTTTCCCCGCGCAGCTTGCGGTAGCGTTTGGGCACAGCGGGGGACTCCTTTCCGGTTTGGCAATTTGTAAAGGCACTCCGCCTCTGTGCGGAAACACCTGAAAATAAAAACAAAAAACGCCCCGCAGGGCGTTCAAAACTCAAATTTTGCGCAGCATCAAAAGACCGGCGGAGCAAATCAGGATAAGCCCGACCACGCCGACGAGATACATCACGGGAAAATCCCCGGTGGCCGGGGTCTCGGCTGCAGCGGAGGTCGTGGACTCCGGTGTGGCGCTGCTCTGGGCCGTGACGACCTCCACCTTGGCGGCGGTCTCGTTCACCTTGACGGTGGACGGCGTTTTTTGGGCGCGGGAGGTAGAACTGGTCGGGGTCGCGGTGGCCTGCGCGGCGGCGGTGGTGGTATTCAAAGCGCCGCAGGCGGCCAGCAGCGTAATGACGGCAATAAAAAAGGCCGCACAAAAAAAGCGTTTCATCGAGAAAACGCCTCCTTAATTTCAGTCTTTAGCTTCTATCGGAAACGATGCAGCAACGTGCCATCGTGATTTATACTTTCTGTATTGTAGCACAGCCGGGGCGTTACGTCAAGATGCTGCCAAGAAATCGTAACAAAACGGAAACAATTTAAGGCGAAAGGAGGGCGGGAAACCGCTTCTGCAGGGGTGCGCCGGGTGCGGTTATGCCGGCCGGCGTGTCAAAAAATGCGGGCAGGTAAGCTGGGCGGGTAAGAGAATTTTCCCCCTTGCGTGTGGCCCTTAAATGCTGTATAATAACTTTAATCGTATTGTGTGAGATTATGCCCCGATGGGATGGGCGGCGCGCACTGCACCAATAAAATAAGGAGTTGTAAACGATGAAAGGTATTATCCTGGCCGGCGGCGCCGGCACCCGACTTTACCCGCTGACAATGGTCACATCCAAGCAGCTGCTGCCCGTCTATGACAAGCCGATGATCTACTATCCGCTGTCTACGCTGATGCTGGCGGGCATCCAGGACATTCTGATCATTTCCACCCCCACGGACACCCCGCGCTTTGAGGCGCTGCTGGGGGACGGCAGCCAGTACGGCCTGCACCTGCAGTACAAGGTCCAGCCCAGTCCGGACGGTCTGGCACAGGCCTTTATTCTGGGCGAGGAGTTCATCGGCGATGACTGCTGCGCGATGGTTCTGGGCGACAACATCTTCTACGGCGCCGGCTTCTCCAAGCGGCTGAAGGCCGCTGCTGCCAACGCCGCAGCAGGGCGCAGCACCGTTTTCGGCTACTATGTCAACGACCCCGAGCGCTTCGGCGTTGTGGCCTTTGACAAGGACGGCCACGCCACCGACATTGAGGAAAAGCCCGTCAACCCCAAGAGCAACTACGCTGTCACCGGCCTTTACTTCTATAATAACGAGGTCGTGAAGATGGCCAAGCAGGTCAAGCCCAGCGCTCGCGGTGAGCTGGAGATCACCACCCTGAACCAGATGTATCTGGAGCAGGGCAAGCTGGATGTCCAGCTGCTCGGCCGCGGCTATGCATGGCTTGACACCGGCACGATGGACTCCCTTGTGGAGGCTGCTACCTTTGTGCAGACCATCGAGCAGCGTCAGGGCATCAAGATCTCGGCCCCCGAGGAGATCGCCTACAAGTACGGCTGGATCACCAAGGAAAAGCTGCTTGAGAGCGCAGCCCGCTACGGCAAGAGCCCCTACGGTCAGCACCTGAAGAATGTCGCAGACGACAAGCTGCAGTATTGATCGGAGCGGGGGAGAGAATCTATGAAAATTTTGATTACCGGCTGCCGCGGGCAGCTGGGCACCGAGCTGCAGCGCCAGCTTGCGGAGGAAGGCTGCACCATCGGCCCCCTGCCCGAGCGTCTGCGCAAGGCCACCGTTATCCCGGTGGATGTCGATGAGCTGGACATCACCGACCGCGAGGCTACCATCAACTATATCCGCCGCCACCAGCCGGATACGGTCATCAACTGCGCAGCCTTCACGAATGTGGACGGCTGCGAAACCGCCCGCGATGCGGCATTCAGGGTCAACGCCCTCGGCCCGCGCAATCTGGCGCTCGCCTGCGAGAAGATCGGCGCACGGCTGATCCATGTTTCGACCGACTATGTGTTCCCCGGCACCGCCAACGGCGGTGTGGCACTGGACGAGTGCGCCGTGCCTGCACCCATCTCGGCCTACGGCCAGACCAAGCTGCTGGGCGAGCAGTATGTTGAGCGGTTCTGCCGCCGGCACTTCATCGTGCGCACGGCATGGCTCTACAGTGCCTACGGCAAAAACTTCGTCAAGACGATGGTCCGTCTGGGTCAGACCCACGATAAAATCACCGTTGTCAACGACCAGCTGGGCAACCCGACGAACGCCGTCGATTTAGCCTACCATATTTTGAAGCTGGCCGTCAGCCACGATTACGGCATCTACCACTGCACCGGCAACGGCATCTGCAGCTGGTATGACTTCGCCTGCGCCATCATGCAGGGGGCGGGGCTCAACTGCAAGGTCGAGCCTGTCACCAGCGCCGAGTACGCGGCTGCCAACCCGGCCAGCGCCAACCGCCCGGCATGGAGCGCGCTCGAAAACCGTATGCTGCGCTGCACGGTCGGCGATGAGATGCGCGACTGGCAGGACGCCCTCAAGGACTTTTTTGCAAACTGGAATGGAGAACTTTGATATATGAAGACTTATCTCGTAACCGGCTGTGCCGGCTTTATCGGCTCTAACTTTGTCCACTATATGCTGGGAAAGTATGAGGACATCCGCCTCATCAACCTCGACAAGCTGACCTATGCCGGCAACCTCGAGAACCTGCAGGACATCGAGGATGACGCCCGTCACATCTTTGTGCAGGGCGACATCTGCGACAAAGCGCTCGTCACCGACCTGATTGCTAAGTACGATCCGGATTATGTCATCAACTTTGCAGCCGAAAGCCATGTTGACCGCAGCATCAAAAACCCCGAGATATTTGTCGAGAGCAATGTGCTGGGCACCGTGAACCTGCTGCAGTGCTGCAAGGACGCATGGTATGATGCCGCCGCAAAGACGTGGAAAGAGGGCAAGAAGTACCTGCAGGTTTCCACCGATGAGGTCTACGGCGCGCTGGGTGCCGAGGGCTACTTTATGGAGACCACCCCGCTGTGCCCCCACAGCCCCTACTCTGCCTCCAAGGCCAGCGCGGACATGTTCGTCAAGGCGTTCCACGACACCTACGGCATGCCGATGAACATTACCCGCTGCTCCAACAACTACGGCCCCTATCAGTTCCCCGAGAAGCTGATCCCGCTGCTCATCAACAATGCCAAGCAGCATAAGACGCTGCCCGTCTACGGCGATGGTATGCAGATCCGCGACTGGCTGTACGTCATGGATCACTGCAAGGCTATCGATATGGTCGCCAATGGCGGCAAGGACGGCGAGGTCTACAATGTGGGCGGCCATAACGAGCGCCCCAACATCTTCATCGTCAAGACCGTCATTGCCCAGCTGCATGACCGCCTGAAGGACGAGGGTATCAGCGAGGAGCTGATTACCCATGTTGCCGACCGCCTCGGCCATGACCGCCGCTACGGCATCGACCCGACCAAGATCAAGGAGGATCTGGGCTGGTACCCCGAGACCCCGTTTGAGAAGGGCATTGTGCTGACCATCGACTGGTATCTGGCCCACCCCGACTGGATGGCCCATGTCACCAGCGGCGATTACCAGAAATACTACGAGCAGATGTACAAGAATAAGTAAAAGGTCTGCCTGCGGCGGCATGGGGGCATGCCGCTCTGCGATCTCCCGTTCAATGGGCGTGTAGGGCGGGGTGCCCTCACCCCGCCGCACCGCTTTTCAATCCCCCCAAAGGAGCAACACATCCACAATGGCAAATTACAGAGAAGAACATATCCGCAATAACCGTCGTCTGGCACGGCAGGTCGTGGGCAGTGTGGCGCTGCTGCTTGCGCTCATCGGCCTGTTTACCGTGCTGGGCTGGATCGTTGGGCTTGTGCGCTCGGCGCTGGACGACAGCGGTCTGCGCAAGGCGTACCGTGACCGCCTGTACGGCATGGTCATGCTGGATCCCGTGGCGTTTGACGATGTGAACAGCGTTGACCCCGGCGTATTCAAGCAGGCCGCCATCTGGGGCACCGTCTATCAGGTGCAGAACAGCGGCGGCAGCCTTGACCAGTATGAGCGTGACCCCGATACCGGCTCGGCCATGATCCCCGCGCTGGAGGTCGATACCTACATCGCCAACCTTCTCGGCCCTGAGTATAAGGTGCCGGAGGGGACCTTCAGCACCGAGGAATTCGTCTACCAGTACGATGAGGAAAAGCAGGCCTATCTGGTGCCTGTCACCAGCTCGGTAGCGCAGTACACGCCGACAGTCGAGAAGATCAGCCGCCGGGACGGCAAGCGCATCGTCACGGTCGGCTATGTGCCCACCGCCACGAACAACGCCACCGGTGAGCTTTCGCTGACGGCCCCCACCGAGCCGACGAAGTATATGGATTATGTCTTTACCCGCGGGGAAAACCGCCAGTGGTATCTGACCGCCCTGCAGGAGAGTGAGATGCAGGTGGAGGTCACGCCCACCCCTGCACCGACCGATGCCCTTGTGGAGGAATTGCAGAACGAGGAGCTGGGCACAGCCGATGCGCCCAGCGCAGCTGAAGAGCCTGCGCCCGAACCTGCAGAGCCGGAACAGCCCGCAGAGCCGGAGGAGCCCCAGACAACAGACGAACAGCCTGCCGAGGGCTGACAAAAAACAGAGCAGCATCCCTGTGTAGGGCACGGGGGTGCTGCTTTTTTTGTGTGCTGCAGGGTTTTGCCGCAAAAAACAATGGTGCAATCCTGCCGCGAATATGCTATAATAGCTGCATATACTTGAGTGAGGTGTGGTACTATGGAAGAATTGCTCCGTATTCTGGAAAAGAACGCCCGCATGCCGATTGAGGACATCGCGGCGATGCTGGATAAGACCCCCGAGGAGATCGCCGCCATGATGGACGAGGCCGCCGCCAAGGGCTACATCCGCGGGTATGAAACGCTGGTGGACTGGGAACAGGCCGGCGTCAATCTGGTGGAGGCTGTCATCGAGCTGCGTGTGACCCCCCACAAGGCCCGCGGCTTTGACGACATCGGTATGACCATCGCCCAGTTTGACGAGGTGGATACCGTGCTGCTGATGAGCGGCAGCTACGACCTGCAGGTCATCATCAAGGGCCGCAGCTTTCAGGAAATTGCGATCTTCGTGGCCAAGCGCCTCTCCCCGCTGGACGATGTGCTCTCCACCGCCACCAGCTTTGTGCTGCGCCCCTACAAGCGCGGCGGCCGGCTGTATCTGGCCGAAGAACCCGATGAAAGAGAGTGTACCGTCCTGTGATGAACTACGATGAACTGCTTGCCCCTGCCGCCAAGGCGATGCGCCCGTCCGGCATCCGCAAGTTCTTTGATCTGGCAGCCGATATGCCCCACTGCATCTCGCTGGGCGTCGGGGAGCCGGACTTTAAAACGCCGTGGAGCGTCCGCGATGCAGGCATCCGCAGCCTTGAGCTGGGCCGCACCAAGTACACAGCCAACGCCGGCCTGAAGGAGCTGCGCAATGAGATCTGCAGCTACCTTGGCCGCCGCTTTGACCTGCACTATAAAGAGGAAAATGTCCTTGTCACGGTCGGCGGCAGTGAGGCCATCGACCTGATCATCCGCGCGGTGGTCCAGCCCGGGGACGAGGTCATCATTCCCGAGCCCTGCTTTGTCTGCTATGAGCCGATCACCCAGCTGACCGGCGGCGTGCCGGTGCATATTGCCACCCGCGCCGAGGATCAGTTCCGCCTGACTGCCGACCAGCTGCGGGCGGCCATCACGCCGCGGACAAAGCTGCTGATCTTCCCGTATCCCAACAACCCCACCGGTGCCGTCATGAGCGCCGACGAGATGGAGAAGATCGCCGCCGTCCTGCGCGAGACGAACGTGCTGGTGCTGTCGGACGAGATTTACTCCGAACTGACCTACGGGCTCGACCGCCATGTGTCCATTGCATCGCTGCCCGGCATGGCCGAGCGCACCGTTGTCGTCAACGGCTTCTCCAAATCCTACGCCATGACCGGCTGGCGTCTTGGCTATGCCGCAGGCCCCGCGCCGCTCATCAAGGTCATGACCAAGATCCACCAGAGCTGCATCATGTCGGCCCCGACCACCAGCCAGTATGCGGCGGTCACGGCGCTGCGCCAGTGTGATGACCAGATCGAGATGATGCGGGACGAGTACAACCGCCGCCGCCGTTATGTGGTCAAGGCGCTCAACGACATGGGCCTGACCTGCTTTGAGCCGCGCGGCGCGTTCTATGTGTTCCCCTCGATCCAGATCAGCGGCCTGACGAGCAGTGAATTCTGTGAGCGGTTGCTGCGTGAAAAAGAGGTTGCCATTATCCCCGGCTCGGCGTTCGGTGCCTCCGGCGAGGGGTACGCCCGCATCAGCTATGCCTACAGCGTGGATCATCTGCAGATCGCAATGAAGCGCATCCGCGAATTTTTGAGCGAAAACGGCTGGACGAAGTAACCCTGCCATCCGCAGAGCAAATAACAGGAGAGTGACCCCTATGCAATACCGTTCTGTGACGGTGCTGGCCCCGGCCAAGCTGAATCTGTCGCTGGATGTCGTGGGCACGCTGCCCAACGGCTACCATGATCTGGATATGGTCATGCAGACCATTGACCTGTATGAAAAAATCACGCTGCGCCGCAGCCATGACCTGACGCTGAATCTGCCCGGCAGCTTTGTGCCGGCCAACGATAAAAACACCGCTGTCAAGGCCGCGCTGGCCTTCTTTGCCTATACCGGCCTGCTGGCGGGCGTGGATATGACGATCTACAAGCGGGTACCGGTGCGGGCCGGCATGGCCGGCGGCAGTGCCGATGCCGCCGGGGTGCTGGTCGGCCTGAACGAGCTGTACGGCGCAAAGCTTTCGATGAGCGAACTCTGCGCCATCGGCGCGGGCATCGGCGCGGACGTGCCGTTTGCCCTGATGGGCGGCACCTGCCGTGTGCGCGGCGTGGGCGATCTGATGAAAGCCCTGCCGCCCTGCCCGGACTGCTGGTTTGTGGTGGCGATGCCCAGCGTGGGCGTTTCCACCCCCGAAGCCTTTGCCCGCTATGACACGATGGGCAGCCCTGTCCACCCTGACTGCGAGGCACAGGAGCAAGCCATCCGCAAAAACGACCTGCCCGGCGTCTGCGCGGCGGCCGGCAATGCGCTCGAGCATTGCTCCGGTGCGGACGAAACACCCGCCATCTGCAAAACGCTGCGGGCGCATGGTGCCGTGACAGCCCAGATGACAGGCAGCGGTGCGGCCGTCTTTGGCATCTTTGACAGGCAGGACGCCGCCCGCAAGGCCGTGGCCGCCCTCAAAAGCAGCTACCGGCAGGTCTATCTCTGCAAGCCGACCCGCGGCGGCCCCTTCGTGACGGCCCGCCGCCTGTTCGGCGCAAAAAAGTGATCCCGCGCCGTGCGGACAATCTTATGATTATTTTCTCCCCTTTCTGCCCATACTCCGGTTGGAAAGGGGAGAACTGTTATGACGAAGCATACCCGCCGCGTGCTGGAGCTGGGCGCCGGTCTGGCGCTGGCACTGACTGTTGTACTTACCGCCTATGCCGATTGGCACCAACGCACCGCCGCCCGGGTGCGGGCCGACACCGTGCGGCTGCACATCCTGGCCAACAGCGATACATGGGATGACCAGTTGTTGAAATTACAGGTGCGGGATGCCGTGCTGGCTGCCCTGCCGCCCGCCGTGACGCAGGCGCAAAGCCCGCAGCAGGCTGTCCGGGCGCTGCAGACGGCGCTGCCCGCTTTGCAGGCTGCAGCCGACAGCGCCCTGCACCGCGCCCACAGCCCGCAAACGGCCGCCCTGCGGCTGGAGAGCCACGACTTTTCTGCCCGCGATTACGGCAGCTTTTCTCTGCCCGGCGGGGAGTACACCGCCCTGCGCATAGAGCTGGGCACCGCGCAGGGCCGCAACTGGTTCTGCGTGCTTTATCCCTCGCTCTGCATTTCCGGCAGCACCGCCGCCTACCCCGGCGCCGATGAAAACGCGCTGGTGTTCGGCCGGTTTGAGGTAAGACTGGCGGTTGCGGACTTTATAGGCAGATTGGCTTCCCCCGCGGGGGAAGCTGTCAGCGGCTTGCCCGCTGACTGATGAGGGGAGGCCTTGCCGCTGCCGCCCGCAAATGGGTCGCTGCGCACACGCGCCCCTCATCCGGCCCTTTGGGCCACCTTCTCCCAAGGAGAAGGCTATCAGAAAGGACACCACCATGCTAAACTTCATCTTGGGCCCCTCCGGCTCGGGCAAATCGCATACCATGCTGGCCGCCCTGCGCGCACGCGCGGCGCGGGGGGAGCGCAGCATCCTTATCGTGCCGGAGCAGTTTACCTCCTCCACCGAGGGGCAGCTCTACCGCACGCTGGGGGACAGCCTTTCCGCCTATGTCGAAAGCTACTCCTTCACCTCGCTGGCGGAGGCCCTGCTGCGCCGCTACGGCGGGGCGGCCGTGCCCACCCTGACCGAGGCGGGCCGTGCCCTGCTGCTGCGCCGGGCGGCGGATTCGCTGCTGGACAAGGTCGTGTACTACAGCCGCCAGCGGCGCAGCGCCGCCTTCTGCGAGAAGGCGGCCCAGACCGTCAGCGAGCTGAAAAGCGCCGGTGTCACGCCGGAAATGCTGGCAGAGTATGCAAAGGCCCCCGGGGCCGACCGCGAAAAGCTGGATGAACTGGCCCTGATCTATGCCGCGTATGAGGGGCTGCTGGCCCAGAGCGCCATGGACCCCGGCGACCGCCAGCAGCGCGCGGCGGAGCGGCTGGACGCAGCCTTCTTTGCGGGGCGCGCCGTGTACATTGACGAGTTTGATACCTTTAATGCGCCGAAGCGCGCCCTGCTGGCGGCCATGCTGCCGGTGGCCGATGTAACGGTCTGCCTTTGCTGTGACGGCGAGCAGGACCGGGACGGCGGCATGGGGCTGTTCAGCGGTGCCAAAAATGTGGTCAATACCCTCAAGCGGATGGCCGCAGAGGCTGGTGTGCCCACCCATACCGAGCTGCTGACCGAGGACCGCCGCCATGCCGATGCCCCGGCGTTGGCCGAGCTGGGCCTGCTGCTGGCGGACCCTGCCTATACGCCGGAGGCCGTGGTCGATCCGGCGCATCCGGCCATTACCTACCACGCGGCGGCGTCCCGTCAGGCCGAGGCCAAGGCGGTGGCCGCCGAGATCGCGGCCCGCGCGCGGCAGGGCACCCCCTACAGCCGCATGGCGGTCATATGCCGCAATGCGGAGCAGTACCTTGCCCCGCTGCGGTATGAGTTCCGTCTGCAGGGCATACCGCTTTTCTGCGATGAGGCCACTACCCCCGAAAACACTGCCCCGGCGCGGGCGGTCCATGCCGCGCTGGAGCTTTTGCGCGGCGTGTCGAGCCGCAGTGTGCTGCGCCTGCTCAAGACCGGGCTGGTCGATCTGCCGGAAAGCCAGCAGTGTGCCCTTGAAAACTACGCTTACACATGGCAGCTGACCGCCGCCGATTGGCGGGAGCCCTTTACCCGCAGTGCGGCGGGGTATGACGGCCATGACTCCGAGCAGGACCGGCAGGTGCTGGCCGATGCCGAGTGCGCCCGCGCCTTCCTTATGGAGCGGCTGGCGGACTTTGTACCCAAGGCGGCCGGCGCCCCCGCAGCGGCACTGACCAAGCAGATCTTCCTGTTTTTGCAGTCCCTCGGGGCTGAGAAGGCGCTTGAGAGCCTTGCCGAGAAGCTGCGCGCAGAGGGCCGCCTGCCCGAGGCGGATGAGATCCTGCGCGAATGGAATGTCGTTATGGGGCTGCTTGACCAGCTTGCCCGGCTGCTGGGCAGTGAAAAGCTGCCCCCTGCTGAGTACGCCGAGCTTTTTACGCTTCTGCTGCGCACGACAGACATGGGGCATATCCCCCAGAGCCTTGACAGTGTGATCGTGACAACGGCGGGCCGTATGCGCCTGCCCGAGACCGATGCCGTCTTTGTGGTCGGCCTGCTGGAGGGGGAGTTCCCCCAGACGCCCGGCGATCAGGGCCTGCTGACCCACGCCGACCGTGACATTATGATGGAGCAGGGCGCCGAGCTGCCCGACTGCTTTGCCAACAAGGTCCTGCGCGAGGGGATCTGCTTTTACAAGGCGCTGACTGTGGCACGCAGCTATCTGTGGCTCAGCTGGCCCGCAGCGGCCCATGCCGAGGATGCCGCCCCCGCCAGCGCTGCGCTGGCACCGATTTTGCAGTATCTGCAGGTGCCGCCCTGCACCCCCACGGCGGTGCAGCTGGCTGCCGCCCCGGCCGCTGCGCTTGATGTGCTGGGTATGCTCAGTCAGGACCCGGACCGGCAGTGTGCCGGTGCGGCAGTGCGCGCCGTGCTGGACGCTGACCCTGCGCTGGCCCCCGCCTACGCCGCTGTGCGCCGTGCGGTGGACACCGCCGGGGCAGAGCAGCGGGTCGCGGACACCGCCGCGCTTGAAGCCTTGCTTGGGCGGGGGCTGCGCATAAGCCCCACCCGGTTTGAAAAATACCAGAGCTGCCCCTTTGGCTATTTTCTGCAGTACATCATCAAGGCCGCGCCCCGCAAAAAGGCCGAGCTTGCCCCCAATATAAGCGGCACGCTGACCCACTGGGTGCTGGAAAACGCCCTGCGCCGCCGCGGCGAGGCGTTCAAGACGCTGACGCCGGAGGAGGTGGAGGCCCTTGTCGATGCGCTGGTGGACGAATATGTGGCCGAAAACCTGCCCGGCATGACGGTGCGGATGGACTACCTGATCGGCCGGATCCGGCGCAATCTGGTGGGGCTGCTGGGCTTTATCCAGCGCGATCTGCGGCAGTCGGGCTTTCGCCCCGTTGCGTTTGAGCTGCGCATTGATGACCGCCCCGATGCCGAAAACCCGGACGCCCCCCGCATCGACCCGGTGCAGCTTGCCGATGGGGCGGGGCATACGGTGCGCATTGTCGGCACGGTGGACCGTGTCGATGCGATGCCGCTGGAAAAACGCGGCAAGACCTATCTGCGGGTCGTGGACTACAAGACCGGCGGCAAGGAGTTCAAGCTGAAGGAGGTCTACTACGGTCTGGATTGCCAGATGCTGCTGTACCTCTTTACGCTGGAGCGCAACGCGCAGACGGCCTTCCCCGGTGCTACGGCGGCGGGGGTAGAGTACCTGCTGGCCGACCCTGCACCCGAGAGCGTTGACCGCCGCGAACTGACCGAGGAGGCCGACCCCGCGCCGACCTACCCGATGAACGGCCTGCTGCTTGATGACGAGAGCATCTACCGTGCCATGGATACCAAAGGCACCGGTGAGTTTGTGCCGCTGAGCTTCAGCACCAAGACCGGCAAGGTGCTGAACAGCAAAAGCACGCTGGCCGATGAGGCGAAGCTGGGCCGCATCCGGGATCATCTGGACGGCCTGCTCATCGATATGGCGGAAAACCTGTACAGCGGCCGCATTGATGCCGAGCCGCTCTGCCCCGGCGGCGGCAAAAGCCCCTGCACCTACTGCGACTTCCGCTGCGCCTGCACCCACCGCGACGGGGAACACGAACGGACGATTTCGATCAAGGACGACCCGTTTGCGGAATGAGAACGCCTTCCCCCCAAAAAGGGGAAGCTTTTCTACATAAAGGAGACACCCCATGCCAGAACAACCCAAGATACAATTCACCCCGGCGCAGGCGGCTGCCATCAGGGCACGGGGCGGCAGCCTGCTGGTGTCGGCGGCTGCCGGCTCGGGCAAGACCCGTGTGCTGGTCGAGCGCGTGGTGGGGCTTATCACAGACCCTGAGCACCCGGCGGATGCCGATTCGCTGCTGATCATGACCTTCACCAATGCGGCGGCGGCCAAGCTGCGGGCTGACATCACGGCCCGCCTTGCGCAGGAGGTGCGCGCCCACCCCGGCAATACCAACCTGCGCCGCCAGCAGCTGCTTTTGCAGCGCGCGTCCATCGGCACGGTGGATGCCTTTTGCCTGCATTTTGTGCAGCAGCATTTTGCCATGCTCGATGTACCCCCTGACTTTACGACCGCCGAGGAGGCCGACCTTGCCCGCATTGAGCAGGAAACATTGGCCGCCACGCTGGAGACCGCCTATCAGGACGCCGACTTCCGCGCCTTTGCCGACCTGTACGACCGGGGCCGTACCGACAGCACGGCCGGGGATGCAGTCCTCGACCTCTATCACTTTACCCGGGCATTGCCCCACCCGGCGGCATCGCTGACTGCGTTTGCCGAAATGTGGCAGCAGGAGGCCCCGCCGCAGCAGACCGAATGGGGCCGTGAGCTGTTGGGCATCGCGCTGGCCCGGGCGCAGGGCGTCAAGGCGCTGCTGGACAGCGGCGCAGCCATTGCAGCGCGGGACGAAAAGGCCGATGCCGCCTACACGGCCGTCATGCTTGATGATGCCGCCCGGGTCGAGAACCTCTGCTACCATCTGGAGCAGGGCGATTGGGACAAATGCCTGTCGGCGCTTGAGCTGGTTCTGTCGGGCTGGCGTGCGGCGGGGCGCATCAAGGGCGGCAAGGACGCAAACCAGTCCGCTGCCGCTGCGTCCGAGCTGCGCGACCGTGCAAAAAAGCAGCTTGAAAGCCTGCGCCGGGATGCACTGCTCTGCACGGCTGAGGAATTTGCCGCCGACCGCCGCCGCGCTGCGCCGCTGGTGGCAGCTCTTGTGCGGGTAACGCAGACCTTTGCCGACAACTGCTTTGCTGCGAAATGTGCTGAAAAGGTGCTGGACTACGCGGATTATGAGCATCTGACGCTCGATCTGCTCGTCAATGAGCGCAACGAGCGCACACCGCTGTGCCGCACGGTCAGCAGCCGCTACACGGCGGTGCTGGTGGACGAGTATCAGGATACAAACGCCCTGCAGGACGCTATCTACTTTGCGCTGGCCCGCCCCGAAGCGGACAACCTTTTCTTCGTGGGCGACATCAAGCAGAGCATCTACCGGTTCCGTCTGGCGGACCCCGGTATCTTTGTGGGCAAGCAGCAGCAGTGGAAGCCCCACCCGCAGCCGGCCCCAAGCCCTGCCACGCTGGCGCTGGATGCGAACTTCCGCAGTGCACCCGGCGTGATCGCAGGCATCAACTATCTGTTTGAGGTGTTTTTCACGCAGGGGCTGGGCGGTGTACCCTATGGGGACGGCCAGCGGCTTGTCGTGGGCGGGGATAAAAGCGCCGCCTATCAGGGCCTGTGCGAGATCAATGTCATTGACGGGGCCGATACCGCGGGCGATGCCGCTGTCATTGCCGGGCGCATCGCCGAGATGGTCAAAACCGGCTTTGCCGTGCGCGGCAAGGAGGGGGTGCGCCCCTGCCGGTATGAGGACTTCTGCATCCTGCTGCGCGGCCGCAAGGGCTTTGCCGATTATGAGGGTGCGCTGCGCACGGCGGGCATCCCGGTCTTTGCGGATTCCGCCGCCGATCTGCTTGATGAGCCGCATATCCGACCCTTTGCGGCGCTGCTGCGTGTTATCGACAACCCGGCGCAGGATATTCCGCTGGCAGCTGTGCTGCTGAGTCCGATGTTCCCCTACACGGCGGACGACCTTGTTGCGCTGCGCCGTGCAAGGCCCAACGGCAGTCTGTACGGGGCGGTCCTTGGCGGGGAGCAGGCGCGGTTTGCCCCCTTTACCGAGGCGCTGGCCGAGTACCGCCGTCTCGCCCGCACTCTGCCGGTGGAGGAACTGCTCGGGGAGCTGCTGGCCCGCACCGGCTATCTTGCCGCCGTGGGTGCGCTGCCTGACGGCCTGCGCTGCCGCGAGGATCTGCTCAGCTTTACAGCGTGGGCTGCCGGGGCAGGGCGCGCGGGGCTGCCCGCGCTGATACGCGCGATGGACGCTGCCGCCCACAACGGCGGACTGAACCAGAGCGCAGGCGGACAGACCCGCCCCGGCTGTGTTTCCATCATGACGGTACACCGCTCCAAGGGGCTGGAATTTCCGGTCGTTTTTGTGGCAGACACGGCCCACCAGTTCAACCAGAGCGACGCTGTGCGGCCGGTGCTGACCCACAGCCGCCTTGGCGTGGGCGTCATGCTGCGTGCGCCGCGGGCGGCCAAGCGGTTTAAAACGCTGCCCTATGCGGCGCTGGCGCAGGCCATCCGCACCGAGACCTTGAGCGAGGAGATGCGTGTGCTGTATGTTGCGCTGACCCGCGCGCAGGATGCGCTGATCATCACGGTGCCGCTCAAACGAACCGACAGCGCGCTGAAGCTGCCCGCCCTCTGCGCCGCAGCCGAGGCCACCGGCCCGGAGTCGATGCGCGGCATGGGCAGCTGGGCCGGGTGGCTGCTGACCGCTGCAATGCTGCACCCGGGCAGCGATGCGCTTTGGGCGCGCACGAACTTTCTGCCGCACCACCGCAAAACCGGTGTGCCGCTGGACATTCGGCTGCTGCCCCTGCCCGAGCAGACGGAGCAGCCGTCTGCGCCGCCCGCCGCTGCGGCAGATCCCGCGCTGGTGGCGCAGCTGCAGGCCAGCTTTGCGTGGCAAAGCCCCCGCGCCGCGCTCGAAAAGGTCCCCGCCAAGGTCAGCGTCAGCGCGGTGGCCCACGCCGCCCGCCCGGTTGCCCTGGAACGCCCGGCCTTTCTGCAAAAAAGCGGCATGACCGGCGCCGAGCGCGGCACCGCCATCCACGCCTTTATGCAGAGTGTGCCCTTTGACGGCCCGGCCCCCGATCTTGCGGCCGAGGTGCAGCGGCAGACTAGGCTGCAGCTGCTGGACGCTGCACTGGCAGACAAGCTGGATCTGGACGCCGTGCGCCCCTTCTTTGACAGCGCGGTCTGGCGGCGAATCCGGCTGGCCCGCCGCATCCTGCGCGAGGAGCCGTTCATCACGGCGCTGCCCGCCGCCGACATCACCCCCGCCGCAGGGCAGGGGAGCGCCGCCGGGGCCGAGGTGCTGGTGCAGGGCATTGCCGACTTGGTGCTGGTGTTTGACGAGCATGCCGAGATCCTTGACTATAAGACCGACCGCAGCCGCGATGCGCAGTATTATATTGACGAATACGCCGCCCAGCTGCGGCTTTACCGCCGGGCGTTTGCCCAGCGGCTGAGCGTGCCGGTGACGAAGCTGACGATCTACAGCTTTGCCATCGGAGATGAGATTGATGTGCCGCTTGGCTAAAGGATGAACGGCATCCTCCCGAGAGGTGTTCTTTCTTTTGCCAACAAAAGAAAGAACCAAAGAAAATTGCCGCTCTTTCGACGGAGCGGACCCGCGACCTAGGGGCTGCACGCCCCTAGGAACCCCAAAGCGGAAGTCGGAAGTCTCGGCGGCTAAACGGACGCAGTATTACTGTCCGTTCTTAACGCCGCCGAGCCTTCCTCCACCTTAAATTCGGGTGTTCCCCCGAACCCCCGCAGTGGGAATGGGATGTGCGTAGGGGCGGGGCTCTGCTCCGCCCGCGCCGTCAGGGGAAGGCTGCAGCCCTCCCTTGCCCCCGTATGCCTACAGTTGTAGGGCGGCCTGTCCTCAGGCCGCCGCACTGTGCCTTTAGAACTCCTTTATCCTTTAGTTATAGGGGCGGCGTCCTCGACGCCCCGCAACCATATTTTTACTGCTCCATAACAAAAAAACGACCGATGGCTTTTGCACCATCGGTCGTTTTTTATGCTGTTACGCCTGCCGGAACCGGCTCAGGAACTCAACGGTCTTGGGGTTCTGCGGGCGCTCAAAGATGTCGGCGGGGGTGCCCTCCTCACAGATGACGCCGTCCGCCATGTAGACTACATGGGTAGATACATCGCGGGCAAAGGCCATCTCATGGGTGACGACAAGCATTGTCAGCCCCTCCTTGGCCAGCTGGCGCATGACGGCCAGCACCTCGCCCACCATCTGGGGGTCCAGCGCGGAGGTCGGCTCGTCAAACAGCAGTACCTCGGGCTGCATGGCCAGCGCGCGGGCAATCGCCACACGCTGCTTCTGCCCGCCGGAAAGCTGGCGCGGCTTGGCATGGATATAGGGCGCCATGCCGACCTTCTCCAGATTGTCCAGTGCGGTGCGCTCGGCGGCCTCCTTGTCCATGTGCAGCACATAGCGCAGACCCGCCGTGCAGTTGTCCAGCACCGTCATATTGTTGAAAAGGTTGAAGCTCTGGAACACCATGCCCACCTTGGCGCGGTAGGCGCACGGGTCGCTGCCCTTGGCCGTGATGTCGTTGCCGTGGAACAGCACCTTGCCGTTCGTGGGGGTCTCCAGCAGGTTGATGCAGCGCAGCAGGGTCGATTTGCCGCTGCCGGACGCACCGATGATGCAGGTGACATCGCCGGGGTTGACGGTGAAATCCACATCGCGCAGAACGACATGGGTGCCGAAGCTCTTGGAAAGGTGGCGTACCTCAATAACAGGCTCAGACATGGGCTGCGCCTCCCTTCATATCCAGATTCTGGGACTCATGGTTCGGGTCCGGGGCGTTGTACATGCCGCTGGTGTAGGCCAGCGAGTCGGTCGTGTTCAGGTCATAGTTCTGCGGGCCGTCCAGCGCTTTCTCCCACAGGCGCAGCAGGTAGCTGGCGAACAGGGTCATCGTCAGGTAGATGACCATGACGATGGCAGCGCTCTCAAAGTAGGTGTACAGCGCGCCGACCACGCTCTTGTGGACAAAGAACAAATCGGTGATCGAGATGACCGACAGCACCGAGGTGTCCTTGATGTTGATGATGAAGTTGTTGCCGATCTGCGGGATGATGTTGCGCAGCGCCTGCGGCAGAATGACATGGAGCATCGTCTGCCAGTGGTTCATGCCGATGGCCTTGGCACCCTCGGTCTGGCCCGGGTCAATGGACACGATGCCGCCGCGGACTGTCTCCGCCATATAGGCACCGGTGTTGATGGAAACGATGAAGAAGCCTGCCTGCCACATGCCCATCTTGATGCCGAACACCTGCAAAAGACCGTAGTAGATGAACACGGCCTGCACGATCATCGGCGTACCGCGGAACAGTTCCACATAGCAGCGCAGGAAGATGTGCAGGATTTTCAGCAGCACACGCTTCCACGCCGGGTCGCGCTGCTTGTCGATGGGGATGGTCTGCAGTGCGCCGACCGCAAAGCCGATCAGGCAGCCGAAAAATGTGCCGACCAGCGCCAGCAGCAGGGTCGTGCCCGCGCCGCGCAGATACGAAAAGCCGTACTTCTGCAGCACTGTGGCACAGTTTGTGAAAAAGTCTTGCATGAAATTCTCCTTTGTGATTTCTTCACTTTACCAACACCGAAGCCCCTGCCGCACAAAACGGCAGGGGCAGGCGGGCAAAATTACTCGCTCAGGGGCTGAACGCTGATGGCGTCGTCCATCATGGCGTTGTAATCATCAGCGGTCATTGTGGACAGGACCTCGTTGATGGCACTCTGCAGGGCGGTGTTGCCCTTCTTCATCGAGATGCCGATGTTGATGTCCTCCTCGCTGACCTTGAAGTCATTGTCGCCGCCGCCGAAATCCAGCAGCGTGAAGTCGGGGTAGGCGACCAGCGCGGCCTGCGCGGTGGGGCGGTCGGTGACAACGATGTCGCAGGCACCGCTGTTCAGGGCCACCAGCATGGCGGGCGCGGTCTCCTGCGCGGGCAGGATGTTGGCGTTCTCGATCTGGGGCAGGCAGGTGTCATACCAGATGGTGCCCAGCTGGCTGGTAGCGGTCGCACCGGCCAGATCGGCCACGCTCGCCGCATTGGCGTAGGCGCTGTCCTTCTTCGTCAGGGTGACGATCGAGGCGTAGTAGTAAGGGTTGCTGAAATCGACCTGTGCAGCGCGCTCAGCCGTGATGGACTGACCAGCGATGACGCAGTCCACATCGCCGCTCATGACGGCGGGAATCAGGCTGTCCCAGTCCAGCTTGACGATCTGGACCTGCTGGCCCAGTGCCTCGCCGATCTTCTTGGCCATCATGACATCGTAGCCGTAGGCGTAGTCGCTGGAGCCGCGAATCGCAACGGCACCGTTGGAATCGTCGCTTTGGGTCCAGTTGTAGGGGGCGTAAGCGCACTCCATCGCAACGGTCAGGGTGGTGGGGTCGCCGTCGCCGTCCGGGGCACCGGCAGCATCCGCAGTGGCCGCAGTGCTCTCAGCAGCAGGGGCGGCGGAGGTGTCGGCGCTGGAGCCGCAGGCGGTCAGACCGGCGGCCAGCACAGCGGCCATGGTCAGGGCAAGCATTTTCTTGAGCTTCATCTTGAACTCTCCTTTACCTTTATAAGTGTTTCCCTCATATTCATGCAAAAAGCCCCGGCGTCCTGATTGCGGATACCGGAGCTTGAAGCATGATTTTGCCGGATAGCGCAGCGTGCGGCCGCGCCCTTGCGGCTATGTATAAATATTACTCTATAGGAGCCGGTTTGTCAAGTGCCGATTACACTCAAACAGTGGCTTTTGCTTCGGGCGCATCGCAGGTGGTGTAGCTCTTGACGCTGTGGAACACGATGTTCAGGCCCAGCACGATCAGCAGCACCGCAAGGATCAGCTGCAGGCCGTTGGCGATAAAGACAGCGCCCCATGTGGTCTCACCGGCAGGGATGGCGGTGGACGCAGCGGCGGAGATAGCCTTGACCATCGCAATCAGGCGCTGCACCAGTGCGGTGAAGGTGACGCAGAGCATGATGACCAGCGGCGGGAAGAGCATCTTGTTGTTGCGGCCCGTGACCTTGAGGAAGACGCACAGGGTAGCCAGAACCAGCGCACTGAGCAGCTGGTTGGCGGAGCCGAACAGCGGCCAGATGTTGGCATAGCCGATCTGAGTCAGGATAAAGCCGAACACCAGCGTGATGAAGGTGGAGAAGTAGACATTGCAGCACAGCTTGCGCCAGCCCTCTGCATGCTCCATATCATCGACACTGAACAGCTCCTGAAAGCTCATGCGGCCGATGCGGGCCACGGCGTCCAGACTGGTCAGTGCCAGCGCGGAAACGCACATCGTCATAAAGACAGTGGCAATCGAAACGGGCACGCCGAACATCTCAAAGAAACCGGCAACGCCGCGGCTGAAGATCTGGAACGGGGTACCGGTGGCGGGGGTGCCGTCTGCAGCGGCGGCAGCACCGGCAACACACAGGGCGAGGACAGCCAGCAGGCTCTCAAGAACCATGGCGCCGTAGCCGACCTTGAGCATATCCTTCTCATTCTCAACGGTCTTGGAGGAGGTGCCGGAGGAAACCAGGCTGTGGAAGCCGGAAACAGCACCGCAGGCAACCGTGACAAAGAGGATGGGGAACATGGTGCCCAGTTTGGCATTGTTGAAGCCGGTAAAGACGGGCAGGTTCATCGTGGGGTGGGCAACCAGCAGGCCGATGACAGCACCGGCGATCATTGCGCCGAACATAAAAGTGGTCATATAGTCGCGGGGCTGCTTGAGCATCCACATCGGCAGAACCGCGGCAAAGAAGATGTAAACGAAGGTGATATAGCTCCATGCGGCCTTGCCGAACACCAGCGGGCAGTTCATGCCGATGGCAAAGGACAGGACGATAAAGACGATGCCGATGACGGCCTCGCGCCAGCCGGAGAAGTTGAACTTCTTCTGGATGAAACCGAACACAACGGCGAACACCATGAACATGATGGAGACCATGCCGGCCGCACCGTTGGTGAAGGCGGCCTCGACCTGTGCGCCGTCAGCGTCAAAGGCGTTGAAGGTGCCGGCAACCATGTCTGCAAAGGCAGCAATGACGATGCCGCAGAACAGCCAGCAGAACAGCAGGAACAGCTTGCGGCCGGTCTTGCCGATGTACTTCTCGATCAGCAGCCCCATGGATTTGCCGTCGTTCTTGACGGAAGCATACAGAGCGCCGAAGTCAGTGACAGCGCCGAAGAAGACGCCGCCGATCAGCACCCAGAGCAGCACAGGCAGCCAGCCGAAGGCCGCAGCCTGAATGGCACCGGTAACAGGGCCGGCACCGGCAATGGAGGAGAACTGGTGTGCAAACACCGTCCAGCCGTTGGTGGGAACATAATCCTTGCCATCCTCCAGCCGCACAGCAGGAGTCTTGGCGTCGGGGTCAACACCCCAGGTCTTGGCGAGCCAACGACCGTATCCGGCGTACGCACATACCAGAACGACCGCGGCAATCAGAACGATTACAAGCGTATTCATTTGAATGAATCCCTCTTTCCTAATAGATTTTACAATCGCTTGTGCACTTTACTTTACTGCGATGTTCTTTGTTTGTCAACACATTGTTCACAAAATAGCAATATGCTGATTTTCGGTGCAAAATGTAGAAAATTTGTGGTTTGTTTTGTCTGCTTTGCTGCGTTGACAAAGGGAGAAGGAGGGGATAGTATAGGGGTAGAAACGGATGAAACATTTCCATGCTCGTGAAGCGGCAAACTGACAGGGAGCGCCGTAGGGGCGGATTCCATATCCGCCCGTGGCCGTGCGCGGCGGGGAAAACCTCCCGAGCGCACAGGAAATGCGCCCTGCGGGCTGCCGTGGATATTCTATCTGTCTATTATAGTAAAGGAGACATCTCATGAAACAGTGGCTGAAAGACGCAGTGTTCTATGAAATCTACCCCCAGAGCTTCTACGATACCAACGGCGATGGCATCGGTGATTTGCAAGGCATTATTGCCAAGCTCGACTATATCAGGGACCTGGGCTGCAATGCCCTCTGGATCAACCCCTGCTTTGATTCGCCGTTCAAGGATGCGGGCTATGATGTGCGCGACTACAAAAAGATCGCCCCGCGCTACGGCACGAACGAGGACGCCGCCGCGCTGTTCAGGGCCGCGCATGAGAAGGGCATCCGTGTGCTGTTCGACCTGGTGCCCGGCCACACGAGCGAAGAGCACCCGTGGTTCAAGGCCAGCTGCAAGCCCGGGCACAACGAATACTCGGACCGCTTTATCTGGACGGATTCCTGCTTTGCCTCCGGCGACGGTATGCCGTTCATCGGCGGCGAGACCGAACGCAACGGCACGTATATCCTGAACTTCTTCAAGTGCCAGCCCGCGCTGAACTACGGCTATGGAAAGATCAACCAGAAGTGGCAGAAGCCCACCAACGACCCCGCCTGCGTGGCAACGGTGGAGGCCATGAAGGACGTCATGCGATTCTGGCTGGACATGGGCTGCGACGGCTTCCGCGTCGATATGGCGTCGAGCCTTGTAAAGAATGACACTAAGAACAAAAAGTACACCTGCAAAATCTGGCGCAATATCCGGGATATGCTGGATGTCGAGTACCCCGAGGCCGCGCTCATCGCCGAGTGGAACGGCCCGCGCATGTCGCTGAAAAACGGCTTTGATATGGACTTTTATCTCAATTGGCAGGGCAACGGCTACAACTGGCTCATGCGCAACTATGACGGTGCGATGGACTCGAACCCGCACAACATCGGCAAGGCGTACTTCTGCAAGAACTCCGGCACCGGCATTGACAAATTCCTGGACGAGTATCTGCCGGCCTACAAGGCCACCCACAAGGATGGTCTGTGGTGCTTCATCACCTGCAACCATGACACGATCCGCCCCTCGGCGGGCCTGACGACTGACGAGCTGCGGCTGGCCTACGCGACAATTTTCACGCTGCCCGGTGCGCCGTTCGTCTACTACGGTGACGAGATCGGTATGCGCTATCTGCCGCTGCCCACCAAGGAGGGCGGCTACTTCCGCACGGGCTCCCGCACGCCGATGCAGTGGGACGACACGGCCAACCACGGCTTCTCCACCGCCGACGCACAGGATATCTATCTGCCTGTGGACACTGCCGCCGATGCGCCCACCGTGGCCGCTCAGGCGGACGACCCCGACAGCCTGCTGAACAGCGTGAAGTCGCTGCTGGCTTTCCGTCATGCACACGCTGACCTGAACGCAGACGCGCCGTTCAAGGTGCTGTACGCACCCAAGGCGAAGGGCGACTACCGCCCGTTCGTCTGGCAGCGCGGCGATCTGATCTGCGCCGTCAACCCGGCGGGTGTCTCCATCGAGCTGCCGCTGGAGCTGGCCGAGGATCTGAAAATTCAGTACACGATCGGCAAGGCGGAAATCGTCAACGACACGCTGTCCCTGGGCGCACAGAGCTTTGCTATTTTGGGATAAGGCTGAAAGACGCCGCTTCTGACGGATACAAAAAATCGCAGCCCCGATTTCATCATCGGGACTGCGATTTTTACTTTTACATCGTTTTCAGCAGCACCTCGGCCATGCTGCGCTTCGGCACGCAGTAGTCACGGTTTTCGTCCAGATAATATTTCACGCTGCTGTCCTGCATCGTTACCACGCGGCTTTTGTGGGCGGGGTATCCCAGCGCCACCATATAGCACAGGCGCAGCCCCTCGGGCAGGGCCAGCAGCTCGGTCAGCGCCGGGCGGTCGATGGCCCCCATGATGCAGCTGCCCACGCCGTGGGCCCAGGCAGCGGCGGTCAGGCTGCCCAGTGCCAGCCCTACATCCACATCGCTGCAGCCCGGCAGGCGGGTGTCCTGCAAAACGGCGATGAAGGCAGTCGGCTGCTCATCGGGCTTCGGCACGCCCTGTTCGGGCGGCAGGTAGGCGGCCCAATGGACCAGCGGCTGCACGGCGGACACGGCGCGGGCGCTCTGCACAAGGATATACCGCACAGTCTGGCGGTTGGCACCACAGCTTGCCAGCCGGGCGGCATCAATGGCCTCGGTCAGGATCTCCGGTGCAATGGGGCGTTGGTCAAAGCGGCGGTAGGTGCGGCGGGTGCGCAAAAATTCCATCATATCCATTTCAGAGCACTTCCTTACTTTATAAAGGCCCGGCAGCGGGCAGAGTTCTGCCTACAGTATACAACCGCGGCTGCCGCAGTGCAATGCCTTATTTGTCAATGACGGTTGCCGTGCGGCCGATACCCACCGTGGCACCGGCGATCTTTTTCCATGTTGCACAGCCGCAGATGCCGTCCGCCCGCAGACCGAACCGCCGCTGGCAGGCCTTCAGTGCGCTTTCTGTCGCATGGCCGAAGATGCCGTCCAGCGTGTTGGTCGAATAGCCCAGTGCGTTCAGGGCATCCTGCAGGATCAGTACATAGGTGCTGCGGCTTCCGCGCCGCAAAGTGGGGTAACCGGCCGTGGTGCCCGCGCAGGCGGGCTTGCCGTACCGCCGGTCAAAGTGTACCCAGGTCGGCGTCATCGATGTAGGCTCCACATAGCCCCACGCTCCGCTGCGAACAGCGGCCCGGTAGATCTTGCGGCGCTCGGCGGCGGTGCTGCGCTGCCCGACATCAAAGGCGACACCCGCGTAGTGCTGGCTGGTGGTGCCGTGGCCGCCCTCCCAGATCCGCTTGAAGGCGTACCCCACCGGAATGCCGCTGCCGTAGGTACGGCGTGTCAGGTTCCATGCCTCCATGGCAGCGGTGGTGGTCCACAGCACATTGGATTTGCTTGAGCCGCGGAATTCCCGCACCCGCAGGGTCGTGCCGGTGCTGTAGGGCATCGGGTCGTTTTCGCTCAAATTGTAGCGGAAGAACTTGTTATCGTAGGAATCATAGATGTAAACTCTTGCCATGGCTTATGCCTCCTTACATTCGCGGCAAAGCCCCTGCGCAGCCAGACGCAGGCTTTCCCATGTGTCGGCGTCCACGATGCCAAGCGTCTGCAGCCCGGCGGTCAGCTGGTAGCTTTCCAGCGCGGACGCAGTTTCCGGCCCAAGGATGCCTGTCTCGGGTACAAAATCGGCGGTCTGGTTGGCGGCGGCAATGATGTTCAACCAACGCTGCACCTGCAGTACGGCAGGTGCAGCACTGCCCAGCGCCAACGCCCCGGCGGGCCATACGCCACCGGGCTTGGGGCTGGCTCCGGCGGGGTTGGCAGCCAGCAGCCGCTCGGCGGCCTCGCGCAGCACCGTCCAGTCCGCGGCGGTCACAATGCCTGTCTCGGTCAGCCCGAAATACCGTTGGGCACTGCGCACGGCGGTCTCCAGCGCAGGGTCAAAGGTGCTGGTCGGCGTGTCGCTCTCAGGCAGGTTGATCTCGGGAATCCACTGGCCCAGAAATAGCAGCATCCGGCTCAGTCGCAGCACCTCTGCGCCGCTGTCACCGGGGCGCAGCGCAGCGGCAGGGGCAGGCAGCCGGATCATGCGCACCACGGGGCCGCTGCTGTCCAGTGCTGCGGCGGCATCATACAGGCTTTGCCATGTCAGCCGCCCCACCACACCGTCCACAGGCAGCCCGGCCCGCGCTTGCCATGCCCTGACGGCCCGCGCTGTTGCTGCGCCGAAGCGCCCATCCACTGTCACGGTTGGAATATCGCTGTAGTAGGCAGCGAGCCGGCGCAGATAATACTGCACAGCCCGCACGGCGGTCCCGCTGCTGCCCTCCCGCGTGGTGACCGTGAACTGCCCCGGGGCAATGTCTGCGTCCACGAGCCTGTTTGCGACCGCCAAGCCGACCTCCTTCAGCTTGTTCCATGTCGCACGGCCCACTGTGCCATCGGCCGTCAGCCCGAAAACACTCTGAAACGCCTGCACAGCGCTGACGGTGGCGGCGCCGAAGCTGCCGTCCACCGCTATGGTGTGCAGTGCGCGGTAGTTGTCCGCAGCCAGCCGCAGCCAGAACTGCACCAGCCGCACCTCCATGCCCTTGTCGCCCCGCCGCAGCACTGTGCCGGGCCATGCGGTGCCGCCAAGGTCGCTCTGCGCGTCCACCCAAGCGGCGTAAAGTGCATTCCAGGTGCGCTGCCCGACTGCGCCGTCCGCCGTCAGGCCCTGTTTTTTCTGGAACGCCTGCACGGCGCGCTCGGTCGCTGCCCCGTAGCGGCCGTCCACCGTGACGCGCGGCAGCGCGGAATCAAACTGTGCAAGATCGGAAAGCCAGAACTGCACCTGCTCCACGGCGCTGCCGCTCGACCCGCGCCGCAGGACTGTGCCCGGCCAACCGCCGGTGGTCTGCGTGCCCTCGGCGGTCTCGCCCTCGCTGGTCAGCTCGGCAAGATCCTTGACGCTCACATAGATAAAGCTGATTTTATACCAGGTGGCACGGCCCACCACGCCATCGGCGGTCAGACCGAACTGCTTCTGAAAGCGCTTGACGCTGCGCTCGGTGGCCTCGTCAAAGACGCCGTTCACCACCGGCTTGCCGAAGGAGGGGTAGTCCTTCGCAATGCGGGACAGCTGCTTTTGCAGGATGCGCACATTGGTCCCGCTGCTGCCGCGGCGCAGCGGACTGCCCGGATAGCTGGACGGTATGGATGCAATGTGGTCCGTTGTGACCAGCTGTACCCGCTTGCCGTAGTAATACCGCAGGATCTGCAGGGCGTTCTTGCCCTCCTTGGCCCGCTCGACCGTGCCCCACTGCTTCATGCCGGGGCAGGTGACGGTACGCCCATCGCAGTATTCGGTGTAGTAGGGTTCGGCATCACCGCTGCGCTGCACATAGGTGTTGAATAATTCGGCGGTAAGGCGCTCCATGACGGCGAACACGGTGCGCCCCTTGACATAGGCCTGATCGTACCCCGGCGAGCCTGTTATGTTGAAGCTGTACCCGCGGCTGGGGTACCACTCAGTCCAGATGCGGTTCAGCGCCAGACTGATCTGGGCCAGTATGTTGGCGCGCAGGGCCTCCTCCGGCCAGGAAGGTGTGCCCCTGCTGCAAAAGACCGTTGCAAGCTGACGAAAAAAATGCTATACTAAATCCATGTAGGACATTGGTTAAAGCATAGGAAAAAGGGGAATATAGATGAGGATCGGATTTGACAACGATAAATATCTTGCGATGCAGTCTGCCCATATCCGGGAGCGTATCGCTCAGTTTGACAATAAGCTCTATCTGGAATTTGGCGGCAAGCTGTTCGATGACTACCATGCGTCCCGCGTGCTGCCGGGTTTCCAGCCCGACTCCAAGCTGCAGATGCTGCTGCAGCTCAAGGATCAGGCGGAGGTCGTCATTGTCATCAGCGCCGAGGATATCGTGGCCAACAAGATGCGCGGCGACTACGGCATTACCTATGATGTTGATGTGCTGCGCCTGATTGATGCCTTTCAGGGGGTCGGCCTGTTTGTGGGCAGCGTCTGCGTGACAAAGTTTACCGATGCGCCCGAGGTCACGGCCTTTGAGCAGAAGCTCAACGGTCTGGGCATCCGCACCTTCCGCCACTATAAGATCCCCGGCTACCCCAACGATGTGAACCACATTGTCAGTGACGATGGCTACGGCAAGAATGATTATATCGAGACCGAACGCCCGCTGGTGGTCATCACGGCCCCCGGCCCCGGCAGCGGTAAGATGGCGGTCTGTCTGTCTCAGCTGTACCATGAGTATAAGCGCGGTGTCAAGGCAGGATATGCCAAGTTTGAGACCTTCCCCATCTGGAACCTGCCGCTCAAGCACCCGGTCAACCTTGCCTACGAGGCCGCCACCGCCGATCTGAACGATGTCAATATGATCGACCCGTTCCATCTTGAGGCTTACGGAAAAACGACCGTTAATTATAACCGCGATGTCGAGATCTTCCCGGTGGTCAATGCCATGTTTGAGCTGATCGCCGGTAAAAGCCCTTATCGCTCACCCACGGATATGGGCGTCAATATGGCGGGCAACTGCATTATTGATGATGATGTCTGCCGCGAGGCATCGCTGAACGAGATTGTCCGCCGCTATTTCAAGTGCCTGTGCGACCAGAAGGCGAGCGGTGTGGTGAAGCAGGAGCGCTTCAAGCTGGAACTGCTGATGAATCAGGCCGGCATTGCGCTCGGGGAGCGCGCAGTCGAGAAGCGCGCCCATGCCTGCTCCGATGCGACCGGCGGCCAGCCTGCCGCCGCCATCGAGCTGGCGGACGGCACGATCGTGGTAGGCAAAAACGGCCCGCTGCTTGGTGCGGCCTCCTCCGCGCTGCTGAACGCACTGAAAAAGCTTGCGGGCATCGATCAGGAGATCGATCTAGTGTCTGCCCATGCGATCGAACCGATCCAGACGCTGAAAACGACCTACCTCGGCAGCAAAAACCCCCGCCTGCATACTGACGAGATCCTGATCGCACTCTCCAGCTCTGCCTCGGAAAACGAGTACGCCGCCAAGGCGATGGAGCAGATCCCCAATCTGAAGGGCTGCGATATCCATTCCACCGTCATCCTCTCCAGCGTCGATGCCGATACCCTGAAAAAGTTGGGCATGTATCTGACCTGCGACCCCACCTACGAAGAGGATGACCGCATGTACCATAAAAGATAAGCGATAGTTTTATATACATATATAGTAAGCCAAAGGGAGAGGGAAAACCTCTCCCTTTGCTGTTACATGTTATAAGGGAATCAACCCGCCCACCTCACCCATACCACCAACCTAACCCAGCACCCTGTAGGGGCCGGGCATGCCCGGCCCGCAGGCTTGCCATTACATCCCGTTCAACATAAAACCGTAGGGGCGGCATACATGCCGCCCGCGCACCCAACGCCATCACTCACCCAACGGTTCACCTGTAGGGGCGGCATACATGCCGCCCGCGCACCACGCCAATACCACCAACCTAACCCACCGCCACCCTGTAGGGGCCGGGCATGCCCGGCCCGCAACCTACCCGATACTACAGCTTGTGGCCATCGCACAGCAAATCCCCAACATGCACCTTGCCCAAAAATCCCTCTCAAAATTTGTCAAAAAAACCGAAAAACCCCATTGACAAAAGTATGACCACTTGCTATAATAAGCAAACTGTCCCGCGGCGGGAGCCGCGGCAAGCCCTTCTATCAACAGCTTGTACGCGTTTTTTGAAGAAAACTTCTTCAAAAAACTTTCCTAAAGTCAATACCCAAACGGATAATTCAGCAAAGTACACAAGGACGGTAGCGGAAATCGGGCAAAGTGGCGGGGAAAACTGTGCAACTTGCACAACGCGAATAGACCGATAAAACAGACGCTTGAAAAACTGGGCATCTGTTCTATCAGTCTCTTTCGCTCACATTGCGACTAGGCAAAGTTTGTTTTTCTGTTGGTGAGCGTCTTTTGGGTATCGCCGCGCCAGCGCGGTGATACTCTGTCTTTTTGGTTGCTCTCCACCAGAAAAACTATAAAGGTGTCTCCGACGGATTTAAACGCGCCTAATGCCATGCGCAATGCGTCCGCGTTCGCGGAACTTACGATTAAGGAGGACAGCGGTAAACCGCTGTCTTTTTTAAATATTAAAGAAATTATAAATTCTTTGTTTGTCGCTCAAGTTTATTAGTTCTAGCTGTTCTCTGAACAGGTCGTTACTACATCTTCCGTCAAACATTTCGCGCGGGTAGCCGTTTACGAAGTGTTGCGCTTGTGTGGCGTGGTACTGTGTTTTGTGTTTCATGCTCTGACCCTTGGGAAAGTGGCGGCGCAAGAGTTTGTTGTTGTTTTCGTTACTGCCGCGCTCGTATGGGTGTCCGGGATGGCAGTAGAACGCGGGAACGCCCAGCGCGTCAAAGGCGTTTTGATTTGCAAATTCTGAACCGTTGTCTAGGGTGATGGTGAAGAAAATTTTGTTAAAGTCATCTCCGAATGTTTGCTTTAGATGTTGCATTGCTTTTGTAGTAGCATCGGCAGTTTTATCTTCTACCTTGATTACTATTTCTTCTCTAGTCTGGCGTTCTGTCATTACTAGGCAAGATTCGTTTCTACCCTCGGATGTTCCTATAATGCTATCTATTTCCCAATGTCCAAAGCTGTCGCGGGTCAATATAACTTTTGAGCGGCGGTCAATGCTGCGATGGTTTAAACTCTTTGAACGCATAGTTGATTGTACTTGTTTTTTGCGCTTTTTGCGGTGTCCTACTGGAAGATTTTTATAGGTTGTATGTGGGATAAGACCCTCGGCAATGTAGCGGTACATGGTTTGCTTGGTGACCTTTACACCGTAGGTGTTGCCGACTTTTTCTATTGCGGCGTAGGGGCTATATCCCATTGATATACACTCGGCTATTGCATTTACATAGTTGTGGTTATTGCCGATTTTCAGACCGTTACTGTGCGCAGTATACTGGTATTCTGCATATCTTTGGGCGGTGCTAGCATCGTAGGTATAATAGAAAATATATGTTGCACCGTCTAATTGCTGTACTTTTCCCTTTTTCAATTCTCTACTGATGGAAGATTGAGAACAACCTATTTCTTTTGCAATTTCTCTTTGAGAATGTCCAGCTTTATACAGGGCTTGTATTGCTATTCTATCATCTGGTCTAAAATGTCGTCCTTTTGGTCGTGGTTCTACATACATCCTTTTTGTTCTCCTCTCGGTTGGTTCTACTAAAATTTTATTTTTTTTGGTATAAAAGTAAAGGTCGGGGTAGTATTTTTTCGCGGAACAGGCTTGCTCCGCTGCGCCTGATCCGCAAAAAAATCTCCACCCCTACCCTTGACTTTTACACCAAAAAAGCGCCGTGCTAGCACGGCGCAAGGAACGATATGCAACTAAAGGGCAAACAAGATATAGCGATAACCGCAACTAGGGGAACTTCTCGCACTCTCTTGCCATGCAATGTTGGTAACAAGGCAAAGTAGTGCGGACGGCGCTAAAGCAAATAGAGAGAAAAATAGCAGCTGCCGTAAAGCTCTACTCTTGCCTTTGCGCGATAAAAGTTTCTACTATGGAAAAGTTGCACCCGCGCAGGCGCTGCAATTAACTCGGTCGGGGCCGTCGTTCTCACAAGATACAAGGTCTGCACAGTTTTTACAAATCTATAAGATAAAGCAAACGGGCAAGCGCAAGCAGGGCGGGGGCAATAGCCCCGCGCCCCGCTTTTGCGCTTGCCGCTTTTTACTTTTTCACCGCGGTTTGCATACGGCGTTTAGCTTTTGCGGTAGGATTAGTAGTCACTTCCAGACCGAGAGGACCGGCAGGGGCTTGGTTATTGATGATTTCGGCATCCGTCAGAATGTCGCCATCCTCAAATTTTTTCTTGAGATTGTCCACGATTGCGAGGGTATCGTAGGCGTGGTAATCTTCATCATGGACGAACCACAGACCACGGCGAAGCGGTTTAATCATTTCGGCGTTGGTTGCGTTCTCCATTTCCCACGCATCGTAGCTAGACCAAAGCTGGAAACGCCAGACTTTTTTGCACTGTATGACAGTGTGGGTAACGTCGCGCATAAGTTTATCGACGTGCTGGAAACGTTGGGCTGAACCGTAAATGCTAATATAGCTATGCCGGCACGTTAGCAGGGTGTTGAGGAAATAGGCGTTAAAGTTATCTTTAAAACTGCGGCTGTTCATCTGCACCGACAGTTCATCCATTGCGACAATCGTTACTGTGAGAGTGTCGTTTGCATCGTCAATACTGCGATTGATTTTTGCCGCGTTGACTACTTGCGCGAGACTGTCTAGGTGTTCGTAGGGAATCGACAGGTCTACATTTGACAGCACCTTAATTTTCTGTGTGACAAACTTTTTACGGCGTTCACACCATACGATTTTATCATCATACCGATTATACAGGCCAATCACCTTATGAACGAGAGACAAGGTTTTACCGGAGCCGAAGTAACCGCAGTAAATATCGAGCGCACCAACAGGGCACTTATTCCAGCCCTTATGCAGAATATACCAGTACAAATCTTTAATGCAGTAATAGATATTTTTAACAGGGTGGAACACGATGCAACGCACAATGCGGGAAAGTGCCAGCGCGAAGCAGAACGCGATAATGAGCAAGTACACCATTAGAATTTACCTCGTCCAAACGTATGTACAAAATCCTTAATCATGCCGAAAACGAACAGAAATAAGGTCAGAGCGACAAGGATAGAAAGCAACCACGGAAACAATTCACCGAGGTTTTGCGGGGCGGTGGTACTGATGCCGAAGAACGTCAGCAGGTCGTAAAATAAAGATGCCATGTTTTCACCTCAAAAAATGAAGATTTTGATAGCCGCTACAAAGAACGCCAAACTAAAGGCAACAAAGGCTAAAAGGCCGATTGCTTCAATAGTGGAATACTCCTCAAACGGCTTTTCAAATGCGCTAGGCCCGGCAGTTTCAGCGGTAGCCTGTTGTGTAAGTATTTCAAGCTGATTGGAAATGCCCGAAATCTGGGTAGTGTAGTCGGGAGTAGGGTCTTGTGCAGGTACTTCATCGTCTACACCATTGGAGTCGTCAGAGGGCGCGACAGCCGCCGTCAGAGCGTCCACAGATTCTTGCAGCTTATCCAGCTTGTCATAAAGAGTAGGATCGTAGGTCTGAACGCCTTGCACCTGTGTTACCGGGTGTTCTTCCGCAGCAGGAACATCTTGCGATGATCCTGCTGCATCCTCGGGAGCAGTGTATTCTTCTGCACTGGCCCGGATGGTAAAGAGCAGCGAGAGCAGCACGAGCAGCGCGATAACGGCCAAGCAGAATTTGTTGAAATTATCCTTTAACATGAGCGCACCTCAAAACAGCAGTTGTTTTACAATCCAGATAACCAGCGTTGCGAACAGATACCAGATTGCAAAGTCGAAGATGCTAAACGAAGCACCATAGAAGTTGATTTTTAAGGAGAGCAATTCTCCAATTTTCTGCATAAATTCCATAAACATAGGGCGTCACTCCGTAAGAACTTTAATAATAGCCGAAACAGCGATACACAAACACAGCATCACGATATACACGGAATAGCTTGCGGGCAAGATAGCGAAAATGCCGCCGATGGTGTCGGCGAGAAATTTTAACACGCCTGCCAAACCAGAAAATACTTCTTCCCATCCTTGTTTTACCTCGTCTATAATGCTGGGCAGTTTGCCGCCGTACTCGTTAAAAGCGTCTTTTAGATCATCGCCAGATTGTGCAGTTTCGGCGGTGCTGAAATCTCCGTTGAGTACATCGTCACGACCAACGCCACCGGGGGCGGCATCCGCGAACACAGGCACGGCAGAGCATACCATACAGCAGAGCAGAGCCAGCAGGACTATTACTTTTTTCATGGTATCACCTACCTGTAATAAATTTGATTATGCGAATAACAGTAACGACAACCACGCCAGCACACAGCGCGAGAATACCGCTATTAGGCATCCACGGGAACAGCTTGAACAGCAGGGACAACAGCCAGAGGATAAAGCCGAAAATGCTGGTTAGAAGTTTCCACAGACCTTTAAGGATGGTTTCGACAATATCTTTTAAAAGGTCGGTTAGCCACTTAAAAGGATTCCAGCCGGAATCACTACTACCAGAGTTACCGCCGCCAGAATCACCGCCCGGCGTAGGTACTGTACCACCACCGGGGTTAGGTGTTGCGGTATGCGTGGGCGGTTCTGTAGGCGAGGGTGTTTCCGTAGGTTCAGGACTGGGCGAGGGTGTAGGTTCTTCAACGATTGTACCGCCGTCCTCGTACTTGGTAATTTTGTCGTTTTTCAGTTTTAAGGTTACATCCTTGGCGGTATCGAAGTCGCTACCATCTGCCTTGCAGAACTCGAAAATGTACTCACCTGTTGCGTTAAACAGGAAGTTGTTTATAGTGCTGTGCCAGTTGGAACTATTCACACCTGTTAGGGTTTGGCTTGCTTCATCCCACGACCATACGCGCCAGTATACACCATCCGGCACAGATACGGTATACTGTCCGTTGGCTATGGGTATCTGTGTAGTGGAAATGTACTTTTTGTTGTCTACCCACGGCAATTTAGTATCGGTGTCTACCTCGGTCTTTTTGAGAGCGTAGTAGGCATCATAGCGGCGGTTATTCAGAACGTAGTAATGAAGCGTCCAGTCTGCCGCGTCAGTGTCGGACGGATGACGACCAACGCCACCGCCACGAGTAGCACCGCCGCCCGGTGTCCATGTAGGTGCAGGAGTGGGAGAGGGTGACGGTGCGTTATAGGTTATGTAGTAGTAATTCTTCGTGGTCTGGTCGTAGGTATAGTATTGCTTGGTCTCGTTATTGTAGATAATGGGATTGGTGCTGATATTGGTTACAGTTTCGTTCTTTTCGTTGATGGTGGTGTACTGGGGGTAGATGTAGGTTAGATTGTTAGAGTTGTCTACGTAGATATTGCCGTTCCATGTCTGGGAGTAATTGTTATTATTGATGGTGATATTATTAATGGTGGTAATGCTGGAAGCATCCAGAGGGTCGCAATAAACGGTGATGGGATACATCTGATAACGGTACGGCCCGCCACTAAATTGGTTAATAAATTTGAAATAAAAATAAAATGTTTGATTAGTATTCGCACCGATTTGATAGTTACGTGTGCTGCTAAGCTCGGCCGTTTGCTCGTATGTTTTCCAAGCTGTCTCAATAATTTTTACAGATGTATGCAAATAAGTACCTGCTGCAAGATAGTAATTTCCAGCAACAGGCGCAACCGCCTTATACACAGAAAACGGGCAATTATATTTGCCAAGCCCTTGATAGGTTAATACAGTGGATTTTAGCTCATCTCCGGAGCCAGTGGAGCCAAAAAGAACGGACTTGCCATATACGATTTCCCCTAAATTGGATTCAAAGGAACTTCCTGAAGAGCCACCAGAACTGTAGTTAGCAAGATTAGTTATGCAGTAAGGCTCTACAACCATTTGGAGAACGCCAGATGTGTTTATTGAAGGTGTACCGTTATCATCGGCGTAACCCGGCAGGTCTTTGCGGCCAATGCCGGAGGGGGCTTTTTCGGCTGGAATTAAGTGACCGTTATTGAACGAAAAATTCAGAATTGCGTTTGCATCAGCTGCATCAAGAATTTGCTGGTCACCAACCGAAAAGAGTTTTAATCCACCCGGAGCATTTAAATATGCCCATTTTCCGCATTTACTGCATTTATAAAAATCCGAATGTGCAGCAAGAAGTCTGCGCTCCTGTTTTGTAACAGAGCCACCACAGGCAGGGCAAACGATGGCGTTATCAGCGAAAGCCGCAAAAGGCATCATTGACAAAACCAAAAATACAGTTAAAATTATAGATACAAGACGCTTTTTCATAGACACCACCGAAAGGAGAAGTTGTGAATGACGGAACAGAACAGAGAACGGCTAAAGATTGTAATATGGGTAGTTTTGGGAATGTTGGGAACAATGATTTTCTGGCCTGTTGGACTTATCGCCAACATAAGCCTGATTGCATGGCTACTATTTAAAATCTTCCACTAAACCCGCCGCCGCTGGCGGCTTTTTTATTTTCTGGGAATGTAGAACGCTTGCGCGTACAGTTGCGAAAGTCTACCGCAAGCAATCCGGGAACAGAAACGGCGAATTGCAATAAGACGATAGTTTTTAATCATATATAAAACCTCGGAGGGTAGAAACAAAAAAATGCGGGAGCGGGTAAAACCCGCCCCCGCAGGGCCATTAGCCGCGAGCGACATTCATGAGAGAACGGAAAATGCCGATGCCAACAGGCACCAGACTTGCCGCCAGACAGAACAGCAGGATGGGCTGACCGGTAATCTGGGTGATGATGTTACCGGACAGGGTAAACACATCACTCATAGCAGTGATAACAGCGTCCACAGCGGTCTTTGCAACCTCAACACCATCACCAGCGAGAAGAACAGTGTTCATAAAGTTGCTACTCCTTTCTTCAAAAATTATATGTAATCGCAGCTTGAGGGGCTTGCGTTACAACTTGTAATCATGAGGAACAATTTCGACTTTAATTGACTTGTCCTCAAAAACAGAAACGAGCAAAGAATAGTTGGCAGCGAGACGGCCAAACAGCATATTCATATCTTGCTTCATGTTGAAAAGCTGTGCAGCGGTATTGCGTTCTCCGACAAACTTTTGAACTTGAATATAGCCGTCAATCTGGTTATAGTCGATAAGTGATTTTTGCGTGATACGCATATTGCACCTCAAAAGGGTAAATCTTCTACAACTTCTTTAAAGGGGCGAACCTCGCAGATATTGTAGTATTCATGCTTTAGGCGAAAGAGGCACCCTGCACAGCGCGTGTAGACCTGCGGTATATGTAGGTAATGTACGATATCCAGCAGTTCAAAGCGGAACGGTGTAGGAATGTTCTTCTTTTTGTAGCTGTCGTACACACAATACTGTTTGCCCATCTTGCAATCTAGTGTTGCGTTCGGACAGTCGTTGCAGTAATAGCAGGGGCAAGGGCGGACGTGGGTAACGCCGTCTATAACCTCGAAAGGCTGATGGCAAGCGTCAATCCAAATCGACATAATCCGCACGACCTTTCACGGTTTCCTGCCAAATGTCTTTCCAGAGGTTGTAGTTTTTGCGGAATGTAGACCAACAGCCGTTATCATATGCCCAGCGTGCCAACTCCTTGACGGAGTGGCACTTCGGCATATCGAACATAGTGGCAACCTGCTCTTCCTCGCTCACGCCCTCATTTTGTGCGGGCGGGTCGAAGTCGTGCAAGCCTACTATGTCGGGGTCGTACTTGTATTTATCATCTTCGTTTTCATGCCAGAGATACACATAGGATTTATAGAGATTGAAGCATCTGCGAATTGCCGTGTTGCTCACACTACAAAAGGCTTTGTTTCGCAGTTCCTTCGCAACGCCGCTTGCATAGCGTTGATTTTTGAAGCGTACCACAAAATGAACGTGGGGCTTTTTGAGGTCTCCCACATTCCACGGCGGGCAATCGCCGCCGTGGTCTTTTGCGTACTCTTTCAAGTCATCGGCATCGTAGGTATCTTTATCGTGCAAAGCCCATGCGCACGACCAGTGTTCTTTTACATAGTCGATTGCATATTGCTGGCTTTCGGGGTATAGCGTGAAAATGAATTGATAAGCTTTTGGGGAGTCTGCCACTTTAACCACCTCTGTTTTCGTTTTGGCTTGGCTTTTGGCTCTCCACGGACGTAGCGCCGTGGAGAGCCAAACCGACGTTCACAGTTTGGCGGTTATGGTGGGGGTCGTGGTGGTGGCGGGTGCATCTCCATAGGGCTGTACCTCGTTACTCCACGACCTCGAAATCCTTGAGGATGTAATTCTCGTAGACTTTCAGAACCTCAAAATCAAGTTTGCGGTTCAGAATGTCAGTTTCCTTGCCGCCGCACTCGGCGACCAGCTGGGCGTAAATGTCGGGAGTGGCACGAACCTGCAACACCTCAACGCCGCCGACGTTCTCACGGTTTTTCTTCACGCAATGCAGACGGAAAAAATTGTAATTTTTGACCTGTCCGGCATCTTTGCCAGACTTAGCGGTAAAAGAACCTTCGCGGTGTTCGGTTGCCAATACAGTGTACTTCATTTTGTAGACCTCCCTTTTTTACTTTAGAGACTGCTTTTCTTATGTCTCTGTGTATTTAAATCACCTCGGTTAGGTGATGCGTTTAGTCTACAACGGAACTTCTTCAAAAAACTTTCAGAAAACCTCTTGACAATCTTGAGGAATTGATATATAATATACAAGCTGTCACGGAGACGCGACAGCACAGCAGGACCTTGAAAATTGAACAAAACTGAAACTTGTGGAACCTTGATCGTGGGTTTGGAAACCCACGTTAATCAATTCCAAATTTACAAGTAATTCATACAGGACGCAAGCGATTGTGTCTGAGTGATTACAGAGATTTAACGCTTTTAAATGGCGATTAAATACCATTTATAAAGAGTTTGATCCTGGCTCAGGACGAACGCTGGCGGCGCGCCTAACACATGCAAGTCGAACGGAGTTAAGAGGAGCTTGCTTTTCTTGACTTAGTGGCGAACGGGTGAGTAACGCGTGAGTAACCTGCCCTGGAGTGGGGGACAACAGTTGGAAACGACTGCTAATACCGCATAAGCCCACGGATCCGCATGGATCTGCGGGAAAAGGATTTATTCGCTTCAGGATGGACTCGCGTCCAATTAGCTAGTTGGTGAGGTAACGGCCCACCAAGGCGACGATTGGTAGCCGGACTGAGAGGTTGAACGGCCACATTGGGACTGAGACACGGCCCAGACTCCTACGGGAGGCAGCAGTGGGGGATATTGCACAATGGGGGAAACCCTGATGCAGCGACGCCGCGTGGAGGAAGAAGGTTTTCGGATTGTAAACTCCTGTCGTTAGGGACGATAATGACGGTACCTAACAAGAAAGCACCGGCTAACTACGTGCCAGCAGCCGCGGTAAAACGTAGGGTGCAAGCGTTGTCCGGAATTACTGGGTGTAAAGGGAGCGCAGGCGGACCGGCAAGTTGGAAGTGAAAACTATGGGCTCAACCCATAAATTGCTTTCAAAACTGCTGGCCTTGAGTAGTGCAGAGGTAGGTGGAATTCCCGGTGTAGCGGTGGAATGCGTAGATATCGGGAGGAACACCAGTGGCGAAGGCGACCTACTGGGCACCAACTGACGCTGAGGCTCGAAAGCATGGGTAGCAAACAGGATTAGATACCCTGGTAGTCCATGCCGTAAACGATGATTACTAGGTGTTGGAGGATTGACCCCTTCAGTGCCGCAGTTAACACAATAAGTAATCCACCTGGGGAGTACGACCGCAAGGTTGAAACTCAAAGGAATTGACGGGGGCCCGCACAAGCAGTGGAGTATGTGGTTTAATTCGAAGCAACGCGAAGAACCTTACCAGGTCTTGACATCCGATGCATAGCGCAGAGATGCGTGAAGTCCTTCGGGACATCGAGACAGGTGGTGCATGGTTGTCGTCAGCTCGTGTCGTGAGATGTTGGGTTAAGTCCCGCAACGAGCGCAACCCTTATTGCCAGTTACTACGAAAGAGGACTCTGGCGAGACTGCCGTTGACAAAACGGAGGAAGGTGGGGATGACGTCAAATCATCATGCCCTTTATGACCTGGGCTACACACGTACTACAATGGCGTTTAACAAAGAGAAGCAAGACCGCGAGGTGGAGCAAAACTCAAAAACAACGTCTCAGTTCAGATTGCAGGCTGCAACTCGCCTGCATGAAGTCGGAATTGCTAGTAATCGCGGATCAGCATGCCGCGGTGAATACGTTCCCGGGCCTTGTACACACCGCCCGTCACACCATGAGAGCCGGGGGGACCCGAAGTCGGTAGTCTAACCGCAAGGAGGACGCCGCCGAAGGTAAAACTGGTGATTGGGGTGAAGTCGTAACAAGGTAGCCGTATCGGAAGGTGCGGCTGGATCACCTCCTTTCTAGGGAGTCAGACATTCAGCTAAAGCTGGTCTTTGGTTGAATGGACAGGAAAGCAAGTTTCAGTATTGTTCAATTTTGAAGGCCTTGCGTAAAGCAAGATCTTCAAAAAGCATAAGGGACAGCGAAACCCGAAACGTGAATAACGCGGGGGTATAGCTCAGTTGGGAGAGCACCTGCTTTGCAAGCAGGGGGTCAAGGGTTCGAATCCCTTTATCTCCACCATTTGGGCTGATAGCTCAGCTGGTTAGAGCACTCGGCTGATAACCGAGAGGTCGATGGTTCGAGTCCATTTCAGCCCACCACAGGTTGCCTGTGAGGGCAACCCACAAATCCCTTATGGAGCTACGCAAGTAGCTGATGTACCTTGAAAACTGAATATAGAACTGCGAAATGAGATTTTATTAGCTATGTAAAATTCCTGATTTTAAATTAAAATCTATAATTTCACCAAGCGGAACTGAAGAACGTAAGTTCGACAGTAAATGGTAAAATCTCGTTGGCAAATGGAGAATCTGAAATAAGATATGTTTATCGAGAGATAAACAACGGTCAAGCTACAAAGGGCGCAAGGAGAATGCCTTGGCACTGGGAGCCGATGAAAGACGTGGTAAGCTGCGATAAGCTTCGGGGAGGAGCAAACATCCTTTGATCCGGAGATTTCTGAATGAGGAAACTCACCGGAGTTCATACTCCGGTATCCTGTACTGAATCCATAGGTGCAGGAAGGGAACCGCCTGAACTGAAACATCTAAGTAGGGCGAGGAAGAGACATCAAACGAGATTCCGTTAGTAGTGGCGAGCGAACGCGGAAGAGGGCAAACCGGGAGGAGAAATCCTTCCGGGGTATGGACCGCTTTTAGGACTTGAGTTGTTAACCGAATGGCATGGGAAGGCCAATCAAAGAGGGTGAGAATCCCGTAGGTGAAAACGACGAGAGCTGCGCGAGTTCCAGAGTACGGCCAGACACGTGAAACCTGGTCGGAAGATGGGGGGACCACCCTCCAACCCTAAATACTACCCAGTGACCGATAGTGTATAGTACTGTGAAGGAAAGGTGAAAAGGACCCCGGGAGGGGAGTGAAATAGAACCTGAAACCTTGTGCCTACAAGCACATAGAGCACATCAACGTGTGATATGGTACTTTTTGTAGAACGGTCCGGCGAGCGATTGTATGTTGCGAGCTTAAGGTCTTAAGGACTGGAGGCGTAGCGAGAGCGAGTCTGAATAGGGCGTTCAGTAGCATGCAATGGGCCCGAAACCGGGTGACCTACCCATGATCAGGCTGAAGTGAAAGTAAAATTTCATGGAGGGCCGAACCGACCTCCGTTGAAAAGGCGGCGGATGAATTGTGGGTAGCGGAGAAATTCCAATCGAACTCGGAGATAGCTGGTTCTCCCCGAAATAGCTTTAGGGCTAGCCTCATATTAGATACCCGGAGGTAAAGCACTGAATGGCCTAGCGCCCGAGAGGGTAGCGAAGCCTATCAAACTAAGAATGCCGGAGTATTGATGTATGGGAGTCAGACAGTGTGAGATAAATCTCATTGTCAAAAGGGAAACAGCCCAGATCTACAGCTAAGGTCCCAAATTGTATCTAAGTGGAAAACGATGTGGAAATACGCAGACAACCAGGATGTTGGCTCAGAAGCAGCCACTCATTTAAAGAGTGCGTAATAGCTCACTGGTCGAGCGTCTCTGCGCGGAAAATTTAACGGGGCTAAGATACAAACCGAAGCTTAGGCTGCATCGTAAGATGCGGGGTAGGGGAGCGTTGTGTAAGCGGAGAAACAGTAGCGTAAGCGGCTGTGGAGTTTACAGAAGTGAGAATGCCGGAATGAGTAGCGCGAATGTGGTGAGAATCCACATGGCCGGAAACCTCAGGTTTTTGGAGGAAGGTTCGTCCGCTCCAAGTTAGGCGGGAGCTAAGGTCAGGCCGCAAGGCGTAGCCGATGCACAGACGGTAGAGATTCCGTCCCCACCGAAAGATTTAAGCACAGGGACACTTTTAGAAGGTCGGAGCCAGGTGTTGGTTCTGGTAGTGATCGAGGGAAATATAGTACCGAAGTCCGGCTGGATGAGAGGCGAGAAAAGCTGTGTGTATATCTAAGGTGCCCGTACCGCAAACCGACACAGGTAGGTAGGAAGAAGATTCTAAGGCCAACGGGAGAAGGGTTGTTAAGGAACTCGGCAAGTTGACCCCGTAACTTCGGAATAAGGGGTGCTCACGAGAGTGAGCCGCAGAGAATAGGCCCAGGCAACTGTTTACCAAAAACACAGGTTTGTGCTAAATCGAAAGATGACGTATACGAGCTGACGCCTGCCCGGTGCTGGAAGGTTAAAAGGAGATGTGCAAGCATTGAATTGAAGCCCCAGTGAACGGCGGCCGTAACTATAACGGTCCTAAGGTAGCGAAATTCCTTGTCAGGTAAGTTCTGACCCGCATGAAAGGCGTAATGATCTGGGCACTGTCTCAACAGCCCGCCCGGCGAAATTGTAGTACCGGTGAAGATGCCGGTTACCCGCGACAAGACGGAAAGACCCCATGGAGCTTTACTGTAGCCTGATATTGGGTTTCGGTGTTGCATGCACAGGATAGATGGGACGCTGGGAAAGAAGCGCTTTGGCGTTTCTGGAGCGGACGTTGGGATACCATCCTTGCGACATTGGAATTCTAACCTGCGCCTCTGAATCGAGGCGGGGGACATTGTCAGGTGGGCAGTTTGACTGGGGCGGTCGCCTCCTAAAAAGTAGCGGAGGCGTTCAAAGGTTCGTTCGATCTGGACGGAAACCAGATGAATGAGTGCAAACGCATAAACGAGCCTGACTGCGAGACTGACGGGTCGAGCAGAGACGAAAGTCGGAGTTAGTGATCCGGTGGTATGTGAGTGGAAATGCCATCGCTCAACGGATAAAAGTTACCCTGGGGATAACAGGCTGATCTCCCCCAAGAGTCCACATCGACGGGGAGGTTTGGCACCTCGATGTCGGCTCATCGCATCCTGGGGCTGAATTCGGTCCCAAGGGTTTGGCTGTTCGCCAATTAAAGCGGTACGCGAGCTGGGTTCAGAACGTCGTGAGACAGTTCGGTCCCTATCTGTCGTGGGCGCAGGATATTTGAAAGGCGCTGTCCCTAGTACGAGAGGACCGGGATGGACGAACCTCTGGTGCACCAGTTGTCACGCCAGTGGCACAGCTGGGCAGCTATGTTCGGATCGGATAAACGCTGAAAGCATCTAAGCGTGAAGCCGGCCTTAAGATAAGATATCCCACTGAGTCAATCAGGTAAGACCCCTTGAAGACTACAAGGTTGATAGGCACACAGTGTAAGCGGAGTGATCCGTTCAGCTAGCGTGTACTAATAGGTCGAGGGCTTGACCCCATCTTGATCAGATACTCTATTTGCAAAAGCGGTTCGATATTCAGTTTTGAGGGTACATCCTCAACAAAAAGAGAAGCATGACGAAGGTCACGCGTTGGCCGGTGTCGATGACGGTGAGGTTCCACCTGTTCCCATTCCGAACACAGAAGTTAAGCTCACTTGTGCCGAAGATAGTTGGCTGGAAACGGCCTGTGAAAATAGGTAGATGCCGGCTTCTCTTACAAGCTCTATCCCGAAAGGGGTAGGGCTTTTTTGTTTGTTTTGTAAAGGGGAGCGGGGAAGTATAGGCAAGGCTGCGCGGGCGGATATGGAAGCTGCCCCTACGGAGTGGTAAGGGAACAAGGGCATTTCCAAAAGGAAAATGTTGACAAATCAATAACATTGCGGTATACTATCAACTATTGTTGATAAGTCATAGAGGGACAGAAAGGAAATACACCTTGAAAACAAAAGCAAAAATGAGTCCGAAAAAGAAAATCGTCATCGCAGTCGGTGCGGTGGTCGTGGTGCTGACGGCAGCGCTGCTGTTTGTCAGCAACTACCTTGTAAACTATGCCATCGGCCGCAGCGGAGACGGCGGCGATCGTGAAGTCGCGCTGGAGGTCGAAGCCTCGCCGGACAGCGTCGAGGCAATCATTGAGACGAACCGCGCACAGTACAGCGCGGACATCGACGCCTTCGCAGCTGCCCATCCGGGAGAAAACGTGACACTCACCGCCGCCGATGGCCTGACCCTGCATGGCGTCCGCTATGCCAACGCCGAGACCGCCGACACACACCGCTGGGCGATTGTTCTGCACGGCTACCGCGGCGACCACACCGGCGTGCTGAATCTGGCGATGCCCTATTACGAGGCCGGCTATCAGGTGATCGCGCCCGACCTGCGCGCCTGCGGCGACAGCGACGGAGATTACGTAGGCATGGGCTGGCTTGACCGCGAGGATATTCTGCGTTGGATCGATTTCATCCTCGCGGATGACCCGCAGGCGGAGATTGTCGTCCATGGCATCTCGATGGGGGCGGCCACCACGATGATGACAGCGGGTGAGGACACGCCCGAAAACGTGAAAGTCTTCATCGAGGACTGCGGCTACACGAGCGTCTGGGACGTCTTTTCCAGCGAGCTGCAGCTGCGGTTCGGCCTGCCGGAATTCCCCATCCTTTACACGGCCAGCGGCGTCGCTAAACTGCGGGCTGGCTACACATTCGGCGAGGCCAGCGCCCTGCGGCAGGTGGAAAACTGCGAAAAACCGATGCTTTTCATTCATGGCACGGCGGATGACTTTATCCCCTATGAGATGATGGACGAACTGTATAACGCGAAGCCCGGCGATAATAAGGCCGAGCTGACCGCCGACGGCGCAGGCCACGGCGAGGCCATGTACGCGCTGGGGGACACCTACTGGGACACGGTGTTTGACTTCATCGAGCCTTATATGAACTGAACGCAGAGCGGCGCGGGGGAACCTGCGCCGCTTTTGTGCTGCCCGCCCGCCGCGCGGCGTATGATGCAGCAGGGGGGATGGGAGAGTATGGAACAAATTTTGCCGTGCAAGGGCTGGGCGGCGGTCTACTGCCGCCTGAGCCGCGAGGACGAGGACAAAACCGCGCGCGAGTCCGAGAGCATCCGCAACCAGCGCGAGCTGCTGCTGAACTGGGCGCAGGCGCACGGCTACCGGGTCTACCGCGTCTACATCGATGAGGATTACTCCGGCATTGATCGGGGGCGCCCCGGCTTCAACGCCATGTTGGCCGACGCGCAGGCTGGAAAATTCGAGGTCATTCTGGCGAAAACCCAGTCGCGCTTCACCCGCGATATGGAGCTGGTCGAGCGCTACCTGCACGGGCTGTTCCCGGAGTGGGGTGTGCGGTTCATCGCGGTGCTGGATCATGTCGACACGCAAGACCCGGCCGGGAAAAAGGCGCGTCAGATCAACGGCCTGATCAACGAGTGGTATCTGGAGGATCTGTCCGCGAATGTGCGGGCAGTGCTCGACCACAAGCGGCACAGCGGGTGCTACATTGCCAGCTTCGCACTGTACGGCTACCGCAAGCACCCCGCCGATCACAACCGGCTCGTCATTGACCCGCCTGCGGCGGCGGTCGTGCGGAAAATTTTTGCGCTGTATCTGGCAGGGCACGGCACGGCGAAAATTGCCGCGCTTTTAAATAAGGAAAGCATTCCGCCGCCCGCTGCCTACCGCACCCGGCAGCTTGGCCACCCCGTGCCGTCCCGCGCGCTGTGGAGCAAGGCGACTGTGCGGCGCATCCTTGCCACCCGTACCTACGCGGGCGACATGGAGCAGGGACGGGTGCGTAAGCTGAATTACAAATCCACGAAGACGGTGCGCCTGCCGCCGCAGGATTGGATCGTCGTGCCGGGAACACAGGAGGCCATCGTCGACCGCGCAGATTTCGACGCTGTGCAGCGGATGCTCGCCGCGCGCGGCCGCGCCTGTGCGTGTGGACAGACACACCTGCTGGCAGGGCTTGTCTACTGCGGCATCTGCGGCGGGAAGATGGAGCTGACCGGTACGGCGGCGCGGCGGTATTTCCGCTGCCGCACGGCGCAGCGAAGCCGCGCGGCCTGCCCCGGTCAGCGCTACCTGCCAATGGCCGACGCCGAGGCGCTGATGCAGAAGCTGTTGTGTAGCGATACTGCGCCGCTGACCCGCGCGGAGGTCTGCGCGGCGGTGAATAAGCTCGTCGTCGACCCACCGCAGAACGGTATGCGAGCGATCCGGGTGTACGCGCGCCCCGGCGTGGTGGGGCAGGGAACGCCCGCCCATGTGGGGTAGACCTCACTGGATGCGACATTCGCAATGTAGGACTGAAAGCTCACCGTCACATTGCCGGTGTTCGCTGTGGGCTTGCCCAGATGCACGGTGATCTTTTTGGGGATAACGACCCGGCTCAGTACACTGCCGGGCAGGACCTCCTCCGGTGCAGGGCCGCTGCCGCCGTTCCCGGAAAACAGCGTATGGGGCGGTATTGCAATGACCTCCGCTTCGCTGCTGCGTGCAGCGTCAGGGACTGTACCGCGCGGTAAAAGCGCAAGCCGTGCGACCGTCTGCTGCCCGTCAAAGACCTGCACACCGTCCAGCACAAGGGACTGCCAACCTTCCAGTGCGGCCTCTATGCGGTAGAGTGCGTAGGGGCGCACCATCGTGTTGGCGGCGTCCAGACTGTAGGCTGCATCGGGTGCGGGCAGGTCAGCAGCCTCTGCGCGGCCGTCCGCATCGGCGGTCAGGTGGGCAAGGGCGGTACCGCTTTCATCCAGCACGGTCAGAGCTGCCCCTGCCAGGGGCGCGGCCTGCCCTGCGGCAGAGGTATAGATCAGTATACTGCCTTTGGACATATAAAAACACCTCCTGACCCACGCTATGCAAACGCGCACAACTGTGCTACAATAGGGGGCAGGAGGGACAATTATGATATATCTTTCCGGTTTTCGGTTCCCAGATCGGGCACAGGAAGCGAAATACATGGCGTTCAGCCCGCGCGCGAGGCAGACCTGTTATGATTCGTACTATCCGTTTGGATTGTTCGAAGGCCGCACGCTGCCCGAGCTGGACTTTCTTGAAATCACGATTCTGTACGGCGGCAATGGCAGCGGCAAAACAACGTTATTAAATGTAATGGCCGATGCCCTGCGGCTTTACCGCCGCGCAGAGTATAATCGGACGCCTTTTTTTGACGATTATGCGCGCTTGTGTGAGCCGCGGACTGCGCGCCCCATACCCACGGGCAGCATGATCTTGACAAGTGATGATGTGTTTGACTATATGCTCGATCTGCGGGCGCTGAACGATGGCGTGGACACGCGCCGTGAGCAGATGTTTGCGGATTACAACGAACTTCGGCGGGAAAAATTCCAGATGCACGGCATGAAGGACTACGACCGGCTCAAGCAGGTAAGCGCCGCGCGGCGATACAGCCAGTCCCAGATGGCGCGCCGCACATTGCCTGCCAATGTGCGCACCCGCTCCAACGGGGAGAGCGCATTGGCTGTGTTCAGCGAGCGCATCCGTGAGGATGCACTGTATTTGCTGGATGAACCTGAAAACAGCCTTTCGCCCGAACGGCAGCTGGAGCTGGCGCAATTTTTGCATGATTCTGCGCGGTTTTACAACTGCCAATTTATCATAGCGACACACTCGCCGTTTTTGCTGGCCATGCCGGGGGCGCGGGTGTATGATCTGGATGCCGAGCCCGTCACAACACGGAAGTGGACGGAATTGGAGAATGTAAGGGCGACATGGGAGTTTTTCCAGCGGCATAGGAACGAATTTGAGTAAAACAAACGCCCGCAGGCGGTGGCAGTCAGCCACAGTCTGCGGGCGATGTTTATTTTTGTTTAGGCAGCTGAAAAATCAAGCCTTGTTGGCGGAGCCGAACAGCTCGATCTTCTCACGGACGGTGGCCTTGATGGCCTCGGCGCCGGGAGCGAGCAGCTTGCGGGGGTCAAAGCCCTTGCCCTCGAGATCCTTGCCGGCCTCGATGTACTTGCGGGTAGCATCGGCAAAGCTCAGCTGGCACTCGGTGTTGACATTGATCTTGGAGACGCCCAGAGAGATGGCCTTCTTGATCATCTCGTCAGGGATGCCCGTGCCGCCGTGCAGAACCAGAGGAATGTTGTCGGTGGCGTTGTGGATCTTGTCCAGAGCCTCGAAGTCCAGACCCTTCCAGTTGGCGGGGTACTTGCCATGGATGTTGCCGATGCCGGCAGCTAGGAAGTCGATGCCCAGAGAAGCGATCTTCGCGCACTCGGCGGGGTCGGCGACCTCACCCATGCCGATGACGCCGTCCTCCTCGCCGCCGATGGAGCCAACCTCAGCCTCAATGGACAGGCCGTGGTCATGTGCCAGCGCGACCAGCTCGGTGGTCTTGGCAACGTTCTCGTCGATGGCGTAGTGGCTGCCATCGAACATGATGGAGGTGAAACCGGCAGCGACGCAGGCCTTAGCGCCCTCGTAGGTGCCGTGATCCAGATGCAGCGCAACGGGAACGGTGATGCCCAGGCTCTCGTCCATCGCCTTGACCATGGCGGCCACGGTCTTGAAGCCGGTCATGTATTTGCCGGCACCCTCAGAGACACCGAGGATGACAGGAGAGTTCATCTCCTGTGCGGTGAGCAGGATGCTCTTGGTCCACTCCAGATTGTTGATGTTGAACTGGCCGACTGCGTAGTGGCCATCGCGCGCTTTCAGCAGCATATTGGTAGCATTTACCAGCATAGTTCATACCTCCACATATAACAGTTACAATAGGTGGTACACCGACACCCGGCGCACCATTAAGTTTATTATAACCCGACTTTGACAAAAAATCAACAGGTTTTTTCATTGCGGCAGATGTACTTTTGTCACAAGAGCGAGAAGGCCCGGATTTGCGGCGCGATTTGGTGAAAATGTGGGGAAACCGAACGGATTCGCTGGGAAAATCGGCGTTATTCCGGGTTGACAAAAGGGTTTATCCGGGCTGTTATGTGGAAAATTTGTCCACCATGATTGTTGAAAACTTGGTTGAAACGGTGGAAAAGCCCATTATAAAGCATCTTTTTAACACTTTCCACAGAGTTTTCAACAGGTGGAAAAGTGCGCCGTGGTCTACGCTCTGTATAAACAACGATGCTGCGATAAGGCAATAAGAGCGTTTGCATTTTTGACGCATTTTGACCGGCAAAGTTGTAAAAAAGCGGCTGCGCGGACCCGGACGGCGCAAAAAAAGGTGACAAAGCACACCGAAATGTGGTATACTGTTTACTGATTATGAAGCATAGTCGATTACTGTCGGCTTTTTACGATACAATGGAGGACACTATGGAAAAATTTGCCCGCGAACGCGAACAGACGCCCGACCGTGCCGAGCGTACCGATACCCTGGTATGGGGCAAGAATGCCGTGACCGAGCTGCTGAAAAGCGGCGGCGCGGTGGATACGGTCTACCTGACCGATGCAATGCCTCAGGCGGTGGCGGGTTACTATACGGCCCTGTCCAAGGAGAGCGGCGCGGTGGTCAAGCGTGTGCCCGCCAACAAGCTGCAGAAGATGTGCGGCACGCCGGATCATCAGGGCGTGGCCGCCCGCGCGGCCGAGGTGGCGTATGCGAGTCTGGACGATCTGTTCAAGGCGGCGCAGGCCAAGGGCGAGCCGCCCTTCCTCGTCCTCTGCGATGGAGTCGAGGATCCCCACAATCTGGGGGCCATCGTGCGCTCTGCGTATCTGTGCGGGGCCCACGGTGTTGTCATCCCCAAGCGCGGCGGTGTCGGCGTGACCGGTACGGTCATGAAAGCCAGCGCCGGGGCGGCCGCACGGCTGCCCATTGCCCGGGTGCCCAATCTGGCGCAGGCGATCCGCACGATCAAGGAGCATAATATCTTTGTCTACTGTGCTGACCTCGGCGGTGCCCCGTTGGCCAAAACCGACCTGTCCGGCCCGGTCGCGCTGGTGCTGGGCAGTGAGGGCGGCGGCCCCGGCGCGCTGACCCGCAAGCTCTGCGATGCGGCGGTCACGCTGGAGATGGCGCCCGGTCAGGCAACCGGCGTTGACAGCTACAATGTCAGCGTGGCAGCAGGCATCCTCTGCTATGATGTGATGCGCAGACGGATTGCGAAGAAGTAAACATAATACAGGGGGAGGCAGGGCTGCCTCCCGCTAAAAACGAAGTTCATCCTTTTACAAAGAGGAATCACCATGCCAAGCAAACGTACCAATGATTCGGTTGACCGTATTCTGGAAGACCTGAATATACAGCAGGCGCAGGCCGGCCTGCGGGACAGTGTCACCGACCGTCAGGTCGATGAGATCCTGCGCAGTGTAGGCATCACCACCGCGCCCGCACAGCCTGTGCCCGACCGCAGCCCGGCCTCTGGTGCGGATGGCGGGCTGGACGCCCTGCTGCAGCAGCCCGCTGCGGCCGTGCAGCCTGCACCCCGCCCGGCGCGCCCGACACAACCAGCCCCCTACACGCCCGCGCGTCAGTCTGCGCAGCCCGTGCAGAGCACCCGGCCGCCGCAGCAGACAATGCCGACCCCGGCAGCTGCGGAAAACGCGACCGGCAGTCTGGGCTATGACGGCGATACGACCCGCACCGGCATCATCAAGGATTTTCTGCTTAAAATGGCGCCGGACGGCAGCGCTGCGGACACCGATGCCCTGAATCAGGGCAAAAACCAGTTTCAGAAGTTCTTCAAGAACTCAGTCGCGGTCGTGCCCGATGAAAAGGGCCGGATGCCGAAGCCCGAAAAGAAAAAGCGCGGCTTTCTCGGCCTCAAGCATGCCGAGGATACGGGGGCGTTTGTGCCCATCAATGTCTCGCTCAGCGGTAAAAATGCGGAGTATGAGGATGACCCTGCCATGCAGCAGGAGTATTATCCCGATCAGGAGCCGGAACAGCCGCCCCAGCGCAGTGCAGAGCCGCGCAGAAAACAGGGCTTTCTGGGCGGTTTTTTCGCCCCGGAGGAGGAGACCGAGGAGCTGATGATCCCCGAGGAGCGGGCGGAAGAGCCTGCCCGCACCGCCCCGGCCCCCCAGACGGTACGCCCGGCTGAGCCGGAGACCGAGCACGAGGATCCGACGCAGGAGGTCTGGCGCAGCAAATACACCCGCCCGGCCCGCCGTAGCGCGGAGGAGCAGGGCGGCCAGACGATGGACTTTATCCGCAGCACGGTCGATCAGGCCCAGAAGCACCCGTCCGATACGCTGACCGGCGGCATGACCGGCACGATCTACCGCAAAAAGCGCAATACGGTCGAGTTCACCCCCGGCAAGAAGCCCCAGACCGCCCCGCCGCCGCAGCCTGTGCCGCAGCGCAGCGGAGAGCCTGTAGGTGAGCCGATCGAGGTGCCCCGCAGCCAGCCGGTCCCAAGCGGCTTTACGATGCAGATCGGCGGTCTGGACACTGTCCCGACGGACAGCACGCAGGAGTTCATGAGCGCCTACAACGCCGTGCGCCCCCGGCGCAGACAGGCTGCAGCCCAACTTGGCCCCACGCCCCAGCCCGCCGCGCAGGACCCTGCGCCCCAGCCGGACGCTGCCGGGGAGGACCCTTACGAAAACACCGTTGTTGTGGGGGATGCCACGCAGGAGGAGAATCGCCAGACCGGAGAACGGCTGCTGCCCCACCGCCAGCGCGATGATGTGGATCAGCTGGTCGATACTCTGACCGGCCGCATCAGCCTGACGCCGCAGCCGCCTGCTGCCCCGGCCCATACCGGCTTTACCCAAAGCCTGAGCGCCCCGGTACCGGCGCACAGCGGCTTTACCCAGAATCTCAGCAGCGTTGCTGCGGCACCTGCCCGCACGGGCTTTACCCAGCAGCTGGGCGGTGCGCCTGCCCCGGCACAGTCTGCCCACAGCGGCTACACGCAGAACCTCGGTGCCGCCCCGGCGGAGCCGAACACCTCTGCCTTTGTCAGTGACATTGCCAATGCCATCAACAGCGGTGAGCCGGCAGGGGACACCCTGCGCTATGAAGATGCCGCCGCCCGGCTGACGGCCTCGCTGGCCGAGGACGCTGCGGCTGCCCGCACCCACACCCATATCCCGACTGCCGCCGAGGTCAGGCAGGCTGCCGCCCGCTTTGCCGGCCGTGCCGAGGATGAGAGCGAGGACAATGCGGTCTCTCCGTTTGAAACGGCGGAGATCCCCGTGCCCCACAGCCGTGAGTATGAGCGCGCCGAGGATGCCCCTGCGGTGCGCGCTGAGTTGGCCAAAAAGCTGACACAGGCCACGGTGGCCTGCCTTGTGTCGGGCGTGGCCGCTGCGGTCATGATCGTGCTGGCGGTGCTGCCGGTGCGCCCGGCTGCGCTGGGCGATGCCATGGTCTACCCGGCAGTCATGCTTGTGCTGCTGCTGGCAGCCTGCGCCGCCAATTGGGAGGCGTTTCTCAGCGGCATCCGGGGGCTGGTCAAGACCCCCTCCCCGGACAGTCTGTCCATTCTGCCAGCGATCGGCGCGGCGCTGCAGTGCATCCTGATGCTGGCCAACGGCGGCTACACGGCCAATCTCCCCATGCTGGCAGGCCCTGCGGCGCTGGTACTGTGCCTGAACGCCGCCGGCCGCCGTTTGAACGCTGCGACCGTCAGTGACAACTTCCAGCTGGTCAGCGCCAAGGTCGAGCATGCCGTTGCCTACCGCCTCAAGGACGCAGGGGCGCTCAGGGCTGTGTCTCAGGGTCTGGCCGAGCCGCACCCCAGCGTGCTGGTAAGCCGCCCGACCCAGATCTTCCGCAGCTTTTTGGCCAACAGTGCCGCACGCGGCACCAGCGACAAAAACCAGCAGCAGTTTGCGTGGCTGCTGGGCGGCTGCTGTCTGGCTGCCTTCCTCTTTACCGTCATCCGCAGCAAGGACCCGGTTTTGGCCGCCACGGTCATGGCGGGGGTCGGCTGTCTGGCCGCACCGCTGGCCGGTACGCTGCTGTCGGCTCTGCCTGCCCGCATGATGCAGCGCAGTGCCGCGCAGGTGGGCGCGGTCATCCCCGGCTGGCGCGACATTCGCCAGCTTGGGCGCATCAATGTCATTCAGGTCACAGCGCGTGACCTCTTCCCGGTCGGGTGCGTTTCGCTGGCCGGCATCAAGCCCGTCAAGCCAGAGCATATCGACACCGCCATCGTCTACGCGGCCTCCATTCTGTCGGAGGCAGGCCCCACGCTGCGCGATGTCTTTATGAACATGCTGGGTGAGAACCGCAGCCTGCTGGCCAAGGTCGATGACCGCCAGACGATCTACGGCAAGGGCTATGTCGGCTGGATCAACAAGCGCCGTGTTCTGGTGGGCAACCGCGCCCTGATGCAGGAGTACGGCATCAAGATCCCCAGCTTGGAATATGAGCAGCACCATACCGTGAACCAGCGCCGGGTCATCTATCTGGCGGTGTCCGGCAAGCTGTTCGCTATGTTTCAGGTGGCCTACCAGCGCGACCCCGACACGGCGGCCGTGCTGGAAACGCTGCACCATGCGGGGCTTTCCCTCGTTGTGGACTGCGATGATTTCAACTGCGATGTCCGCTTGCTGGAGACAGCCTACAGTCTGCCCGCCGGTTCGGTCAAGGTGCTGACGAGCGGTGAGCATCAGGCCGTTGCCCCGGCGGTGGCGTGGCTGCCCGAAAGCGAGGGCAACATGCTCCATCTGGGCAGCTTTGCCAGCTTTGTGGGCGGTCTGCAGGCCGCAGCCGGTGCTGCCGAGGGCGAGCATAAGGCTGCTATCGTGCTGACGGTCTCTGTGCTGTTCAGCTGTGCGGTCGGTGTGCTGCTGACCCTGACGGGCGGCCTTGTCACCCTGCCGCTGGCCGGCATCGTGCTGTATCAGGCGGCGTGGTGCGTGCTGGCGCTGGTGTTCCCGCTTATGCAGCACTACTACTGATAAAAAAAGGCAGGGCCGCCCGCTGAAAAGGGACGGTGCTGCCACAGGAAGGGGGAAAAACCCGTGTACCGCACACGCGAAAAACAGATGTCGATCTACGATTATCTGCCGCCCTACCATGGCGAGCTGTGCGGCGCCAACCGCTGGGTGCGGCTGGCTGCCGAGATCGACTGGGACGCCTTTGAAAAGGCCTACAGTGAACAGTTTGCCCCCGGCGGTGCGGTGGCACTGCCCGCCCGCGTGGCGCTGGGCTGCCGTGTGATCCAGCTGCATTACGGCGTCATCGACCGCGAGGTGGTGTCGCTGGTGCAGGAAAGCCCCTATCTGCAGTATTTTTTGGGATTTGAGAAGTTCAGCGACAGCGTTCCGTTCTCAGCCCGCACGGTGGCGCGGTTCCGCGCCCGTATCCCGGATAAGGCTGTGCGCCCGGCGGTCCGCCTGCTGCGCAGCTACCGATGAATTTTAGCTTATAATATAGAGAGGTATTCATGGAATTGTTTTTAGACGCCCTGCTGGACGCCTTGATTGACGGCGTGAAGATGCTGCCGTTTTTATATCTGGCCTACCTGCTGATCGAATGGCTGGAGCGCCACCATGGGGAAAGTATTGAGGAGGCGCTTGCCGGCGGCGGCCGCTGGGGGTTCATCCCCGGTGCGCTGCTGGGCTGTGTGCCGCAGTGCGGCTTCAGCGCCGTAGCCTCCAACCTGTATGCAAGCCGGGTCATTACACCCGGCACGGTGCTGGCGGTCTTTATCGCCACCAGCGATGAGGCGATCCCGCTGCTGGCGGCCGAGCCGTCCCAGTGGGTCACGCTGGTCCTGCTGCTGGCCTGCAAGGTGGCGTTTGCCATCGTGGGCGGCTGGCTGCTCGACATTCCGCTGCGCCATATCCTGCCGCATTCCCTCTACGGCGGCTATGAAGGCCACGCCGATGAGGTGGACTGCCATGAGGAGCATGAGGAGACGAGCAGCATCTTTTTGGCCGCGCTGCGCCACACGCTGGAAATTTTCGTCTTTATCCTGCTGTTCAGCTTTATCATTGGCCTTGTGTTTGAAGCCTTCGGCGAGGAACCCATCGCGGCGGCGCTGTCCGGCATGGGTGTGTTCCAGCCGATGCTGACGGCGCTGGTCGGCCTTGTGCCCAACTGCGCGGTCAGCGTACTGCTGGCCCAGCTCTATGTGCAGGGGGCCATCACCTTCGGCAGCCTGTTTGCGGGCCTTACGGCCGGTGCGGGTGTCGGTCTGGCCGTGCTGTGGCGGGTAAACCCCAGCTGGAAGCAGAACCTTTTTATGACGGGCCTGCTCTGGGCGGTCGGTGCGGCGGCAGGCATGCTGCTGCAGATACTGCCGCTGTAAAAAACCTTGGCTTTCCCCGTGGGGGAAGCTGCCGCCCGCAGGCGGCTGATGAGGGCAGAGCTTCTGTCAAACCTGTTTCCGGACGATTGCGGAAGGTCGGCCCTCATCCGCTTCACTTCGTTCAGCACCTTCCCCCGCAGGGGAAGGCTTTTACTTAGAAGGAGGAATCCCCATGCAATACAGTATTGAAAATGAGATCCTGCGCCTGACGGTGGATACCCACGGTGCCGAGCCTGTCAGCGTTCTTCACAAGCCGACCGGGGCCGAGCTGCTCTGGCAGGGTGATCCCGCAGTCTGGGGCCGCCACGCACCGATCCTCTTTCCCTACACCGGCAAGCTGACCGGCGGCAAGATGATCGCCAAGGGGGTAGAGTACGCCGGCGGCCAGCACGGCTTTGCCCGCGATGTGGAGCATGCCATGACCCGCCACGCCGACAACCTGCTGGAATTTGAGCTGCACGCCAACGCCGAAACGCTGCCCAAGTGGCCCTATGCGTTTGTGCTGCGCTCGACCTTTACGCTGGAAGGGGAGACCGTCCACCACACGCTGACGGTCGAGAACCCCGTTGAGGAGGAGCTGCGCTTCGGCATCGGCTACCACCCGGCCTTTGCGCTTCCCTTCGATGACCGCCATGTCACCGAGGATTACGAGATCCGCTTTGACGGCATCGAGTCCCCGCTCTGTGTCAGTGCCCAGCCCACCGGCCTGCTGAACGGCCAGAGCTACTACCTCGCCCGCAATGTCGAGGCCATCCCCTTGACCGATGACCTGTTTGACAGCGACAGCCATGCCATGGTCAACCTGCGCAGCCAGCATGTTTCTGTCATTGAGAAGGATACCGGCCGCAGCGTCATCTGTGATGTGTCGGACTTCCCCTACACGCTGATCTGGTCTGCCGCCAAAAAGCCGCTGCACTTTATCTGCATTGAGCCGTGGCACAGCCTGCCCGGTGAGGAAAACGGCCCCATCGACTGGGAGCAGCGCCCCTGCGCTGCCTCCCTCAAGCGCGGAGAGAGCTGGTCCACCACTCTGTCCACAACCTTTGTGCGCTAAATGAAGGCGCTGAGAAAATATCGCTGGCCGCTGACCGGCGCCCTGCTCGGGGCGCTGGTCTTTCTGGCTGTGTACGGCGTTCGTGTGCTGGACCCGACCAGCGTTGACTGGATCCTGAATAACCCCAGCCCCGACCCAGCCCAGCACTATCTGGGGTGGGAGCTGTTCCGCCGCAGCCCGGTGCATCTGCCGTACATCGGCGCGAATTATAATGCGGTCTACCCGTTCCGGACCAGTGTGCTGTTCACGGATTCACTGCCGCTGGCGGCGCTGTTCTTCAAGCTGCTGGGCGGGGTTCTGCCCGCGCGGTTCCAGTATTTCGGCTGGTGGGGTCTGGCCTGCTACATGCTGCAGGGCGGCTTGGCGCAGGCGGTCATTGCCCGCATTGCCGGTGTGCAGCCCACGGTTGACCGTAGCGGTAGTAAGACGGCCATCGGTGTTATCATGAGTCCACAGCAGACGGCGAAACTGTGGGGCAGCGTGGCGGGTGCAGGATTACTTGTGCTGTTCCCGGCGCTGACAATGCGCATGTTTGCCCACACGGCACTCGCCGCCAACTGGCTGGTGCTGCTGGCCCTCTACCTTTGGCTGCGCAGTGACGAGCTTATGCCCACGACCCGCCGCGCCTGCCTTGTCTGGGCGGGCATGGGTCTGCTCTGTGCGGGCATCCATCTGTACTACCTGCCGATGGTCGGTCTTGTGCTTGTGGGCTACGCGGTGCGCCGCGCCCTGCAAAAACGCGGCCCGGCGGCTGTGCTGACACCGATAGCAGCGTTCTGCGCTGCGGCGCTGGCGGAGTTGGTGCTGCTGGGGGCGTTCGCTGTCAACTTTGCGGGCTACTCCAACGGCTACCTCAGCGGGGCGGACTACCTCGGCCTGTTTGTGCCGTGGCTGGCGCAAAGCTGGGAGCAGAATGTTTATGCAGGCATCGGAACATCGCTGGCCGTGGTGCTGGCGGTGTTCGGCATAGTCTGCAACGCCCGCAAGGCGGAAAAATTCTTTGCCGCCCACCGCGACTGGCTCATTGCCGGCTCTGTGGTGCTGGTGCTGGATTTGATTGCCGCGGGCGGAAATGCCATCACGGTGAACGGAAAAACGCTGTTCACCGTGCCCATCCCGCAGTTTCTGATGAACTTCTGGGCGATGTTCTCCTCCTGCGCGCGGCTGGCGTGGCTGGCAGGTATGCTGCTGGCTGCTGTTGGCTGCGGGTTGGTGCTGCGCTTTTGGGATAACGGTGTCGCGCCCGCCCTGATGCTGGCTGTCTGCGCCGTGGCGCAGGGCTGGGGCCAGCGGTCGGAGCTGTTCAACCGCTGGACGGACTACCACTACTACGGCTTCCGCTACGAGAATAAGACCCTGCTGACCGACCCCGTGTGGGAGCAGATCGCTGCCAGCGGCAGGTACAGCCATCTGGCCTTTGCCACATTTGACTTTGAGCATGACGAGTTCTGGGATCTGGTCGACTTTGCCGCCGACCACGGCTGGACCTCCAATAGCTTCTACATGGCGCATATGGACGGCAACCTTGCGGCGGTCACGCTGCCGGGCGAGCTGAACGAGCTTTCCGCTGACACGCTCTATGCCTTCATCGACGAGGACGAGCTGACGCGGAACAGTTACGACCTGCACTATTACCGGCTGGATGGCATCCTGATCGGCAGCGTCGAGCCCATCGACGGCATCGAGGAGGAGCCTGCGCCCGAAGTGCCCGCCCACACGATGGATTTGACGAAGTCGGATGTTGACCCGCTCTTTCTGGCGGCGGACGGCATTGTTCTGGGCATGAACGGTGAGATGATGACCGAGGAGTGGACGCTGTTCCCCGGGCGCTACCGTGTGACGCTGACCGGCAGCGGCTTTGACCACAGCTACATCTACGCGCGGTACGGCCTCATCAACGAAGAAACCTACAAGCTGGACATCGACTTCACCGGCATCGACCCCAACGAAATGACCTTTGAGTTCACGGCCACCGAGATGCTCCACTACTGGCGTGTTGCTGTCCATACTCTGGACGATGCCAATGTCACTGTCAACAGTGTGACGGTAGAAAAAATCGTATAAAAAACTGCCTGCAAATGCGATTCCATTTGCAGGCAGTTTTTTATACGGTATTTACTTAGAACGCAACCTTTTTGGCAACATAGTCGCGCAGCTCGGAAATCGGCATGCGGACCTGCTCCATCGTGTCGCGGTCGCGGACGGTCACGCAGCCATCGGCCTCGACCTTGTCGTCGCCGACAGTCTGGAAGTCCACGGTGATGCACAGCGGGGTGCCGATCTCGTCCTGACGGCGGTAGCGTTTGCCGATGGAGCCGGCATCGTCATAGTCGACCATAAAGTCCTTGGCCAGCTCGTTGCGGATCTCCATCGCCTTATCGCCCAGCTTCTTGGACAGGGGCAGCACGGCGCACTTGAACGGTGCCAGATAGGGGTGCAGGTGCAGCACGGTGCGCACATCCTCCTTGCCCTTGGCATCGACAAGGTGCTGCTCATCGTAGGCCTCGCACAGGAAGGCCAGCGCCACGCGGTCACAGCCCAGAGACGGCTCGATAACATAGGGGATGTAATGCTCGTTCGTCTCGGGGTCAAAGTACTCAAGGCTCTTGCCGGAGGCCTCCTGATGGCGGCTCAGGTCATAGTTGGTGCGGTCGGCAATGCCCCACAGCTCGCCCCAGTCGGTGAACGGGAAGGCGTACTCGATGTCGGTGGTGGCGCGGCTGTAGAAGGCAAGCTCGGCAGGCTCGTGGTCGCGCAGGCGCAGGTTTTCCTCCTGAATGCCGAGGCTCAGCAGCCAGTTCTTGCAGTAGTCCTTCCAGTAGGCAAACCACTCCAGATCGGTGTCGGGCTTGCAGAAGAACTCGCACTCCATCTGCTCAAACTCACGGGTGCGGAAGGTGAAGTTGCCCGGCGTGATCTCGTTGCGGAACGCCTTGCCGACCTGGCAGACGCCGAAGGGCAGCTTGCGGCGGGTCGTGCGCTGGATGTTCGCAAAGTTGACAAAGATGCCCTGTGCGGTCTCGGGGCGCAGATAGCAGGTGGAGGAGGAATCCTCGGTAACGCCGATGGCGGTCTTGAACATCAGGTTGAACTTACGGATGGGAGTAAAGTCATGCTTGCCGCAGACGGGGCAGACGACTTCATCATGGCTGGCGATAAAAGCGTCCATCTCATCAAAGGTCATGGCATCGACATCCACGCCCTTGCCCTGCTCGCACTCGGAAATCAGCTTGTCGGCGCGGTGGCGGCTCTTGCAGGCGCGGCAGTCCAGCAGTGGGTCCGAGAAGCTGGACACATGGCCAGTAGTCACCCAGGTCTGCGGGTTCATCAGGATGGCGGCGTCCAGACCGACATTGTAGGGGCTTTCCTGCACGAACTTCTTCATCCATGCCTTTTTGACATTGTTCTTGAACTCAACACCCAGAGGACCGTAGTCCCAGCTGTTTGCCAGGCCGCCGTAGATCTCGCTGCCCGGATAGATAAACCCGCGGTTTTTGCACAGGTTTACGATCATGTCAAGGGTTTTTTCACTGTTCTTCATTTGTGTTACTCCTTCCGCATGGCTGGCTGCCACACAAAGCGATTTTCCCACCGCGCCCGGATAAATTTGGCACGATAAATTCAGTATACCATAAAAAGATAAAAGATAAAAGATAAAAGATAATAAAAAATGTGGAGTTTTTGCTCTTCGGGGCAAAAACAAAAACTAAAGCAGCGCGCAGCACCATGATTTTATCTTATAAAAGCAAGTCCGCAATCTCCCACGCCAGCATCCCCAGCTCCTCGCGTTTCAGCGTTTTATCCCCGCTCAGCCGTGCCAGCTCCTCCTGCACACGGGGAATTTTGCGCGCCGGAATGCCGATGCGGGCCAATTCCTCTTTGCTGAACGGCGGCTTTTTCGCCGCCCGCCCCAGCCGCGACACGGCCAAAGGGTCTAGGCTCCAAATCAGCTTTGCCATACGGTCGGCACCTCCACAGCGTTTTTCTTATTGTATCAAAAAAGCAGACAAAATGCCACAAAAATCGTTGGATTCGTCAAAGAAATATGCTATGATAAAGGCAGCAAAAGAGGAAAAGAGGTTGCGATATGACTACATTGCGCGAATTGAAACGGTTGAGAATAAAGGACGCAATCAGCAAGGAACTGGCGGTGCAGCGCGCGGTCTGGAACTGGGCTTTATATGATGATTATATCAAAACACGGGAGGTTGCCCGAAAGCACGGGGAAAACGCCGCGCGGGAGTATATTGATAAGGCAGAAAAACGCTTCCGCAGAGTGTATAACTTCGTCATGGAAACGGCGGAAGAAATGGACCGGGAAAGAGAGGAAAAAGGCGAAGAAACGCTTTTTTTGACAAGGATGAAGATGGAAAAAAAGTATACACCGTTGAACTGGAATTTAACTCAAAAATAAGGGAATGGCCGGATAAGATTTCTACGGAAACAAGTGCGTACACGGCAGTGGCGACCTCTGTAAGCGAAGTGCCTACTGCAACGGAAGAGGATTATTGGGACTATTCGGATGAGCTGCGGCAGGCGATTCTGGAAGATACCATAAACTGCATCAGGGCAGAGGATAACGGCGAGGCGGAACGCTTTGCGAAACCGGACAAATTGGGAAAGCTGACGCTTGAAGTCCTTACCACCCTGCCGTCCGTCTGCGTGCAGAACAAAAATGAAGTGCAGTTGGCGGCACTTGCTTACGATGCGCTGCCCGCAGACCGTGAGGCGGATACCGCGTTCCCGGAGCTTGCCCAAAGGTGGAAAAAGGTGGATGACGACGCTAAAAGTGTAAAAGCAAGCTCTACGCGTGTCGCCGGGCTGATCGGTATGTTTCTGCTGGCATTGATTTCTGTCGCGTGCGGCGCAGCGGTAAGCTATTTCGACATAGAGCAGGCGGTGTTTGTATTGCTGGTAACGGCTGTTTTTTTCCTTTTTTTCGTGATAGGCGGTCTCAATGTACGCAGTTTTGCAGCGGGCTTTGCGGCGGTTGCCGTGCTGCTGACGCTCAACACAGTTTTCCCGTATGTAAAGTATGTGCCGGAGATACTCTGCGACTTTGGCGGGCTGTGGGCATTGTTTGGCGTTTATTCGTTTGTGGTGACGCCGAACAAAAAGAAAGCGGCTGTGCTGGCTGCACAGATCGAGCTGGAATTGCTGGCGCTGCGCCGCAGCTATGGGCAGCGGTTGAGTTACCTGTTCCGCTATCTTTTCCTGACAAAGGAAAATGACAAGAAGGCAACGGCGGCGCTTGAAAAAATGATACTGAGTGTGGCGGAACGCTTGAAGGCTGTTGAAGAAGCGCTTTTGTGCTGCCCCAGCTATACCCGAGAAAACATCAAGCCCAGAGAGGCTGCGGAGGATATTCTGCGGGAAAGCGGCTTCGATGCCCTCTATCAGGATTGCCTGCCGCAGGATTGCTTGCCGCAAGACTATCTGCCGCAGGAAGTCACGCCCCAAGCGACCTGAAATACAGGGCACATTTATCGTACTATAAAAAATCTTTTCACACATCGAGGGTGCGGCTGCGGCTGCACCCTCGATGTATTGCCAGAAACTGCGGGTCCAAATTTGTGCCATTTGCCCAAAAATTACCTGTACAGGCGGGGATTTCAAAAAAAGTGTTTCTTTTATTGCAGAAAAATAGTATAATACTTTCATAGTATTAGTAAAAAAATGCCGTATGCCGTATCCTCTAAGGCAGCGGATAAATTTTGAGGTGACCACTGTTATGGCTTTTAGTATGTATGACCCCAAGCTGCTGGAGGGGGTCCGCACGATCCATTTTATCGGCTGCGGCGGCTCCGGCACCTATCCGCTGATCCAGATCCTGCACAGCCGCGGCTTCGCCATCACCGGCTCCGATGTCGAGGAAACCAAAAACACCGAGGCGGAGCGTGCGCTCGGCGTCCGTGTGGCCATCGGACATGATGCGGCCAATCTGGGCAATCCGGATCTGGTCGTCTACAGCGCCGCCATCCATAATGACAATCCTGAGCTGCAGGCGGCTCACGCCCGCGGCATCAAGGCGGTGGAGCGCAGCGTCATGCTGGGCTATATCAGCCGCACCCATAGCCAGAGCATCGGCGTGGCTGGTACCCACGGTAAAACGACCACGACCGGCATGATCACAACCATGCTGGAGCTGGCCGGCAAGGACCCCGCCGCCGTCATCGGCGGCAAGCTGCCCCTCATCGGCGGCTACGGCAAGGCCGGCAGCGGCCAGAGCGTGGTCATTGAGGCCTGCGAGTACCATGAGACCTTCCTGCAGCTGACCAGCACGGTGGGCGTCATCCTGAACATCGACAATGACCATCTGGAATATTACGGCACGATGGGTCAGCTCAAGCTTGCGTTCCAGAAGTTTGCGCTGCTGTCCCGCACCGTTGTGTTCAACATGGACGATAAAAACACGATGGATGTCGTCAACTCCATCGACCGCCCGGTGCTGAGTTTCGGCATCAAAGAGGAGGAGGCCCGCTTCCACGCCGTCAACATCGGCGAGTATAAGCCCGGCTTCTTTGAGTTTGATGTGCTTGAGCTGGGCGAGTTCTTTGCCCACATCAGGCTTGGTGTGCCCGGCTACCACAACATTTACAATGCGCTGGCCATGTGCTGCTGCGTGCGTCCGCTGGGCCTCAAGCCCGAGGATGCCGTCCGCGCAGCGGAAGAATTCCACGGCACCGGCCGCCGGTTTGAGATCAAGGGCGAGTGCAACGGCGCGGTCATTGTGGATGACTACGCCCACCATCCCACCGAGCTGGCCGCCACGCTGGCCACGGCTAAGGAGATGGGCTATGACCGTGTGATCGCGGTGCATCAGCCGTTTACCTACAGCCGCACCAAGATGCTGATGGACGAATTTGCCAAGGTGCTGCGCGCCGCCGATCAGGTCGTGCTGCTGCCCATCATGGGCGGCCGCGAGAAGGATGACGGCAGCGTCAAGAGCGAGGACCTTGCCGCCAAGCTGCCCGGCAGCGTTGTGGTCAGCGGGCTGGAGGGTGCCGCCGACTGGGTAAAGAAAAACGCCAAGAAGGGTGACCTTGTCATCTGCATGAGCTGCGGCGATCTGTACAAGGCTGCCGACATGATGGTAGAGAAATAAAATCTGATGACAGGCTGTCCGACAGGGCAGCCTGTTTTTTGGTAGAGTGGCTTCCCCCCTCGGGGGAAGCTGTCAGTGACCCCGCTCGCTGACTGATGAGGGCAAGGTCCGCTGCGGCAGTCAGTGAACGGGCAACCCCCGGAGGGCCGCCCCTCATCCGACCTCGGGCGGGGCCTCGGCCACCTTCCCCCTCGGGGGAAGGCACGCAGCCTTGCCATTACCGCCCACTTTATGGTACAATACAACCAAATACATTATAAAAGGAGCCACTCGCAATGAACCAACACTATCTCCAGCTCTACGCTGATTTTATCGTCAAGGTGGGCGTCAATGTGCGCCCGCGCCAGAATTTCATTGTTCGCTGCCCGGTCACGATGCCGGACTTTGCCCACGCCTGTGTCCGCGCAGGCTACGAGGCCGGTGCCAAGACCGTTGTGGTCCGCTGGGAGGACGACAAGCTGACCCGCCTGCAGATGGAAATGGCCGCTGAGAGCGACCTGTGCGCCATGAAGCCCTACGAGCTGCGCAGCTACCTCGACTATGCCGAGGACCCGGACGGCTGCTGCACGCTGGCCATCCATGCCGCAGACCCCGAGGCACTGGCCGGGCTGGATGCGGGCAAGCTGAACCGCGTCAACCTCGCCCGCCGCACCTTTATGAAGCCCTGGCAGGCCTACACGATGAATGACCGCGTGCAGTGGTGTGTGGCCGCCGTGCCCGCCCCGGGCTGGGCTGCCAAGGTGTTCCCGGACCTGCCGCTTGAGGAGGCTGTTGAGAAGCTGTGGGCGCTGATTTTTGATGTCTGCCGCGTATCGACCGGTGACCCCGTAACCGCATGGAAGGAGCATGTTGCCCGCACCAAGGCTCGCCGCGACCGGATGAATGAGCTGAACCTCGACCGTATTCGCATGACGAGCGCTAACGGCACAGATCTGACCGTGGGTCTGGCCGAGAACGCCATCTGGGAGGGCGCGTCCAGCAAGACGGAGGGCGGCATCGAGTTCATCGCCAATGTCCCCACCGAGGAGGTGTTCTGCGCACCCCACCGCGACCGCGTTGACGGCCGCGTCTACGGCACCAAGCCCTACGCTTACAACGGCCAGCTGATCGAGGGCTGGCATGTCACCTTCCAAAACGGCAAGGTCGTGGAGCATGGCGCTGAGAAGAACGCCGAGCTGCTGGCCGAGCTGCTTACCACCGATGAAAACGCCAACCGCATCGGCGAGATTGCACTGGTGCCCGCGTCCAGCCCCATCAACCGCAGCGGTGTTCTGTTCTATAACACCCTGTTCGACGAAAACGCCGCCTGCCACATTGCCTTCGGCGATGGCTACCCGACCAACATCAAGGGCGGCTCCGCCATGAGCCGGGACGAGCTGCTGGCAAAGGGCCTGAACAGCTCCGCCATCCATGAGGATGTCATGGTCGGCGCGCCCGACACCCATGTCGTTGGCGTGACCAAGAGCGGCGAGGAGATCACGATTTTTGAAAACGGCGAATGGGCGTTCTAAGCCGCACCCCGGCACCGATCGACTGTGACCGCCCGGCATCTGCCGATTTTTTGCGGGTGCTGGCGGCGTGGGCCGTGGGGGCGTTCCACATATGGCAGCAAAGCTGGTACAGCCGCCCCGCTGCGGAGCATTGGCTGCGGGCGGGCAGCGTTGGGGTGGACTTCCTCGTTATGCTGTCGGCGTTCTGCCTGTTCCTGCCGTGGGCCAACGCGGCAGCGCAGGGCAGACCGCTGCCGCAGACCCGCCCGGCGGAGTTTTACCGCCGCCGCGCCGCGCGGCTGCTGCCGGCCTACTATGCCAGCCTGCTGTTCAGTCTGGCGCTGGCAGTGTATCGCAGCGGGTGGAGCAGGGCACTGGCAGTTGACCTATTCACACATCTGACGCTGACCCAGCAGCTTTTCCCGGCGTGCTACATTGGTACGCAGCTCAATGCGGTCAGCTGGACGCTGACGGTGTTTGCACTGTTTTATCTGGTGTTCCCGCTGCTTGCACCGCTCTGCGCACGGCATCCGCTGCCGGTGCTGGGGGCGCTCTGCGGCGTACAGCTCGTCTACTCGCTCTGGACATTGCCCCAGTACGGTGGCTATGCGTACCCAAGGCTTTTCAACCAGTTCCCGGCGTTCTGCGGGGTGCTGGCGGTCGGCATGGCGGCGGCGCTCGTCTTTGCAAGGCTGGCGCGCGGCGGCTGGACACAGCATTTTCTGCTGCGCGCGGGCTGCACGGTGCTGGGCGCGGCGGCGCTTGTCCGGCTCAATGCCCTGATGCACGCGCAGGCTGCGGCAGCAGAGTATCAGCGCTTTCAGCTTGTGAACCGTATGCCGCTGGTCATTGCGGCTGCAGCGGTCGTGGTCGGTTTCGGTTTGGGGCTGACGCTGCCCGCCCCGGCACGGCGGCTGCTGCGCGGGCTGGCGGCGCTGACCTACAGCTTTTACCTCTGGCATCAGATGCTGGCGGTATTTTTGAAGTATGACCTGCATCTGCCCGCCTGGCAGGGTGTGACCCCGCCCAACCAGCTGGGGGATAAGGTCTGGATGCACCGTGCCGATATGTTGTACTGGGCCGCCGCCCTGACCGTTGGCGCGGCGGCGTATTTCCTGCTCGAAAAGCCCGCTGCGAGCGCACTGCACCAAACTGCGCAAAAAATGCGCGCTGAAAAAGCCCGCTGAAAGGTAATTCTGCCCGGCGGGGGCTTGCTTTTTGCGCGGGGATGTGGTATAGTCATATTGTTCGATGATGATTTTACTGAAAGTGGGCCGCAAGGTCCGCTTTCTTTTTATGATAGGAGCATTTATATGGCAAAACCCGGTAAACCGCAGCAGGGCAGTGCGGTCAAGGTCGTGGAGGCGCTGGTCCGCCCCGTGGTCGAGGCTATGGGCCTGCGCCTGTGGGATGTCCGCTTTGAGAAGGAAGGCCCGGACTGGTTCCTGCGCGTGCTGATCGACCGCGATGAGCCGATGGATACCGACACCTGCGCGGAGGTCTCCCACGCCATCGATCCGCTGCTGGACGAGGCCGACCCCATTGACCAGAGCTACTACCTTGAGGTCGGCAGCCCGGGCATGGGCCGCCGCCTGACCCGCCCCGAGCATTATGAGCAGCTCAAGGGGCAGAAGTGCGCTGTCCGCCTGATCCGCCCTGACGCGCAGGGCCGCCGCGACTATGCGGGCCTGCTGCAGGGACTGGACGCCGATGGCAATGTGACCCTGACGGACGGGGAAGAAAGCTTTACCTTCCCGCTCAAGAGCGCGGGCTATGTCAAGCTCTGCGATGACGAGGATCTGTTCGACTGATAAAAGGCTTCCCCTGAGGGGGAAGCTGTCCGCGAAGCGGACTGATGAGGGGCAGACTTGCCGCAGCTACCCATGAACGGGTAATAGCGGTAGCATCGCCCCTCATCCGGCGCTGCGCGCCACCTTCAGTCTACGCGCTAAGAGCCGCCTACGGCGGTTGCGCTCCGACACGCGCCTGCGGGCGCAGCCCCGCAGGGGAAGGCAAGAATAATACTGTATTGTGTGTACTTGAAATATAATTGGGAGGAAACCAGAAACATGGCTACTGCGAACAACGAATTCTTTGAGGCTCTTTCCGCACTGGAAAAGGAGCGCGGCCTGCCTGAGGACTACCTGATCGACAAGATCAAGGCAGCCATCGTCATCGCCGTCAAGAAGGACTATGAGGTCGAGGATGACAATGTTGTCGTTGACATTGACCCCGAGGTAGGCGCCTTCCGCGCAAGCCTGCTGCGCGACATCGTGGAGGAGGTCGAGAACCCCCACACGCAGGTCAGTCTGGAGGATGCCCAGAAGGTCCGCAAGAGCTACAAGGTCGGCCAGCGCATGGTCACCCCCCTCAAGACCAAGGAGTTCGGCCGCATTGCCGCCCAGACGGCAAAGCATGTCATCCGTCAGGGTCTGCGCGAGGGCGAGCGCAACCTGCAGTGCAGCGAGATGCAGTCCCGCGCACATGAGCTGATCGCCGCCACTGTTGTCTCCATTGACCCCGAACGCGGCAACATTGTGCTGGATCTGGGCAAGGGCGGCTCCGCCGTGCTGCCCCGCAATGAGCAGGTCCCCGGCGAGACCTTCACCGAGGGGCAGACCGTGCAGGTCTATGTCGTGGATGTTCTGGCAACGGACCGCGGCCCCCGCGTCACCATCAGCCGCACCCATCCCGGCCTTGTCAAGCGGATGTTTGAGCTGGAGGTCCCCGAGATCTATGACGGTACCGTTGAGGTCAAGGCCATCGCCCGCGAGGCCGGTGCCCGCACCAAGCTGGCCGTCTGGAGCAAGAACCCCGATGTCGATCCCGTCGGCGCCTGCATCGGTGCCCGCGGCGTCCGCGTGGAGAAGATCGTGCAGGAGCTGAACGGCGAGAAGATCGATGTCATCCGCTGGAGCGAGGATATTGCCGAGTTCATCTCCGCCGCCCTGAGCCCGGCCAAGGTCGTCAAGGTCGAGCTGCTGCCCGGCGAGACCAAGAGCTGCCGTGTTACGGTTCCCGACCAGCAGCTGAGCCTTGCCATCGGCAACAAGGGTCAGAATGTGCGTCTGTGCGCCCACCTGACCGGCTACAATATTGATATCCGCCCCGAGTCCGGCTACTACGGCGAGGATGAGGAATAAATACAAAGAGATAAGAGATAAAAGATAATAGATAATAAAAAGTGTGGAGGTTTTGCCCGCAGGGCAAAAACAAAATTTTGAGCGGTGCGCAGCGCCGCGGAACACCATATTTCTTATCTTTTATCTATTATCTAGAAATGAGGTCGGCTAGTTGCAGCAGCAAAAGCAGAAAAAAATCCCCGTGCGCCGTTGTGTGGGCTGTAATGCCCAGCGCCCCAAGCGTGAACTGGTGCGCGTGGTGCGCAGCCCGGAGGGCGAGATCAGCATTGATCTGCGCGGCAAAGCACCGGGGCGCGGTGCGTATCTGTGCCCCTCGGCCGCATGCCTTGCCAAAGCACGCAAGGCAAAGCGGCTGGAACGCACATTTGAGGTCCCCATCCCGGACGGCATTTATGAGCGCCTGACGGAGGAGATCGCCTGTGCGGAGCAAAGCGCAAAGGAGGCGGCGAGCGATGAATAACGATCAGCACCCGCTGCTGGGTGCGCTGGGGCTGTGCCGCAAGGCCGGCAAGCTGCTGCACGGGTATGACCGCGTACAGGAAAATGCACTGCGCGGCAAGGTGGCCCTTGTGCTGCTGACCTCAGACGCCAGCGAACGCACCGTCAGCCACATGAAGGACGCCTGCGAGGACATTGTTGCCTGCGAGCAGATGCCCCTGACCAGCGCAGATCTGGCCATGCTTACCCCCAAGCCCGCCGCCGTGTTCGGCGTGACTGACGAACACCTTGCACAGCTGTGCGCAAAATACCTTTGATAGAGGAGGACCACACTATATGGACTTTAAATATAAGATCGCTGATGTTGCCAAGGAGTTCGGCGTGCCCGCCAAAAAGGTCATCGAGACCGTGACCGGCGTGACCGGCGAAGCCTATAAGACCGGCGGCACTTTTGAGGAAAAAGAGCTGAATGTCCTGCTGGAGACCCTGACCCGCGAGAATGCCGAGGCAAGCTTGGACGCCTACCTTGCCAGCGGCAAGGAGGAGGCTAAGCCCGCCCCGAAGCCCGAGCAGAAGAAGCCTGAGCCCAAGAAGGCCGAGCCCAAGAAGGCCGACAAGCCCGCCGTTAAGGCGGAGCAGCCCAAGGCAGCTGCCAAGCCCGAAGCCAAGCAGGAGCCGAAGAAGGAAATCCGCAAGCCCGAAAAGCAGGCCGAGAAGCGCAATGAAAAGCGCGTCACCCTGCAGGAGCTGGCCGCCGATACCGGCATCAAGGAGCCTGTCAAGACGGAGCAGGTGCAGGTCAACCGCGCGCAGGTCTCTGTGGATACCCGCACCGTGGATGTCAATGTGGATAAGTTCAACGCCCGCTATGACGATCTGGCCGACAGCCGCAACATGCCCAGCAAGCGCAAGAACCAGCCCACCGGCAAGAAGGAAAAGTTCAACAACCGCAACAACCGCCGCGGCCAGCAGTTCGGCCGCCGCCGTGAGACCGAGGCCGAGCGCCTGCAGCGCATCCAGCTGGAGAAGGCCCGCAATGCCCAGCTCAAGATCTCCATCCCCGATGAGATCACCGTCGGTGAGCTGGCTACCCGCCTGAAGCAGAGCGCTGCCAAGGTCGTGGCCAAATTCATGCAGATGGGCGAGATGCACGCCATCTCTGATGTCGTTGACTTCGACACCGCCGCCCTGATTGCCGAGGAGTTCCACGCCAAGGTCGAGCATGAGGTCCATGTCTCCATCGAGGAGCGCCTGTTTGTGCAGGAGGAGGACAACGCCGCCGATCTGGTCGAGCGTCCCCCCGTTGTCGTTGTCATGGGCCATGTTGACCACGGCAAGACCTCCATTCTGGACGCCATCCGCAAGACCAATGTCACCAAGGGTGAGGCCGGCGGCATCACGCAGGCCATCGGTGCGTATCAGGTCAAGAGCAATGACAGCGTCATTACCTTCCTCGACACCCCCGGCCACGAGGCGTTCACCTCGATGCGTGCCCGCGGCGCGAACATGACCGACATTGCTGTGCTGGTCGTTGCCGCTGATGACGGCATCATGCCCCAGACCATCGAGTCCATCAACCATGCCAAGGCTGCCAATGTCAAGCTGATCGTTGCCATCAACAAGATGGATAAGCCCACCGCCAACCCCGAGCGCGTCAAGGAGCAGCTGACCAAGTACGAGATCGTGCCCGAGGACTGGGGCGGCGACGTCGCCTGCATCCCTGTGTCCGCCGTCACCGGCATGGGCATTTCCGACCTGCTCGAGCGTATCGCTCTCGAGGCCGAGGTCATGGAGCTGAAGGCCAACCCGAGCCGCCGCGGCAAGGGCGCTGTTGTCGAGGCCCGTCTGGACAAAGGACAGGGCCCCATCGCAACGCTGCTGGTCCAGAACGGTACCCTGCATAAGGGCGACTGCCTGATCGCCGGCACTGCTGTCGGCCGCGTGCGTACCATGCGCAACGATAAGGGTCAGGAAATCACAGAGGCCGGCCCCTCCACCCCCGTGGAGATCACCGGCCTGACCGAGGTCCCCGAGGCCGGCGAGCTGTTCGAGGCTGTCGAGGACGAGCGTCTGGCCCGCGAGCTGGCCGATAAGCGTACCACCGAGGCCAAGGAGAAGCAGTTTGCTGCCTACACCAAGGTCACGCTGGATAACCTGTTCGACCAGATGGCCGCCAACGATATGAAGGAGCTGCCCATCATCGTCAAGGCTGATGTGCAGGGCTCCGCCGAGGCTGTCAAGCAGAGCCTCGAGAAGATCTCCAACGACGAGGTCCGCGTCCGCGTCATCCATGCGGGTGTCGGTGCCATCTCCAAGTCTGACGTCTCTCTGGCCGATGCGTCCAACGCCATCATCATCGGCTTCAATGTCCGTCCCGACGCCGTCGCCAAGGCCGAGGCCGAGCAGACCGGCGTTGAGATGCGTATGTACCGCGTCATCTACGATGCCATCAACGATGTCTCCGACGCTATGAAGGGTATGCTGGCCCCGAAGGTCCGTGAGGTCGCACTGGGCGAGGCACAGGTCCGTCAGGTCTACAAGATCTCCAGCGTCGGCACCGTTGCCGGCTGCCGTGTCACCGATGGCAAGATCACCCGCGATGCCCAGCTGCGTCTGGTGCGTGACGGCATCGTCATCTGCGAGGATTCCATCGCCAGCCTGAAGCGCTTCAAGGACGATGCCAAGGAGGTTGCCGCGGGCTTTGAGTGCGGCATCACCCTGGCCAAGTTCCAGGACATCAAGGAAGGCGATGTCTTTGAGTGCTTCAAGATGGAAGAGTACCGCGATTGATTGCAGAGGTAAAGTAAATGCCAACCAAAAACCACGGCCGTATGGCCCAGGATATGAAGCGTGAAATCATCGCCATCATCGGCGAGATGAAGGATCCCCGCGTGACGGGCGGTCTTTTGACCGTGACCCGTCTGGATGTGACCCCTGACCTCGATCAGGCCAAGGTCTACATCAGCGTCATGGGCCGTGAGGGCGGCCCGGAGCCGGTCGTCAAGGCGCTGAACAAGGCCTCCGGCCATGTCCGCACCGAGGTGAGCCGCCGGATGCACATCCGCAAAGCACCGCGCTTTGTGTTCGTTAAAGATGAGGGCGCAGCCTACGCCGCGCACATCAACCAACTGCTGGGTGAGCTGGACATCGAGTCCGACTCTGACGCAGAGTAAACCCTGTACCCGGTTAGAAAAGAGGAACCTATGACTCAGAATGTGGATCGCGGGACCGTGGTTTCGCGTCTGCTTGCTGCAGATGACATCCTGATCCTTTGCCACAAAAACCCTGACGGTGACACTATCGGCTCGGGCACGGCGCTCTGCCTTGCCCTGCAGCAGTTGGGCAAAAATGCAGCTGTGCTGTGCAGCGACCCGATCCCTGCCATGTACAGCTACATGCCCATCACGGTGTTTGACGGCAGCTTCCGCCCTGCCTTTGTGGTGGCGGTGGATGTGGCCGGCATCCAGCTCTTCGGGGAACGCAACAACATTCAGGAATATGCAGAGCATGTCGATCTGTGCATCGACCACCATGGCTCCAACAGCGGCTACGCCTACGAGACACTGGTGGACGATGGCGCAGCGGCTGCGGCCGAACTGCTTACAACGCTCATTCCCGAGATGGGCGCTAAGATCACGCCGGAGATCGCCTCCTGCCTGTACACGGGCGTGGCGACCGATACCGGGTGCTTCCGGTTCAGCAACACAACGGCGGCGACCCACCGCGCGGCGGCCGACCTGATCGAGGCCGGTGCCGATGTGGAGATGCTCAACGAACGACTGTTCGAGAGCCGCTCCCACGCCCGCGTTATCGCGGAGCGCATGGCGCTGGAAAGTCTGGAGTTCTACTACGATGACCGCTGCGCCCTGATCTGCCTGACATGGGATCAGATCCAGGCGGCCGGCGTGGCCGGTGCCGAGCTGGAGGATATGACCAGCCTGCCCCGCTCCATCGAGGGTGTCGAGGTCGGCCTGACCCTGCGCCAGCAGAAGGACGGCAGCTTCAAGATCAGCGTGCGCACCGGCCATAACACCAACGCCTGCAACATCGCACGCCGTCTGGGCGGCGGCGGGCATCCCCGCGCTGCAGGCTGCGAGATCAGCGGCAACCCGGACAATGCCAAGCACGCGATCCTCGAGGAAGTTAAAAAGGAACTGGACCGCGCCGACGCGGAAAAAGAACCGCAATAAAGCCTTCCCACATTGGGGGAGAAAAAGCAAGGTCGGATGAGGGGCAAACCTGCCCGCAACAACCCGTAAACGGTCTGCAACGGCAGACTTGCCCCTCCCCAGTCACCTTTGGTGACGGCTCCCCATCCCTGAGGGGAAGCCTTTTAAAACCTGACAACAGAAAAGGAACCCTGCTATGCAAACGCCAAACGGCATTCTGCCCGTGAATAAGCCCGCAGGCTGGACCAGCTTTGATGTGCTGGCCAAGCTGCGCGGCGCACTGGGCACACGCAAGCTGGGACACTCGGGCACACTGGACCCCATGGCCACCGGTGTGCTCGCGGTGTTTATCGGCAAGGCGACTGCGGCCGCCGACCGCCAGCTTGACCATGATAAAACCTACGAAGCAACGCTGCGTCTGGGACTGCGCACCGATACCGGCGATGTGACCGGCGAAACGCTGGAAACAGCCCCTGTCACGGTCGGCGCGCAGGAGCTGTGCGCTGTGCTGCCGCAGTTCCGCGGGGACCGGATGCAGCTGCCGCCGATGTACAGCGCGGTGAAAATCAACGGCCAGCCGCTGTATAAGGCTGCCCGCAAGGGCCAGACTGTGGAGCGCACGCCCCGCCCCATCACGATTTACGACATTGAATATCTCGGCAGCCCCGCACAGGATGAGTACACGATCCGGGTAGCCTGCTCCAAGGGCACCTACATCCGTGTGCTGGCTGAGGAGATCGGCGCCGCCCTCGGCGTACCTGCGACCCTGTCGGCGCTGCGCCGCACACAGGCGGGTGTGTTTTCGCTGAAGCAGTGCCACACGCTGCCGCAAATTTTTAGCCGCCGCCGAGAGCGGGGAACTCGAAACCAACGGCTGGGTACTGCCGATCGAGACCGTCTTTGCGCCGCTGCCCGCGCTGCATGTCAACGAGGGCGTGAAGGCACACCTGCTCAACGGCTGCCCTACCAGCCACTATAAGGCTGCTGACGGCCGCTACCGCGTCTATGAGGAAAGCGGCGCTTTTCTGGGGCTGGCCAGCGTTGAAGGCGGTGTGCTGAAGGTCGAAAAACTATTTTGCGAAAGGGGCTGACAGCCAATGCAGATCTACCAGAGCCTGACGCCCATCCACGCCCCGCAGGGCAGTGCCGTGGCGCTCGGCTATTTTGACGGCGTCCACTGCGGCCACCGCGCCGTGCTGGGCGCGGCTGCGGCCTGTGCCGCAGAAAAGGGCCTGACTGCCGCCGCGTTTACCTTTGAGCTGCCCGACAGCAGCACCCTGAAGGGCGGGCGCATCCTCTCGCTGGCGCAAAAGCACGCCCGCATCGCGGGGCTGGGCATCGAGGAATATCAGGAGGCACCCTTTGATGCGTTCCGCAGCCTGTCGCCGGAGGATTTTGTGCAGAAGGTGCTTGTTGACTGCTTTGCGGCGAGAGAGCTTTTCTGCGGCGATAACTTTACCTTCGGCGCGCGGGCGGCCGGCAATGTCGAGCGGCTGCGGGAACTCTGCAAGCCGTTGGGCATCGGCGTCCACATTGTACCGATGGCGCAGTACAACGGTCAGACAGTATCCTCGACCCGTATCCGCGCCGCGTTGGAGGAGGGCCGTCTGGCGGACGCCAACGCGATGCTCGGCGAGCCCTATGCCATCGACTGGCCTGTTGTTCACGGCAAGGGCATCGGCGGCGGCCTGCTGGGTACGCCGACGCTGAACCAGAATTACCCCGCTGCGGCGCTGCAGCCCTGCGCGGGCGTCTATCTGACCCGCATCTTTCTGGACGGGCAGTGGCGGCCTGCGGCAACCGGCATCGGCAAGCGCCCCACGGTGGACAGCAGCGCGGACGCCGCTGTGACCTGTGAGACATTCGTGCCGGATTATGCGGGGGACATCTACGGCCGGGCACCGGTGCTGGAATTTCACAAGTATTACTGCCCGGTCCGCAAGTTCAACTCCCTTGAGGAGCTGGCGGCCCTCATCCACCGCGCCGCCGACGAGAGCAAAGCCTACTTTGCCGGGGAAAAAGCAACAAAATAATTGCAAAATGAGCGGCACAGCCCTTGTATTTCTGCCGGAGCTGTGCTATACTAATCAATGTTACCGCGGCCCGGTATGGGGCGTATGCCTCAACGGTTCCAACTACCCCTTACTGCGCCAACGGCCGATATATTTTTCAGAAAGAGGTATTTACCAATGAGCCAGAAATCCGCTATCGACAAGCAGCCCATCATCGCTAAGGCAGCCATCCATGAGGGTGACACCGGTTCTCCGGAGGTCCAGGTTGCTCTGCTGACCGCTCGTATCAACCACCTGACCGAGCATCTGAAGACCAACAAGCATGACAACCACAGCCGCCGCGGCCTGTTCAAGATGGTCGGCCGCCGCCGCAATCTGCTGGCCTATCTGCAGAAGAAGGACATCAACCGTTACCGTGCCCTGATCGCTGAGCTGGGTCTGCGTAAGTAATTTTCGCAAAAACGGGCAGGGTGCATTTGCACTCTGCCTGCTTTTTTTATAAGTGCGCAGCCGCCCATTTCGCGGACGGTTGTAGGGGCGGATTCCATATCCGCCTGTGCCTGTTTCCGGCAATGCACACCTGAAACCCCACTGCACCTGTATTTTACAGCCGCCCCGCCGCCATTTTGTGCAGTAAATCGAGCACCCAGACAATACGGTCTGGCTGCTGGCTTTATTGTACAAGATTGGGGCAGGGGAGAGGCTGAAAGTAAAAATCTACCAAAGAAGGAGAATCCCTATGGCTTACGAATTCGCATCCAGACTGGAAACCTTCCCCAAGTACCGCAAGTTCGAGACGACCTTTGCGGGCCGCCCCTTTGTGGTCGAGACCGGCAAAATGTGCGGTCTGTCCAACGGCAGCGCGATGATCCGCTACGGCGAGACCTGCGTGCTGTGCAATGTCACGATGAGTGACAAGCCGCGTGACGGCGTTGATTTCTTCCCACTGAGCGTTGAGTTTGAGGAAAAGCTCTACGCCGCAGGCCGCATCCCCGGCAGCTTTATGCGCCGCGAAGGCCGCCCCGGCGAGCATGCCATCCTCTCCTCCCGCGTGGTCGATCGTCCGATCCGCCCGCTGTTCCCGAAGGACATGCGCAACGATGTCTGCGTCACGATGACTGTCATGAGCCTTGACCCCGACTGCTCCGCAGAGATCTCCGGCATGAACGGCGCCTCTCTGGCCATCGCCATGTCTGACATTCCGTGGAACGGCCCCATTGCAGGTGTCTTTGTCGGTCTGGTGGACGGTGAGATCGTGCTGAACCCCACCAAGGAGCAGCGCGAGCACAGCGACCTCTCCCTGACCCTTGCTGCCAGCGAGGAAAAGATCGTCATGATCGAGGCCGGTGCCAACGAGGTCGATGAGGAGACCATGATGCGCGCCATCCGTGCCGGTCATGAGGAAATCAAGAAGATGCTCGCCTTCATCAACGGCATTGTGGCCGAGATCGGCAAGCCGAAGAAGAGCTTTACCCCCGTGGAGCTGGATCATGCCCTGCTGGCCGATGTCTATGCCAAGCACCTTGATGAAGTCAAGAATGCATGAAACACCGATGACAAGAATGTCCGCGATGCCGCTATGCTGCCCATCATGGACGCCATCGCTGCCGAGCACCCCGAGCTGACCGCCGCCGACCTTGACCTGATCAGCTACAAGCTGCAGAAGAAGGTCGTCCGCACTTGGCTGCTCGAGGACGGCAAGCGCGTGGACGGCCGCGGCATCAATGAGATCCGCCCGCTGGCCGCTGAAGTCGGCCTGCTGCCCCGCGTCCACGGCTCCGGCATGTTCACCCGCGGCCAGACGCAGGTGCTGACCATCTGCACCCTTGGCTCCACCAAGGACGCCCAGCTGATGGATGACCTGTCCGACACGCCGTACAAGCGCTATATCCACCACTACAACTTCCCGCCGTACTCTGTCGGCGAGGCCCGCGCACCCCGCAGCCCCGGCCGCCGCGAGATCGGCCACGGCAACCTTGCCGAGCGCGCCCTGATCCCCGTACTGCCCGATCAGGCCGAGTTCCCCTACACGATCCGCTGCGTCTCCGAGGTTCTGTCCTCCAACGGCTCCACCTCTCAGGCCTCCATCTGCGGCTCCACGCTGGCACTGATGGATGCCGGCGTGCCCATCAAGGCACCCGTTGCCGGTATCTCCTGCGGCCTTATCACCGATGGTGACCCGCTGCACGGCGGCCGTTGGATGACGATGCTCGACATTCAGGGTGTGGAGGACTTCCACGGCGATATGGACTTTAGGTCGGCGGCACCCGCCGCGGCATCACGGCCATCCAGATGGATATTAAGGTCGACGGTCTGACCTATGAGATCGTTGAGGAAGCCCTCGAGAAGTGCCGCAAGGGCCGCCTGTACATCCTTGACCAGATCATCAAGCCGGTCATTGCCGAGCCGCGCGCCGAGCTGTCCAAGTATGCGCCCAAGATGTTCAGCATGATGATCCCCGTTGACAAGATCAAGGATGTCATCGGCAAGGGCGGCAAGGTCATTCAGGAAATGTGCGCGAACTTCAACTGCAAGATTGACATTGAGGAGGACGGCCATGTCTTTATCTCCGCTGTCGATCAGGACGATGCCAAGCGCGCTATTGCGACCATCAAGACCATTGTCGAGGACCCCGAGATCGGTGCTATCTACAAAGGCCGCGTGACCCGTCTGATGAACTTCGGTGCCTTTGTTGAGATTGCCCCCGGCAAGGAGGGTCTGGTCCACATCTCCAAGCTGGACGATCACCGCGTTGAGCATGTTGAGGATGTCGTTGCCGTTGGCGATCCCATCTTTGTCATGGTGACCGACATCGACCAGCAGGGCCGCATCAACCTGTCCCGCAAGGACGCCATCGCCGCCATCGCCAAGAAGCGCGCCGAGGCCGCCCAGCAGTGATTACGGGGGTTTTGTTCCTTCTTTGCAAAGAAGGAACCGAAGAAATTCCAAACAAATAAAACAAGAAAAGGGAGTCTGCCGTGAATCGGCAGGCTCCCTTTTTAATTTGCTTGCACTGTAGGGGCCGGGCATGCCCGGCCCGCAGCATAGCCGCAAACGCCCGGCAAAGCATTGTAGGGGCGGCATACATGCCGCCCGCGCCGCTTACTCCGCTTTATCAGAGAACACCATATACAGCCCCACGGCCCCTACAATGACGCCTATCGCGGCAAACGGGAAATCACCGAAATTGTACAGAATCGTGGCGTTGATTTCCTCACTGCCTGCGCAGAGCAGGATGCCAAAGAGAAGCAGTGCAATGCCTTTTGAAACCTTGCTGCTCATACGGACAACCCTCCTGAAATTCAAATATACGACCTCATTAAGCCGATTATACCACAAAAGAGGCTGTCGCACAAGGTCAAACCCCATGCCACAGCCTCTCGCCATAACCCGTTCCCGGGAACAAATATTGAAGTTCTTTTGCTTACTTTTCTTTCAAGAAAAGTAAGACTTACTTCTCAATGACTTCCTTCGTGTCGCGGGCGATCATAAGCTCCTCGTTGGTCTCGATGATCAGGGTGCGGACACGGGCACCCCAGGCAGTAACCTCAACGACATCTTCCTTCTGCTTGTGTGCATCGCGGTTCTTGTCAGTGTCGATGCGGATGCCCAGCCAATCCATGTGGTGGCAGATCTTGGCGCGGGAGTCGGCGTCATGCTCGCCGATGCCGCCGGTAAAGACGATGGCGTCCACGCCGCCCATAGCGGCAATGTAGCTGCCGATGGTCTTTTTGATCTGGTAGTTCAGCATGTCGCTGGCCAGCTGTGCGCGTTTGTTGCCGTTCATGGCGGCTTCCTCGACATCGCGCTTGTCGCTGGACACGCCGGAAACACCCAGCAGCCGGACTTCTTGTTCAGGATCTCGTCCAGCTCGTGGCCGGTGATCTCGAGGTTGTACTTCAGGTAGTTGACCACAGAGGGATCCAGATCGCCGCAGCGGGTGCCCATCATCAGGCCGGCCAGCGGGGTCATGCCCATCGAGGTATCAATGACCTTGCCCTGATCGACAGCGGCGATGGAGGAACCATTGCCCAGATGGCAGGTGATCAGCTTCAGGCGCTCAATAGGCTCCTCAAGGAACTCGGCAGCGCGGTGGCTGACATACTTGTGGCTGGTGCCGTGGAAGCCGTAGCGGCGGACGCCGTACTTCTCATAGTACTCATAGGGGATGGCGTACATATAAGCCTTCGGGGGCATGGTGGAGTGGAAAGCCGTGTCAAAGACCGCAACATTCGGCTTGTCCTCGCCAAAGACCTTGTAGGAGGCCTCGATGCCCAGAATGGCGGCAGGGTTGTGCAGAGGAGCCAGCGGGCTCAGGTCGTGGATCGCCTTGACGACCTCGGGGGTGATCAGGCAGCTCTCCTTGAACTTCTCACCGCCGTGGACCACGCGGTGGCCGATGGCGTCGATCTCGGAAACGCTCTCAATGACCTTGCCCCCGCCGGTGGTCATCTTCTTCACGACCTCGGTAAAGGCCTCGGTATGGGTGGGGAAGATGGCGGGCGTGGTTGCCTTATGGCCGTTGGCCTCATGGGTAATCATGCTGCTTTCCATGCCGATGCGCTCGCACAGACCTTTGCACAGGACCTTTTCGCCCTCCATGTCGATCAGCTGGTACTTCAGGCTGGAAGAACCGCAGTTGATAACCAGAACTTTCATGGAATATCCTCCTTAAATTTGGCAGGGCAGATTTGCCCTTTCACAATCGTTGATTTTATTATATAATGGAAGATATGAATTTTCAAGCGCAAGTTCTGCAAGATAGCACAATTTTTGCACAGTACGGGCAAAGTACTTTTTTAACAATCTGTCGGGAGATTTTTTCTATGAAATTTGCAGGCATCATAGCCGAATATGACCCCTTTCACAACGGCCATGCAGCCCAGCTTGCGGCGGTCAGGGCAGCGGGCGCCGACTGCGTGGCTGTCTGTCTGAGCAGCGGCGCTGTGCAGCGGGGCGGTGTACCCATCCTGCCGGAATCGGTCCGGGTGCGCGCCGCGCTGGGCGCAGGGGCCGACATCGTCATTGCGCTGCCCGCGCCCTACGCCTGCGCCACGGCGGAGCAATTCGCCGCGGCGGGGGTGCATCTGCTGGCGGCGTTGGGCTGCGATACGCTGGCCTTCGGTGCGGAAACGCCCGATGCCGCCGCATTGCTGGACGCAGCGCAGCTGCTGCTGAGCGGCGAGATAAACGCGCTGATCCGTAAAAAACTTGCGAGCGGCATGACCTATGCCGCCGCCCGGGCCGATGCTGCCGAGACCCTGCGCCCCGGCATGGGGACGCTGCTGCGCACGCCGAACAACATTCTGGGTATCGAATTGCAAGGCAATCCTGACGCAGGGCGCTGCGCTGACGCCCCTTGCGCTGCCCCGGCTGGGGGCGGCCCACGGCGGCGGGGCAGGGGAGCATGGGGGTACGCCGATGGCCAGCGCCAGCTACCTGCGCGGCCTGCCCCTGCCGGAATGGACTGCCTTTGTGCCCGCCGGTGCAGCGGCGCTTTACGCAAAGGCGGCTGCCGAGGGGCTGCTGCTCGACAGTGCAAAATTTGAGGTGGCGGTCCTGACGCAGCTGCGGATGCAGCCGCCGGAAATTTTGCGCAGCTGCGCGGTATCAGTGAGGGGCTGGAGAACCGCCTTGCAGCATCGGTACGTCCAGGCAGACGGTCTGGACGACCTTTACACTCGGCTGAAAACCAAGCGCTATCCCCATGCACGGCTGCGCCGCCTTGTGCTGGACGCCGCGCTGCAGTTTCCGGCAGAATTGCCAATGCCGCCCTACCTGCATGTGCTGGGCGCAAAAAAAATCGCGCTGCCGCGCCTGAAATGCGCCGCCCTGCCGGCGGGCACGGCACTGGCAGAGCTGGTGCAAACTAGCCCGCAGGCGGCTGAAATCGGCAGACTGCATAGCGCGCTGTGGATTTTTCGTCATTATGCAGAGAAAAAATTCAGCCGATGGGGCTTGCGTTTACTGCTAAGCCGGTGGTAATATAAGCATGATATGGAGAAAACATGCGTGTGATACAACATTGTTGCATTTTTAACGCGCAAAATAGGTACGAAATGAAGGAGTAAAACATGGCGCTGCATGTAATGGACGAAGCGAACCACTGCCTTGGCTGTAAGGTGCCCCGCTGTCAGCAGGGGTGCCCCATCCACACCAATCCCGGAGGTCATCCGCCTGCTGAAGGATAACAAGCTGGACGAGGCCGGCCGTATGCTGTTTGGAAAACAACCCCCCTGACCACCGTCTGCTCTCTGGTCTGCACCATGAAAAGCAGTGCGAGGGACATTGTGTGCGCGGCATCAAGGGCACGCCGGTCCATTTCTCGGTCATTGAAAACTATATTTTCCTCTACCTACGCCAGTCAGATGACGCAAGGCCCTGCGCCGTCCAACGGCAAAAAGGCTGCCATCATCGGCTCCGGCCCGGCGGGTCCTGACCATCGCGGTCATTCTGGCGCGCTATGGGTATGATGTCACGATCTTTGAGAGCCACGATAAGATCGGCGGCGTGCTGCGCTACGGCATCCCCGAGTTCCGTCTGCCCAAGGACGGTGCTGGACGACTTTGAATACCGCCATCTGCGGCTGAAGGGCATCAAGGTCCGCCCCAACACCGATGTGGGCAAGGCGCTCAAGATCGAGGATCTGTTCCGTGACGGCTACAAGGCTATCTTCATCGGTACCGGGGTATGGCGGTCCCAACACGCTGCACATCAAGGCCGAGAGCCTCGGCAATGTGCATTATGCCATCAACTACCTGCAAAACCCCGATGTCTACCATCTGGGAAGCCGCGTCATCGTTATCGGTGCGGGCAATGCGGCGATGGATGTCGCCCGCACCGCCATCCGCCACGGCACGCGGCATCTTGAGTGCTTCTCGCTTTCAAAGACGATCACCGCCAGTGAGTATGAGGCCAGCTATGCCAAGCTGGAGGGTGTCAACTTCATCTTCAACAAAAAGCCTGTTGAGATCACCGACAAGGGCGTTGTGTTCATTGACCTGAACGAGGCCGAGGACGGCACCCTGACCGAGCTGCCCGGCACCGAAAAGCTCTACCCGGCGGACAGCGTGATCGTTTCGATCAGTCAGGGTCCCTGCACCACCATCACCGACAGCACCAAGAACCTCAAGACGACCCCCGCGCGGCCTGTTTGAGACCGATGAGGTCGGCCGCACCAGCATCCCCGGCATCTTCGCCAGCGGCGATGCCGTCAAGGGTGCCCGCACTGTGGTCGAGGCCGTGGCCTACAGCAAAAATGTGGCCGAGGCCATGCACGAGTACATGCAGACCCTGCCGCCCGACCTGCCCGATGAGTACGCAAATGTGCCTGTGGCAGAGTATGATGAGGGAAACTAAGTAAATAAAAACACCCCTGCGCCAATTTAACGGCACGGGGGTGTTTTGCTGTACTGCGCGATGAAATATTTCCGGGACGCATGTAGGGCGGCCAGCCCTCTGGCCGCCGTGCCCGTTTACGGCGGTGAGAAACTTTGTGTTTTACCCCTCCCTACAAAATCAACCGTAAAAGGGGAGTGCCGTAAACCAGCGGGCCGGGCGTGCCCGGCCCCTACCGCGCGGCTTACCTTTTCCTTGCAAACTCCCTTGCATGCTTCACAAACTCCCGCGCGGCGGGGGAGAGCACCCCGCGCGACAGGCACGCCAGCCCGATGGTGCGCTTGGCGGCCGGCTCCAACTGCAGGACTTGACACCCTGCGCTGGCGGCACCCTCCTTGAACATCAGCTCGGGCATCAGGGCAAGGCCCTGCCCGCAGGCTACCATGGCGATCATGCTCTGGTCGTCCACGATGTAGCAGCGGCTCGACACATGCAGGTCATTCTTTTTGAAATAGCTCTGGATGTCGGCGTCCACATCGGACTGCTGACTGACAAAGGGCCGGCCGCGCAGCTCCTCGGCCCGGACAACACCGGGGCGGCGGGGCTTGTAGTCGGGCGGCGCAAGGCAGATGAGCCGGTCATCGTAGAGAGGCTCAAAATCCAGATCGCGGGCGCTGGAGTTGGACAGAAAACCCAGTTCTACCGCGCCGGTTTTCAGCCAGCCGGTAATGTCATCATAGGAGCCCTGATAGATCTGCACATCAATGCCGGGGAATGCCGCGCGGAAGCCCGGCACGATCTTCGGCAGCCATGTCACGCAGGCCGAGTTGAACACCCCCAGCCGCAGCGCACCCTTGTGCATGCCGTTGATCTGGGCAATGGACTGCTCCAGCGATTCGCTGCTTGCCAGCATCTGCTGGATCGCGGGCATCAGGTTCTCGGCGGCAGCGGTCAGCGTGACGCCGCTTTTTGTACGGGTGAAAAGCGGAAAGCCGCACTCGGCCTCCACGCCGGACACGGCATGGCTCACGGCGGAGGGAGTAATGTGCAGCCGTTCGGCTGCGGCGGCAAAGGTACCCAGCTGCGCCACGATACTCAGCAGCTGGCAGTCGGTCAGGGTCATGATCACATCTCCTGTGGTGAATTTAATTCATGCTTCGTATGAAATAGTATAGCTTTACTTCATGTCTATAATGTACTATTATGATAGCAGAAAGTCAATGCCTGCGGCGCACAACGCAGACATGAAAAAGACTCCTCTCCCTCCGACCTTGCCCCACCGGCCCGCACACCGGTGGGGCTTTTTTTATTGGCCGGTTTGTGGTATGATACTAATAAAGCCTTCCCCCAAGGGGGAAGGTGCCCCGAAGGGGCGGATGAGGGGTGGGCCTTCCCGCGGCAAACCGTGAATGGGTGGCTGCGGCAGACCGGCCCCTCATCAGGCCGTTGCACGGCCAGCTTCCCCCAAGGGGGAAGCCTTTAATGTAAAGGTGGAAAATCACATGGCAAAATCACGCGGGGTGCGGGGCGCAGCGGGCGCTTGTGCGGCGGCATCCCTTGTATATCTGCTGGGGCGCAGCCTGCTGGCCCTGCTGGTCAGCGCCCTTATGGGGCTGGCACATCCGGGGGCCAGTCTGGCAAAGCCCCTCGGCTTTAGTGATGTCAGCGCAGCGCTGTTTCAGCTGCTGGTCGGCATTGGGGCCATCGCCCTGACGCTGGCCTTTCTGCTCAAGCTGACCCGCCTGCGGCAGGTGGATCTGCGCATCGCCCTGCCGGCCCCATGGAGCCCGGGCTTCTGTCTGCCGGTCTTTCTCGGTGTGGCCAACCTTGCCAACCTTGCCGGGGCGCTCATCAACCATATCACAGACAACCCGACAACGAGCGAGCTGCTGCCCAGCGGTGGACCCGAGCTGCTTGTCTGCTTTATATCGCTCTGCATCATGCCCGCTGTGGCCGAGGAGCTGCTCTTCCGCGGGGCGTTTCAGGGCTTGATGCGCCCCTGCGGCAGCGCAGCGGCCATCTTTGCGCCGGCGCTGCTCTTCGGTCTGCTGCATCTCGATCTGGCGCAGGGGCTGACAGCCTTTGCCTGCGGGGTCTTTCTGGGCTGGCTGACCGAGCGGTCGGGCAGCATCCTGCCGGGTATGCTGCTGCACCTTGCAAACAACACGCTGGCGTTTTTGACGATCTACCTGCGGTATTACGCCCCGGCGGAGTTGTCCTTCGGCGTTGAGCTGTTCATCCTGCTCTTTTTCCCGGTGTTCGGTGGCTGGATGATCTGGAACGCCCGGCAGCAGGGCTTTCGCTTTTCGGCCGGTCTGCGCCCCGGCGTGGATGTGCTGGCGGTGTTCACCAGCCCGGCCTACAGCGCCGCTGTGATCTTTCTGGTTGTATATGCGGTGTTTTTTGTGCATTGAGGGGGAGCTATGACCGATGAAGAACTGATGCGCGCCGCGCTGGCAGAGGCAAAGCTTGCCGCCGCACTGGGCGAGGTCCCGGTCGGGGCGGTTGTGGCCAAGGACGGGGAGATCATCGCCCGCGCCCACAACCTGCGCGAGAGCGGCAAAAACGCCACCTACCACGCTGAGCTGCTGGCCATTGATGCAGCCTGCAAGGCGCTGGGCGGCTGGCGGCTCTGGCAATGTGAGCTGTTCGTGACGCTGGAGCCCTGCCCTATGTGCAGCGGGGCTATCATCAACAGCCGCCTGAAGCGGGTCGTCTACGGCGCACGCGACCCCAAGGCGGGCTGCTGCGGCAGCCTGACCGACCTGTTTGCGCTACCCTTCAACCATCACCCGGTCATGGAATCGGGCCTGCTGGAAGAGGAGGCACAGGCATTGCTGCAGGACTTTTTTGCGATGCTGAGAGAGAAACGGAAGAAAAAATGACTACGAACCATGTATTCATCACCGGCGGCAGCCGGGGAATCGGCGCGGCGGCGGTGCTGGCGTTCGCCCGCGCCGGGTATGATGTTGCCTTTACCTACAACGCCCATCCGGACGCCGCCGAGGCGGTGCTGCGCCGCGCCGCAGCCGCCGCGCAGGGCGGCCGCTTTCTGGCAATACAGGCCGATGCGGGGGATTCTGCACAGGTGCAGGCCGCCGTGGAGCAGGCACAGCGGGAGCTGGGCGGCCTGCAGGTGCTTGTCTGCAATGCGGGCATTGCGCAGGTCAAGCTGTTTACCGACACCACCGATGAGGATTGGCACCGGATGATGGCCGTTGATCTGGACGGTGCGTTCTACGCCTGCCGCGCCGTGCTGCCCGGCATGGTACACCAGAAATACGGCCGTATCCTGCTGGTCAGCAGTATGTGGGGGCAGACCGGTGCCAGCTGCGAGGTGGCCTACAGCGCAGCCAAGGCGGGGCTGATCGGCCTTGGCAAGGCCCTCGCCAAGGAGGAGGGCCCCAGCGGCATCACAGTCAATGTCATTGCGCCGGGCGTCATTGACACCGACATGATGGCGGGCTTTACCGCAGAGGACCGCGCCGCTTTGGCGGAGGAAACCCCTGTGGAGCGCCTTGGCACGGCGGACGAGATCGCCCGCACGATGGTCTTTCTGGCCGATGAGGCCAGCGGCTACATCACCGGTCAGGTGCTGGGTGTCAACGGAGGGCTGGTGATCTGATGCGCGCCGAATACCGCGAGGGAGAGCGCTTTTCGCGCCTTGAATTTACAGAGGAAACCTTTTACGACTGCGACTTCTCCGACTGCACCTTCATCGACTGCACCTTTGAAAACTGCAAGCTGGACCACAGCGTGCTGAGTGAGTGCCAGTTCATCCGCTGTACGATTACTGACCTGAAAACCACGATGTCCCGCGCAAAGTTTACGGAGTTTCAAAGCTGCACCCTCAACAATATCGAATGGATGTCCCTGCAGGGGGACGGCTCGTTTGCCGACCCGATTGAAAAATTGCAGGGCTGCAGCCTGAAATACAACACCTTCACCGAGATGAACTTTACAAAATTCAACTTTGCAGGCAACGAGATCCAGCGCTCGATGTTCGCCAAGTGCAATCTCGTCAGTGCAGATTTTGAGAAATGCGACCTGCTGGACACCGAATTTTACCAGTGCGATATGCGGAAGTCAAACTTCAAGGAGGCCAGCGGATATAAAGTCGATATCTTCGGCTGCAAGCTGCAGGATGCAAAATTTTCACTGCCGGAGGCGGTGTCGCTGCTGGGAGATTTGAGGATCAAATTGCTATGAAAAATATACAGATTGAAAAGCTATCCGGTACGTATATAATTCGCTGTCTGACGGACGCCGATGTGCCGATGCTGTACGCATGGATGCTGCGCAATGACCAGTACTTCAGATATTGTGGCGGCGGCACAACGCCCGAGCGTGTGCGGCAGGACCTGACGCTCTGCCCGCCGGGCACTACACCGGCGCAGAAGCACTATGTCGGATTTTTTGACGCGGATACGCTGGTTGCTGTTATGGATCTGATCGACGGTTACCCGGACGCAGACACGGCGTTCATCGGCTTTTTCATGATGAACAAGGACCTGCAGGGGCAGGGAACCGGCACGATGATCGTCCGCGATGTGCTGGCTGCGCTGCGTGCGCTGGGCTATACGGCGGTACGCCTCGGCATTGACAAGGAAAACCCGCAGTCCAATCATTTCTGGCGCAAAAACGGCTTTGCTGTGTTAAGGGAAGCCGCGCAGGAGCGCGGCATCGTCCTGCTTGCGGAACGGCGTCTGGCGTAAATGCCCCATCGCTGCCGCCCTCGCAGCGGGAGCAGGATACCAGCGTGTCAAAAAATCACATTTTGGGCCTATTGAATGTGTAGGGGCGACCATTGGTCGCCCGCCAACTTGGCGAAGCAACGCGTTTTCTAAGATGGCTTTTTCACAGACAAACGGGCACGGGCGAGCAATGCTCGCCCCTACAAGAGTTTTTTGACAGTCTGAGGATACTACACACACCACCCCCCCTCTTTGCATACTATACCGCAAAGGGGGGCTTTTTATGGCTGTGTACCAGTACGGCATTGATGTGTCGCGCTACCAGGGCAATATCAACTGGGGCCGGGTGGCGGCGGCCGGCAAGCAGTTTGCCATGGTCCGCGTGGGGTCCAGCAACAGCGGCGGACTGTATGTGGACCCGTATTTCCTGCAGAATGTCAACGGGGCCAAGGCGGCAGGCCTGCGCGTGGGGGTCTATTACTATACCTACGCGCGCACACGGGCGGCTGTGGCCAATGAGCTGACGACCTTCTTGAATGTCATGCAGGGGCTGCAGCTGGAATATCCGGTCTTTGTGGATGTCGAGGACGCCAGCCTGACCAGCCTTGGCCGTGCAGAGCTGACCAGCCTTGTGCAGTACGCCATGGATATCCTCTACCAGCGCAAGTGGTACGCGGGCTGGTACAGCTACACCAACTACATCAACAGCAATCTCAACGCAGCCGCCCTGAGCCGCTACCCACTGTGGGTGGCAGACTACCGCGCCACCCTTGGCTACAACGGCAGCTATGCCATGTGGCAGTACACCGGCAGCGGTGTGGTCAACGGCATCTCCGGCGCTTGCGACCTCAACCGCTGCTACCGGGATTTTCTGCCGGAGATACAGGCCGGAGGCTACAACAACTATGGGGCCTCCGGCCCTTCCATGGAAGTGGTGGCGGGACAGCGGCTTGTGGTGTTCAACGCCCGGTGTGAGTATTTTTATTCCGCCAACTTCAACGATGTGGTCGGCTATCTGCCGCTGGGCAGCTACTGCGTGGTCAAGCAGAGCACCCGGAAATGCAACGGCTATGATTGGGTCATCTTCCGCTACCGCGGCAGCGAGTATTGGACCGCTGTCATCGGCGACCGCAACCGGGTCGAACCGTGTAATTGTGACTGCAATTCATAAACACAACTTGACAACAACGGTTTGTTGTATTACACTGAATTTGCAGGGTTGGATGCGAGCATCGACCTCTACAACCTGCCCGCAGAGTGCAAGTCGATTTGACAAACACTTCCAAACTGTGGTTTAATAAAAATATATGTGCAAAAACTACCACTGTTTCAATATACATCAGGGGGAACCGCCGCATGGCAAAAAAACAACAGGAATACGGCAATGACAGTATCCGCCAGCTGAAAGGCGCCGACCGTGTGCGCAAGCGCCCGGCGGTCATCTTCGGCTCTGACGGTGTGGAGGGCTGCGCCCATTCCATCTTTGAGATCATCTCCAACTCCATCGACGAGGCGCGCGATGGCCATGGCAACCGCATCAATGTCACGCTGTTTCCGGACCATGTCATCGAGGTCGAGGACTTCGGCCGCGGCATTCCGGTCGATTATAATAAGGCTGAGGAGCGCTGGAACTGGGATCTGGTCTTTTGCGAGCTGTACGCCGGCGGCAAATATGCCGAGGGCAGCGGCAACTATGATTTCAGCCTCGGCCTGAACGGTCTGGGCCTGTGCGCCACCCAGTACGCCAGTGAGTGGATGACGGCGGATGTCTACCGCGACGGCTTCCACTACCACCTCGATTTCAAAAAGGGCGAGAATGTGGGCGGCCTGCAGAAGGAACCGTTCAAGGGCAGGCGCACCGGCTCGGTCATCCGCTGGAAGCCCGACACCGAGGTCTTTACCGACATTGCTGTCCCGGCGGAATCCTTCAAGGATATGCTCCGCCGTCAGGCTGTCGTCAACGATGGCGTCACGCTGGTATTTACCGACAAGTCCGGCAGTGAGGCTGAAAAGTTTGAATATCTCTATGAGCATGGCATCACCGACTATGCCAATGAGCTGGTGGGGGATAAGGCCCTGACGCCGGTATACTTCTGCAGCGGCGCCGCCACCGGCCGCGACCGCGCCGACCAGCCGGACTATCAGGTCAAGATGAATGTGGCGTTCGCATTCTCCAACACCGTGCAGTGTCTGGAATACTACCACAACTCCAGCTGGCTGGAGCATGGCGGCAGCCCCGACCGCGCCGTGCGCACGGCCTTCGTCAGCCAGATCAACGGCTGGCTGAAAACCAAGGGCCTGTACAAGAAAAACGAGAGCGCGATCACCTTCGCCGATGTGCAGGACTGTCTTGTGCTGGTATCATCAAGCTTCTCGACCCGCACAAGCTATGAGAACCAGACGAAAAAGGCCATCACGAACAAGTTTGTGGCGCAGGCCATGACCGAGTTCCTCAAGCATCAGATCGAGGTCTACTTCATTGAGCATCCCGATGAGGCCGAAAAGGCCTGTAAGCAGGTGCTCATCAATAAGCAGAGCCGCGAGCACGCCGAGAAGGCGCGCATCACGATCAAAAAGACGATGACCCAGCAGATGGATCTCGCCAACCGCGTACAGAAGTTTGTGGACTGCCGCACCAAGGACGCCGCCCGCCGTGAGCTGTATATCGTGGAGGGCGATTCCGCTATGGGCGCGGTCAAGCAGAGCCGCGATTCGGAATTTCAGGCCATCATGCCGATCCGCGGCAAGATCCTGAACTGCCTGAAGGCCGACTACGCCCGCATCTTCAAGTCGGAGATCATCACCGACCTGATCCGCGTCATGGGCTGCGGCGTTGAGCTGGGCGGCAGCCACAATAAGGATCTGGCCAGCTTCAATCTGGACAACCTGCGGTTCAATAAGGTCGTCATCTGTACCGATGCCGATGTGGACGGCTACCAGATCCGCACCCTCGTGCTGACGATGCTCTACCGCCTGACGCCGACCCTCATCAATAAGGGCTATGTCTATATCGCGGAATCACCGCTGTACGAGATCAACACGAAGAATAAGACCTTCTTCGCCTACACCGAACCGGAAAAGGCCGATATCCTGCGCCGCATTGAGGGCGAAAAGTACACGATCCAGCGCTCCAAAGGTCTGGGCGAGAACGACCCCGAGATGATGTGGCTGACCACGATGAGCCCCGAGAGCCGCCGCCTGATCAAGGTTCTGCCCACCGATGCCGAGCGCACGGCCGCCGTCTTTGACCTGCTGCTGGGGGATAATCTGCAGGGCCGCAAGGAGCATATCGCCGAGCACGGCGCGGAGTATCTGGACGATCTGGATGTAAGCTGAGAAGGATAGATTATGGCAAGAAAGAAAGAGAAAAAACTGACCCCCGCGCGCCCGCAGCTGGGGGATAATGTCGAAATTTTATCGGCGGGTGAGGTGCTGGAATCTGCCATCACCGACACGCTGGAAACCAACTATATGCCCTATGCGATGAGCGTTATCGTTTCCCGCGCTCTGCCGGAGATCGACGGCTTCAAGCCTGCCCACCGCAAGCTGCTCTACACGATGTACGGCATGGGCCTGCTGAAGGGCAACCGTACCAAGAGCGCCAACATCGTTGGCAGCACGATGCACCTGAACCCCCACGGCGATGCGGCCATCTATGACACGATGGTGCGTATGGGCCGCTCCAACGAGAGCCTGCTGGTGCCGTTCGTGGACTCCAAGGGTAACTTCGGAAAGGCGTACAGCCGCGATATGGCCTATGCCGCTGCCCGTTATACCGAGGCCAAGCTTGAGCCGGTCTGTGACGAGCTGTTCCGCGACATCGATAAGGACACCGTGGACTTTGTGCCGAACTATGACGGCACCACGACCGAGCCGACCCTATTGCCCGTCACCTTCCCGACAATTTTGGCCAACAATACGCTGGGCATCGCGGTCGGCATGGCATCCAACATCTGCTCCTTCAATCTGGAGGAGCTCTGCAATGCAACGATCGCCCTGATGAAGGACCCGCAGGCTGACCTGCGGGAGATCATCCCCGCGCCGGACTTTGTCGGCGGCGGCACAATTCTCTACGATGCCGCCGAGATGCAGAATGTGCTGGAAAACGGCCGCGGCAGTGTCCGCGTCCGCGCCAAGTGGAGCTACGACAAGGCGAACAACTGCATTGATGTCACCCGCATCCCGCCCACAACAACGGTCGAGGCCATTATGGACAAAATCACCGAGCTGGTCAAGCTCGGCAAGATCCGTGAGATCTCCGACATGCGCGACGAGACCGACCTCAACGGTCTGAAACTGACCATCGACCTCAAGCGCGGTCAGGACCCCGACAAGCTGATGGCCCGCCTGTACAAGGCCACGCCCTTGGAGGACAGCTTCGCCTGCAACTTCAATGTGCTGATCGCGGGCCAGCCCAAGGTACTGGGTGTGCGCAGCATCCTGCTGGAGTGGATTGCCTTCCGCGCCGAGTGTGTGCGCCGCCGCACCTACTACGACCTGCAGGGCAAGCAGAAGCGTCTGCATCTGCTCAAGGGCTTAAAGGCGATTCTGCTCGACATTGACAAGGCCATTGAGATCGTGCGCAACACGGCCGAGGAGACCGAGGTCGTACCCAACCTGATGATCGGCTTTGGCATTGACGAGGTACAGGCTGAATATGTGGCCGAGATCAAGCTGCGCCACCTCAACCGCGAGTACATCCTCAAGCGCACCGAGGAGATCGAGGAGCTCGAAAGCGCCATTGCCGATCTTGAGGATATTCTCAAGCGCCCGGCCCGCATCAATAAGATCATCATGAAGGAGTTGGGCGATGTAGCCAAAAAGTACGGCAAGCCCCGCCGCTGCGAGATCATGTACGAGATCCCGGCCTCTGAGGCGGAGGAACCCGAGCAGCAGATCCCCGATTACCCGGTGCATCTGTTCTTCACGCGGGACGGCTACTTCAAAAAAATCACGCCCCAGAGCCTGCGCATGAGCGGTGAGCAGAAGCTGAAGGACGGTGACGAGGTACTGTTTACCTGCGAAAGCACGAACAGCACCGAGCTGCTCTTCTTCACGAATCACCGTCAGGTCTACAAGTCCCACGCCTATGACTTTGCCGACAGCAAGGCCAGCGTGCTGGGCGATTATGTAGCCTCCGCCCTCAGCATGGAGGAGGGTGAGGTGCCGCTGTATATGGTGGTCACGCCCGATTACAAGGGCTGGATGCTCTTCCTCTATGAGAACGGCAAATGTGCCAAGGTCCCGCTGTCCAGCTATGAGACAAAGCAGAACCGCCGCAAGCTGCTCAAGGCGTACAGCGATAAGGCAGAGCTTGCCTTTATGCGCTTTATCCCCGAGGAGACCGAACTGGCCATCTTTACCACAAACAACCGCCTGCTGCTGGTCGGCAGCGCGCTCATCCCTGAAAAGGCGACCCGCGATACCGCCGGTGTCAATGTGGTGACGCTGAAAAAGAACGCCGGTATCTCCCGCCTGACGCTGGCCGAGGGGCTGGAACTCAACGATGCCCCGCGCTATCGTGTGCGTACCCTGCCTGCCGCCGGCGCCACCCTCAAGGAGGATGACCGCATCGAGCAGCTGACGCTGTAAAGAAAATAGTGCACAAATCTCCGTAGGGGCGCATTCCATATGCGCCCGCAAGGTGTCTGCCGTCTGACGGGCGGATATGGAATCCGCCCCTACGGTGTCGACTGAAAAAAGTGCTTGACAACGGACGAGACTTGTGCTAAAATATTTCAGCAATCGTTCAGATGGCTGCTCCGTCCGCACAGGATGGCGAACGCTGGTAGCCGCAATTCGGAGATTGTGATGAGCACATATATCAAGTATGGCTCCTTTTATCATGATCGAGAAAGAGGTGAATTTAACCATGAAGCAGGGCATCCATCCGAACTATGTGGACTGCACCATCACTTGTGCCTGCGGCAATGTGATCCACACCCGTGACACCAAGCCGGAGATCCACGTCGAAGTTTGCAGCAAGTGCCATCCGTTCTACACCGGCAAGCAGAAGCTGGTCGATACCGGTGGCCGCGTCGAGCGTTTCAAGCGCCGTTTCGCCAAGTCTGGCAAGTAATTCCGTTTTTGTACCCCGGATGTTCTTTCATCCGGGGTATTTTTGCTATAGAGTGAGGTTTGCGCCATGGCCGACTATAAAACCATACGCGGCACTTCCACATTTGAATATGAGGAAAAGCGCAGCCGCTTTATCGCCACGGCCGCCTTTGCCGATACCGAGGAAAAGGCCCTCGCCGTGCTGAACGCAGTGCGCGCCGCCAACCGCACGGCGCGCCATAATGTCTATGCCTATGTGCTGCAGAACGGCCGAACGCGGTATTCTGATGACGGCGAGCCCGCCAAAACCGCCGGGACCCCGGTGCTGGAGACGATCGGCCACGCGGGCGTGGCCGATGTGATCGTTGTAGTGACGCGGTATTTCGGCGGTATTCTGCTCGGCACCGGCGGGCTGGTGCGGGCGTACACGGCGGCGGCCTCCGGCGCACTGCAGCAGGCAGAGCTTGTCAGTATGCGCCTTGTGGTGGACTGCAGTGTCCGTGTGAGCTATGCCCAGTTTGAACAGGCCCAGCGCATCATTGCGGCGGCGGAAACAAGACTGGACGAGCCGGTCTTTGATGATGCCGTGACCCTTTGCTGGCGTATGCCCGCAGGGCAGGAGGGTGCGCTCTGCACCGCACTGAACGAGCTGACGCGCGGCGGGGCTGAGGTGGAGATTTCCAAACCGCAGTACGCCCCGTTTTGAATTGCGGCAGCTTGCATCGGCCCGCGGGGCGTTGGGGACGCCGCCCCCTGCAACCGTGAAAATATTTCAAAAAAATCCCCACAAAAAAAGAGTGTTTCCCATACTTTTGTCGTATTTATAGATAGAGGATCAGGAAAAGGGGGCGCACTATGACGATCCGTGAAGAGACCGAGGCCATTGAACGGCAGACCCTGAGCAGCTGCGCGACCCTGAGCACGAATAGTCTGGGCCGCCGCCTGCCGCTGACGGAGGACCCGATCCGGCCCTGCTTCCAGCGCGACCGGGATCGTATTCTCCACAGCAAGGCCTTCCGCCGGCTGAAGCAGAAAACACAGGTATTTCTCTCGCCGGAGGGGGACCACTACCGCACCCGGCTGACCCATACGCTTGAGGTGTCCCAGATCGCGCGCACGGTCTCCCGCGCGCTGCGGCTGAATGAGGACCTGACCGAGGCTATTGCCCTTGGGCATGATCTGGGCCACACTCCCTTTGGCCATGCGGGTGAGCGCGCCCTTAACCGGCTTTGCCCGGGGGGCTTTACCCATTACCGGCAGAGCCTGCGCGTTGTGGATTTTCTCGAGCGGGACGGTCAGGGTCTGAACCTGACCTGGGAGGTGCGCAACGGCATTGTGACCCACACGACCGGCGCCTGGGCCCGCACACCGGAGGGCTGTGTTGTGCGCCGTGCGGATCACATCGCATTTTTGAACCACGATATTGAGGATGCGATCACGGCGGGGGTGCTTGACCCGCGCCGCCTGCCGCCCGAGGCAACGGCTGTGCTGGGCCATACAAAGTCCGAGCGCATTACCACGATGATCACCGATCTGGTGACCCACAGCAGTGATGGCCAGATCTGCTTTTCGCCTGAGGTCGATGCCGCCTATGCGGTGCTGAAGGACTTTATGTATGCCACGGTCTATGTGGACCGGGAGGCTAAGCGCGAGGAAAAAAAGGTGGACAAGCTCATCAGTGAGCTGTATGACCGCCTGAGCAGCGAGCCCGCCCTGATGCCGAATTTTTACATGCAGATCGCCTACAACGAGGGGGTGGACCGCGCCGTGACCGACTATATCAGCGGCATGAGCGATGAGTTTGCCACCCGCCTGTTTGAAGAATTGTTCATACCGCAGAAGTGGCACGTCTTATAAAGATAATAGATAAAAGATAAGAGATAAGAGATAAGAAAAAACGTGGAGTTTTCTCCCTTTGGTCGAAAACAAAATTAGATAGAGGAATTTTGAGCGGCGCACCGCGGCGCGATCCACCAATTCTATTATCTATTATCTTTTATCTAAAAACAAATACTTTTTCAGAAACGGAGGTGCAGTCAACCTATGATCCCTCAGGAATACATACAGGAGGTCGTTCGCCGCAATGATATTGAAGAAGTCATCGGCCAGTATGTGCAGCTGCGCCGACGCGGGCGCACCCTGAGCGGGCTGTGCCCCTTCCACAATGAAAAAACGCCGTCCTTCGTTGTTTATCCGGACACCCAGAGTTTTTACTGCTTTGGTTGCGGCGCAGCGGGGGATGTCATCAACTTTGTGCGCAAATACAATAACCTTGGGTATGTCGAGAGCGTCAAGCAGCTGGCGGCCCGCGCCGGAATGCCCCTGCCCGAGGAGGATGACCGTGAATCCCGCGCGCGCCAGCGCCTTTTGGAGATCAACCGCTGTGCCGCCCGCTATTTTTATGAGAATCTGAACGCTCAGACGCCGGAGGCTGCGCTGGCCCGGAAATACTGGAAGGAAAAGCGCGGCCTGTCCGATGCGGCCATACGCCGGTTTGGGCTGGGCTATGCGCCGAATGAGGGCTTCGGCCTTGTCAACTACCTCAAGCGCCGCGGCTTTCAGGACGATGAGCTCGAGCATTCCGGCCTGATACGCCGCAGTGAGCGCGGCAACCTGTACACGATCTTCCGCCACCGCGTCATGGTGCCGATCATTGATGTGCGCGGCGCGATCATTGCGTTCGGCGGCCGTGTGCTGGATGATTCCAAGCCCAAGTACATCAACAGCCCCGAAACGATGGTCTACCACAAGTCCCACACACTTTTTGCGCTCAACATCGCCAAAAAGTCCAAGAGCAAGCGCTACATCCTCTGCGAGGGCTACATGGATGTCATTGCAATGCACGAGGCTGGCTTTGACACGGCGGTCTGTGCCTGCGGCACGGCGCTGACCGCTGAGCAGGCCAAGCTGCTGAGCGAGTACGCGGACGAGGTCGTTCTCAGCTACGACTCGGACGAGGCCGGCCAAAAGGCTACCGAGCGCAGTCTGGGCATCATGGCCAACACGCCGATGAAGGTCAGCGTACTGAGCTATCAGGGTGCCAAGGACCCGGACGAATTTATCAAAAAGTACGGCCGCGAGCGGTTTGAGATGCTTTTAAACGGCACGGCTAACCCGACGGAGTTCCAGCTGAAAAAAGCGAAGGCCAAGTACGACCTGCGCAGCGATGACGGCCGGCTCAGCTATATCCGCGAGGCCATCGGCATCCTGACCGAGCGGGGCGTCAGCCCCACGGCGCGGGATGTCTACGCCGGGCGGCTGGCGGACGAGACCGGCGTGTCCAAGCAGGCCATCGTGTCCCAGATGCAGGGCGCAGTCCAGACGGCGGCGCGCCGCGACCGCCGCAGACAGCAGCAGGAGCTGTCCAAGCAGGGGATCGCCGCCGACATCCGGGTGCCCTACACCAGCAGCGGGGAGTCTGCGCTGGGCGCAGCGGCAGCGGCCCGCCAGCTGGCGGCAGCCCTGATGCAGAACCCGGACGAGATTCCCTATGTGCGCCGCCGCCTTGATATGGCGACTGTGCTGGTGCCGGAGCTGCAGAGCGTTCTGCAGGCGATCTTTCAGTGTGCTGACAGCGGCCAGCCGCTGAACCTGACAACGCTGCAGCAGCTGCTGGACGACAAGGCGTTCCAGCAGCTTGCGCTTGCAATGGCGCAGAACCACGATGCGCCTTTGCAGCATCAGGACATCGACATGTACCTTGACCGGCTGGAAAGCGCCAGACCGCTGGACGAGAAGGTCCGCCAGATGGACGACAGCCAGTTCTCCGACTTTTTTGCCAACATGGGCAAAAAGAAGGGCGCCAAGGCTGAAGAACCAGAAGAATAACGACATTCCGACAGATTTGTTGCAACAATATAAAACCAAAAGGAGAACCTACTTATGGCAGAGAAGAAAGACTCGATCCGCACGCTGATTGACAACGGTCGCCGCATCGGCAAGCTGACCAGCAGTGAGATCAGCGATGCAATGGAGGAAAACGGCAACGTTCTGGATGTTGAGGCAATGGAAAAGCTCTATGAGGAGCTTGAGAGCAACGGCATCGAGATCGTGGACGACACCCCCGTGGAGGTCGATGATACGGTCTCCGGTGCCGATGACGGCGCCGATGATTACGAGGACGGCCTGACCGCCGACGGCATCACGATCGACGACCCCGTCAAGGTCTATCTGAAGGAGATCGGCCGCGTGCCGCTGCTCACCCCCGATGAGGAGACTGAGCTGGCTCTCAAGATTCAGGCGGGCGGCCCCGATGGCGAGAAGGCCAAGCAGCGCCTGAGCGAAGCAAACCTGCGTCTGGTCGTTTCCATCGCCAAGCGCTATGTCGGCCGCGGCATGCAGTTTCTGGATCTGATTCAGGAGGGCAATCTGGGCCTGATCAAGGCTGTCGAGAAGTTCGACCACACCAAGGGCTTCAAGTTCTCCACCTATGCGACATGGTGGATCCGTCAGGCCATTACCCGCGCCATCGCCGATCAGGCCCGCACCATCCGCATCCCCGTTCATATGGTCGAGACCATCAACAAGGTCAAGAAGGTTTCCAGCCAGCTGCTGCATGAGTACGGCCACGACCCCAGCGCCGAGGAGATCGCCGAGCGTCTGGAAATGCCGGTGGACAAGGTCCGTGAGATCATGCGCGTGGCGCAGGAGCCTGTCAGCCTCGAGACGCCCATCGGCGAGGAGGAGGACAGCCATCTGGGCGACTTCATCCCCGATGATGACGCCCCCGTGCCCGCCGAGGCCGCCAGCCAGACCCTGCTGAAGGAGCAGCTGGCCGATGTGCTCAAGACACTGACCCCGCGTGAGGAGAAGGTTCTGCGCCTGCGCTTCGGCCTTGAGGACGGCCGCCCCCGCACGCTGGAGGAGGTCGGCAAGGAGTTCAATGTCACCCGTGAGCGTATCCGCCAGATCGAAGCCAAGGCCCTGCGCAAGCTCCGCCACCCCAGCCGCAGCAAAAAGCTGCGCGATTTCCTGGATTGATGGGTACATAAAGTAAACCAGTAGGTCCCATGCCCGCGCCGCCAAGGCGTTGGGCATGGGACTTTTGTATGCAGATTTTGCGAAGTGTTGCACGATTGTCAACACTTCCTTGAAAGATGCTTGATTGTAAATGTTCCGTGACTGTGCTACACTTGCCCTTGTGCGAAATATAAAAACACGGAGGAAATAGGAGAATCATGGAACAAAAACAAAACAGAAGCTCATTTTCCGGCAAGATCGGCTTTGTGCTGTCGGCGGCCGGTGCGTCGGTGGGCTTGGGCAACATCTGGCGTTTTCCGTATCTGGCAGCCAAATACGGCGGCGGCATCTTCCTGCTGATCTACATCGTGCTGGCGCTGACCTTTGGCTACAGCATGATCATGGCCGAGACAGCGCTCGGCCGCATGACCGGCAAAAGCCCGGTCGGTGCGTATGCCTCGTTTGCGGGCAAGGGCCGCAAAAACGGCTTTCTCGGCTTTGGCGGCTGGATCAACGCCATCATTCCGGTGCTGATCGTGCCGTACTACTCGGTCATCGGCGGCTGGGTCATCAAATATCTGTTTGAGTACCTGCGCGGCAATGCGCAGGGGGTGGCTGCGGATGGCTACTTCAGCACCTTTATTGCGGACGGTGCCTCCGCAGAGCTCTGCTTTTTGCTCTTTGCAATCTTCACGCTGGGCATCATCTTTGCGGGTGTGCGCAACGGCGTGGAGCGCGTTTCCAGGCTTATGATGCCGGTGCTGGTCGTGCTGTCGGTCGTGATCGCGGCCTACTCGGTAACGCGGCCCGGCGCGCTCGCCGGTGTGAAGTACTTTCTGGTGCCCAACCCGGCCAACTTCTCATGGATGACGGTCGTTGCGGCAATGGGCCAGATGTTCTACTCACTCTCGATCGCTATGGGCATCCTTGTGACCTTTGGCTCCTACATGAAAAAGGATGTCGCCATCGAGGAATCCACCCAGAATGTCGAGATCTTTGACACGGCCATCGCCATCATGGCAGGTCTGATGATCATTCCCGCGGTGTTTGCCTTCTCCGGTGGGGACCCGGATACGCTGCAGGCCGGCCCGGCCCTGATGTTCATCACGATCCCCAAGGTGTTTGCCAGCATGGGGTTGGGCACGGTGGTCGGCGTGCTGTTCTTCCTGCTGGTGTTGTTTGCGGCGGTTACCAGCTCGATTGCCCTGACTGAGAGCGCCGTCTCGACCTTTGAGGATGAGCTGGGCTGGAGCCGTAAGCGCTCCACGGTGCTGGTCGGCGTGATCATGGTCGCGCTCGGCACGCTGTCCAGCCTCGGCTACGGCCCGCTGGCCGGTGTGACGGTCATCGGCATGCAGTTCCTCGACTTCTTCGACTTCCTGACCAACTCAGTCATGATGCCGATCGCGGCTATCGCCACCTGCCTGCTGGTCTCCCGCGTGATCGGCGTGGAGCGCATTGAGGAGGAGGTTGAGCTGGATGGCCAGCCCTTCCGCCGCAAAAAGGTGTTCCGTTTCATGATCCGCTGGCTCTGCCCGATCTTCGCCGCCGTCATTCTGGCAAGCTCGGTTGCCAACGCGTTTGGGATTATCAAGATGTGAAAATAAAAAAGCCTTCCCCCACAGGGGGAAGGCTTTTCTCGTTGTAGAGGTCGGCGTCCTCGATGCCCCGGGAGCGTTTCCACAGCCGCTTACTTTTTCGCTGGGCTGTACCGCAAAACCTTCTCCGAAAAATGCTTCGTGAAAAACTGCACAAACGGTCCGAGTCCGAACGCGCAAATCAGCGTGCCCAACCCGATCAGCCCGCCCAGCAGATAGGCAAGCAGGGCGCACAGTGCATCGGTAAACACGCGGCAGCCGAAGTAGGGGAGCGGCAGCCGGTCGGACATCATCAGCGAAAGCGCGTCATAGGGTGCAACGCCCAAATCCGCTGTCTGGTACAGCGAACACCCGAAGGCCACGACCAACACGCCGACAGCCACCCAGAACAGCTGGACGGGCAGGGTGTCGGCAGAGCCGAAGGCCGCCGTCATCGCATTGCTCGTGAAGGTGACAATGAAGCCGATGCAAAAGCTGTTGATGATGGTGCCCAGCCCAATGTACCGCCGCCCCCAAATCAGCTGCGGCACAAACAGAAACAGGTTCATAAGCACATTCTCAATACTGAATGGCAGGCCGGCCAGCTCAGCCAACCGCAGATTCAGTGCGCTGATGGAGTCGTTGCCCAGATGGGAGAACTTGAAAACTGCAATGCCGATGCCGATGATGACGACGCCCGCGATCATGCCTAAGATGCGCCGTGCGCTGATTTTCTGCTCCAAAATGCTCATGTCAAAACATCCAATCTTTATAGAATGAGAAATAGTACTATAACTATGTCGTAAAAAACACCTGCTTGTCAAGGGTAAACCTCTCTAAAAACTGTCGGCGATCCTTGTGAAAACTGCTGAAAGCGGGGGTACATATCGGCTTTGCTGAATTTGTCAAGTGCGGGCGGACGGTGCAAAATCAGCAAAGTGCTGAAATTTTGTTACACCCGCCCGGGCGTTCGATGCGGGCAAAAAACTTCATAAAAAAGCTGAAAAACCCTTGACAGCAAGCCTTTTTCCCTGTATACTGGTACAGTATCACAAAAATGGAATAGAGCGCCCTAAAGAGATTTCGCAAAAACAGTGAAATTGAAAAGTTTGTGAAAAATGACGAATATGCCTACCTTTCACAACGCTTTTTCGGGCGGCTTTCGCCAACTTTGTCAATCTATGGAATAGGAGTGGTCGCGTTTTATGGTTAAGGTCAAGCCCGTACAAAACGGCAGAACGACCCGCATGAGCTTTTCCCGCATCAACGAAGTGATTGGCATGCCCAATCTGATCGAGATCCAGAAAAACTCTTACAACTGGTTCCTGGAGGAGGGCCTGCACGAGGTCTTTCACGACATTGCCGCGATCGAGGACTACACCGGCAATCTGGTGCTGGAGTTTGTCGATTACCGGCTGGACAAGAACCCCAAGTATTCTATTAAAGAATGCAAAGAGCGGGATGCCACATATGCGGCACCCCTGTATGTCACGGCCCGCCTGCTGAACAAGCAGACCGGCGAGGTGCAGGAGCAGGAGATCTTCATGGGCGACTTCCCGCTCATGACTGATGCCGGCACCTTCATCTCCAACGGTGCAGAGCGCGCGATCGTCTCTCAGCTGGTCCGTTCTCCCGGCGTTTTCTACGGTTCCAGCAAGGACCGTACCGGCAAGGATCTGTTCACCGCCACCATGAACCCCAACCGCGGCGCATGGTTGGAGTATGAGACCGATTCCTCCGATGTGTACTATGTCCGCATCGATAAGAACCGCAAGCTGCCCGTCACCACGCTGCTGCGTGCGCTGGGCCTGTCCACGGATGACCAGATCAAGCAATTCTTCGGCGATTCCGAGCCGAAGATCAACGCCTCCCTCGAGAAGGATATCACCCACAACACCGAGGAAGGCCTGCTCGAGGTCTACCGCAAGCTGCGCCCCGGCGAGCCTCCGACGGTCGAGAACTCCCGCGCACATCTGAACAACCTGTTCTTTGACCCGCGCCGTTACGATCTGGCCCGCTTCGGCCGCTACAAGATGAACAATAAGCTCAGCCTGACCCGCCGCATCGCCGGCTACAAGGCGGCTGAGGATATCATCGCCCCCCTGACCGGCGAGCTGCTGGCCGCCAAGGGCGAGAAGATCAACATGGCCAAGGCCGAGGAGATCGATGCCGCCGGTGTTACCCGCGTGGTCATTCTGGTCGAGCACAAGGGTGAGGAGCCTCATCCCTTCATCGTCATCTCCAACGGCTGTGTCGATGCCCAGAACTTCTTCAGCTTCAATGTTGAGGAGGAGGCCGGCGTCAACGAGCGCGCCAACTTCGCCGAGATCCGCAAGATCCTCGACACCACCTCCGATGTGGAGGAGCAGAAGGAGCTGCTGCGCCAGAACCACGATGTTCTGATCAGCCGCACTGTCACCGTTGACGACATCTTTGCTTCTGTCAACTATCTGCTGGGTCTGGACCACGGCATCGGCGTGACCGATGAGATCGACCATCTGGGCAACCGCCGTGTCCGCAGCGTTGGTGAGCTGCTGCAGAACCAGTTCCGCATCGGCTTCTCCCGCATGGAGCGCGTCATCCGTGAGCGCATGACCCTGCAGAATCAGGAGAACGGCGAAAAGATCACCCCGCAGAGTCTGGTCAACATCCGCCCGGTTGTGGCCGCTATCAAGGAGTTCATCGGTTCCAGCCCGCTGTCTCAGTTCATGGACCAGAACAACCCTCTGGCCGAGCTGACCCACAAGCGCCGTCTGTCCGCTCTGGGCCCCGGCGGTCTGTCCCGTGACCGCGCAGGTTTCGAGGTCCGCGACGTTCACTACACCCACTACGGCCGTCTGTGCCCCATCGAGACGCCTGAAGGCCCGAACATCGGTCTGATCTCCTATCTGGCTACCTACGCCAAGATCAACAAGTACGGCTTTGTGGAGGCACCTTACCGCCGCATTGACAAGGCCACCGGCATCGTCACCGATGAGGTCGTCTATATGACTGCCGACGAGGAGGACGAGTATATTGTTGCGCAGGCCAACGAGCCGCTGGACGAGAACAACCGCTTTGTCCGCAGCCGTGTTTCCGGCCGCCACCGCAACGACATTCAGGAGTTTGAGGCCTCTCAGGTCGACTTTATGGATGTTTCTCCCCGCATGATGGTCTCTGTGGCTACGGCCTGCATCCCGTTCCTCGAGAACGATGACTGCAACCGTGCCCTGATGGGCTCCAACATGCAGCGTCAGGCTGTGCCTCTGATGGTCACCCAGCAGCCCATTGTCGCTACCGGCATGGAGTATAAGGCCGCCACCGACTCCGGTGTCTGCGTGCTGGCCGCCCATGACGGCACGGTCGAGTATGTTGACGCCGACAAGATCGTTGTCCGTTGCGCCGACGGCTCTGCCGATACCTATGAGCTGATCAAGTTCATGCGCTCCAACCAGGGCAACTGCAACAACCAGCGCCCCATCGTCAATGTCGGCGATGCCGTCAAGACCGGCGATGTGCTGGCCGATGGCCCCGCCACCCGCAACGGTGAGATCAGTCTGGGCAAGAACGCTCTGGTCGGCTTCATGACCTGGGAGGGCTACAACTACGAGGACGCCGTTCTGCTGAACGAGAAGCTCGTCCGCGAGGATGTTTACACCTCCATCCACATTGAAGAATATGAGACCGAGGCCCGCGACACCAAGCTCGGACCCGAGGAGATCACCCGCGATATCCCGAACGTCGGCGATGATGCACTGAAGGATCTGGACGACCGCGGCATCATCCGCGTCGGCGCCGAGGTCAAGACGGGCGACATCCTTGTCGGCAAGGTCACCCCGAAGGGTGAGACCGAGCTGACCGCCGAGGAGCGCCTGCTGCGCGCCATCTTCGGTGAGAAGGCCCGCGAGGTCCGCGATACCTCCCTGCGTGTGCCCCACGGCGCCTACGGCATCGTGGTCGATGTCAAGGTCTTTACTCCCGAGAACAGCGATGAGCTGCAGCCCGGCGTGCGCATGTGCGTGCGCTGCTATATTGCCCAGAAGCGCAAGATCAGCGTTGGCGATAAGATGGCAGGCCGTCACGGCAACAAGGGTGTTGTCTCCCGCATCCTGCCGCAGGAGGATATGCCCTTCCTGCCCGATGGCACCCCGCTGGACATCGTGCTGAACCCCCCTGGCGTTCCCTCCCGTATGAACATCGGTCAGGTTCTGGAGGTCAACCTCGGCTATGTCGCCAAGGCGCTGGGCTGGAAGGTCCAGACCCCCGTCTTTGACGGTGCCCACGAGTCTGACCTGCGCGACTGCTTCGCCGAGGCCCGCGAGAAGTGGCACGGCGAGAACGCCCCCGAGTACCCGACCCACCTCGATCGTCTGATGGCGAGAAGGGCCATGTCATTGACTTCTCCAAGATCGATCTGACCGATGACGGCAAGACCACCGTGTATGACGGCCGTACCGGCGAGCAGTTCCCCAACAAGGTCACGGTAGGCTATATGTACTACCTCAAGCTGCATCATCTGGTCGATGATAAGATCCACGCCCGCTCCACCGCCCTACTCCATGGTCACCCAGCAGCCTCTGGGCGGCAAGGCACAGTTCGGCGGCCAGCGCTTCGGCGAGATGGAAGTCTGGGCGCTGGAAGCTTACGGCGCGCCTACACCCTGCAGGAGATTCTGACCATCAAGTCCGACGATGTCGTGGGCCGTGTCAAGACCTACGAGGCCATCGTCAAGGGCGAGCCGATCCCGCGCCCCGGTATCCCGAGAGCTTCCGCGTTATGCTCAAGGAGCTGCAGAGCCTTGGTCTGGATATCGTTGTGCAGGATAAGGAAGGCAACGCCGTCGATATGCGTCAGGAGTTTGACGACGATGACAGCAGCTTTGAGAACAACGACTACGACCTGGGCGATAATGTCATGGTCGAGAGTGAGCTGCAGGACGACTACAGCGTCAAGGATGCCGACGAGGGCTTTGACGATGATCTGGATGAGGATGCCGGCCCCACGGCTGACGACCTCGCCGCGATCGAGTCCGATTCCTTCGACGATTGATCGAATTGATCGAGTGTATCGTGTGTCATATTGAATTTGAGAGGGTTCGCTGAATGGAAAATAAAGAATTCGATTCGATAAGATCGGCCTTGCCTCCCCGGACCAGATCCGTGCCTGGAGCTACGGCGAGGTCACCAAGCCCGAAACCATCAACTACCGCACCCTGAAGCCGGAGCGCGACGGCCTGTACTGCGAGCGCATTTTTGGACCTACCAAGGACTGGGAATGCCACTGCGGCAAGTACAAGCGCATCCGCTACAAGGGTAAGATCTGCGACAAGTGCGGTGTCGAGGTCACCCGCGCCAAGGTCCGCCGTGAGCGCATGGGCCACATTGAGCTGGCTGCACCTGTCTCGCACATCTGGTATTTCAAGGGCATTCCCAGCCGCATCGGCCTGATGCTGGACATCAGCCCCCGTCAGCTGGACAAGGTCCTGTATTTCGCCAACTACATTGTCACTGACCCCGGCTTCACCCCGCTGGAGAAAAGCAGCTGCTGACCGAGCGTGAGTACAAGGAGATGCGTGAAAAGTACGAGGATACGTTTGAAGCCAGCATGGGCGCTGAGGCGATCCAGAAGCTGCTGGCCGAGATCGACCTCGACAAGCTGAGCAAGGAGCTGCGTGAGGAGCTTGAGCATGCCAACGGCCAGAAGCGCGTGCGTCTGCTCAAGCGTCTGGAGTGCGTGGAGAGCTTCCTCGAGAGCAACCAGCGCCCCGAGTGGATGATTATGACGGTTATCCCCGTCATTCCGCCGGATCTGCGCCCCCTGCTGCAGCTGGACGGCGGCCGCTTTGCGACCTCCGACCTGAATGATCTGTACCGCCGCGTTATCAACCGCAACAACCGTCTGAAGCGCCTGCTGGAGCTGGGTGCCCCCGACATCATCGTCCGCAACGAGAAGCGTATGCTGCAGGAGGCTGTGGACGCCCTGATCGACAACGGCCGCCGCGGCCGCCCGGTCACCGGTGCCAACAACCGTGCGCTGAAGTCCCTGTCCGACATGCTCAAGGGCAAACAGGGCCGCTTCCGCCAGAACCTGCTGGGCAAGCGTGTTGACTACTCCGGCCGTTCCGTTATCGTTGTCGGCCCCGAGCTGAAGATGTATCAGTGCGGCCTGCCGAAGGAGATGGCCCTCGAGCTGTTCAAGCCCTTCGTCATGAAGGATCTGGTCGAGAAGGAGAAGGCCAACAACATCAAGTCTGCCCGCAAGATGGTCGAGCGCGCCCGCCCCGAGGTCTGGGATTCTCTCGAGACCGTCATCAAGGGCCACCCCGTCCTGCTGAACCGTGCGCCTACGCTGCACCGTCTGGGCATTCAGGCGTTCGAGCCGGTGCTGGTCGAGGGCCGTGCCATCAAGCTGCACCCGCTGGTTTGCACCCCCTTCAACGCTGACTTTGACGGCGACCAGATGGCTGTCCATCTGCCCCTGTCCACCGAGGCACAGCGCGAAGCCAAGATGCTGATGCTGGCCTCCGGCAACCTGCTGAAGCCCTCTGACGGCGAGCCCGTCACCGTGCCCACGCAGGATATGATTCTGGGCAGCTACTACCTGACCCTCGTCAACCCCGAGGATAAGGGCCACGGCAAGGTCTTCCGCGATGAGGCCGAGGCCATGATGGCGTACTCCGAGGGTCTGATCACCCTGCAGGCACCCATTAAGGTGCGCCGCACCATGACCTTTGACGGCGTGGAGGAGACCGGTCTGGTCGATACCACGATGGGCCAGATCATCTTCAACAACCCGATCCCGCAGGATCTGGGCTATGTCGATCGTACCGACCCGGCTACGAAGTTCGACTATGAGATGAACCCCCGCACCCTCAAGATCGCCTCCGGCGGCAAGAGCGACAAGCTGACGAAGAAGGGCCTGCCCGACATCATCAGCCGCTGCCTGACGAAGCACGGCACCAAGACCTGCGCCATGATGCTGGATCAGATCAAGGCACAGGGCTACAAGTACTCCACCCTGTCCGCCATCACGGTCGCTGTCCCCGATGCTATCATGCCCGAGGAAAAGCCCGCTATTCTGGCTGCTGCCGATAAGAAGATCGAGAAGGTCATGAAGAACTTCAACCGCGGCCTGATCTCCGATGAGGAGCGCTACCGCAAGACCGTTGAGATCTGGCAGGCCGCCACCGAGGAAGTCTCCGATGCTCTGAGCGACAACCTGAAGAAGAACCACCAGCGCAACCCCATCTATATGATGTCCGATTCCGGTGCCCGTGGTTCTATGGACCAGATCAAGCAGCTGGCCGGTATGCGCGGCCTGCTGGCCAACACGGCCGGCAAGACGCTGGAAATGCCTATCCGCGCCAACTACCGTGAAGGCCTGAATATTCTGGAATACTTCATCTCCTCTCGAGGCGCCCGTAAGGGTCTGGCCGATACCGCTCTGCGTACTGCGGACTCCGGTTATCTGACCCGCCGTCTGGTTGATGTCTCTCAGGAGGTCATCATCCGCGAGGAGGACTGCCACGCGACCGAGGGCATCTGGGTCCGCGAGATCAGCGAGGGCAACTCTGTTGTCGAGAGCTTCAAGGAGCGTCTGAACGGCCGTTACTCCCTGCATGATGTGCACGATCCCGCCACGGGCGAGCTGCTCGTCAGCAAGGATAAGATGATGGATATGTTTGACGCCGAGAAGGTCGTCAACGCCGGCATCACCGAGCTGGAGATCCGCTCCGTCATGACCTGCCGCGCCCATGTGGGCGTCTGCGCACGCTGCTACGGCTCCAACATGTCCAACGGCCAGTGCGTCAAGGTCGGTGAGTCTGTCGGCATCATCGCCGCTGAGTCCATCGGCGAGCCCGGCACCCAGCTGACCATGCGTACCTTCCATACCGGCGGTATCGCATCGGCCGAAGATATCACACAGGGTCTTCCCCGTGTTGAGGAGCTGTTTGAGAGCCGCCGCCCGAAGGCGATGGCCATCATGTCCGAGATCGCCGGTACCGTCCACATTGACGATACCAAAAAGACCCGCCATGCCGAGATCAACGGCGTGGACGAGAACGGCGCACCCATCACCAAGAGCTACCTGATCCCCTTCGGTCAGCGTCTCAAGGTCATGGAAGGCGACGAGGTCGCCAAGGGCGCACTGCTGACCGAGGGCCATGCCTACCCGCAGGATATTCTGGCGATTCAAGGCGCTATCGCCACCCAGAACTACCTGATCAGCGAGGTCCAGAAGGTCTACCGTCTGCAGGGCGTTGACATCAACGATAAGCATATCGAGGTCATCGTCCGCCAGATGATGCGCAAGGTCCGTATCGAGGATTCCGGCTCCAGCGACTTTATCATGGGCAGCATCGTGAACCGCCGCGATGTCATGATCAAGAACGAGGAGATTCAGGCCCGTATTGATGCCGGTGAGACCGATTTGAAGCTGGTTCAGGCCAGCCAGGTCCTGCTGGGCATCACCAAGTCCAGCCTGGCTACCGACTCCTTCCTGTCCGCTGCTTCCTTCCAGGAGACCACCCGTGTCCTGACCGAGGCTGCCATCAAGGGCAAGATTGACCCGCTGGCCGGCCTGAAGGAGAATGTCATCATCGGTAAGCTCATCCCCGCCGGCACTGGTCTGCCGGAGGTCGAGGAGGAGCTTGTGCAGGCGGAGATCGCCCGCGATGCCGCTGAGGCTGCTTACGACCACTAAATAAACCGCAAAGGATTCCCGCCGCCACGGCGGGAATCCTTTTTTGCATACCGTCCGTGATTGACACACACACGCAGGCGAGTTATAATGAATGGACAAAGCAAAGGGGAGTGAAACTATGCTGTTCCTGCAGTATCCGCCGTGTTCCACCTGCCAGAAAGCCAAAAAATGGCTGGATGAACACGGCATTGTCTACACCGCCCGCCATATTAAAGAGGACAACCCTACCGCTGACGAGTTGCGGGCATGGATCGCTGCGAGCGGCCTGCCCATCAAGCGGTTCTTTAATACGAGCGGCCTTGTCTACAAAAATCTGGGCCTGAAAGATAAGCTGCCCGCTATGAGCGAGGAGGAGCAGATCGCCCTGCTGGCCTCGGACGGTATGCTGGTCAAGCGCCCGCTGCTGGTGGGCGATGATTTCGTCCTGCCCGGATTCAAGCCCGCTGAGTGGGAAAAGGCTCTTCTGTGACCTGTAGGGGCGGACATTGCCCGCGCGCGGAACCCGGCGCTTGCCGCCAGTTTCCGGGCGGATATGGAATCCGCCCCTGCCTTGCCGTTGCCGCGCACTGCGGGCGAATAATGTTCGCCCTGCATCCTCTGCATAATAAAATTTTTTAATAAGGAGAACACAATGGCTGAAATTTTGAAAGAGCGCAGTGAGCTGGACCCGCAGTTCCAGTGGGATCTGACGCCGATGTATGAGAGCGACGCTGCATGGGAGGCTGCGCTGGAAAGTCTGGATGCTGACATCGAGAGTCTGTCTGCCTTTGCAGGCAAGCTGAGCGATGCTGTCACGATCGGGGCTTATCTCGACGCCTCCACCGAGGTGAGCCGCAAGGTGGAGCGCCTCTATTGCTATGCCTCGCAGCGCCACGATGAGGACACCCGCGATAACGCCGCCCAGAGCATGTATGCCCGCGTTGGCAGCAAATATGTCAAGATGGTCACGGCGCTGTCCTTCGCCCAGCCCGAGATCCTGAGCCTGCCCGAGGACAAGCTGGCGGCCATCGTCAACGACCCCGCAGTCGCAGAGTACAAATTCAATCTGGAGGACCTGCTGCGCAGCAAGCCGCACACCCTGACCAAGGCCGAGGAAAAGCTGCTGGCCAGCTTCGGCGAGGTCATGTCCGCGCCGTCTGAGATCTACCACAATCTCGAGGATGCCGACATGGTGTTCGATGCAGTCAAGAACGGGGAGGGGGAGACCGTGGAGGTCACCGGCTCCAACTTTGTGCCGCTTGAGATGAGCACCGACCGCACCCTGCGCGAGAATGCCTTCCACAGCTACTACAAGAGCTATCGCCAGCACATCAACACCTTTGCTGCGTCCTACTCCGGCGCTGTCAAGGCAGCGGCAGCCGAGGCCGCAGCCCGCAGCTATCCGTCCTCCCGTGCTATGTCGATGGCGGGGGAAAATGTGCCGGTTGAGGTCTACGACAATCTGGTCGCAACGGTGCGCAAGCACATGCCGGCCATGCACCGCTATGTCCGCCTGCGCAAAAAGATGCTGGGTGTGGACGCGCTGCACTTCTACGATGTCTATGCACCGCTGGTCGGCGATCTGAAAAAGACCTACAGCTATGAGACGGCACAGCAGATGGTGCTGAAGGCAGTCGCACCGCTGGGGGAGGACTATCAGGAGACTGTCCGCAAGGCTTACGCCGAGCGCTGGATCGATGTCTACCCCAACCGCGGCAAGCGCGGCGGCGCTTACTCCGGCGGCTGCTATGACTCCAACCCCTATATCCTGCTCAACTTCAGCGGTACGCTGGACAGCGTTTCCACGCTGGCGCATGAGATGGGCCACACCATCCACAGCTGGCGCTCCCGCCAGCATCAGCCGCCGCAGTACGCGGACTATACCCTCTTTGTGGCGGAGGTTGCCTCCACCGTCAACGAAAACCTGCTCATCGAGCAGCTGCTCCAGAACGAGAATGACCCCCAGACCCGCCTCTATCTGCTGAACCAGTACCTCGAGAACTTCAAGGGGACCGTTTACCGCCAGACGATGTTTGCTGAATTTGAGCGCGAGGCACATGCGATGGTCGAGCGCGGCGAGGCGCTGAACGCCGCCGCCCTGAACGAGCTGTACAAGCGTCTGGTCATGGATTACTTCGGCGAGGATATGGTCATTGATGAGGAGATCCAGTATGAGTGGGCCCGCATCCCGCACTTCTACCGTCCCTTCTATGTCTATAAGTATGCGACCGGCTACTCCACGGCAGTGGCACTGTCCGAGGGTATTTTGAAGGAGGGCGAGCCTGCCGTCAAGCGCTACAAGGAGTTCCTGTCGATGGGCGGCAGCGCCTATCCGCTGGATGAGCTGCGCCATGCTGGCGTGGATCTGGCCACCCCTGCGCCGGTCGATGCGGCTCTTGAGAAGTTTGAGCGCATTCTGGATGACGCCGAGGCAACACTGGCGAAGCTGCAGTAAGCCTGTCCCTGCAACCGGGTAGAGATGCGGGGACCGCACATGTGCGGCCCGCAACCCTCCGGCAGGCGCCTGTTCACCTTACATGAGCGGGCCGGGCATGCCCGGCCCCCACAGACGCAATACACCAAAAAGAGGAGCGCCCTCCGCGGGCGCTCCTCTTTAATAATAGGTATGCGATGTTACTTGCCCAGAACTGCCTTGATGTAGGCGGCCTCACGGGCTGCAATCTGATCCTGATATGCCTTTACGGCTTTGGCGTAGGCGGCCTCACGCTGATCGGCGGAAGCCTGCGCGGCCTTGCCGGCGGCAATTACGGCGGCTACTCTGGCGTCAGCCTGAGCCTGTGCGGCTTTTCCTGCGGCGATAACGGCAAGGCACTCCGCATCGGCTTTTGCCTGTGCGGCCCTGGCGGCCTTCAGGATCGCGGCGCTGTCGGCGTCAGCCTTTGCCTTTGCGTTTTTAGAGTAGGCATCGACAGCGGCCACATAAGCGGCTTCCTTGGCTGCAATCTGCGCCTGATAGGCCTTGACTGCGGCGATGTAATCGCTGTTTGCGTCTGCAAAAAACAGGTACAGCGAATGCGGATACCATGCACAGGGAAATGAGAACGGCTAGCAGTTTTTTCATTGTCAATACCTCCTTGAATTTCATGCTGAATAAAGGTTTTCGGCAGGCTCATCATTACCTTGCCTGTAATTATAGTATAACAAAAACCCGCGCTCGGTGCAATAAAAAACCGTATTGTCATTCCTACGATTCTTTCGGACAAAAATTGTGAAATATGTATAAAAATGTCTGAATTATGGACAAAAGATGCTGCTTTGGCGCATTGCATCGGGAAAAGCCGTGTGTACCGCTGTCGGATCATCGGTGTGCAAAGCCTTCCAAAAGCAGGCTGCAGTCCTGCGGAAGGCGGCAAAAACAGGTGGTTGGCTTTGAAAAAATAAAATTCTCTGTATTGCACGATTTTTTCAAGATTTTTTTGGCAATACTCTTGACAATTCGGTCGGAATACTGTAATATAATCATTGCGTGAGTTGCGGGGAATAGTGCGGCCTAAAGGTCGCAGCAACCGCAAAAAGCGCGTCAATAAGTGAAGAAAGGAGAAAAGAAATGCCTACTTTTAACCAGCTCGTGCGCAAAGGCCGTGAGGTCCTGGTCAAAAAGAGCACTGCACCCGCCCTTCTGAAGAGCTACAACTCCCAGAAAAAGGAGTACACCAACCTGAACAGCCCGCAGAAGCGTGGTGTCTGCACTGCTGTGCGTACCATGACCCCCAAGAAGCCCAACTCTGCTCTGCGTAAAGTTGCCCGTGTCCGCCTGACGAATGGTATCGAGGTCACCTCTTACATTCCCGGTATCGGCCATAACCTGCAGGAGCACAGCGTTGTTCTGATCCGTGGCGGTCGTGTCAAGGATCTGCCCGGTGTCCGTTACCACATCATCCGTGGTACTCTGGATACGCAGGGTGTTGCGAACCGTAATCAGGCCCGCAGCAAATACGGTGCTAAGCGCCCCAAGGCCGGTGCCAAGAAGTAAGGAAACATCTTTTCGCCATAAAATAGGCCAACGCCTTTTTTGTGGCACAACGGGAGTTTCTTAACTTTCGAGTACCGATGATATCATTCTATGTGAAGGAGGGAAGAAAGATGCCCAGAAGAGGTAATGTCGCAAAACGCGAAGTTCTGGCCGATCCTATTTACAATTCCAAGGTTGTCACCCGTCTGGTCAACTACATCATGCTGGATGGCAAGAAAGGTGTTGCTCAGGAGATCGTTTACGATGCATTCAACATCGTGAAGGAGAAGACCGGCAACGACCCGCTCGATATGTTCGAGAAGGCTATGGAGAACATCATGCCTAACCTCGAGTGCAAGACCCGCCGTGTCGGCGGCGCTAACTACCAGGTCCCCCTGGAGGTCAGCCCTGCCCGCCGCGAGACGCTCGGCCTGCGCTGGCTGACCGCTTACAGCCGCGCCCGCGGCGAGAAGACCATGTCTGCTCGTCTGGCCGCTGAGATCATCGACGCCACCAACGGTGTCGGCGGTTCCGTCAAGAAGCGCGAGGATACGCACAAGATGGCCGAGGCCAACAAGGCTTTTGCCCACTATCGTTATTGATAAGCTGTCTGAGGAGGTTTAAGCCATGGCTACGCCGAGAGATGTATCTCTGCAAATGACCCGTAACATCGGTATCATGGCCCACATCGACGCAGGTAAGACCACCACCACCGAGCGCATCCTGTACTACACCGGTATTAACCATAAGATCGGTGAAGTTCATGACGGCGCTGCCACGATGGACTGGATGGAACAGGAGCAGGAGCGTGGTATCACTATCACCTCTGCTGCTACCACCTGCTATTGGAGCCATACCGAGACTCAGCACGATCCGGCTCTCTTCAAGAAGAACCGTCATCGTATCAACATCATCGACACCCCGGGCCACGTTGACTTCACTGTTGAGGTTCAGCGTTCCCTGCGCGTTCTGGACGGCTCTGTTACCGTTCTGGCCGCCAAGGGTGGCGTTGAGCCGCAGTCTGAGACCGTTTGGCGTCAGGCTGACGAGTACAAGGTTCCCCGCATGGTCTACGTCAACAAGATGGATACCATGGGTGCCGATTTCTACCGCTGCGTTCAGATGCTCCATGATCGTCTGCACGCCAACGGTGTGCCCATCCAGCTGCCTGTTGGTCAGGAGGATACTTTCAAGGGTATCATCGACCTGATCGACATGCAGGCTGACATCTACTATGATGACATGGGCAATGATGTCCGCGTTGAGCCTATTCCTGAGGATATGCAGGAGAAGGCTCAGGAGTACCATGACAAGCTGATCGAGGCTGTTGCCGAGACCGACGAAGAGCTCATGATGAAGTACCTGGACGGCGAAGAGCTGACCAAGGAAGAAATCAAGGCGGCTCTGCGTAAGGCTACCATCTCTAACGAGATCGTTCCCGTTGTCTGCGGCTCCTCCTACAAGAACCGCGGCGTTCAGAAGCTGCTGGATGCCATTGTTGACTACATGCCGGCTCCTACCGACGTTGCAGCCATCAAGGGCACCAACCCCGAGACCGGCGAGGAGGAGGATCGTATCTCCTCCGACGACCAGCCGTTCGCAGCTTTGGCCTTCAAGATCATGACTGACCCGTATGTCGGTAAGCTCTGCTTCTTCCGTGTGTACTCCGGTACGCTGGACGCAGGCACTACCGTCTACAACTCTGTCAAGGATAACAACGAGCGTATCGGCCGTATCCTGCAGATGCACGCCAACAACCGTAAGGACATCGACACCGTTTACGCGGGCGATATTGCGGCTGCTGTCGGCCTGAAGAATACCACCACCGGTGACACGCTGTGCGACGAGAAGCACCCCATCATTCTGGAGTCCATGAACTTCCCGGAGCCTGTTATCCGCGTTGCCATCGAGCCCAAGACCAAGGCTGGCTCCGAGAAGATGGGCATTGCTCTGGCAAAGCTCGCTGAGGAGGATCCGACCTTCCGTACCTGGACCGATGAAGAGACCGGTCAGACCATCATCGCCGGCATGGGCGAGCTCCATCTGGAGATTATCGTCGACCGTCTGCTGCGTGAGTTCAAGGTCGAGGCTAATGTTGGCGCTCCGCAGGTTGCTTACCGCGAGACCATTCGCAAGGAAGCCAATCAGGAGACCAAGTACGCCCGCCAGTCCGGCGGTAAGGGCCAGTATGGTCACGTCAAGATCAAGCTGGAGCCCAACCCCGGCAAGGGTTATGAGTTCGTCAACGGTGTCGTTGGCGGCGCTATCCCGAAGGAATATATTCCCGCTGTTGACAACGGTATTCAGGGCGCTATGAAGGCGGGTGTTCTCGCCGGTTATCCCGTCGTGGATGTCAAGGTCACCCTGTGGGATGGTTCTTATCATGAGGTCGACTCCTCTGAAATGGCGTTCTCCATCGCCGGTTCTATGGCATTCAAGGAGGCCATGAAGAAGTGCGATCCCGTCATCATGGAGCCCATCATGAAGGTCAATGTTATCGTGCCTGATGAGTACATGGGCAACGTTATCGGCGACCTGAACAGCCGTCGCGGCCAGATCAACAATCAGGAGTCCGAGGGTGGCACGGCTCGTGTTACTGCTCTGGTTCCTCTGTCCGAGATGTTCGGTTATGCTACCGACCTGCGCTCCAAGACGCAGGGTCGTGGCCAGTACTCCATGGAGCCTGATGAGTATCAGCAGGTTCCCAAGAGCGTTGCCGACAAGATCATGGCCGACCGCGCTCACAAAGCCTGATTTTATAAGTCATACTTTATAAAATAGACTTGCTTTTTCTCTTTAAATTTTGTATGATAGTCTTACGCAAGACTACCAAATGTTTTAATTAAAGGAGGACACTTCCAATGGCTGAAAAGGAAAAATTTGACCGCTCTTTGGAGCATGTCAACATTGGTACCATCGGTCACGTTGACCACGGCAAGACCACTCTGACCGCTGCCATCACCAAGACTCTGGCTCTGAAGGGCGATGCCGACTTCATGGATTACTCCAGCATCGACAAGGCTCCCGAGGAGAAGGCTCGTGGCATCACGATCAACACTGCTCACGTTGAGTACCACACCGAGAAGCGTCACTACGCCCACGTTGACTGCCCGGGCCATGCTGACTACATCAAGAACATGATCACCGGTGCTGCTCAGATGGACGGCGCTATTCTGGTCGTCGCTGCTACCGATGGTCCCATGCCCCAGACCCGTGAGCACATCCTGCTCGCCCGTCAGGTCGGCGTGCCCAAGATCGTTGTCTTCATGAACAAGTGCGACATGGTTGACGATGAGGAGCTGCTGGATCTGGTTGAGATGGAGATCCGTGAGCTGCTGAACGAGTATGACTTCGATGGCGACAACACCCCCATCATCCGTGGTTCTGCTCTGAAGGCTCTGGAGAGCACCAGCACCGATCCCAACGCCCCCGAGTACAAGTGCATTTGGGAGCTGATGGATGCTGTTGATACCTACATCCCCACTCCTGACCGTGCTGCTGACAAGCCCTTCCTGATGCCCGTTGAGGACGTTATGACCATCTCCGGCCGTGGCACCGTTGCTACCGGTCGTGTCGAGCGTGGCACTGCTCACGTTGGCGATCAGATGGAGATCGTTGGTATCAAGGAAGAGAAGATGACCACCACCATCACCGGTCTGGAGATGTTCCGCAAGAGCCTCGAGTTCGCTCAGGCTGGCGACAACATCGGTGCCCTGCTGCGTGGCGTTGACCGTGACCAGATCGAGCGCGGCCAGTGCCTGTGCAAGCCCGGTTCTGTTCATCCCCACACCACCTTCGACGGTCACGTTTACGTCCTGAAGAAGGAAGAGGGCGGCCGTCATACCCCGTTCTTCAACAACTATCGTCCTCAGTTCTACTTCCGTACCACCGATGTTACCGGCATCATCACCCTGCCCGAGGGCACTGAGATGTGCATGCCCGGCGACAACGTTGATATGCACGTTGAGCTGATCACCCCCGTTGCCATGGAGGAGGGCCTGCGTTTCGCTATCCGCGAGGGCGGCCACACCGTTGGTTCCGGCGTTGTTTCCAAGATCGAGAAGTAATTTCTTGCTCTGAAAAGCAATACTATGGGCGCTGTCCGCAAGGGCAGCGCCCATTTTTTGTACCCATCAGCCTGCCGCAGGAACCGCCGTAACAGGCAGCAGGAAAAAACAAAGAAGCCATACGGAGCAGGTGAGTATGCCTGTTCCGTATGGCTTTTATTGTTGGTGCTTATACAAGCCCGAATTCGGCCCGCAAACGCGCCAGCATTGCACGCTGGGCATCCGCCTCGGCAATGCTATCTACGCTGCCAAAGGCGCGCGCAGGGGCGCTGCCGGGGCCTGTGGAGCCGTATTCGCCGAAGCGTGCGGTCTTTTCGTTCTCGGGGTCATGCCAGTTGTCCCAGCCGCCGGCGCAGACTTCCTCGCTCAGGGAGCAGTCCAGCCAGTAGCAGGCCGCGTCAGCGCGCCACGGGCGGCCCAGATAGACGCTGCCGGGGGCGCAGTTGCCCGCTACGGTGCAGTCTACAAAGAGGTAGCCGGGCTTGCCAGCGGGGGTGCTGGGGGCCGTGATGTAGCAGATGCCGGTCTTGTGGTGCCACGGCTCAATGCGGCAGCTGTCAAACACAGCATTGGCCCCGCCAAAGATAAAATCAATGTTGCCGCGGATCGTGCAGCGGCGGTAATACTGGGTCGTGTCCAACCGGGGGGCATTCTCGCGCGGGCCGCGGAAGCCATTCTTCTCACGCTCCTGCAGGGGCAGGGGAGCGGTGAAAAGGGTGTCCTGATTGCCGTAGAGGTTTACATCCTCCATCAGCACACGGCTGGCATCAGCATAGGCGGCAAGCGCCTGACCGGCCTTTGCACCGTCACCGGCGTTATTCTGGATGGTCAGGTTGCGCACGACCGCCTTGCCGCCGCCCAGAAACAGCGTTTCGCTGCGGAAGGTGCCGGTCTTGGCCTCGCCCGGCCATGGGTCACGGCCGCCGACAGAGGCGGTGATAACGGTGGCATTGCGGTACTCGCCCTCAATGATATAGTCAGCCAGCTCGATGAAGGGCCGCTCCTCATAGATGCCGTGCTTGATGTAGAAGCGCACCGGCAGCTCCGGCGTTTCGGCGCAGGCCGCCACGGCTTCCGTCAGGGTGCGGTAATCGCCGCGGCCGCTCTCGTCCACGACCAGTGTTTTTCTTTCGTGTTCAGCCATCAGAAAAATCCTTTCATAAAAGCGATGTCACTGGCCGCACGCGCCGGCACAGCCTCCTCGCGCAGCACCGGAAGAGCGGCTGGGGCAGCTGGCGCAGCATGGCAAACGCCCCGGCATAGTCGGTGCGGCTCTCCTCTAAGCTGGTGTGCAGCAGGCTGCCGTCCGGCGCAAACGCTTGCCCTTTGAAATGGACAGCCACGATCTGATCCCCCAGCAGTGCGCCCATATCGTACCAGATGCGGTCCTGTGCGTCTACATTCTCAGCAGATACAAGGTTGCTCATGTCAAAGATGACCTTCAGATTCGGGCTGCGCATCGTGGTCCAGAATGTGGCGCGTGGCTGCGGCGGAGTTCATGCTGTGATAGGTCACAGGCTCGATGCTACGGTAACGCCGAGCGTCTCGGCAGCGGGCAAAATCTCTGCCAGACTGCGGCAGAGAAGCTCCTGCGCCTGCGCACGGGTCGTCCCGGCAGGCTGCTTGGACATGGCGGTGGTTTCGGTGCCGATGCACCCGGCCCCCAGCGCCTTGCATACAGCCAGCTGGCTCTTGAAATCGGCTACATTGCAAAGGCGGCTCTCATCATTTATGGCCAGCTCGACATAGGTGCCCAGCACGGCGACCTGAATACGGTGTGCTTTTTCGGCTGCAACCGTCTCGGCCACCAGCGCATCCGTCACATCGGCGTAGCTCTTTACAGAGGGGACGCATTTTTATATGCAAGCTGCACAGCCGCAAAGCCATCGGCAGAGACCTGCCCGAACAGCTCCTCCGGCGTGCCCTTGCCATAGTCGTGCAGGCGGGCGCCTACAATAAAATTCGGCATGGTGCAGCCTCCTTACTTCTTGCGCGCGGCGAGGATCTCGGTGTAGGCCAGCAGCAGGGGACCGACACCTTTGGCGTCGTTCTCAACGACCGGCTCGCTGAAATAGTAGGCAAGGCTGCCGTCGCGGCGGTAGCGCCGCCAAGCCCGGCCACCAGACAGATGCCGCCAAGCTGCAGGGCACCGTCTGCGCCCCACGCCGAGATGACGGTCGCAGGTGCCGTAGAAGGCCTTCTCGCCGTAGGCGGCGTACCGCTTGGGCAGGTAGCCAAGGCGCACACCCCTTCAGCACGGCGTAGGCGAACAGCGCACTGCCGGAGGTCTCCAGATAGTTGCCCTCCACACCGGCCTTGTCGATGACCTGCCAGAACATGCCGCTCTCGGCATCCTGGAACGCGATCATTGCGTCCACAGCGTCCTTGAGCATCGACATGATTGCGCGGTACTCATAATAGAGCATATCGTCCATGCGCTCGAGCACATCGACCATCGCAACAAGGAACCAGCCCATGGCACGCAGCCAGAAGTTGGCGCTGCAGCCGGTCACGGGGTCGGCCCAGTACATCTCGCGGCTCTCGTCATAGCCGTGGTAGTACAGGCCGGTTTTGGGGTCCTTCATGTGCTTCTGGATATTCATGAACTGTTTGTAGCTGTCAATGCAGCCGTGCATCCCGTTGCAGCGTGTTTCATACTCCATGTAGAAGGGCTGGGCCATGTAGGTGCCGTCCAGCCAGACCTGATTCGGGTAGATTTTTTTGTGCCAGAAGTTGCCCTCCTTGGTGCGGGGCTGGGTCTCCAGCTGGCTGCGGATCGTCTCGATGGCATCGCGGTAGTGCTGCTCGCCGGTCAGGTCATAGAGGGTGAACAGGTTCTTGCCCTGATTCACATTGTCAAGGTTGTACTCCTGCGGGTCATAGGTCTCAATGACGCCGTGATCCTTGACAAAATAATCGAGAAAATTGCGGGAGAAGGCCAGAAACTTCTCGTCCCCGGTCGTCTGGTAGAGGCTCAGACAGGCGGTGATCATGCAGCCGTCGATGTAATTCCATTTGTTCGGCTTGCCGCTGCGCACCTTTTCAATGTTCCAGAGCGGTGCTTCGGCGGTGGAGCCGGCAATCAGGTAATCTACATAGTGGCCCAGTGTGGTCAGAATCTCGTCATGGGTCATGGTTCAGTCCTCCTCATAGCGGTCAACATGGGTCAGCTGCAGGCGCTCGCCCTCGTAACCGGTAATTTCTACATTGTGCAGTGCGATCTTGCGCACATTCTCGGCGTGGATGCCTACCTTGCAGCTGGCGCCTGCGCCGCACATCATGGCTGCCTGCCCGGGGCGCGCATCGGGTGCAAAGCTGATCTTCACATCCCGCATTGTCACGCCCTCGATGGGCTGCTCCGGCAGACCGCTGAACCAGCAGCCCGCATACTGGGCATCGGTGGCTACGATATGCTCCATCTCCAGCTTGCCGAGGGTCGGGGTCGTATCGTCCACGGGCTGAGGCTCATGCGTCTGTACATAGTCGGTGCGGCCGTCCGGGTCGCAGAAATAGAACATGTTGATGACAAAGGGCGTCAGAACGCCGTCCATCACGACATTGCGGAAAGCCAGCCCGTCAATGACCGCGTACTTGCCGCGGCCGCGGCGGGTCTTGACGCGTAAGCCCCGGTCGGTGTGGTCCATCAGGCACTGGGTCACTGTGACATTTTTGATGCCGCCGCTCATCTCGCTGCCGATGACCAGACCGCCGTGACCGCGGCTCAGGCAGCAGTTGCGGATGATAACATTCTCGCAGGGGACATGCAGCTTCATGCCAAGGAACAGCTTGCTCGACTTGAGCGCAATGCAGTCGTCACCGACATGGACATGGTTGCCGATGATGTTGACATTCTTGCAGCTCTCGGGGTCGATGCCGTCCGTGTTGGGGCTTTGGGAGCTGTTGCGGATGCGGATGTTCAGAATGTCTACATTCTCGGAGTAGGTCGGATGAATCGTCCAAGAGTAGCTGTTGCAGGCCAGCACGCCGTGCAGTACAACATTTTTGGCGCCGCTTGTAAAGAAAAGGCGGGGCCGCCATGCGATCTTCTTCTGCTTCGGGTTCTGGTACCAGTCGCCGTTCTGGGCGTTGCAGTCCAGCGTTCCCTCGCCGGTGATCGTCACATTCTCCGCGTTGATCACATTGATGAGTGCGGCAAAGCTGTCGAGGGGGTTGCCCTCCCACAGGGCCAGATACTGCTCGTCCTTTTCGTTATGGCAGGGGAGAACGCCCGGCAGGATCGGGTAGTCACGGCGGTCGGTGCCGCCGAGCAGCGTGCAGCCCTTTTCAAGATACAGGGTCGTATTGCTCTGCAAAAAGAGGCTCTGGGTGCGGTAGGTGCCTGCGGGCAGATAGACCGTACCGCCGGCCGGGCAGGTGGAAAGCGCCGCCTGCAGCTTGGCGGTGTTGTCAGTCACGCCGTCTGCCACAAGGCCGTAACGGCTGGCATCGACAAAAAAGCTCTCCTCTGCGGTGGTGAAGGTGAGCGTGTCGGTCACGCCGTCCAGCGTCACAGCAAGGGTATAGGTATGGGCAGGCTCAAGAGAATAGAGCGAAAATACGTTCGTATCCCCGCTGCAGACGGCGGCACCGTCCAGCGTGACGGTGTAGGGCGCCGGGGCGCGATAGCAGCTGTCATTGACCAGCTCAAACACCGCGCTGCGTGACATAGAACGAACAAGCGTGATTTTCATGAGTGAACCCCCAAATGATTGAAAATTTGTATAAAAATAGTTTGAAAAACAGCAAAAATTGTGCTATCCTTAGAAATAGAACAAGAATCAAACGCCGGGTGCAGCGCGCCGCGGCAGTCAGGAGCAGCAGTATGGTTTTGGAATATGTCTACTCGCCCCATGTGGACTTTTTCATCGACCGGGTCGACCGTGATACCGGCTACGAGATGGCCAGCTTCCATATCCACCATAAGTATGAGATCTACTATGAGATCGAGGGCAGCCGCCGCTATTTTATCGAGGATGCCGCCTACATCGTCAATGCGGGCAGTGTGGTGCTGATCGGTGAAAATCAGATCCATAAGACCGCCGCGCTGGGGGATGGTGCGTCCAGCCGCATCGTGGTCAACTTCAGCCGCGAGTTTCTTGATAAAATTACCGATTTGTTCCCGGATGTGGACTTCTTCTCTTTTTTGAGTGAGGAGCATAACCACCTGCTCTCGGTCATCACGGTCAAGCAGCAGAACCATATCCAAGGCATACTGCAGCAGCTTCTTACCCTGCAGGAGGAAACCTCGCCCGAGGCCGATGCCATGCGCAGGATGCTGCTGGCAACGCTGCTGCTTGAGCTGAAGGAGCTCTGCCGCCAGCAGCAGGAGAAGGGCGGCGACAGCGGCCGCGTAAGCAACCACATCGTTGACCAGATTCAGGCCTATATCGCGGAGCATTATGCGGAGAAGCTGACCCTGACCGGCATTGCCAACCAATTTTATATCAGCCCCTACTATCTCAGCCGCCTCTTTAAAAAGTCCATCAACCTCAGCCTGATCGAGTACATCAACGGTGTGCGCATCAAGGCCGCGCAGAATCTGATTGAAAAATCCAACGAGAGCATCTCTGATATTGCCGAAAAGACCGGCTTTATGACGACCGCGCATTTCCGCCGCGTGTTCAAGGATGCCACGGGGCTTTCCCCGCAGCAGTACCGGCAGTATTATAAGAGAGCGAATAAGTAAGAACAGGGAAGCGCTCCGCAAGGGGCGCTTTTTCTTTAGGGCAATACCGCATAATTCTAAGTGCCGCAGCCGCCGGAATGGTGCTTAAGCCGTAAGGCGGGAATTATGCGGTGTTGCCTTAGGCTTCCCCATCGGGGGAAGCTGTCCGCGCAGCGGACTGATGAGGGCAAACCTTGCCGCCGTAGCCCGTACACGGGTAATAGCGGTACAGTCTCGCCTCATCCGGCCTCGGGCGGAGCCTCGGCCACCTTCCCCTCCGGGGAAGGCTCTCTATCATACAACCCCTCATCACCCAATAGAAGGGCAGGGGAGTCCAGTTTTCAAAATAAAGGCTGCCCCGTACCCCTTGGATGTGGTACGGGGCAGCCGTGTGCCTGAAGAAATTATTCAGCGCTGCGGGGCGGCATCAGCCCTTGACAGCACCGGCAGAGATACCATCAATGAAGGCATCCTGCGCGCAGAAGAAAACGACCAGCTGCGGGATGATGGAGATAAGGGAGAGAGCCAGAATGCGGTTCCAGTTGAAACCGCTGTCAGCGTCCATGGACAGCTTGACGAAGATGGACATCGGGTATTTGCTGGGGGTCTGGACATAAAGCAGGGGACCCATGTAGTCGTTGCAGCTCCACATGAACTGGAACAGACCGCAGGCTACCAGAGAGGGGCTCAGCATCGGGGCAATGATCTTGTACAGGATCTTGACCGGGCCGCAGCCGTCGATGGCAGCCGCCTCGTCCAGATCGTGGGGAATGCTGCGCATGAACTGCACCAGCTGGTAGACGAAGTAGGTCTCGGTGGCAAACAGGGTGGGCACCCACAGGGGCAGGTAGAAGGGGCTGTTGATCCAGCCGAAGGAGTTGTACATCAGGTACTGGGGCACGTTCAGAACGACCTGCGGCAGGAACAGGGTGGAGATCATGATGCCGAACATCAGGTCACGGCCCTTGAACTTAAAGCGGCTGAAGCCGTAAGCGGCAATGACAGAGCTGATGACGGTAAAGATGACCTTGGGGATAACGAAGCTGTAGGTGTTGATGAAAGCGCGCCAGATGCTGATGTCGCCGCCGTAGTTCTGGCTGACGGCGTCAATGTAGCCCTGCAGCGTGGGGTTGGCAGTCAGAAAACCGATGCCGGAGAAGATCTCAGCGTTGGACTTGAAGGTGGCGCCCACCATCCAGACCAGCGGGTAGATCATGATAACGCCGACAAGGATCAGCACAAAGTACTGGAAGAAACGGCCGATTTTATGGGCGGTAGAAAGTTTCATTTTTCAATCCTCCTTAATCAGCGTAGTAGACCCAGTGCTTCTGGCTGGTGAAAGCGATCACAGTCAGCAGAGCAACGGCAATGAACATGACCCAGGCCAGCGCACACGCCATGCCCATCTCGTTGGACTTGAAGGCGTAGTTGTAAACCAGCAGGGAAACAAGCGTAGTGGCATTGCGCGGGCCGCCCTGGGTGATGATGTAGGGGCCGTTGAATTCCTGAAACGCCTGTGCGATCTGGGTGACAAGGTTATAGAAGATAACGGGGGTGATCATCGGCACGGTGATCGAGAAGAACTGCTTGGTCTTGGAGGCACCATCGATGGTGGCGGCCTCATACAGATCGGCGGGAACACCCTTCAGGGCAGCGAGAAACAGAACCATGGCGGAGCCGAACTGCCACACACGCAGCAGGCAGATGACGAACAGTGCCCATGTCTTGTCAGCCAGCCAGTCGGGACCCTGCACGCCGAAGAAGCCGAGGATCGTGTTGACAACGCCGGTGTCCTTGAATAGGGCACGCCACAGAACGGCGATGGCCACAGAGCCGCCCAGAATGGACGGAATGTAGTAGACCGTGCGGAACAGGTTGACGAACTTGATCTTGAAGTTCAGGATGTAGGCGATGAACAGGGCGAACACCAGCTTGAGAGGCACGGTGATGAAGGCGTACTTCACGGTGGTCAGCAAAACGGAGAGCGTCTTGCGGCTGGTGAAGATCTCCACATAGTTCATAATGCCGTACTGACTGATGCCCTTAAAGAAGTTCAGGTCGGTAAAGCTGTAGAACAGAGAGCTTGCAAACGGATAAGCCTTGAAGATCAGAAAGCCGAGAATCCAAGGAATCAGGAAGAACAGGCCGGTGTTTTCATCACACCAGCGCTTAAAGGGTGTGCGCTGGGTCGTTTTGGGTGCTGCAGAGCTCATCCAAAAACCTCCTATCACTAATTGCTGTATAGCGTTTCAACATAAAGAGCCGGTCCCCGCCATGCCTGAGAGCGGGGCTGGGACCGGCTGGTATTACCTAAAAGATTTTACCGTTGCTAAGGGATCAGGCGTTGGCGCTCAGCACACCGGAAACGCCGTCCAGCAGGATCTCGGCAGCCTCCTCAGCATCGTAGTCGCCGTAGCTGAAGCCGTCGAACACATCGGTGTAGACGCCATCGGTGGTGTCCTTCAGCTTGCTGGATTCGAAGTACGGGTCGAGCGGCATGTCAACGAAGGCCAGAACCTTGGTGTTGGCCTCGAGGACCAGAGGCTTCACGGCGTCAGCAGCCTGAGCAGCAGCCAGACCGGCGGTGGAAGCGGGGATGCCGCACTCGGAGCCCATGATGGCAGCGCCCTCGCCGTTCCACAGGAAGTCGATCAGGGCAGCAGCCTCAACGGGATGCTGGCAGGAGGAGGTGATGGCCATGCCCATGGAGACCTTGGAGAAGCCGCCGTTGGCCTTGTCGCCGAACTTGATCTCCTCACCGACGGTGAAGCCGGAGTTGTCAGCCAGAGCAGACTGGTACTTGTTGGCGGAAGAATCCCACTCGAAGATGCCGGCGTACTTGCCGTCGATCCACTCCTGAGACTTATCGATAGAGTCGAAGCCTGCGGCGATCATGGTCGGACGGGTGGGGATGACATGGTTGTCCTCGAGGGACTTGATGAAGTTCAGGCCGTCAACGACCTCTTCCTCGGTGTACTGGCACTCGTTGTTCTCGACCCAGGCCTTGCCGTACTTGGACTCAAGGTAGAAGGTCATCAGGATCATGCGGTCATACTGACCGATGGCCAGAGGATAGTAATCATTGCCCAGCTTCTCCTGAAAGGCCTTGCCGGCGGCGATCAGATCATCATAAGAGGCGGGAACCTCCTCAATGCCGGCCTGCTTGAAGGTGTTCATGTTCCAGTAGAAGATACGGCCGGTCATCGAGATGGGCACAGCCTGCAGGCTGTCGGCAACGATGCAGGCGTTCTTGGCGGCATCGCTCCACTGGCTCAGGTCGATGATGTCGCTGTACTCGCGCAGATCGACGAACTTCTCACCCGTGGGGCTGTACTGGTACAGCCAGTTCCAGTTGACCTGCATGACATCAGAGCCCTGATCCGCAGCCAGTGCGGTGGACTGCTTCTCTTCCCAGCCGGACCATGCGCCGTAGGTGGGGGAGACGGTGATGTTGGGGTACTTCTCGTGGAAAGCCTCCAGAGCCTTCTGGTAAGCCTCGTGGCGGGAGTCGCCGCCCCACCAGCTGATGGTCAGCTCAATGGGATCGGTGGTGTTGATCTCGTGGGCCTCGGAAGCGGTAACCTCAGAGCTGGCAGCAGTGCTGTCTGCCGTGCTGGCGGCCTCGCTGGAAGCAGCAGGGGCGCTGCTGGCGGCCGTGCCGCAGCCGGCCAGCAGGGTGGCTGCCATGGCGGCGGCAACACCGAGAGAAATTGCCTTCTTCATGTTTTTGTCCTCCTAATATTGCTGTGCGATGTATTGACGCAGGCTGCTGTGTGCGGGAACCGCACCACAACATCTGCCTTTCGCTTGTCTATATGATAACAAAATGTTCACGCAAAATAAACAGTCAAATTGGTGTGTTCGCAAAGAAACCGAACAAATCTTGCTTTGTTGCCTGTAACCAATTTGACACCACCGTCAAAATCAACGAATATCAACAACACCGTTTGTGCAGGTTGCTACAAAAAGCCGCGCAGCTTGCTTTGCCTTCCTGCCGCAAGCGCGCTTTTTCTTACCTGTCGAAATGCGCGGGAAATCGCAAAAAATGCAGGGTTTCTGCAAGAAAAGTGCGAAATTGCAAATAATATTGCATCTAAATACGCGCGGTGCAATATAGTTGCGCTTTTGGCATCCGCGGCGCTGCGCAGGCAGGCTGGCGTGATGGGGCCGAAATTTTTGTATAGCTGTAAAACACACCGATTTTGCAGTGCAGATGACTGCAAAACAAGCGCATAAAAAATCCCGCCGTGTGCAGCGGCGGGACAAAATCTGTGCGGAATATCTTATTTGTGGGGGTGCCGCGCCAGAAAAGCACGGTACTCGCGGTACCAGCACTGGGGGCAAAGGCTCTGATACTCGACATTATCCACCGTGTCGATGGCGACCTGCGCGCCCTCAAAGACGAACTCGCCGTTGACCTTGCGGCCGTTGCAGATGGCCTTGCGCCCGCAGGCACAGATGGTTTTCAGCTCCTCGATCGTATGGGCAATCTCCAGCAGCCGGGTCGAGCCGGGAAAGCCGCGCATCATGAAATCAGCCCGCAGGCCGTAGCAGATGACCGGAATGCCCAGATCGACCGTGACAAGAAACAGCTGGTCGGCCTGCTCGGGCGTGAAAAACTGGCTCTCATCACAAAGCACGCAGGCAATTTTGCCGTGGGCAGCCTCATCGGCCCGGACCAACTCCGTAATGTCCACCTCGGGGGTGACGAGCTGATCCACCTTGCAGCAGATACCCAGCCGGGAGACAATCGAGTCCTGCCCCTTTGTGTCGATGGCAGGCTTGAGGATCAGCACCCGCATACCGCGCTCTTTATAGTTGTGGGCGACCTGCATCAGGGCAGTGGTCTTGCCGCTGTTCATTGCGCCGTACCGAAAATATAGTTTTGCCATGTTGGCTCCTTATCGGTTTATTGATAACCGTAGGGGCCGGGCATGCCCGGCCCTCAACCTTCCCGCAATCGCGCGTCAACCAGTAGGCTGAGGGCCGCACATGTGCGGCCCCTACAAGGCGGTCTTTTATAGAAATATTACTTTTCCTGATTTCTCAGCCTGTACCCCAGGCTCATCAGGCTGTCGCCCAGATGGACATTCTCCACCGTGACATCGGGATACTCAACGGACAGGTCGTAATGGCTGAAATTCCAGAAGCCCTTGATGCCCTGCTCCACCAGCTCACCGGCGAGATCCATAGCGCTCTGGCGCGGCACACAGAGAACCGCTACCTCGGGGTGATGCTCTGCGCAGAATTTGTCCAGATCACTCAGGGGCAGGATGGGAACGCCGCACATCTCCTTGCCGATGAGGTCGGGGTTGACATCAAAGACGCCGAGCAGCCGGTAGCCGTTGGTGTCACGGCTGATGAAGCTTGAAACTGCCGAGCCGAGGCGTCCGGCACCGACCAGAATGGTGGGCAGTCTTTCGCCGTCACCGAAGAGCAGCTTGCCGATCTCGGTGCGCAGCACATCCACCTTGTAGCCGATGCCCTGCTGGCCGAAGCCGCCGAAGCAGTTGAAGTCCTGCCGCACCTGACTGGCGGTGGTGCCCATCATGTGGGCCAGCTCACTGGAGGAGATCTTGTCCTTCCCGTCAGCGGACAGATTGGTCAGATAACGATAATATTTGGGCAGCCGCTTGATGACCGGAAGCGACACCTTATTTTGGACAGCCATGATCGAATACCTCTTATCTGTATTTATCTTATAACTTATTATAAAATGCGCCGCGTCAGTTGTCAATTTTTTGTCTAAGTTTTTTGCGGGATTTCCCAAATATTATAGGGATATACAAAAACCTAACAAAGCTTTTTGGCGGCATCGACAAACACGAGTTGCCTATTCTGCAAAACCGTGCATATTTTGCCTGCCGGGAGGACAGACTTTTTCTGTGTGCAGCTGTGCAACAAAGGAGAATGAAGATGGAAACAAACGCAAAAAAGCCAAAAAGCAAGCCTCAAATCACCGAAAACCCCACCGAGGAGGCCGCTTTAAAGCGGTTAGAGCATGATTTGATCAAGGAGGACGGCATTGTGCCTGCCACAAAGGGCCGTCATGCCATCCACTGCCTGACGGTGATCGGTACGATCGAGGGACACAGCATCGCGCCGGATGCGCAAAAGACGACAAAATATGAGCATGTCATCCCACAGCTTGTCGATATTGAGGAGGACCCCGAGGTCGAGGGGCTGCTGGTGATCTTAAACACGGTCGGCGGCGATGTCGAGGCCGGCCTTGCATTGGCCGAGCTGATCGCAGGGGTCAGCAAGCCCAGCGCTACGCTCGTGCTGGGCGGGGGCCACTCCATCGGCATCCCGCTGGCCGTGGCCGCCCGCCGCAGCTTTATTGTACCCACTGCAACAATGACGGTCCACCCGGTGCGCCATTCCGGCATGGTGCTGGGGGTGCCGCAGACGCTGCGCTATTTTGAGCAGATGCAGGAGCGGATCGTCAGCTTTGTCGCGCATCACTCGGGCATCACGGCCCGGCGGTTCACCCAGCTGATGCACAACACAGGGGAGCTGGTCATGGATATGGGCACTGTGCTGGACGGTCATCAGGCTGTAGAGGAGGGACTGATCGACCAGCTGGGCGGGCTGGAGGATGCACTGGCCTATTTATATAAGGAAATAGAGCAGTAAAGGCGGACGGGCAAATCTTGTTTGTCTGCCAACTCTGCGGTAACCGCGCGATTCCGGGCGTGCAGCCCTGTAGGGGCCGGGCATGCCCGGCCCGCGACCTTCCCGTAAACGCGGCTATACCTTATAGCGCCAGGGCCGGACATGTCCGGCCCCTATTATGCGGCGGCGCGGAAGCGTATGTACTGCCACACGAGACCGGGGGTGAACCATGTCCGCCCCTACATAATTTTGTTGCGGCAGCCTATTGCAATCTACAATATTATATGCTATATAATATATAACCCAATACACCATACACCCGGAAAGGGGGCACCCTATGGCCATCAACACCACGGCGGGGCTGCTGGATGCCATTGTGCTGGCTGTCGTCGGGCGGGAGGAAACGGGCACCTACGGCTATAAGATCACGCAGGAGGTCCGCGCGGTGCTGGACCTGTCGGAATCCACGCTGTACCCGGTGCTGCGCCGCCTGCAAAAGGACGGCTGCCTGACCGTCCATGACGAAGCCTTCAATGGCCGTAACCGCCGCTACTATCAAATCACGCCCGCGGGCCGCGCCCGGCTGGAAGAATTTACCGCCGAGTGGGAAGCCTACACCACAAAAATCAACAAGCTCTTTAAGGGGGAGCAGCAATGAAAAAATACGAGTACTTATCGGAGCTGGAAAAACGGCTGTCCGCCCTGCCTGCCGATGCGCGCCGCGACGCACTGAATTATTATGAGGAATACTTCGACGCCGCAGGCCCCGACAACGAGGGCACCACCGCCGCCGAGCTGGGCGACCCTGCCGAGGCCGCCCGCAAAATTCTGGAAGGGGAGGGGCTGACGCCGGACGCCGACCCCGCCGCACCCGAGAGCGCACGCGGCGGTGCCGTGCCGCCCACCGCCCCGGAGCCGCCCGCAGCCGACCCGCAGCCTGCCCGGCCTCAAAAGCACGGCCCCGGGGCAAAAACCATGTGGCTGATTTTCGCCGTTGTCATTGCTGCGGCGCTGCTCGTCCAGCTGGGTGTCCTTGTGCTGAGCTTTGCAAAGCCCAGCGGCGGCACGGCGTCGATGGTTGTTGCGCCGACGGAGGAAGAAACTGCTGCATCCGGTCTTGTCCGCACCGAGGATTTTTACAACGGGACAGCCGCCACCGAGGACGCGGACAGCGGCAGCCCATTGGAGAAGATGGATTTCACCACCGGTCTGGCCGACGCCAAAAATATAACCTTCGACATCGACTACGGCGCGGTCACAGTCGTTGTGGACAGTGGTGCGGCGGAGCCGACCCTTTCCTGCACGAACCTGCGTCAGGACTGGTTCACCTTTACCAACACGGGCGACAACACAAGCCCGGTGCGTGTCAGCTACAAGGTGCCCGCCAACTACAACCTCGGCAAAGAGCTGGGGCCCGAGCCTGAGTTTGTCCTGTCCGTGCCGGATGCGAATACCTTCCATTTTAAAAGGCTCTCCATCACTGCCGCTATGGGCGATGCAGAATTTGACAACAGCGATACCATCGCCGCCGACAGCATCGACTTAGACCTGGCGATGGGCAACTTTACCGGTAGCACCGTGCAGGCAGAGCAGTTTACGGCGAATATCTCAATGGGCGATTTTGATTTGGGGCTGCTGGCGGGCGTTGAAACCGCTAAAGTCGAAGCTGCCATGGGCGATATTGGCCTGACGGTGGACGGCAGGCCCGACGATTACGCGCTTGACCTGCAAACGTCCATGGGGAATGTGATGTTCAACGGCAGGACGATGAGCAGCATCTACACCCAAACAGCCGCCGCGCCCCGCAGCGTGACCCTTACCGCGTCGATGGGCGATGTAGTGCTGACGACGACGCAGTAATCCCGTATGGCAGGGGCCGATGCTCGCATCGGCCCGCCTGGCCGCCACAAAGTCATACTCCTGCCCCGAAAACTTGTTCAAATTCCACAACTTTCGTTTTTGCGGTGCAAGAAAGATTTCCGCAGGAATCCTTTGTATTTTGTCCGCGGTTGTGGTACAATCTTTCTAATACGAAAAATGTCGAAACAGGAAAGTCAGGAGAGTGTATTATGGCATACTATTTTTCCGAGCCGTCCCGTACTTTTGGTGAATATCTGCTGGTTCCGGGGTATTCCTCCTCGGAGTGCGTCCCCACGGCTGTCAGCCTCAAGACCCCGCTGGTCAAGTACCGCAAGGGCGAGGAGACCTGCCCGCTGGAGATGAACATCCCGATGGTCTCTGCCATCATGCAGTCCGTCTCCGGCGAAAAGCTGGCGATTGCGCTGGCCAAGCAGGGCGGCGTTTCCTTCATCTACGGCTCTCAGACCATTGAGCAGGAGGCCGATATGGTCCGCCGCGTCAAGGCCTACAAGAAGGGCTTTGTCACCTCTGACTCCAACCTGCCGCCGGAGGCCACCCTCGGCGATGTGCTGGACCTCAAGACCCGCACCGGCCACTCCACCGTTGCCATCACCCATGACGGCACTGCCCACGGCAAGCTGCTGGGCATCGTGGCCAGCCGCGACTACCGCCTCTCCCGCATGACGATGGACCTCAAGGTCACCGAATTCATGACCCCGCTGGACAAGCTGGTCACGGCCCCCGACACCACCAGCCTGCATGACTGCAACGACATCATCTGGGACAACAAGATCAACTCTCTGCCCCTGATCGACGCCGAGGGCCACCTGCAGTATATGGTTTTCCGCAAGGACTACGACTCCCACAAGGAGAACGTCAACGAGCTGCTCGACGAGAACAAGAGCTATGTGGTCGGCGCCGGCATCAACACCCGCGACTTCGCCCAGCGCGTGCCCGCACTGGTGGATGCCGGTGTGGATGTGCTCTGCATCGACTCCTCCGAGGGCTTCAGCGAGTGGCAGTCCCGCACCATCGCCTGGATCCGCGAGAACTACGGCGATAAGGTTAAGGTCGGCGCAGGCAATGTTGTTGACCGCGAGGGCTTCCTCTTCCTTGCCAAGGCAGGTGCAGACTTCATCAAGATCGGCATCGGCGGCGGCTCCATCTGCATCACCCGCGAGACCAAGGGCATCGGCCGCGGTCAGGCTACGGCTGTCATCGAGGTTGCCAAGGCCCGCGATGAGTATTATAAGGAGACCGGCATCTACATCCCCATCTGCTCTGACGGCGGCATCGTGCAGGACTACCACATCACGCTGGCACTGGCCATGGGCGCTGACTTCGTCATGCTGGGCCGTTATTTTGCCCGCTTTGATGAGTCCCCGACGAACAAGCTGCGCGTTGGCGGCAACTATGTCAAGGAGTACTGGGGCGAGGGCTCCAACCGCGCCCGCAACTGGCAGCGGTATGACCTCGGCGGCGCACAGAAGCTGAGCTTTGAGGAGGGCGTTGACTCCTATGTTCCCTACGCCGGCTCTCTGGCGGACGGTGTGCAGACCACCCTGTACAAGGTGCGCTCCACCATGTGCAACTGCGGCGCGCTTTCCATCCCCGAGCTGCAGGAGAAAGCCCGCCTGACAGTCGTGTCCTCTACCTCCATTGTTGAGGGTGGCAGCCATGACGTTATCCTGAAGAACGGCCCGCAGAACTGCTAAGCCATAATAAAAATTGCCGCCGACCGGACAAAAACCGGTCGGCGGCTTTTTTACGATTCGGATTGTGCTTTGCCAACCTCTGCGTTAAAAAACACCACCGGCAGCATCAGCAAAAACGGATTGGCGGAGAGTAAAAACGGCTTATTCTCCATAAAGAGATAGAGCGTCAGCGCCACCAGACAGATGACCTCGGTCGAGCGATGCTTCTTTGCCAGCCGCCACAGCAGCAGCAGAAAGACCGCTGCAACTAAGATTGCGCCCAGCACGCCCTTGTTCATCGGCACAGCCAGAAAGGTGTTGTCGATGGCGTGATGCTCGTCACCGTCGGTAGGCAGACCGCCCAGCAGCGAGAGGGGCGCACTCCAGAACACATTGTGCCAGATTTCAAACCGGCCGGACAGGGCGATGCTCAACAGGAGCAGCGCCATACGCTCATACGGCCATTCCGGATTGTAGACATATCCGGCGTACAGGCTGAAAGCCGCCAGCGCGATCGGCAGGGCAAGTGCCAGTGCATAAAAGATCTTATTGTCGAACAGCCTCGGCAGGAAACGCTGCACAAAAAACAGCGCAAACAACACCGCCATGCCGCCGAAGGCCCCACGGCTGCCGGGCACCTTGTAGGTGAAGATCGCCAGCGCCGCCAGCCCGGCCCAGTCGAAGGCCCGCAGCCGGTCGTGACGCAGCCAGCCCCACGCAAAAAAGACACCGACCAGCCGAGCGCCGAATCCGTTGTAGTGGCCGTAGCCGAAATCCCAGTTGCGGCAGTAGAAGTTATAGGGCATCAGCGGTGTGGCAAAGTGCAGGACCTGCACAAGCACCAGCCCCGCCGCAGCGGTGATCAGATAGACGCGCAGCGCCGTTTGCAGGTCCACATCCTTGGCCCCCAGCCCGACCAGCGCTGCCAGAAAAAACCACTGGTCGCCGCCGTACCACGACGAAAACGCCGTGTAGACCAGCACAACGGCGATAAGCACCTTCTGCCAGCGGGCCTCGTACCCGGTCAGCAGGATAATTTTCCCGGCCAGAAGCAGCACGGCGCACCCGGTCAGCCCCAGCCGCATGATGCGGCTGAAACCCGGCAGCGTATCCTGTACGTTGGAGCTGAAAACCTCGGACAGCACCAGCAGCAGCGCCAGCCCCGTGCAGTAGACGCGCGATGCCAGCGGCTTGTATTTATGGTAAAGCATAGATGAATCCTTTCAAATCAAGTGAAAACATTATAGCATACATAATAAAAAAAGAAAAGTAGGGGCGCATTCCGTATGCGCCCGCGGGGCGTCGAGGACGCCGCCCCCTACAAACATTGTTGCTCCAACCAAAACACATCCTTGAAAAAACAGCAAAAATCTCTTGACATTCCCGCTGCAATCCGCTAAAATAAAACCATTCCAAATGCAGTGAAGAGGAGAAAGCAGCGCTCATCCCGTTACAGAGAGCCGCCGGTCGGTGCAAGGCGGTATGGCGGGTGCTGTATACTGGCCTCGGAGCAGCCGCGCTGACAGGTAGGTGCGGACGGAGCCTGACCGTTATCATACAGGCGCGATTCGCCCGCAGGGCTGATCGTACAGAGCGGCCGTTACACGGCAATGAGAGTGGTACCGCGGGTACAGCAAGTTTGAATTTTGCTCCCGTCTCTCAAAGGTCTTTCGCCTTTGGGGGACGGTTTCTTTTTGTCTCCCTCAAAGTGCGAACCGAACGCTTTGAAGGAGGCATTTTTAGTTATGATGGACGCAACCAAGTACAGTGTAGGGTATTATCCGCCGCCGGTAGAGCCCGGCCATGTCTATGAGTGGCCCCAGAAGGACCACATCGAGAAAGCCCCGGCGTGGTGCAGCGTGGATCTGCGCGACGGCAACCAGAGCCTGATCGTGCCGATGAGCCTTGAGGAAAAGCTTGAGTTTTACGATATGCTCGTCAAAATCGGCTTTAAGGAAATCGAGGTCGGCTTCCCGGCGGCCAGCGAGACCGAGTATGAGTTCCTGCGCACCCTCATTGACGGCAACCGTATCCCGCAGGATGTGACGGTGCAGGTGCTGACCCAGTGCCGCGACCATATCATCCGCAAGACCTTCGAGGCCGTCAAGGGCGCACCGCGGGCCATCATCCACTTCTACAACTCCACCAGCGTTGCCCAGCGCGAGCAGGTGTTCAAAAAGTCGAAGGAGGAGATCAAGCAGATCGCCGTGGACGGTGCAAAGCTTGTCAAGCAGCTCAGTGAGGAGTACGAGGGCAACTTCCTGTTTGAGTACAGCCCCGAAAGCTTTACCGGCACCGAGCCGGACTACGCGGTTGAGGTCTGCAACGCCGTGCTGGATGTCATGCAGCCCACGCCCGACCGCCCGATGATCATCAACCTGCCTGTCACGGTCGAGATGAGCATGCCCCACATCTACGCCAACCAGATCGAGTGGTGCTCCAAGCACCTGAAATACCGCGACAGTGTCATTTTGTCCACCCACCCCCACAACGACCGCGGCTGCGGCGTGGCGGATGCTGAGCTGGCCGTGCTGGCCGGTGCCCAGCGCATCGAGTGCTGCCTTTTCGGCAACGGTGAGCGCACCGGCAATGTGGACGCTATCACGCTGGCCATGAATATGTACAGCCACGGCGTAGACCCGCACCTTGATTTCAGCAATATGCCTGCCATCTGCGAGGTGTATGAGCGCGTTACCCGGATGCATGTGTATGAGCGTACCCCCTACGCCGGCGCCCTTGTCTTTGCGGCGTTCAGCGGCAGCCATCAGGACGCCATTGCCAAGGGCATGACATGGCGCAAGGAAAAGCAGCTCCATGAATGGACCTGCCCGTATATTCCCATCGATCCGCATGACATCGGCCGTACCTACGATGCCGATGTTATCCGCATCAACTCCCAGAGCGGCAAGGGCGGCATCGGCTTCCTGCTGCAGCAGAACTACGGCTACAACCCGCCGCCCAAAATGCGGGAGGATCTCGGCTACCGCGTCAAGGAGGTCAGCGATCATGAGCATCGTGAGCTGGGCGTGCAGGAGGTCCTCGCCGTCTTTGAAAAGAGCTATCTCAACCACACCGCGCCGCTGAATGTGTCCGAGGCGCACTTTGTCCAGAACGAGAACGGCAGCATCACCGCCAAGGTGACGATCACCAGCGGCGGCAGCACGACACCTTGCACGGCCACTGGCAACGGTCGTCTGGATGCTGTGGCTACGGCCATCGAGCAGCAGACCGGGATGCACTTTACGCTGGTACACTACAGCGAGCATGCGCTGGACGCCGACACGAACGCCCGCGCCTGCTCCTATGTTGGGCTGAAATGGGCCTCTGGCGAGGAGACCTGGGGCTGCGGCACCCACACGGATATTATTGTGGCGGGCATTAAGGCGTTGGTGAGTGCGATCAATAATAGATAGTTGATTTGGCTTCCCCTCAAGGGGAAGCCAAAGAACACAAAACGGAGGTACACGACCATGGGCATGACCATGACCCAAAAAATCTTAGCGGCCCACTGCGGCGAGGCAGCCGTGACGGCGGGCCAGCTCATCAATGCCAAGCTCGACATCGTGCTGGGCAATGACATCACGACCCCGGTCGCCATCAATGAATTTGAAAAAGCCGGGTTTGACTCGGTGTTTGATAAGACCCGCGTCAATATTGTGTTGGATCACTTTGTCCCCAATAAGGACATCAAGAGCGCAACGCAGTCCAAGCAGTGCCGCGAATTTGCCGACAAGTACGACATTCTCAACTTCTACGATGTGGGCCAGATGGGCGTTGAGCATGCCCTGCTGCCCGAAAAAGGCATCGTGACCGCCGGTGACTGCATCATCGGTGCCGACAGCCACACCTGCACCTACGGTGCGGTAGGGGCGTTCTCCACCGGCGTCGGCTCCACCGATATGGCCGCCGGCATGGCAAAGGGCATGGCGTGGTTTAAGGTCCCCGCCGCCATCAAGGTGGAGCTGAAGGGTCAGCTGCACAAACCCGTCACCGGCAAGGATGTCATCCTGCACCTCATCGGAAAAATCGGTGTATCCGGTGCGCTGTACAAGAGCCTTGAGTTTACCGGCGAGGGCGTCAGCAGCCTGACGATGGAGGACCGGCTCTGCATCTGCAATATGGCCATTGAGGCCGGTGCCAAGAACGGCATCTTCCCCGTGGACGAAGCGACCGAGGCCTATCTCAAAGGCCGGAGCCAGCGCCCGTGGACGAAGTACGAGGCTGACCCTGATGCCGAGTACGAACAGACCATCACGATCGACCTTGACACGCTTGAGCCTACCGTCAGCTACCCGCACCTGCCGGAGAACACCCACCTTGCGAAAGAGGGCAAAGACATCAAGATCGACCAGATCGTCATCGGCTCCTGCACGAACGGCCGCATTGAGGATATGCAGGCTGCCTACGAGATTTTGAAGGGCAAGCACATTGCCAAGGGTGTGCGCGGCATCATTATCCCCGCCACGATGGCCGTCTACAAGGAGTGCATCCTGCGTGGCTATGCCGAGGCATTTATTGATGCAGGCTGCATCGTCTCCACGCCTACCTGCGGCCCCTGTCTGGGCGGCTACATGGGTATTCTGGCAGCGGGGGAGCGCTGTGTCTCCACCACCAACCGCAACTTTGTCGGCCGCATGGGGCATGTGGACTCCGAGGTCTATCTTGCCAGCCCCGCCACGGCGGCGGCCAGCGCACTGACCGGCTACATCACCGACCCCAGGGAGGTTTGAGCTATGAACGCAAGAGGTCCTGTTTTTAAATACGGCGATAACATTGATACCGATGTCATTATCCCCGCCCGCTATCTGAACACCCAGAGCGCCGCCGAGCTGGCGAGCCACTGCATGGAGGACATCGACAAGAGCTTTGTCGCCCGCGTCAAGGCCGGTGACATCATGGTCGGCGGCGAGAACTTCGGCTGCGGCTCCTCGCGTGAGCATGCCCCCGTTGCCATCAAGGCGTCCGGCATCAGCTGCGTCATCGCCAAAAGCTTTGCCCGCATCTTTTACCGCAATGCCATCAATATCGGCCTGCCGATCCTCGAATGTCCCGCCGCAAGCGAGGCAATCGCCGAGGGCGACACGGTCAGCATCGACTTTGACACCGGCGTCATTACGGACGAAACCACCGGCCAGACCTTTCAGGCCGCGCCGTTCCCGCCGTTTATCCAGAACATCATTGCCAAGGGCGGGCTGATGAACAGCTTGAAGGACTGATGCCCTGTAGGGGCCGGGCATGCCCGGCCCGCGGCTTTACGGCAAAAGTGCTGTGATGGAAAGGCCGAGGGCGGGACATGTCCCGCCCCTACAATAGCAACGAGAGGGAGAACAGAACTATGCAGAAAAACATCACTCTGATCTACGGTGACTGCTCCAGCCCGGAGATCGTGACACAGGCGGTGCGCGTGCTGGATAAAATTGCAGAAAAGCACGGCCATACCTTTACCTATACCCGCGCCTACATGGGCGGCGAGGCCATCGACAAATTCGGTGACCCGCTGCCGGAATCCGAACTGGAAAAATGCAAAAACGCTGACAGTGTCCTGCTCGGTGCCATCGGCGGCCCCAAGTGGGAGGGACTGCCCGGCGAAAAGCGCCCCGAAAAGGGCCTGCTCCGGCTGCGCGCCGGCATGGGCCTGTACGCCAACAACCGCCCGGCGAAGATCTGGCCGCAGCTGGCCGATGCCTCCCCGCTGAAAAAGTCCATCGTGGATAAGGGCATTGACTTCCTTGTTGTGCGTGAGCTGATCGGCGGTGTCTATTTCGGCGAGCATAAGACGATTGAGCAGAACGGCGAGAAGGTCGCCATCGACACAATGCCCTACGCGGAGCATGAGATCGAGCGCATCGGCCGCATCGGCTTTGAAACAGCCATGAAGCGCCGCAAAAAGCTGACCTGTGTGGACAAGGCCAATGTGTTGGACACCAGCCGTCTGTGGCGCGCCGTCATGCACCGCCTGCAGGCCGAGTACCCCGAGGTCGAATACAGTGAGATGTTTGTGGACAACTGCGCCATGCAGATCTGCAAGAACCCCGCGCAGTTTGATGTTATTGTGACGGAAAATATGTTCGGCGACATTCTTTCCGACGAAGCCAGCGAGATCACCGGCAGCATCGGCATGGTGCCGTCCTCCTCTCTGGGCGAGGGGACCTGCGGTCTGTATGAGCCGATCCACGGCTCTGCGCCCGATATTGCCGGGCAGGATGTCGTGAACCCGATCGCCTGCATCCTCTCAGCCGCCATGATGCTGCGCTACAGCTTTGACATGCCGGCCGAGGCGGATGAAATCGAGGCTGCCGTGAACGCGGTCCTCGATGCCGGCTACCGCACCGCCGACATGATGGCAGACGGCTGCACCAAGGTTGGCTGCACCGAGATGGGCAACAAGATTTTGGAGCATATTTAAAAGGCTTCCCCCGCAGGGCTGCGCCCGCAGGCGCGTGTCGGAGCGCAACCGCCGTAGGCGGCTCTTAGCGCGGAGACTGAAGCTGTCACCGAAGGTGACTGATGAGGGGCGACCTTCCCGCAGCAACCCGTTTATGGGTAATTACGGAAAGCTCGCCCCTCATCCGACCTCACTGCGTTCGGTCACCTTCCCCCGCAGGGGAAGGCAAAGCGTCCCCCGATGGTTACGCACCATCGGGGGATGCTTTTATTTCTCCATCACATCCCGCCAAGGCCGCTTTTCGGCAAGCTCGTTGCGGCGGTGGTTGCGCCAGACAAGCAACGCCGCCAGTGCCGCGCCGAACAGGATGACTGCCGCAAGGTTGGGCAGGCCCACCGTGGGCAGCAGCGGCGTGACCCATTTGTCGACGAGCCAAAACTCCACGAACCACAAAAGCATCATGGCGGCTGTAATGGCGCCGTACCGCACACCTTTTTCGGTAGAGGCCGCCCACTCGGCGGGGACAATGCGCTGCAGCAGCCACGCACTGGGCATCATAATGGCAATGCAGAGCACAAGCCAGACCGAGTCGTAATGGCAGTCCCACGGGCGGCCTATCACCGTATAGGTCGCGGCGGAGGCCAACGCAAATGTGCATAGCCACACAAGGCTGTCTGCCATGTAATCCGCAAACTTCGGTTTGGGCATGCTGGCCAGCAGATTCCGTTTAAAAACGTCTACATCCCCGATGACCGACGGCAGATAGTCGCGCCGGGCCTCGGCCTGTGCCGCCATCGCAATCAGGTCCTTGCGGATCAGCTCGATCTCGTACCCGATGCCGCGTGTGTTGTCCGCTACGCTGATGATTTCCGTGATGGTGTCGCGGTCGTACTCTGCCAGCGTTGAAAAAATCAGGTCGTTCTCTTTTTTCAGGTCGCGGTATTCGTTGCGCATTGTTTTCATGGTTCAGCCCTCCTTATTCTGCATAATGCGGTTTACGGCGGCACCGGTGGTCTGCCATGCCGCCGCAAATTCTGCCAGATACTGCTCGCCGTCAGGCGTCAGCCGGTAATATTTGCGGCTCGGGCCGCCGGAGCCGGCGCGGTACTCCGCCGCGATCAGCCCCTTGCGCTCCAGCCGCAGCAGCAGGGGATAGAGCGTGCCCTCGGTCAGGTCGGCAAAGCCGCTCTCCCGCAGGGTGACGGCGATGGCATAGCCGTAGGCCGCCTCACGCGAGATGATCTTTAAAATGCACCCCTCCAGCGTTCCCTTGCGCAGCTGCGCGCGATCAAACATCGTCTACCCTCCTGACTACCTTGTATTACCATGTTCATTGACTATATTGTAATGCAAAGTAGTTCTGCTGTCAAGCAGAAAATAAAAAACCTCCCTTTTAAAAAGGGAGGTGCAAAACCAGATCGAGGTTTGCTGTTCGCTGTTACGATTTGCCGCGCTTATACCAGCAGTTTGCGGCAAAATCAAAGAGGGTCTGCACGGGTTGCCAGTTCAGCACGGCCAATGCTGCGGCGGCCAGCAGCGTGTACCACAGCACGGGCAATGCCACGGGCGCACCGCGCAGCGGCTCAAAAAGCTGCAGCTGCACAAGCAATGCAAGAATCGGCAGGTGCAGCAGGTAGATGGCAAGGGTGCGCCGCCCCAGACCGGTCAGTCGGCGCCCGCTGCTGAAGGCTGCCACAAGCGCCGCCGTGGTAGCAATGCCGACCAGATAAAAGACGATGCGGTATTCCGGCCGGTCGCCGCCCGCATAGCTTACATCGTGGAACAGCTCGGCACTGTTGTCCAAGATCGTCTCCGAGCAAAAGACCCGGATAAAGTAGAGGCCGTAGCCGACCGCCAGACCTGCTGCAGGCAGCAGCCGTGCAGCACGGTTTTGTGCGGCAAAGGCGGCCAGCGTATCCAGCTGTGGGCGGAACAGTACGCCAAAGGCATAAAACGGGAAGAAGGCGAACACCCGCACAAGCATGAACGGCCAGTCTATCAGCCCGCCGGCCAGCCCCACGGCCACCGCCAGCGACATGCCCAGACAGGAGCCGGCCAGCCCCAGCCGGTCGCGCAGCAGGCAGAGCAGCGGCAGCGTCAGGTGCCAGAAGATCAACGCATACAGATACCACATGTGCCGCCATGGCAGCAGCAGAGCGGCCAGCACACCGCCGCTCTCGGCAAAATCCTCCCGCAGAACGACTGCGCGAAAGACAAGCATCAGACTCTGCCCAAGGAAATAGAGCCAAAGCTGCTGGGTGACCAGCTTGCGCGGGTTGAACCGCGCCACCAGACCGCTGCAGGCGCAGAACAGCGCCATGTGGAAGGCATAGATGCAGAAAAAGGTCGCACTGACGAACGGATAGTTCATCCGGTACTGCTCCATAAAGTGGCCGAACACCACCAGCAGGATGCCAAGACCCTTCAGTTCGTCAATGTAATCACGGCGGGGGGCCATCAACGGTCCTCCCACGGGGAGCGGACGACCTCGCCGGAATCGACCTTGGCGTACTCAGCAACCACGGCCCCCGCCTTGACGATGCCGCCGGGTGCCACATGCACACCGCGGCCGAGCGCGGCATCGTGATCGACGATGGCCCCGGCATTGACGATGCAGCCGACGCCCAGATGGACACCGGCCCCCACATAGGCGCGCGGCATGATGATGCAGCCCGGCTCCAGCACAGCGCTGGGGCTGACCGAGGCGGCATCGCTGATGAACACCGGTGTGGCATATCCCGCAGCCGTCAGCTTTTGCAGCAGCTCAACACGCAGCTTGTTATCGCCCAGCGCCACAAAGGCAGGGCGGCCCGGGTGCAGGATGGCCGGGTCCGGGTAATCACGCAGACCACCCACGGCATCGGGGGCATTGTCGTCCAGAAAATCCGCGCTGCCCCAGCCCTCGTCAAGGAGCCAGTCGTTCAGCTGGGTGCCAAAGCCGCCGCGCCCCAAAATCAGCGGGCGCTTTGCGTTAAAGGAAATCTCAAGGAAAGCCATCGTTATCCCTCCTGTTGGTTCATGTCGGAGTCAACCGGTTCAGCGTTGGGGTCATCAAGGCTGGTGCGCGGGTGGACATCCAGCGGATTGGCCAGCGTGCCGTTCTCAAGATCCGCCAAGGCCTGCGGTATGCCGGGGAAGAACCGCTCAATGCCGGTGCCGCCGCAGTGCAGGCCGTCAAAAAAGTCAGTCTCCTGCAGACCCTCGATGCAGGCAGGGTCATAGCTGCCGTACAGCGGTACATTGTTGTCGGCGCAATACTGCCGCAGCCAGTTTTCCACAAGGAAAAAGCCCTTGTGCTGCTCCGGCTCGGTCAGCAGATACCCGTACAGATACGGATGCCACGGTGACAGCACCAAAATGACGGTGGTGCCCTGAGACTGCGCGTACTTGATAAAGGAGTCAAACGCCCGGATCTGGGTGTCGCTCAACTCGTCAAAACCCTCCATATGTACGCTGTTGAAGCTCATGCAGGCCTCGGCCGCCAGCGTGCGGATCTGATCCTCGGTCTGGCTGCGGAAGGCAATATCATACAGCACGCTGCCGTCCGACCGCTTGATGGTGGTGGGCTGGTCGTAGGGGTCGCCCTGCACGGGGTTGAACTCGATGGTGTTGCCCTCGTCATCGGTGACAGTGGTCTGACCGCGGTTCTTGACATAGTAGTCCACATTGCCCTGAAAGTAGGCCGGGTCAGCCAGCGCCTTCCACAGCTCGACCTTGTCGGGCTCCTCATAATCGGTGGGAACATTCAGGACCTTGGTTAAAAATTCGTTGTACAGGTCGGCATCGGCGCGGGCGTCAAACGCAGCTTCGCTGCCGTAGAACACCCATGGGTCAAGGCTCCACAAAAGCACGCGGGGGGCCTTGCCGTAGGTGACCATCTTGTAGTAGCTGGTCATGTTGTCGCGCACATCAGCGCCGGTGACGCCCATGTTGAAGAAGCTCTCAACACCGGTGTTTTCACGGTTGAACTGCAGCACGCGGCTGGAGCCGATACCGATAGCCTCAGGCGTTTCGGGTACATCCTGTGCAAATAATTGTACCACCTGACGCTCGTCCATCTGCTCAAAATTTGTCACATCATAGCCCTGCAGCATCAGATCCACGATACGGCGGGGCGCCAGCGCACCCTGAAACAGGCCGCTGCGGTCCACATTGTAGCTGAATGCTACCATAAAGACGAGAATCGGCACCAGCAGCAAAAACTTGAAGGCGGTTTTTACGCCGAAGTAGATGCGCCGCGCCAGCCCGCGCAGAAGCAGCACAAACGGATTGACCCGCTTTTTCCGGCGGCGTTTTTTCACGGGGGTATTTGTGGGTGCGCCGCGTTGGATCTTGACCGGCGGTGCGGGGACCGGGGTAGGGGATTTAGCCATGGATTACACCGCCCTTTCTCAGTATTGCTGGTAGATGAACGCCGACTGACCGAATGCGGCAAAGAAAAGGATCGCTGCGGCAGCGCCGTAGTAGAGCGTCCAGCGCAGCGGCCAGACCTGCTGGCGTATCCAGCGGGACACGCTGCGGCCGCCGTGCTCCGCCGCAAAGACGACAAAGCAGCCGAACAGCAGCACGACCGGCAGGCGGCCGTCAATGCCGCTGCTGTAGATCAGCCCCGACACCTGCGCCCACGACCCGGCCAGACCGTCCCAGCCCTGCAGCAGTGAGCCATAGACCGCAAACGGGTCGGTGTTGTAGATGGCCGAGGCAAAAAAGACCAGCGTCAGGCAGAACAGCGCATTGGTCACAAGGCACTGCCACAGCGCCTTGAACCAGCCCATACGGTAGAGCGGGTTGAAGCGATTCAGCTTTTTGCGCGCCTTGGCCGTCATCACGCCGAAGGCGGCGCACAGGCCGGTGGCAAGGCCCCATGCCAGATACCGCCAGTCCGCGCCGTGCCACAGGCCGGAGCAGACAAAGACGATGACGATGTTTAAGTAATGCCGCCACGGGGCGCACCGGCTGCCGCCCAAGCTGAAGTAGACATAATCCCGGAACCAGCTGGTCATTGAGATATGCCACCGCCGCCAGAAATCGTTGAAGGTGCGCGCCTCAAACGGGGACTCGAAGTTCTCGATCAGGTCATAGCCCAAAATGCGGGCTGCACCCAGCGCAATGTCGCAGCAGCCGGAGAAATCCATGTACAGCTGTACGGCGAACAGCACGGTGGCCGCCGTCAGGTTCGGCCCGCCCACGGCGGAAATATCACCGTAGACGGCTGCAACATACTGCCGCAAATTGTCGGCAAGGACCATCTTTTTGGTGTAGCCCCACAGCATGCGGAAAGCACCGCCCGCGCAGCGCTGGTAGCTGAAGCGGCGGCTTTTGCGGATCTGCGGGCGCAGCTGGGGGTAACGCTCGATCGGGCCGTTGATCAGCGTGGGGAAGAAGCTGACAAACAGCGCATAGTGCAGCGGGTTCGTCTCGACCCGGCAGCGGCGCTTGTAGACATCAATGGTATAGCTCATGGCCGCAAAGGTAAAGTAGCTCAGCCCCAGTGGTGCCAGCAGATTTTCCCGGCGGGAGAGCAGGCTGCCGCCCAGCGAGTCTGCCAGAAGGTTCCAATACTTGTAGTAGACCAGAATCCCGATGCCGAACCCGACCGAGGCCAGCAGTGCAAGAATACGCACCGGCTTGCACCGAACCTTGCCGATGATGAGCCCGCAGAGCCATGTGATGAGCGTTGCCGCCGCCATGACCCAGACCAGCGGGCGGTTTACGGGATCATAGCAGAAAAAGCCGTAGCTTGCGATCAGCAGAAAGTACGGCCGCAGCACGCGGGGCAGGGCATAGTTGATGAGCGCCACCGCCGCAAAAAAGGCAAGAAACAACAGCGAGGTGATCGCCATCGTCTGATCCTCACACAAAAAAGCGAGGATCTGCTCCCAGGTTATTGTCATGATTCCTCTCTCCGTTCGGGCGCAGGGTCACTGCTTTTCTTCCAGGTCGCGGACGCGCTTTTCCAGTATGGCGTTGGCCTGGGTCAATCGCTTGCATTTGTCCGCCAGCTGGCTGATGGCGATGCTCAGGGACAGCAGCACCACCAGCACGAAGCAGAACATCAGCAGAAAGACGAGGTTGACCGGCATCTCAATGTCAAGCAGGTCGCGCAGCACATACACCACATAGGGGAAGGCGGCGGCAATGACAAGCCCGACAGCCAGCGCCAGCCAGAGCAGGCTGTATTTTACGCTCATAAGGCCGCGCTTTAAAAGGGCAAAGATGATGAGCAGCAGCACAATAGCGCCCAAAATCATAAACAGCTGCAGGTGTGCAGTCATGCGCGGCCTCCTTTTACTTTACGGATGGATAAGCGATCGATGATGAGCGCCAGCGAGACCTTGATCATGTAGTAAGCGCTCTTGAAGCTGTGGATGCTGGACACACCGCCCTGCCGCTCCCGCATGATGACGGGGGCCTCTCCCACGCGGAAACCGGCCAGACTTGCCGCCAGAATGGCCTCCGGCTCGGGGTAATCGGTGGCGTAGTGCTGCGCAAAATAAGCGGTCATGGCCAAATTGGTGGCGCGGAAGCCGCTGGTGACATCCAGCACACGCTTGCCGCAGAGCAGACGAATCATACCGCTCAGCCAGCGGATGCCGACCCGGCGCATAAAGCTTGTCTGGAAGCCTTCTTTTTTAATAAAGCGGCTGCCGATGCACATGTCATAGACGCCGTCCAGCACCGGCTGCACGACCTCCATCAGGTAGGCGGGGTCGTGCTGGCCATCGCCGTCCATCTGTACGGCGACATCATAGCCGTGGCGCACGGCGTACAGGTAGCCGCACTGCACGCCGCCGCCGATGCCCAAATTGACGGGCAGATCGAGAAACGGATAATGACGGCTTTTCAGCAGCGCAGCGCTGCTGTCGGTCGAGCAGTCGTTCACGACAAGAAAGTCCACCTCCGGGCAGGTAGCGCGCAGGTTTTCCACCGTATTGACGATGTTATCCTCCTCATTATAGCAGGGGATGATCACCAGAATTTTTTTATCCAAAATGGGTATACCTCTCAATTTTGGGTGTGTTGCGTTTTGTGGGGGATAGAGGCGGTAACGGCAAGGCTGCGGGCCGCACATGTGCGGCCCCTACAACTCTGCCTGACGGCTTGTAGGGGGCGGCGTCCTCAACGCCCCGCGGAGGGGTCAAAACCCCTCCCTACAAAGCCACTCGAAAATGGGCTGCGTGGGCTTCCTCATTTCCCTTCCACCGTAAATTCCTCCAACCGCTTCAACAACTCGGCTCTCCGGTAATGTGCAGCGTAATACGCATAGGCCTTGCGCCCCAGCTCCGCGCGCTCGGCATCGGTCATGCCATACAGCGCCAGCATATTCTCTGCCAGTGCCTTTTGGTCGCAGGCCGGGCTGACCAGCCCGCCGCCGCTTTCCTGCACAGCCGTATAGCCTGCACCGTTCATTGAGGCCAGCACCGGCTTGCCGGCGGCCATGTAGCTTGCAAGCTTGCCGGGGACCGTCAGGCCCAGATCGGGCGAGTCGGAGAGGGAAATCAGCAGGGCATCGGCCAGCGCGGTGAACTTGGGTACATCAGCGGCGGGGACACTGCCGTAAAAGGTCACGGCATCCCCGGCATGCAGCTCATGGGCGAGGCTTTGCAGGGCCTCGCGGCTCATGCCGTCCCCGACCAGCAGCAGGTGCAGCCGCTCGGCCCCGGCGGCGCGGGCGTCCAGCACGGCGCGCAGCACCATGTCAAGGCTCTGTGCAGGGGTAAAGGTGCCGGTGAATACCAGATTGAACCGCCCGGCAAAGTGCTGCTCCAGTGCAGCATCATGCTGCGGCACGGCGTAGAAATCCTCACAGTACTGCGGAATGACCGCCACCTGCGCCGCTGTCTTGCCGGTGCGGGCGCACAGACGCTCCTGCAGCGGCTCGCTCATGGCAATCAGTCGGTCGCAGCGCTTGTACAGGCTGTCGCTGACCGACTGTGCCACCCACCGCATAAACCGGTTTTTGACGGGCAGCACACTGTACAAATTCTCCGGCCAGAGGTCAAGCACATAATTTGTGAACGGTACATGGTGCTTTTTTGCATACAGCACCGCAGGCCAGCACATCAGCACAGGGCTTGTGTTGAAGCAGAACACCGCATCATACCCGCCGGGCAGGCGCTTCAGGGCTGCTGCCGCGTACAGCGGCCAGCTTACATAATTCAAAAAGATCGTCTTGCCGGTGTTGCCCTTGCGCGGGATCTCTCTTGCGCGGAATACGCGGGCACCCTTATAGCTTTCCTCAAAAGGGCCGTCGGCGCTGTAGCCGTCAAACCATTCCCCATGCGGATAGTTGGGCAGGCCGCACAGTACATCCACGGAAAGACCGTCCTGCACAAAGCCCTCGACAATATCGTTGATGCGGAAATTTTCCGGCCAGAAATGCTGGGTCACTACCAGTATGCGCATAAGCTATCGTGTTCCTGTTTAGTATTTGCGCCACACCATCTTGTTGACAACGCCGGTGTAGCTCTGGATAATTTTGACGACCTTGTCGGAGACATTTTCGTCGGTGTAGTCGGGCACGGGGGTGCCCAAATCGCCGTTTTTGTTCATCTCAACGGCTACATCCACCGCCTGCAGCAGATGGTCGCCGTCAATGCCCGCCAGAATGAAGCAGGCCTTGTCAAGCGCCTCGGGCCGCTCGGTCGAGGTGCGGATGCAGACCGCCGGGAATGGATGCCCGACGCTGGTAAAAAAGCTCGATTCCTCGGGCAGCGTGCCTGAGTCGGACACAACGCAGAAGGCGTTCATCTGCAGGCAGTTGTAGTCGTGGAAGCCCAATGGCTCATGCTGGATGACGCGCTTGTCGAGCTTAAAGCCGCTCTGCTCCAGCCGCTTGCGGCTGCGCGGATGGCAGGAGTAGAGGATCGGCATATCGTACTTTTCGGCCATCTTGTTGATGGCGGTGAACAGCGAGGTAAAGTTTTTCTCGGTGTCGATGTTCTCCTCACGGTGGGCGGAGAGCAGGATGTATTTGCCTTTCTCAAGCCCCAGACGCGCGTGAATGTCCGATGCCTCGATTTTCTCGAGATTCTGGTGCAGCACCTCAGCCATCGGGGAGCCGGTCACATAGGTGCGCTCCTTCGGCAGGCCGGTGTCGGCCAGATAGCGGCGGGCATGCTCAGAGTAGGCCATGTTTACATCGGAGATGATGTCCACGATACGGCGGTTCGTTTCCTCCGGCAGGCACTCATCCTTGCAGCGGTTGCCGGCCTCCATGTGGAAGATGGGGATATGCAGCCGCTTGGCACCGATGACGGAGAGGCAGCTGTTCGTGTCGCCCAGCACCAGCACGGCATCAGGGCGGATGGCCGCCATCAGCTTGTAGCTCTCGGAGATGATGTTGCCCATCGTCTCGCCGAGGTCGGCGCCCACGGCATCCATATAGACCTCGGGGTCGGCCAGCTCCAGATCATGGAAAAAGACGCCGTTCAGGTTATAGTCGTAGTTCTGACCGGTGTGGGCCAGAATGACATCAAAATACTTGCGGGTCTTATTGATGACGGCTGCAAGCCGGATGATCTCCGGCCGGGTGCCGACGATGATAAGCAATTTCAGCTTGCCGTTATTTTTAAAAGAAACGCTGCTGTAATCAGCCATGGGTTCCTCCTCATTTAGACTTTCTCAAAAAACGTATCCGGGTGGTTCGCATCAAACGACTCATTTGCCCACATCAGCGTGACAAGATCCTCCGTCTCGCTCAGATTGATGATATTGTGGGTACAGCCCGGCAGCATATGAACGGCCTGCGGCTCCTCGCCCCGCACCTCAAATTCCAGCACCTCATCGCTGCCGATACGGCGCTCCTGAATCAGGGCGTGGCCTGCAACAACAATGAAAAACTCCCACTTGGTATTGTGCCAGTGCTGGCCCTTCGTGATGCCGGGCTTTGAGATATTCACACTGAACTGGCCGCAGCCTTCGGTTTTCAGCAGCTCGGTAAAGCTGCCGCGGGCATCCTCGTTCTTTTTCAGTGCAAAGCAGACCTTCTCCTTTGGCAGATAGGACAGATAAGTCGAGTACAGCTTTTTGGCAAAGCTGCCCGCCGGGATGCGGGGCATCACCAGCGTAGCGGGCTGCGCTTTGAACTGCTCCAGCAGGTCAACGATCTCGCCCAGCGTGACCCTGTGGGTCACGGTCGCAGCGCAATAGCGGCCCGTCTCGCAAAAAACAGGCGTAAGTCCGTTGTAATCGCAGCGGTGGGGATGCCCCTCAAGCGCATCGAGCATCTCGGTGATCAGGTCGTCAATGTACAAAAGCTCCAGCTCGGTCGCGCGGTCGTTGACCGTGACGGGCAGGTCGTTGGCAATGTTATTGCAGAAGGTCGCCACGGCGCTGTTGTAGTTGGGACGGCACCACTTGCCGAACAAATTCGGAAAGCGGTAGACCAGCACCGGCGCACCGGTGGCCTTGCTGTAGTCGAAGAACAGTTCCTCGCCCGCAAGCTTGCTCTTGCCGTAGTCACTCTCACCGTAGCGGCCAATCAGGGTCGCCTGAATCGAGCTGGACAGCATGACCGGGCAGGTGTTGCCGTGGGATTTGAGCGTGTCCAGCAGGGTGGAGGCAAAGCCGAAGTTGCCCTGCATGAACTCGTCATTGCTTTTGGGTCGGTTGACGCCCGCAAGGTTAAAGACAAAATCGGCCTCGGCACAGAATTTGTCCAGCTCTGCGGGGGGCGTGTCAAGGTCGTACTCAAACACCTCATCCACGGTCAGGGCAGGGCGGGTGCGGTCCTTGCCATCGCGGAGGTTCTTCAGATTTTCGCAGAGGTTGCGGCCCACAAAGCCCTTGGCGCCGGTCACGAGAATTTTCATGCCTTTTTCTCGGCCTCCATCTCCTTCAGTGCGTTGCGCACATACTCGGTGGTCAGGATCTTCTTGACAGTGCCCTCGACATCGAGGCGGTTCGTGTTGTGGCTTGTGTAGGAGTCATCGGCCATCGTGTGGACCTCGCCCTTGACAACGAACTTATCATAATTCAGGTCGCGGTTGTCGGCCGCCACGCGGTAGTAGCCGCCCATATCCTCACTGCGCAGCCGCTCCTCGCGGGTCATCAGCGTCTCAAACAGCTTCTCGCCGTGGCGGGTGCCGATGATGTTCGTGCCGGTATCACCGAACAGCTGCTGCACAGCCTTGGCCAGATCGCCGATGGTGGAGGCATCGCTCTTCTGGATGAACAGGTCGCCCGGGTTGGCATGCTCAAACGCGAACATGACCAGATCCACGGCCTCGTCCAGATTCATCAGGAAACGGGTCATGTTAGGATCGGTGATCGTGATGGGATTGCCCGCCTTGATCTGGTCGATAAACAGCGGGATCACGCTGCCGCGGCTGCACATGACATTGCCGTAGCGGGTGCAGCAGATGGTCGTGCCGCCGCGCTCGGCCGCCACGCGGGCGTTGGCAAAGATGACATGCTCCATCATCGCCTTGGAAATACCCATCGCATTGATGGGGTAGGCAGCCTTGTCGGTGGACAGGCAGACCACGCGCTCAACGCCGGCGTCAATGGCGGCGTGCAGCACATTGTCGGTGCCGATGATGTTCGTCTGCACGGCCTGCATCGGGAAGAACTCGCAGCTGGGCACCTGCTTGAGCGCAGCTGCGTGGAAGATGTAATTCACGCCGGGCATGGCGTCCCGGATGGACTGCGGATTGCGCACATCGCCGATGTAGAACTTGACCTTGTTGGCGTACTCGGGGTACTGGGCCTGCAGCTCATGGCGCATATCGTCCTGCTTTTTTTCATCGCGGGAGAAGATGCGGATCTCGCCGATGTCGGTGGTGAGAAAATGCTTGAGCACGGTATGGCCGAAACTGCCGGTGCCGCCGGTGATGAGTAGGGTCTTATCCTTAAAAATGCTGTCTGCCATGATGGCCTCCTTATATTTGACCGCGCATGGGCGCAGTTTACCTTTATAATCTTATTTATTTTAGCACAAAATTCCCCGCTTGAAAAGGGCATGGGGTTGGAAATTGCTGCTTTTTGTGGTATAATGGCCACGAAATCAAAAGTCCGGCGTCATGCCGAATGTTTTTACAAGGAGGACCCGCCCATGCGCGCCTACGAACGACTGTTAAAATATGTAAAAGTCCACACGACCTCTGACCCTGCCAGCGGCACCCACCCCAGCACGCTGCGCCAGTTTGATTTGGCCAAAATCCTCGTTGAGGAGCTGAAAGAGCTTGGTCTTGCCGATGCCCATGTAGATGAGCATTGCTATGTCTATGCCACCCTGCCCGCCACCCCGGGGCAGGAGAGCGCCAAGCCCCTCGGCTTTATCGCCCACATGGACACGGCGGACGATGCCAGCGGTGAAAATGTGCAGCCGCAGATCCATGAGAACTATGATGGCGGCCCAGTCACCCTGCCGGCCACCGGTGCGGTGCTTGACCCGGAGGTCTTCCCGTTCCTGCGCGAGATGAAGGGTCAGACCCTAATCACGACCGACGGCTCCACGCTGCTGGGTGCAGATGACAAGGCCGGTGTTGCCGAAATTATGACCGCGATTGAGCGCATCATCGCTGAAAACCGCCCCCACGGCAAGCTCTGCATCGGCTTTACCCCCGATGAGGAGATCGGCGAGGGCGCAAGCCTGTTTGATGTAGAGGGCTTCGGTGCAGCCTACGCCTACACCGTTGACGGCGAGGATGTCGGTGAGATCAGCTACGAGAACTTCAACGCCGCCGCCGCGGTCGTGACCGTCCACGGCTTCAGTGTCCACCCCGGCAGCGCGAAGAACACGATGATCAACGCCCAGAATGTGGCGATGGAGTTCCACGCCGCACTGCCCGCCTTCTCCAGCCCGGAGCATACCGAGGGCCGCGAGGGCTTCTTCCACCTGACCAGCATGCAGGGCGATGTGACCACCGCGCATCTGGGCTACATCGTGCGTGACCACGATGCCGCCATGTTTGCCGCCCGCAAGGCCCAGATGCAGCATATTGCAGACTGCCTCAACGAGCGCTACGGCGCCGGTACCGTGGAGCTGGACATCAAGGACAGCTATTATAATATGTTGGAGAAGATCCAGCCGCACTTCCATCTGGTCGAAAACGCCCGCAAGGCGATCTGCGCAGCAGGCCTTGCACCGATCGAAAGCCCCGTCCGCGGTGGCACCGATGGCGCGACCCTGAGCTATATGGGGCTGCCCTGCCCGAACCTCGGCACCGGCGGTTTCAACTTCCACGGCCCGTGTGAGTGCATCACCGCCGAGAAGATGGATCAGGGCGTTGAGATCCTGCTGAATCTGGTGGAGCTATACAAGTAACGCTTTATAAATAAGGAACAGCCCGCGCTTCAAAAAAGAAGCGCGGGCTGGTTGTTTATATGGCTTCCCCCCATGGGGGAAGCTGTCGGCGGCCCCGACCGCCGACTGATGAGGGGCGCGTTTGCCGGTGTGACCCATTTGCGGGCTGTGACGCAGCGGCGGCCAGAGGTCTGGCCACCCTACGGACTCTCGTTCATGTCGTTGGTAGGGGAGGGATTCATCCCTCCCGTGCACCTGCCCATAGCTGCAACATTCTCCGGGCAACATCTATACCGCCCATGCAAACGGGGAGTTATTTACGCGTTCCGTCGTCATTAAAATGCTTTTTCAAGGCTTTTTCTGTCGGGTAAATTGATGCAACCATAACAAAACATTGAATTGCCACAAGAATCAGCCCTGCAATTCCAATCGTATTCTCATCACTATGGTATAACGGAATATGTATCAAAGCGGATGCTATAGTCGTTACCCATCCTACTTTCCACCAAAGTTTTCCGCAGTAGTCGTGGGCAAATTTCCAAGTGTCCATATTTTTCATGGAGCGAGTTGTCCTATACCCAACCAGACTATTTATATGCTTTGGGCAGTGTTTCCACATCATTCTTCCTACAATAACCATAACAATGGGAACTAGCATATCACATAGTAACATAAACCACCAAAACCACATAAAATTCACCTCCACTTTAAGCAGGATGTAGGGGCCGCACATGTGCGGCCCGCAACCAGACGGGAAACGCCCTTTTGCGGGAAAGCCGCGGGCCGGGCATGCCCGGCCCCTACACGGCGTTTTTAGAAATCACTTCATCTTCCCGATATACACCAGATACGAATACAAATAGATCCATGCGCTGCCGCCGAAAACGGCGACAAGCAGCAGAATCATGCACCCGGCGTCACCCAGCAGACCGCCCAGAAAAGCGATCACCAAAAGCGAGATGCCCATGATAACAAAGGTATACCCGCCCATGCGCTGGGTACGCTGCCAGTTGTGCTCATCGTTCAGCGCCCACGGCGTGCGGCAGCCAAAGGTGTAGTTCTGCTTGACCTGCGGCATAAAATTCCCCAAAATAATGAACAGCACGCCGATGCCGCCGCAGACCAGAATGCTGACAATGTTGCTGTTGTCCGGCAGCTTGCCGAACACAGCCAGTTCACTCAGCCAGCTGAACATGGCCATCATCACGGTGAACAGCACCACAAACAGGTTCCACACCTTGCCGAATTTCTCAAAATTCTGGTGCTTGGGGTCGACTTTGCGGATGACCTCAAACATAATAAGCATTGCAAACGGAAGAGCGGCCAAAATCAAAATGGTGGATTTCGGCCCCCAGCCGTTGACCTGTCCGCTTGCGCCCCAGTGGGTGGGCACAATGTCCGGCAGGGAAGGGTAGAAGTACAGGTGCGCGGCAAAATTCAGCGCGCAGCCTACGGTTAAGATCCAAAACAGCTTATTCTTTTTCATCGTTGTGCCCTCCTACAAGGCCGCAGTCGTAAAACCACTTCATCAATTCCTGAAACACGGTCAGATTCACGCTGTACACGATGTTCTGGCCGCGCCGCTCATCGGTGATAAGCTCGGCACTCTTTAAAATGTTCAGGTGGTGGCTGACAGACGGTTTCGTCATCTCAAAATGTGCGGCGATCTCCCCGGCAGTCAGATCGCCCTGTGCCAGCAATTCTAAAATGCGCCGCCGTGTCGGGTCGGCCAGCGCCTTAAAAGCGTCTCCCATGCAGGCTGACATCCTCCTTTACCATATGTAGGGGCGGGGCTCTGCTCCGCCCGTGCCCGCTCTCGTGGTGAGAACTTTGCGGGTCGATGCCGAGCATCGACCCCTACGCCGTAGGGGCGGATTCCATATCCGCCCGGGAACATAGTGGTGGCTGCGGCTTTTCCGGGCGGAGCAGAGCCCCGCCCCTACGGTGCAATCACCCATAACAAATAGATAATTAGATAACCGTCTAACTATCCATACCCCTACTATACGCTAAGCGCCTGCCCTTGTCAATAGATATTTAGAAAAATATCTAACTATCTGCCGCCCTCCGCCTTCTTCTACGATTTATACCGACGATTTTTCTTGCAATTTCACAATTTGTTTTCAATTTCCCTATTGACACGGTATGGGAATGTGCTACAATATTAGCAGTCGGATAGATAGAGTGCTAAAAACAAACGAGCTTCCAGAAAATGGCTCAAAGGCACTGAAAGTACAAACGAATTAGCAATCTAAATATCTGACTGCCAAGCAATGCGATATCTGCAATGAAGGAGGTACGCACTATGAATATCGAACAAATGACACAAAAGACCCGTGAGGCTCTGCAGGCTGCACAGCGCATCGCGGTGGAATATTCCAACAACGCGGTGGAGCAGGAACATCTGCTCGCCGCGCTGGCCCAGCAGCAGGACGGGCTAATCCCGCAGATGCTGCAGACCCTCGGCGTGGACGCCAATGCCTTTGCACAGGCGGCTTTGCAGAAGGTGGAGGCACTGCCCCGTGTGACCGGCTCCGGTCGTGACCCGGAGAAGATTTATATCTCGAGCGATCTTGACCGCGCCCTCAACGCAGCGGAACAACAGGCCAAGCAGATGAAGGATGAATACATCAGCGTAGAGCATGTGTTCCTTGGTGTTTTGCAGCGTCCCGGTAAGGCTGCTAATGAAATTTTCAAGATGTTCGGCATTACGACTGAGAAATTTATGCAGCAGCTCAGTGCGGTACGCGGCAACCAGCGTGTGACGAGTGATAACCCGGAGGACACCTATAACGCCCTGAAAAAGTACGGGCAGGATCTTGTCGAGATGGCCCGCGCCAACAAGCTGGACCCTGTCATCGGCCGTGATTCGGAAATCCGCAACGTTATCCGTATCCTTTCCCGTAAGCGCAAGAACAACCCTGTGCTGATCGGTGAGGCCGGTGTCGGCAAGACTGCCATCGCCGAGGGCCTTGCCCAGCGTATCGTGCGCGGTGATGTGCCCGAAAATCTGAAGGACCGTACCGTGTTCAGTCTGGATATGGGTGCGCTGGTCGCGGGTGCCAAATACCGCGGCGAGTTTGAGGAACGCTTAAAGAGCGTCTTGAACGAGGTCAAGAAGTCCGAGGGCAAGATCATCCTCTTTATTGATGAGCTGCACACCATCGTCGGTGCCGGCAAAACTGATGGCGCGATGGATGCCGGCAACCTGCTCAAGCCGATGCTGGCCCGCGGCGAGCTGCACTGCATTGGTGCGACTACGCTTGATGAGTACCGCGAATATATCGAGAAGGACCCCGCGCTGGAACGCCGTTTCCAGCCTGTCATGGTCAACGAACCGACCGTCGAGGACACCATCTCGATCCTGCGTGGTCTGAAGGAACGGTATGAGGTCTACCACGGCGTCAAAATTCAGGACGCTGCGCTCATCGCCGCCGCGACCCTGTCCGACCGCTATATTACCGACCGTTTCCTGCCCGACAAGGCCATTGACCTTGTGGATGAAGCCTGCGCCATGGTCAAGACGGAGCTGGATTCGATGCCTGCGGAACTCGATGAAATGAACCACCGCATCACCCAGCTGCAGATCGAGGAGGCCTCCTTAAAGAAGGAAACCGATGAACTGTCCAAGCAGCGTCTGGCCACTCTTGAAAAAGAGATGGCTGAACTGCGCGACAGCTTCAACAGCAAGAAGGCCCAGTGGGAAAACGAGAAGAACGCCGTGAACAAGGTGCAGAGCCTGCGTGCCGAGGTGGAGTCCACCAAGGCTGAAATCGAAAAGGCTACCCGCACCGGTGATTACGCCAAGGCCGGCGAGCTGCAATACGGCAAGCTGCCCACCCTGCAGAAGCAGCTGGAAGAGGAAGAAAAAATCGCCGAGGCGAAGAAGGAATCCAGCCTGCTGCGTGACCGTGTGACGGATGATGAGATCGCCCGCATTGTGGCCCGCTGGACCGGTATCCCGGTCTCCAAGTTGGTCGAGGGCGAGCGCGAAAAGCTGCTGCGCCTGCCGGACACGCTGCATCAGCGGGTCATCGGTCAGGACGAGGCCGTGCAGAAGGTCGCGGACGCGATCCTGCGCTCCCGCGCCGGTATCGCCAACCCCAACCGCCCGATCGGCAGCTTCCTGTTCCTTGGCCCCACGGGTGTCGGCAAGACCGAGCTGGCCAAGGCGCTGGCGCAGGCCCTGTTTGACGATGAGAAGAACATGGTCCGTATCGACATGACCGAGTATATGGAGAAATTCAGCGTATCTCGTCTGATCGGTGCGCCTCCGGGATATGTCGGCTATGAGGAGGGCGGCCAGCTGACCGAGGCTGTGCGCCGCCATCCCTACAGTGTTGTGCTTTTCGATGAGGTCGAAAAGGCGCATCCCGATGTCTTTAACATCCTGCTGCAGGTGCTGGATGACGGCCGCATTACCGACAGTCAGGGCCGCACGGTGGACTTCAAGAACACGGTTATCATCCTTACCTCCAACCTCGGCTCCGACCTGATTCTGGAGGATCTTGAAAAGAGCCGTGCGATGGGCAAGAATGAGCTGTCCGATGAGGCTAAGAACGCCATCGACCAGCTGCTCAAGCGGCAGTTCCGTCCCGAGTTCCTCAACCGTCTGGATGACATCGTATACTACAAGAGCCTGACGAAGCAGGAAATCGGCTCCATCGTGGATTTGATGCTGGCTGACCTGCGCCGCCGTCTGGCCGACAAGCAGCTGGAGTTGGTCGTCACCGATGCGGCGAAGAACGCCATCATTGACGGCGGCTATGACCCGATCTACGGTGCCCGCCCGCTGAAGCGGTATATTCAGGCCCATGTCGAGACGATGATCGCCAAGGAGATCATCGGCGGCTCCCATGCGGCAGGGGATACCCTGACTGTGGACGCAGATGCCGAGGGCAAGCTTGTACTGCGTTGAAGCCGACAGGCTGTAGGGGCGGATGCTTGCATCGACCCGCACAATAAATAACGCTCCGGGCTGTGTGGAGTTCCATACAGCCCGGAGCGTTTTACTGTTGTGTGATAAAGAAGTAATAGAAGTGTAAAAAAATTGCTGTTCCTATCCGTCACTTAGCTCTTGTGTTGGATAGGTCGGGCGGTTATTCGGGCAAGTCCACCTTGTCAACAAAAGAATAATAAATCTCAAGGTCCTGTCTGCGGGCCTTGTTCTCGTCATAACTGCACTTATGCACAACGGTATTGGTCGCCCACTTACACTCATAGCCGGGGTGGTAGCGGCGGGTGCTGCCTGTCCTGCGGTATTCCAGCGTCCCCGGCGTGGGGATTTTGTGCTGTCAGCCTCTTGATTACCGAACAGCAAAGACGGGCAAGGCTGTCAACGGCGGCGCATTTGCACCGTTCATCTTGACCGTTGACAGGCTCAGCTGGGTTTGCTATTTATTTCCTCACCATTCCTGTGTCTTGGCTTCCTTCCGACTTTTCATTATCTGTATTTGATATATACTGCCAGGAATTATAGAAACCAACGCAAAAATACCAAAGATTATTGATTGCATTGCAACTGCGAATAGTGCAAACATGAGCAGTAGAAATAGCCACAGATTGCGTAAGTTGCGATAATATTTTTCTTTATCGTCATAAGAGGTATGGAGTTCAAAAGGCTTTCCATCATTTGTTTTTTCTACAATCAATATTTCTCGATTAAAAGTTGTTGTGTTTGTCGCAATACGACCGCCCCTTTCTGCCCATGGGCGCCAACGAACTTTTCCAACAGAATAGTTTAGATTGATATTTTTGAAAAACACCTGATATCCCATATCCTTCAAAAAGTTAGCATAGTCTATTGAACTCTCTTTTGATTTTTCTCCAATAAACTCTACGCAATAGATCACTTCATCGGGCTTGCATTTTTCAAATTCGTATAACAGTTTTCCTGTCCGAACAAGTCGATAACCCTTTTCAGACATTTTGTTTAGCCATTTTTCCTGCGTATTTAGCAATCCGCCAAAAAAACGATAACATTTTTTACTCATACTGCACCTCCAATAATTTCACTTGCAACACTTACAAGTTCATTTAGTCTTGCAAGCTCTTTTTCTGCAATTTCTTTTCCCTGTGCTGTAATGTGGTATTCTTTTTTTCTTCCCTCACTATCTCCATAAGGTTCAATCCACTTCTTGTCCTGCAAAGAGTTTAATGCTCCATATAAAGTGCCTGCTCCTAACGAAAGCCGCCCGCCCGTTTTTTCTTCAACAAACTGCATAACGGCGTATCCGTGTTTTGGTGTATAAAGAGAGAGTAAAATATAAAAGGTCACTTCTGTAAGTGCGCCACTTTTTGCATTGTCTCTCATAGTCCAACCTCCGTATTACGGTTACTGTAATAAATATATCACTAACCGTAATATGAGTCAAGCAGGTTCAAGGAAATTATTTAAGGGGCATGAAAATGGAGCAGCAACATTTTCGTGTTGCTGCTCCACTTTCATACAGAATAGAGGGGTTCGTTGTTCTCATTTTGTGTTGTTGCTTTTTTACCGTATATGAGCGTTTTTGTTTGGGTATGCAGCACGGCAGACAGGCGTTTACGCTAAGGCTGCAGGGGCGCCGGTTTTACAGTACCCCCAGCCCGGTCAGCAGCGTTTTGATGCCGATCAAAATCAGAACGATACCGCCGATGCGCTCAGCGGGGGCGCGGTATTTGTCACCGAACATCGCGCCCACCTTGACGCCGACAGCGGACAGCAGGCAGGTGATGATGCCGATAAGCCCGGCAGCAGGCAGGATATCCACCTGCATGGCGGCAAAGCTGACGCCGACAGCAAAGGCGTCAATGCTGGTGGCAATCGCCAGCGGCAGCATCGCCTTGGCGGAATAGTCGTCGTCCAGCTGCTCATCTCCGGCAAAGCTCTCCTTGACCATGTTGGCACCGATGAGCGCCAGCAGCACGAAGGCGATCCAGGGGCCGAATTTCGTCAGCACCACGGCAAAGTGGTCGCCCAGAAAATACCCCAGCGTGGGCATCAGGAACTGAAAGCCGCCAAACCAAAGCCCGCAGGTCAGGGCGTGGGTAAGGTTCACCCTGCGGACAGACAGCCCCTTGCAGATCGAAACGGCAAATGCGTCCATCGAGAGGCTGACGGCAATCAGGATCAGGTCAAACAAAGTCATAATTTTTTCCTCCGTTTTCAGGGAATAAAAAAAGACTTATCTGCCCCGTTTGCGGGCAGATAAGTCTCGTCTTTTAAAGTAAAGCCAGAGCCGCAAGGCTCATTGTGTTGGCAGAACTGCGCGGCGGCTGCTCCACCCCGCGCTGACTACTCCCTTATTGCTTTCAGCAGTGTACCATAGCCGGGAATGTTTGTCAATGCGTTAGAAATAGCTAATTCTTGCGGACTGATGAGGGGCAACCTTACCGTTATAGCTCATTTGTGTTTGACTGCGGTAAAGTTGCCCCTCATCCGGCCCTGCGGGGCCACCTTCAGTCTACGCGCTAAGAGCCGCCTACGGCGGTTGCGCTCCGACACGCGCCTGCGGGCGCAGCCCCTCGGGGGAAGGCAAGGAACTTTAACCATCTTGCATATTCCACCATTTTAGAGTACAATATACACAAATCTGCAATCTGCATCCGGGGGAATCACCATGCAATATAAAATCCTGGCACTGGACCTTGACGGCACACTGACCAACACGGATAAAATCATCACACCGCGCACCAAAGCGGCCCTGCAGGCGGCAGCGCAAAGGGGTGTCTGTATCGTGCTGGCCAGCGGCCGTCCCACGGTCGGCATTGAGCCGCTGGCTAAGGAGCTGGAGCTGGAAAAATACGGCGGCTGTATCCTGAGCTACAACGGCGGTAAGATCATCGACTGCAAGACCGGGGAAACGCTTGTACAGTATGCCTTCCCGGCACAGCTCATCGAGCCGGTCTGCACCTTCAGCCGGTATTGGAATGTCGTGCCGCTGACCTATGACCGAAACGGCATCGTGACCGAGGACCCCGCCAGCCCCTATGTGCAGGAGGAGGCTCGCATCAATCGTATTCCCGTGCGGCAGGTCGAGAACCTCCCCGCTGAGGTGACCTACCCCATCAACAAGCTGCTGCTGACCGGTGACCCGGCGGATATGCCCCATGTCGAGGAGCTGATGCAGCAGGAATTTGCCGGCAAGCTGTCCATCTGCCGCAGCCAGCCTTTCTTTATTGAAACAATGCCGCTGGGTGTGGGCAAGGATACCTCGCTGGAGATTCTGCTGCGTGCCAAGGGGCTGACCCCCGCCAACCTGATGGCCTGCGGTGACGGCTGGAATGATTTGCCTATGATCCGTCTGGCGGGTCTGGGCGTGGCCATGGGCAATGCACAGGCCCCGGTCAAGGCCGCAGCAGACTGGCTGACCGCCGACAACGACCATGACGGCGTGGGCCTTGTGGTCGAGAAGTTTATTTTAGAGGAGAACTGACCTGTGAATCTGATCGTTTTCGACTTGGAATGGAACATCGGCTATCAGCCGAAAACCTTCCTCTATCACGGTGCAGAGCTGACGCTGCGCGGTGAAATCATTCAGATTGGTGCGGTCCGCATCAATGCACGCGGCGATGTACTGGATACCTTTGAGGTCAACCTCAGGCCGCGCATCTTCCGCAAGCTGCAGCACCATATCGCCAAGGTTACCGGCCTTTCCCAAGGGGATCTGGACGCGGGGCTGCCGATGCGGGAGGGCCTGCAGAAATTCCTTGACTGGGCCGGGCCGGACGCCGAGCTGGCCGAGTGGGGGCTTGATGATGTGCCGGTGCTGAAGCAGAATCTCTTTCTGGTCGGGCTGGACGAAAACTGGCCGGACCGCTGGTATGATCTGCAGCGGATCTTTCTGCAGGCCTACCCCCGCAGGGAGGGCGAGGGCCTGACGCTGGAAAGCGTGGTTGACCGGCTGGGCATCCCCAAGGAGGAGCCTTTCCACAATGCGCTCGATGATGCGCTGTACACGGCCAAGATCTGCCGCAAGCTGCCGTTGGCCGAGGGACTTGCCACCTACCCGACGGAGGAGGAGCTGCTGACCGAGGCGCTGCTCGGCAGTGAAAAGACAGGCTGTGATGTGCAGCTGTTCATGAACCGGCTGGAGCATGATGACTACCGCAATCTGCCGGAGCTGTACAAGGTAAACTGCCCCGAGTGCGGCGCACCGCTGACGAATGACGAGGTATGGCTCAAGCGCGGCAACACGGGGTATTTCACCCGCAGCAGCTGCCCCTACTGCGGGCACTGGTATCTGCGCTTCAAGCTGAGCCGCCGTGACGGCCTGCATTGGAGTTTCGGCCGCTGTCTGGATGCTGCCACCCCGGAGTATGATGCCAAATGGGATAAGCAGAAGGCCGCCCTGCTGGAGCGCACAAAGCGCAAGCAGGAACGGGAAAACCGCACATAACACAGAGAAGGCTTCCCTGCGGGGAGCCTTTTTTGCTTTCCGGCTTGACAAAAGCGGGAAACTGCACTATGATTGATGAAAACGGAACATGGCTTTTACAAGATTGCAACTAAAGCAACATATGAGGTGCAGAATGGACACAGAACGCTGGCAGATCTTATTGAAGGCAATCGACCGCGGCAGCCTGCGCGCTGCAGCGGAGGAGATGGGCTTTACCGTCTCCGGCATCAGCCGCAGCGTGGCAACGCTGGAGAAGGAACTTGGTTTTTCATTGCTCTACCGCGCCAAAAGCGGCGTGCAGCCCACCGAGGAGTGCCGCCAGCTGCTGCCGTCCGTGCGTGAGCTGCTCTTTGCGCAGGAGCGTCTGGAGCAGATTGCGGCCAAGGTGCGCGGCGCGGATTGCGGCACGATTGTCATCGGCACGGCATACAACTGTTATTATGAGTGGGTCACCCAGATGATGGCGGCCTTCCGAACCCGGCATCCCGGCGTGGTCATCAAGATCGTGAACGGCACCAGCAGCGAACTGGCTGAGATGCTGCTCGATCACCGCACCGACTTCTGCCTGATCAGTCACCGTGACGATCTGCCGGTCTGGCTGCCCATCCGGCAGGATGAGCTGATGGTTCTGCTGCCCAAGAGCCACCCGCTGGCCGCGCAGGAGGCTATCCCGGTAGAGAACCTGAAAACCGAGCCCTTCATCGAGAGCTACCCCGGCATGGAGACGGACATCACCCTGATTTTCGATAAGATCAAGGCGCGCCCCGATGCCCGGTATTCCACAATGGATATTACGGCCACCTACGCCATGGTCTCGGCGGGTCTGGGCATCAGCGTCAACAATGCCATCAACCACCAGCCGGGCTACCCCGGCGTGGTCGAACGCCCGATGGCACCCCACCAGATGATGGAAATCGGCCTTGCCTGCGGGGAAAATCTCGCCCCCGCTGCGCAGGCGTTCCTGGATTTCGTGAAGGAGCGGCTGCCGGAATAAGAATGCCTTCCCCCGCGGGCGGTGGAAGGTGGCCGAGGCCCCGCCTGAGGCCGGATGAGGGGGCGGGTATATGTTATATCCCGCCAACGGATGATGGCCGTACACCTGCCCCTCATCAGTCAGCGGTCAGGGCCGCTGACAGCTTCCCCCAAGGGGGAAGCCAACAAAACAAAAATCGCCGTGCAAATCCATGCACGGCGGTATATTTTTGCCTCAATACGTGATAATGATGCCCTGATCCTGTGCGTAGAAGCTGCACAGACCGGAGCAGGGGACAATGCGCACCGGCGCGCCGGGCCACTTGGCCTCGATGCCGTGGTGCAGCAGCTGGGCGGCGGTCTGGTTCCCGCACTCGCTGATCAATACCGGGTGTACGCCGTCATAGCCGTCCTCGACCATCTGCTCAAGGATCTTTGCCAGCACGCGGGTCTCGCCGCGGGTCTTGAAATAGAAGTCAATGCGCCCTTCGGATGTGCGGCGGCCCAGCACGCGCATATTCAGGCGGCCCGCAATAAAGCCGACCACTTTGCTGACGCGGCCGTTTTTGGCCAGATTGTCAAAGCTGGCCAGAGCAAACAGGATATGGGTGCTTTCGGCAAACTTCTGCAGCGCAAAGCAGATGTCCTCAAAGGTCTGGTTTTCGCCGATCAGCTTGTTGGCAAGCTCGGCAGCACCGGCCAGCGCGCCGGAGCAGCTCAGTGTATCCAGCACGAAGATATTTTTCTCAGGATGCTCCTCCAGCACCATCTCACGCGCTGCAATGGCGGCGTTGTAGCTGCCGGACAGGTTGCTGCTGATCGTGAAGGCAAAGACATTGTCCGCCAGCAGGAAATACTCGGCCCATTCCTCCGGGCTGGGGCAGGCGGTGGTGCTGGCACCGTTGTAGTCGGTCATGGCCTGCAGCATCTGCCGGGTGTTCAGCGTGGGCAGGTCGACATATTCCCGCTCGCCAACGCGAATCTTAAACGGTGCAAGGGCAAACTGCACACCGGGTGCAGGGTTTTGCAGCTCGCGGATCTCACAGGAGCTGTCGCATACGATCATCCATGCCATGGGGCAGGACCTCCGTTCTGTGACTGATGGTCACGCATACTCTTACTTATATTATAGGGGCAGCACGGGGGTGCGTCAAGCTTATTTTTGCTACGGCAACACCGCACAATTCCCGCCTGACGGCTTAAGCACCGCTCCGGCGGCTGCGGCATGGCATCTGCGTTGCCAAAATGCTCGATAAGACATCCAGTATTATCTGCGCTTTTGGCTTAGCAGCTGCCGCACCTCGCTCGCCGTATCGGCACTTGGAATTATGCGGTATTGCCCTACAATTCCGGTTTACAAATTTGTAAAACATTTTCGCGGCTCTTGTGTGCGGGGACTTTGTGGCGTATAATAACAGTGTATTGTTTTCAGGAAAAGAGAAGCGAGGCTTTTATGGCTGATTTTTATACCTACCGCAGTGAGGTTGCCGGCAAGCGGCGCAAGCGGAAATTGTTTTTGGCCCTGATCGTGCTTCTGGCGCTGCTCTGCGCCGGGGCCGGGTTTTACTGGTTCCGTGACAACGGCACCCCTGCACCGCAGGAGGCAGACAGCGCCGCGGCACAGCCGACTGCAACGGCGGAATCTACGATGGCCCCTACGGCCGCACCGACCCAGCAGCCCATCGCCGAGCCGCAGCGCCTTGTGCAGAGCGTGGATACCGCCGTGTGGGACAAGTCCGAGCCGGTCGCCCAGACCATAGATACGGAGTTTCTGAACACCGACCACCGGATGGTGGCGGTCCCGATGCTGGGCACGGTGACGAAGGACTACTTCAACACCGTGACCTTTGCGGGGGACAGCATTGCCTCCGGCCTCGGCATCTATGACACAGGCTACCACAATGCGCACTATGCGACCTATGTCAGCGCGGGCGTGCAGACCTTTGTCAACAATGTCAGCGTCAAGAACGCTGTCACCGGCGCGACCGAGACCCCGATGGAGACCATTGCGGCCAGCCAGCCGGACTATCTGTATATTCTGGTCGGCACCAACAATCTGGTTGTGCAGGGCAGTGAGGACAGCTTCATTGCCTACTATGAGCGTCTGATTGACATGCTGCGCGAGCAGCTCAACCCCGGCGTCATCCTTTATATCCAGGCCATCCCCGGCGTGCAGGAGACGGTCGTAGCTTCCAAGCCGGGGCTGGACAACCAGCGCATCGCCACCGTCAACGATCTGCTGGCCAATATGGCGCTGCGCAAGGGCTGTTACTATGTTAATATCCGGGAGACCCTGACTAACACGGCGGACGGCAGCCAGATCGATGACTATGCCACCAAGGACGGCGTGCATTTCAATGCGGCGGGCTATCATGCATGGGCCGAGTATCTGGCCACCCATACCGTCTGGAACCGCCGCAGCGTGTACAGCGGCGAGAACCCTTATTATATCTACGGCGCATAAAGAAGTATTTTGTACAAATCCCCTGCAGGGTGTAAAAAACACCCTGCAGGGGAATTTTTTGTACAGTCGTACGAAAAACACCTCGATATATGTCGAACTTGTACAAAACGAACAGGCAACATACGAAAATTTTAGCGGAATATTACACAAAAACCCTTGAAATTCCCGCATGAAACATGTAATATAGATACAGAGATCATACAAAGTCGGTGCATTGTACCCGGTACAGCACCGCCAAAAGGGGAGATTATGTTGAAACAGCGCAAAGAAACGCCAAAAAGCTCCGATCTGCCCATTTATCTGTTCAAACAGGGCAACAATCAGGAGGCTTACCGCTACTTTGGCGCCCATCTGTGTGAGCAGAACGGGGAGGCCGGCGTGGTGTTCCGCGTCTGGGCACCGCATGCCAAGGCCGTTTCCATTGTGGGCGACTTCAACAGCTGGACGCCCGGCGAGCATCCGATGGAGATGGTAACGGACGGCATCTGGGAGCGCTTTGTACCCGGCATCAAGCAGTTTGATGTTTACAAATACTGCATCACCACCCCGGCGGATGAGCTGGTCTATAAGGCTGATCCGTATGCCTTCCATACCGAGACCCGCCCCTCCAACGGCAGCAAGGTTTATGACATTGAGGGCTATGAGTGGGGTGATGCCGCCTGGATCAAGGATGAGCAAAAGCGGGATGTGATCAACAGCCCGATGTCCATCTATGAGCTGCAGGTCGGCAGCTGGAAGATGAAGGACCCCGAGAACGGCGTCCCGTACAACTATGCCGAGCTGGCCGAGGAGCTGATCCCGTACATCAAGGAGATGGGCTACACCCATGTGGAGCTGCTGCCCATCACCGAATATCCGTTTGACGGCAGCTGGGGCTATCAGGTCACGGGCTATTTTGCGCCCACCAGCCGGTACGGCACCCCCAAGGATTTCATGACTCTGGTGGATAAGCTGCATCAGGCGGACATCGGCGTCATTCTGGACTGGGTCCCTGCCCACTTCCCGAAGGACGGCTACGGCCTGTACATGTTTGACGGCGCCCCCTGCTATGAGGACCCCAACCCCCGCCGCGGCGAGCACAAGGAATGGGGCACGATGGTCTTTAACTACGGCATGAAGGAGGTCGAAAGCTTCCTGATCTCCAGTGCCATGTTCTGGGTGGATCGCTACCATGTGGACGGTCTGCGCGTGGACGCCGTGGCCAGCATGCTCTATCTCGACTACAACCGCAAGGACGGCGAGTGGGAGCAGAATGTCAAGGGCGGCAAGGAAAATCTGGAGGCCATCGCCTTCCTGCAAAAGCTGAATACAGCCATTCTGGGCCGGTATCCCCATAAAATGATGATTGCCGAGGAATCCACGGCATGGCCGCTGGTCACAAAGCCGGCTGCCGATGGGGGATTGGGCTTCAACTTCAAGTGGAACATGGGCTGGATGAACGACATGCTCAGCTACATGAAGACCGACCCGCTCTTCCGCGCGGGCAACCACGGCAAGGTCACCTTCAGCTTCTTCTATGCCTTCAGCGAGAATTTTGTGCTGCCCATCAGCCATGATGAGGTCGTACACGGCAAGTGCAGCCTTTTGAACAAGATGCCCGGCGATTATGAGGAAAAGTTCGCAAACCTGCGCACCTTCTTCGGCTATATGATGGCCCACCCCGGCAAGAAGCTGCTCTTTATGGGGCAGGATTTCGGCCAGTTCATCGAGTGGGACGAGAAAAAGCAGCTGGATTGGATGCTGCTGGGCTATGACAAGCACCGCGAACTGCAGGGCTATGTCAAGGATCTGAACCACTTCTACCGCGAAACGCCCGCCCTGTGGCAGGTGGATTACAGCTGGGAGGGCTTCCAGTGGATCGTGCCGGATGACAGCAAGCAGAGTGTGATAGCCTTCCTGCGCCGTGATGCGGCAGGGAAGATGCTCCTTGTTGTCTGCAACTTCAACCCCGTGCTGCGCAAGGATTACCAGATGGGCGTGCCGAACCCCGGCAGCTACAAGGAAATCCTCAACTCCGATGACAAGAAGTACGGCGGCTCCGGTGTCACCAACGGCACGGTCAAGAGCGAGAAGGGCCCGATGCACGGCTTTGACCAGCATATTTCGCTGACACTGCCGCCGATGTCCACCCTCTACCTCAGTGTACCCGCAGCCCGCAAGCCGCGGACCAAGAAGGCGGATGCTGCTGACAAAAAGGCGGCAGAGCCGACAAAGCCCGCTGCCAAAAAGGCAACGAAAGCCACTGCAAAGGCCGCTGCCCCTGCAGCACCGGCCAAGACGGAGGCAGCCCCCAAACGCCGGGGACGCCCGCCCAAAGCCAAAACGACGGTATGACCGCCTTTGGATAAAAAGCATCACCGCAAAATCCCTGCCCTGCGGGCATAAGCATCGCAGCAGGCGGCAGCCGAGAGTATGCGGTAATGTCATAAAGTTAAAAACGGCATACGCCGAAATTTAAGGGGAGAAATCTTATGGCTAAAGAAATGATCGCAATGATCCTGGCAGGCGGCCAAGGCTCACGCCTTTATGCGCTGACCCAAAAGCTCGCCAAGCCGGCCGTTCCGTTTGGCGGAAAATATCGTATCATCGATTTCCCGCTCTCCAACTGTGTCAACTCCGACATTGATACCGTTGGTATTCTGACCCAGTATCAGCCGCTTGTCCTGAATGAGTATATCGGCAACGGCCAGCCTTGGGACCTGGACCGTCTGCACGGCGGCGTACATGTCCTGCCGCCCTACCAGCAGGCCAGCGGCTCTGACTGGTACAAGGGCACCGCCAACGCCATCTATCAGAACCTGTCCTTCATTGACCGCTATGATCCCAAGTATGTCATCATCCTGTCCGGCGACCAGATCTGCAAGCAGGATTACTCTGACTTCCTGCGCTTCCACAAAGAAAAGAACGCAGAATTCTCCGTTGCCGTTATGGAGGTGCCATGGAGCGAGGCTTCCCGCTTCGGCCTGATGGTCACTGACGAGGACGACCGCATCAACGAATTCCAGGAGAAGCCGAAGAACCCGAAGTCCAATCTGGCTTCCATGGGTATCTACATCTTCAACTGGGATATCCTGAAGAAGTACCTGACCGAGGATGAGGCTGACCCCAACTCCGAGAACGATTTCGGCAAGAATGTCATTCCCAACCTGCTGAAGGACGGCCGCCGTATGTACGCCTACCACTTCAGCGGCTACTGGAAGGATGTCGGCACCATCGGCAGCCTGTGGCAGGCCAACATGGAGGTGCTGGACCCCAAGCATTCCGGCATCAACCTGTTCGATGAAAACTGGAAGATCTATTCCCGCAACACCGGTCGTCCCTGCCAGCAGATCGGCAGTGACGCCACCATCGTCAACTCCATGGTATCCGAGGGCTGCAAGGTCAACGGCACGGTCAATAACTCCATCCTGTTCCCCGGCGCCGTTGTGGAAAAGGGTGCCACCGTGGAGGCAGCCGTTGTTATGGGCGGCACTGTCATCAAGGCGGGTGCATCCGTCAAGCACTGCATTGTGGCGGAGAATGTCACGATCGAGGAGGGCGCCACCGTCGGTGCCATGCCGGAGGGCGGCCTGAACATTGCCGAGCCCGGTGATGTGGCTACCGTTGGTTCCGGCGTTGTCATCGGCAAGGGTGCAACGGTCGGCCCCAAGGCAATGGTTTCCAGCGATGTAAAGGATGGTGAGGAACAATGGTAAACAGCAATGTAAACGCTCTTGGCGTCATTTTCGCCAACACCTATGATAACCTCGTTCCCGAACTGGTGGCGGAGCGCTCGATGGCCTCCATCCCCTTCGGCGGACGCTACCGCCTGATTGACTTCACGCTGTCCAGCATGGCCAACGCCGGCATCGACAATGTGTCTGTCATCGTGCGTAAAAACTACCACTCCCTGATGGATCACCTCGGCGCAGGCCGTGAGTGGGACCTGACCCGCAAGCGCGGCGGCCTGAACATTGTGCCTCCCTTTGCAGAGCGCAGCGTCAAGCTGTACTCCGGCCGTGTGGACGCTCTCGAAAGCATCCTGAACTGGCTCGAGGATCAGAAGGAGCGCTATGTCATCCTGTCCGACTCCTACATTGCCATGAACTTTGACTTCGGCAAGCTGGTGGATGCCCATGTCAAGTCCGGCGCTGATGTCACGATGGTCTACAACCGCGCCCCCATCCCCGAGGGTGCCCGCAGTGATAACTACACCATCCGCACCGATGAGAACGGCCGTGTGACCGAGATTCTCTCCAATGACTACCGCATGGGTGAGCAGAACCTCGCCATGAACATCTATGTCATTGAGCGCGAGAGCCTGATCCACCTGATCCACGATGCCTCTGTCCGCGGTCTGGTCTACTTTGAGCGCGACATTCTGGCCCGCAACCTCAAGTTGCTGAATGTCCAGTCCTATGAGTTTGACGGCTATGCGGCCCGCATCTCCGACATGAAGAGCTATTTCGATGAGAATATGCGCCTGCTGCAGGACGGCAGCATGAACGCACTGTTCGGACCGGCCCCCATCTACACCAAGATTCGTGACGATAACCCGACCCGTTATCTGCAGGGCAGCTCCGTCAAGAACAGCCTGCTGGCGGACGGCTGCGTTATCGAGGGCACCGTGGAGAACAGCGTGCTGTTCCGCGGCTGCAAGATCAAGAAGGGCGCTGTCGTCAAGAACTGCGTGCTGATGCAGGATACCGTGGTCGAGCCCAACGCCAATGTTGAGTATGTCGTGACCGACAAGAATGTCCACATCACGGAGGACAAGAAGCTTGCCGGCACCGACACCTTCCCGGTATTTATTGCTAAGAACCACAGCGTATAACCGGTACGCCATCCGCACCGGCGGTCCGCCGCCGGTGTTGGGGGAAAAATAACGCTCATAGAGGTCGAACTCCCTCTCCCCGGAGCCGGCTTTGATGAGAGGGCGGGGGAGAGCAGAAGATTTCCCCCGCCCTCATTTTGTGAAATTCGCACGGAGGTGCTTATGAAAATTCTGTATGCAGCCAGCGAGGCTGCCCCGTTTGCCAAGTCCGGCGGTCTGGCCGATGTTGCGGGCGCTCTGCCCAAGGCACTGGTCCGCGATGGCATTGACGCCCGCGTGGTTATGCCGCTGTACGGTGATCTGAAATTCAAGGATACGCTGACCTATGTCACCAACTTCAGCGTGCCGGTGGGCTGGCGCAGCCAGTACTGCGGTCTGTTCAAGGCCGAGCGCGACGGCGTGGTCTACTACTTCATTGATAATGAGTATTACTTCAAGCGCAGCGGCCTCTACGGCTTCTACGATGACGGCGAGCGCTTCGCCTTCTTCTCCCGCGCCATCCTCGAAATGCTGTTCTACACCGATTTCGAGCCGGACATCATCAACTGCAACGACTGGCAGACCGCGCTGACCCCGGTTTATCTCAACCTGTACTACCGCCATCTGGACAAGTTCAGCCGCATCAAGACGGTCTTTACCATCCACAACATCGCCTATCAGGGCAAGTATGGTCTGGATATTCTGGAGGATACCTGCGGCATCGGTGCCCGCGACGCCCATGTGGTCGAGTATGACGGCTGCGCCAACTTCATGAAGGGCGCGATCGAGTGTGCCGACAAGGTGACAACCGTCAGCCCCACCTACGCACAGGAAATTCTGGATCCGTGGTTCAGCCATGGTCTGGACGGCCTGCTGCGCCAGAAGCAGTATAAGCTGTGCGGCATCCTCAACGGTATTGATGTGGATGTTTTCAACCCCGCGACCGATCCCGACATCGCCAAAAACTACGATGCCGAGACCTTCCAGGATGGAAAGGCAGCCTGCAAGGCCTACCTGCAGGACGAGTTTGGGCTGCATAAGGACGGCAGCCCGGTCATGGCCATGGTTACCCGTCTGGTTGGCCACAAGGGTGTGGATCTGGTTCAGGCCATTGCAGAGGGCCTGCTGCAGCAGGGCATCGAGCTGGTGGTCCTCGGCTCCGGCGAAGCCCAGTACGAGAACTTCTTCAATGAACTGTGCGCCCGCAATCCGGGCCGTGTCGGTGTCTACATCGGCTTCAACGCCAAGCTGGCGCAGGAAATCTACGCCGGCGCAGATATGTTCCTGATGCCGTCCCGCTCCGAGCCCTGCGGTCTGGCGCAGATGGTCTCCTGCCGTTACGGCACGATTCCCATCATCCGCGAGACAGGCGGCCTGAAGGACTCCATCCGCGACTCCGGCGATGGCTACGGCAACGGCTTCACCTTTGCCAACTATAACGCCCACGAGTTGTATGAAGCCTGCTGGCGTGCCAAGGAGGGCTACTGGCAGAAGGATGGCTGGCCCGTGCTGGTCAAGCGCGCAATGGAGTGCGATTTCAGCTGGTCCAACTCCGCCAAGAGCTACGAAGGCCTGTACAACGAGGTCGTAAATCTCTGGTAATCTGCAAATAAAATGCGGTCGTCTGTCAAAAAGCAGACGGCCGCTTTTTTGCGGGAAAAATATCACTTTTTTTGCGAAAAAACGCTTGACATTTACCGGGCGTTTGGCTATAATAATACCTGTCGTCAGGCCAACGGCCAAGACGAAAACAAAATATGCGGATGTGGCGGAACTGGCAGACGCGCTAGATTCAGGTTCTAGTTCCCTTAAAAGAGTGTGGGTTCAAATCCCTTCATCCGCACCAAACGAGAGCAAAACGAACACAAGACAACCGTTAAAATGGTCGGTAATGTGTTCGTTTTGTTTTGTTCTATTCCCTCACTGACTCATTGACAACAAAAAGAGGGGCAATCGCAACAGGTGGAAAAGCTGCGATTGCCCCTCTTTTTTTGTTGTATAAATTGTGAAATTTTTGCGTTAGAATATACCGTTTCCACGCCAAATTCTACCATATTCCTTACAAACCCGTGAGGATTTGATAGAATACGACGTAAAGGAGATAGGTTCTATGATTAGAATTTTACTGTCCACCCGCCTTGGCGAAAGGAAGTGGACGCAAGCGGATCTCGTCCGAGAGACAGGAATCAGGGCTTCTACTATCAACGACCTGTACCACGAAATGACGGACCGGGTCAGTCTGGAGCAGCTCGACCAGATATGCAAAGCGCTGGACTGTGACATCAACGAGATTCTTGTGCGCGAGGAAAAGATAGACGAACGCACACGGCAGCGAATGGGCCCCGCCCCGGAGCGCCGCAAATAATCCTATCCCTTGCCCGGACTGCCATGCGGTTCGGGCTTTTCCTTTACACCTCGGTTCCGTCTGAAAAGCGGAATTTCAGTACCAGTTCCGCGCCGAGAGCGGATGCGATGCTTTCTAATTCCTCGTACTTGAACTTTCCTGTTTTCACACGCTGGTTGAATGCCTGCGGCGTCGTGCCTATCTTGCGGGCAAGCTCAGCCTCTGACATTTTGGCTACTGCCTCGCCCATTCTGATTTTTGTGGAGAAATCCATAGTTATCACCTCGCTATCATTATATAGGAAAACCTTTACCGCGTCAAGGGAAATATTTAAAAAATAAAGGAAAATCTTAAAGAAAACCCTTGACAATATAAAGGAAATCCTGTATAATAAAGATGTTGAAAGGAGGTGAGACAACATGGACAAGCCCGAAACAAAAGAAGCCCTGAAAAAGCTTCTGGAAATCTTGGTCGAACATCCCGAACTGGCAGAACGGATCACGATCACGATAAAGCCCAGCAAGCTGATTCAGGGCAAGCCCACGGAACAGTAATTCCGTAGAAGAGGGGCGGCGGATGGAGCCGCCGCCCCCACTTCTTTGATTATACACACGTATAGCCGATAAAGCAAGGAGAAAATGATATGAATAAGATTCGCAGAAAGAATTTGCAGACCATCATTGACCGGCTGGAGGACATCAAGGCCGACCTCGAAGAAATCACCTACGAGGAAGAAGAATACCGCGACAATATCCCCGAAAACCTCCAGAGCAGCGAAAAGTACGAACGCGCTGATGAAGCGTGTGACAATCTGAACGATGCCGCCGACACGCTCAACGAGGTAATCGACAGCATCACGACCGCAATGGAATAAAAAAGAGTGGCCGCCCCGCTAAGAACGCCACTCCGCACCGCAAATCAATAACGGCGAGCCGGGAGCCTTACCCCGGCCGCCCTCTATTTTATCAGAGTAAGGCAGAAAAGACAAGAGGGAAACAAAATGAAGTACATCGATATCAACCAGAAATTCACCGCTAAAGTCGCCGAGTATATCGCAAAGGGCTACACCATCAACACCGCCACGATGAGCGGCAGTCAGGGCGAGGTTGCCCATGTTGATTTGACGGACGGCAAGCAGGTTGTCCGCGTCCTGCTGGACAGCTTCACCGAGTACGACAGCTTCAACAGCCTGTCCGGTCTGGAAATCGTTGTCGGCACTCCCGCAGACAAGGTCGTTCCCTACGACACCGTCCGCTACAATACTATCTGGAACAACCGACTTGAGGTCATCGAGAGTGAGCGCTTCTACGAAATCGGCTCCAGCAAGCGCCGCGGTAACACATTCTACGGCACGAAAGCAGAGGCAGAACAGGCCGAAGCCCTCAGCGTGGAACGCTACAAGGCAAAGAGCGAGACCAGCCCCTACATCGATCTGACTGACCGCTACCTCCCTCTGGCGGTCAGCATCGTCAAAAAGCGCACAGGCTGCACCCGCGTCCAGAAAGCCAATGTCCGCATCCACAAGGACAGCAAGGGCTATATCGTCAGCTATCGCAATGAACTTTACCGTCTGCACTAAGGGAGGCCACCACAATGATTACCATCCAGAACCAGAACTTCGGCGTTGAAATCGAACTCACCGGCATCACCCGTCAGGCAGCCGCACAGGTCATTGCCGACTACTACGGCACGATAGGCACCCGCTTTATGGGCACGGCCTACAAGACCTACGAGGCCGTAGACAACAAGGGCCGCCGCTGGAAGTGTATGCGGGATGCCTCCATCACCCCACAGCGCCGCGTGAACGGCCATGTTGTGGATGCCAACGACGAGTACAAATGCGAAGTCGTCACTCCGATTCTCCAGTATGAGGACATCCCGGATCTGCAAGCCATCGTCCGCGCCCTCGTCAAAAAGGGCGCTATGGCAAATGCGTCCTGCGGCATCCATGTCCATGTTGACGGCGCAAACCATACGCCCGAAAGTCTTTCCCGCCTGCTGAATTTCGCCACAGGTCGGCAAGACCTGTTCTATGAATCCCTCCAGATTGGAGAACGTGCCGACCAATGGTGCCACAAGATCAGCCCGAAACTGTTCAAGGCCATGAAGAAGCAGGGACGCAGCAGCCGTACCGCAGCCGAGGAAATCTGGTACAGCTCCGTCAATGACGGGTACAGCGGCGGCATCAGCCACGTGCATTACAACCAGACGCGCTACCACGGCATCAACCTACACGCTTTCTTCACCAAGGGCACCGTGGAATTCCGCCTCTTCAACGGCACGACCCACGCGGGCCGTATCAAGGCCTACATCCAATTCTGCTTGGCAATGAGCGCGTGGTCCATCAACTGCGATCACGACAACCTGCACTTCAAGTCCATTGCCGGGTACACTCAGCAGCAGAAACACGACTTGATGATGCGTGTCCTCACAAAGCGCCTTGGGATGCGCGGGCCGGAATTCAAGACAGCCCGCCTCCACCTCACCGCCGCTTTTGAGACAGCCCCCGCCGTGACCGCCGCCTAACATGATACAGCTGTGCTACCGGGCTATACGGGCGCTTGGGAGGAACAAACCATGACACCAGCAGAATACAGACAGCTTATCCGTACCGTTCGCAATGGCCCCTACCAGCTTGGAATTCGCATTGACGGCAAACTTCGTGAAGTGTACGAGTTCGCATCCAAGGCTGACCGGGAACGCTTCATCTTGAGTATCACCCCACCGCGTCCCGGCCAAGAGTTTGAAACATTGGACGCCATCTACTGATTATCGGAGGAAACCGCAATGACGCTGACCGACTTTTTACAGCCCCTCGACCTCGACACCCACATCCGCATGGCCGAGGCAGACGCCGACCTCATCTACTTCGGCCCGGCGGGCGACCTGCCCCTGCCCGTCATGCAGCAGTATGAGGTCATCGAGTGCTGGTCCGAGTGCTACCCGTCCATCGGCGGCATCTGCGGTATCTCCATTATCGTCACAAAAATCAAGGAGGCCTGATACCATGAAATTCACCAACGCCGAGCTCACCGCCCGCATGATTTTTGACCAGAAAAACGGCTGGCCGTTCTGCCCGCGCTGCGGCAAGCCGCTCAAGATCGACCCACAGACCCAGCGGGCCGCCTCCTCAAACGCATTGTCCAGAGAGGTAAGCGGTCTATATATCTGCGATGACTGCGGCTCTGACGAGGCTCTCCGCGCGTTTGCGGGCCTGCCCCTACCGCCGGAAGAGTGGGAGCAGACAAGCCTAATCAATAGCATGTACAAATAAACCACAAAAAGCCCCCCGGCGGGCTACCTGTTGCGGTAGTCAGCCGGGGGGCTCATTTTAATTATAGGGGTTCTGTTTGGGCTCTTCGTAGGTCATCGCCTGCGGGCTGTCGCCGATGCCCGCCGTGGTCGGGTCGGTCACAATGCCGAGGATCGACAGTACGGCAAACACCGCATTGACAACGGCAAGCAGTTTGTTGCCGAGATCACCGAGGTCGAGCGTGTAGCCGAACACGGCAGCCACGACCTGCACCAGCAGCAGTACAGCCGGGATCAGAGCCAGCCAGAACGCCTTGTTTTTGATACGGACGCGCCAGTTGATATTCATGTATATTCCTCCTTTGTGGAATGGTTCGCAGGACAGCCCGGCCCATGCTCCAGAATCTGAATTCTGGTCTCATGGTCGTGCAGCTTGGAGTCCTGCATTTCTTCATGTTCCCACAGCCGCCTGTGGGATGCGTGGTTGCTCGCCGACACATCCGTCAGCCTTTCGTCCAAGGTGTCGAATTTGTCGTTGAGCTTGGTCAAGGTGGTGTTCAGTCGAATCATAGGCGCGGTCACAGTGCCAAGCAAACCCAGCAGCACAACAATCACGCCCACAACGCCCCATTCGGTCATTGCCTCCACCTCCCAACTATGCAGCGGTCTTGTACTCGATGGCAGCCTTTTTGCACAGGGTGGTGACATGCTCGGCATCGCCCGCGCTGATCTGACCGATTTCGATGTACTGCGCCGTCTTGGCGGCATCAATGTACCTGCTGCGGTAGTAGCCAGGGGCAACGAGGTCAAGCTGCTGGGCCAGATTGTACACCGCCATGGCCTGCACATTGCTGGCGTAGTCGATGACGATCTTTGTCAGGCCGCGGCTGTCGGTGGTCTGGTCACGCAGCCCGGCGCCAGCCTTGGCATCGTCCACACTAATCCAGCCAGTGACCTTGCCGTACTTGCCCACATTGCTGGTGCTGTTGGTAATGCGCACACGGCCATTGACCACCTCGGTGCCCCACAGGTAATAGGTGCCCGTGCGCACCCCGGCGATAGCCAGCGAAGCACTGGCGATGTACAGGTTGGCGCGCTCCAGATGCAGTGCCATCCCCGCCCGCAGGGCATCGCCCACCACGGTAACGCCACCGGCCAGCCGCTTGTTGACCTCCTTGGCCAGCCAGCTGAACTTGCCGCCAAGGTACGGGCCAGGGCAAGCGGTGCTGGTAAAGTAGCTGTGCTTGGTAAGGTTGCCGCGGGCATCGCCGGTGTAGTTGAGACCATTCTTCAGCGCGGGGTTGCGCTGGCAGATGTCCACGCACAGTTTTACCAGCGCCTCCAGCGCTGCATCAGAGACATGCCACTGCCCGCCAATCTGGTCGTTGGCAACCTCCACGGTAATGGCCCTGTGGTCGTTGGCAGGGCTGCTGCTGCACCAACTGCGGTCTGCCTCGTGGCACAGCAGCGCAATACCGCCGTCACTGGAAATCGCATAGTTGCTGGACATCTGGCGGCTGGGCTTGGCCTCCATGGCAGCGATCTGCTCCAGCGTCAGATTGCCCGCCATGTGGTGCGGGGTGATTTTGCTGACAGCGTACTTGCGTGGGCGGTTGCAGTTGGGCGAAATGCAAGTCAGGTCTACGAAAGAGCAATCACTCATCGTCCTCAACCCCCTTGCCGTTGCTGGTCTCAGCATCGCATTCAGCAGTGATGTCAACGCCGTTTTCAAGTTCCTTGTCGGTCATGGTCTGTCGCTCCTCTCGGTAAAAATTTGTATAAAAAATCGGCAGCCCTGCCGCAGTGGCTGGGTTGCCGATTTCTTATTGAGTTGTCGCCCTACGCTTCAAGCGCGGGCCGGGATAGTACGAATTCATCCAGCATCTTTTCAAGGAAAGCATCGCTGGTAACATCCTTGAATAGCCCCCGGTAGCTGGTGATGACGCTCAACGCATAGTCAAGATCAGTCTCACCCGCAGCATAGGCATCCTGCACATACCGTAAGTGCTTTTTCATGCCGAGGGTGGTCTGCCGGCGCAGTTCAATTTTGACCGGGCTGATTTTCCGCCCCACGAATTCCACCGGGTTTCCGATGGGAATGACGGCGGTTTTCTGGTTCAGATTCAGCCCAAGGTTTGTTTGCAGGTAGTTGTCCACTTCCTCCACAAGTTCCCACGCGGCGGCCTTGCCCTCGATGATTGCACCCATATCGTCCATGTACCGGGCGTAATACGGCGCACACAACTCCCGCTTGATGTAGTGATCCGCAGGTGTCATAACCACATTGGCCGTCATCTGCGATACCAAACTGCCCACCTGCATCCCGCGGCCCGCAATGCGTTCCGCTGTGGTAACATCGGTGCAGTACAGCGGCAGCCCCAGCGGGCGGCCATCGCAGCGGATAGCGCGTTCAAAGAACCACATCATGTCGGCATCATCCAGCGGGCGGCCCAGTTCCCGCAGCTGTACTTCGGTAGGAATACGAAAGAAGAACTTTGTAATGTCCATCTTCACAAAGTACCAGTCGCCGGGTTTGGCCGCAGCCTCTCGCATCCAGCCCTGTATCGTGTTTGCACACCGCACAGGGCCCTTACCGGGAACGCTGCCATAACTGTGTTCGTAGAACGACTTGCTGTAAATCGGCCACGTCACATTGTACGCAGCGCAGTTTACAACGCGGTCATAGAAAGGCAGGCTGCTGATGATTCGTTTCTTGGGGTAATACTCATAAAATTGGTGAAGCGGCCCTGTCTGGTACTCATGCCATTGAAGCCGATTCACCGCATCGATCAAATTATCCTCAAGGAGATTGGTGTACTCAAGCACACAATCCTGATAGCGCTTATGTTTTCGCGCCAGCAAATAACCATCATACATATTGTCGAAGGTTGCAAACTGCTCAAAAATATGTCTGTGTTTTTCCAATCTAAAGCCACTCCTTGAGGTTCGCAGCCCCGCAGGTGCCGTATGGCGGTATGCCATCGGAACACCGGCAAAGCTGCTAAAATTTTAAGGCCGCAGCTTTTACTCTGCAACCAAGGAGACCAGCCCCTTTATCCCTCTGTACTGAGAGCAAGCCCGCGAGCTTGCAATATCTGACTATGAGGTAAAGCGGCGCGGAAGCCAATGTTCGCCCTCGAATTCGAGCGCGGGTTGTTGCCGTTGAACGAAGCCAAGCCATAGGAAGAGTTGTTCCAGTTGCCGCCCGAATAGAAAGCGCGTCACGGCTGATACCCTATGTCTTCGGCTGGCTCTTGATGGTTTTAAGCCAACCGCCGAGCATCTTTCCGATTTCGACTGCCATGCCGCTCCAGACCTCGTACTTTTTCATCGGAAGAAAGCCGAGTTCATGGCTCAACCGCAGGTAGGCCCGCAGCTTTGCCACTTCCACATCCAGATCCTGCAAGGTAGTCTTTTTGTAGTATTTCTTCTGCGCCTCAATCGTGCGCTCCAGCATGGTGTCCATGCAGCGCTTAATGTCGGTGCAGAGAGCAAACTTTTCAGACTTCGGATACTGCGCAAGGGCTCCGTACCCATACTGCATCATGTCAAAGACTTTCTGCATGATTTTAAGTTCTTCGGCCATTGTCAGCACCTCCAGCCCACAGGGCATTATATAGCTTTTTCCCGCCCGGCGGGTCGTTTTGGTAGATTCTGTCGGAAAAATCGCAGAAAATACCCAAAATCCGAAAAATCAATTTTATAAACCGGCCCCTTCGGGGCCGGACTGAGGAAATCTCTGTGCGCGGCTATCCCGCAATCGCTCTGCTGCCCAAGACCGCGCTATCGCGCGGTCTCCAGTGCGCAGTTACGCAGTGGGCAGTTTTACAAAAGCGGCGCGGAAGCCAAAGTACGCCCCCGAAGCCGAGCGCGGGTTGCGGCCGTTGAACGAAGCCAAGCCATAGGAAGAGCTGATCCAGGAGCCGCCCGAAAAGAAAGCGCGCTCGGCATCGAGGTTGCGGAACCAGCACTGGTGACCCGCCTTAGCGCACAAATCTGTGGCCTTGTACGGCAGCATACCAAGGCACTGCAATACCAGCTTGGCGGCATCACTGATCGTGCTGTCACAGGTGATAGCAGCAAAGCTGCAGCTCGGCCAGTCGGAATCTTTGTTGCGGGTGGTAATGGTCTTGGACCACTGGATGTGCCCGCTGACGATGTCCAGCTTGACGGAGTTGGCTGTAGTGCCGCTGCCGTCCGGGGCGATGTAGCTGCCGTCATCAGCGCTGATAGCCATCCACTTGGTGCTGCTGGTGCCTTGCGAGTTGGCAGCGTCTGCGCCATTGTTGTTGGCCATGACCTGCAGCTCGCCGTACACAGTGCGGACACCACCGGCCCACTCCCACACATCGCCGACAAGGTCAGCAATACCGCTGGGGCTGTTGTCGTGGTACCAAGTCAGCGGTCCGGTGCCGGTAGCGGTGCGTCCGGTCTTGCCGCTGTCGTCATAGGTCTTGATAGCCTTGTAGAACTGCTCCGAACTGTGCTTGCCGTAGTTGTTGTTGCCCAGCGGGATAAAGCCCTGCATCTCGCAGATGCGCATCAGCAGACCCCACTCCATGCGGGTCATGCAGTGCCAGCCGTCACCTTTTGCCTCGCAGTAGCTGCGGGCCTGGTCAAAGTTCATGCTTGCGGCAGGGTCAACGCCGGGCAGACTGTACGCACGGCCATTCTGCACGATGTTCAGATACTTGGAGATGTAGATTTCGTCCACTTCCTGCCCGTTGATGATAAACGCCGGGAACAGTGCGGTGGATTCGCCCATACCCAGCTGGGCATAGGTCATCTTCGGGATGCGGACCATAACGCTGGGCTTGCCGGCGTTGTCCAGCAGGATCTCATTGTTCGGGCAGACCGCTTTCAGTGCGGTTGCCATCAGGTCAAAATTATCAGCCATAGGGGTTTACCTCCTTACTCGATGCTCCACAGCGTCAGCGTCACGGTGTTCATGTCCAACGGCAGCGGCTCCCTTGCGGTTGTCTGCTGCGGGGTATGGCTACCGTCTGCATCGTCTGCCGCCTCGCCGGTGGTCGTCTCCGCCGACGTGGCAGGCACTTCCTTGTACTGGCGGGGCGGGATGTCGATCTGGGCTACATAGCTGCGCCCGGCAGCAGCGCCGATGCACAGCGCCCCGTCCTCGTCAAAGCACACATCAATGTGTACGGCGTAGTCTTCCTCGCGTTTGGCAAGGTTCAGGGTCAGGTCATCGTCAAAGGTGATCTTAGTCTTGTTCACCTCGTAGTCGATTTTCTGGCCGGGGTTCTTCTCAACGATAATCATTTCATGTACCCTCCGATCACTATGTAGTTGATGGTGGCAGCAGTGGCGCTGCCGGTGTAGGCGACCTTAAAGCCGTTGGACAACTTGTCGCTAACCTCGATCTGACCGAGGTTGCCTTTCACATTGCTGGCCTCGGTGATGACGATATAGTCACGGCTGGGGCGCTGCATCTGCAAGGCCACAGTCTTCTGACTGTTGTTGAACGGGTACGGCTTGGCGGTGTTCGTCAGATTGATGCTGCCGCGCTCCACATCCCAGCCCATCTGGCGGGCGTAGTTCAGCAGCAGGCCATAGCAGGCAAACAACTCCCAAATGCCGTCCTCTTGGTTGGTAAAATGTGCCGCATCCTGCGGCGTACCCTGCTGCATCACAGTGCCGGCGCGGGTGATCTGGTAGGTGCCGTCATCGTTCTTCGTGATGTTGAAGCAGTTGCTCGGATTCGTCACATGGTCTTTCCACGGGGTAGGATTATACATTTCATTTCACCTCCTGCTCGGTCACGGTAAAGTCGAACCAGTACAAGATGCCCGTCTGCCCGGTGTTGACCGTGATGCTGCAATCCTGATGCGCCCACAGGGCGTTGTCAGAGTTGTACAGCTCCACGCGGGTCACGGTCAGCGGGGTGCTCTCGGCACTGATGGTCAGCTGTGCCCGCACCGTGCCGTTAGGCAGCACCGCCACATCGGACAGGTCCGTTTTGATGTAGGTATTGCCGACACGGTACTTGGCATAAGCGACACGCCGCTTGATGTAGTTCCGCAGGTCGGTAAACCCTGCACTGTCAATCATGGGTCATACCTCCTAAAAAAGTGATCCCGGCTCCAGCCCGCAGGGGGTAGCCTCGAAGCCCGCGCTCCCGCTGGCTGTGTCGGTCATAAGTACGCCGTCAAGGATAGACCCCTGCACTGCCGCAGCGGGGTGTGTACCCACCGTGGCATAGCCCGTCATTGGGCTTGTATAGGTCTGTCCATCTTCGGCTGTGGCAACGGCCACATTTTCCCCGGCGATAACGCCCTGCACGGCAGGAGCCGGGAATGTGCCGGCAGTCGGCTGGCCTGTCAGCGGCATGGTGTACGCCTCGCCGCCGTGCTCGGTCTCCACCACTACAGGGAAATTGTAGATAGCTCCCTCCCTGGCCTGCACCGGATAGGTACCGCACAGGCGGGCCGTGTACACGCACCATCCGCAGCCTGTGCGGATCTCGAAACGGTGTGTGCTGCGGAACATGATGCCGTCCAGATGGCTGCGCAGACTTTTGTACAGGTTTACCGCCCGCAAAAGGTCTGTGTTGTTCACCGGCACGGCGGGGGTCGATGCGTCCAGTACAATGCGGAATGTGTAGGGGTTGCCGCCCTCCACATAGTCGAACCATTCTTCCACGATGCTCTTGGGGTACACCGATTGAATGGCCGCCTCAACAGCGCCCTTGGTGCCAAGGTGACGGTGGATATAGAAGCTGGATTTCAGCAGTGCCCGCTTCGTTTCCAGCGGGTAGTCATAGCCGTACCAGTCCACCTTGAAATCGTAGGCCAGTATGTCCAGCAGTGCTTCATCCAGTTCGTCAATGCGGGGATAGATGGCCGCTTTCTCGATCTCGCTCATGCGGTCCGAAAGTTCTTCAGCCACAACCTGCCCCAGCGCTATCATGCGCCTGTCATTGCGCAGTACGGGCGGCAGCGCCCGCAGGAACTCCTCGGCGGTGGGGGTATTACTCATCTTCATACCCTCCGCTCGTCACGGTGCGGCCACGCAACTTACCAACCTGCGGCACGGTATCCGTCAGGTCGGCCAGCGCCACACGCCCGCTGGCATCGGTAGCCACATTGCCGCTGCGCAGCTCTGTGTAGACAGGGCTGCGGATAACAACGCGCTTTACACCGTTCACCATCATACGGTGGGTCAGTTCGCTGGGGTTGATGTCCCGGCCCAGCTTGCCGGCCTGCCATTTCACATAGGCATCCACGGCGGCGTTGACCTCGCTCTGCACATCAGCGGCAGACGGGCCGCCGCGGTTCAGATAGTAGGTCGTGTCAATATCGTACTCCACCGTTTCGGGGTCTTCCACCAGTACATGGTCGGTCAGCGGGCGGGTTTCATCGGCGTTGCAGGCAGCCAGCACGGCATTCTTTACTTCCTGCCCGGCAATCGTGCCGTCTTCCATCAGAACATAGATGCGCACCTCGCCGGGGGTCGGGCTGTTGGGCAGCACATCGGCAATGTCATTGCTCACGGCTTTGGCCTTGGCAATGTAGCCGCCTTTCGGCCCGGCAGTGGAATAGTTGTCCTCACTCTGGCGCAGCTGCTCGTAGAACTCGTCATCGGTGGGGGCATCGCTGCCGCCGCCGCTCTCGGTCAGGTTGGTGCAGCTGGTGTAGTAGTCGAACACATCCACAATGGTGGCGATCTGGCCTGCAAGGTAGCCGTTTCCCGCTGTGCCGGCAGTCATGCACTCGGCTGTCACATCGCCGTGGGTCTGCCCGGCTGCAATGTAGCGGTCCTCCACGGTAGCCCAGAACATATTCTGCCCATTGCTCACGCGCGTACCTTTCGGGATCAGCACAGCGCTGGTCTGCGCCTCGCTGATATTAAACCGCATCGTCACGGTGGAGGAGGTCGCGGCCGGGCGCGTATGCTGGTAGAACAACTCGCCCAGGGCATCAAGGTTCGCGCCCTCGGCGCGGCTCGGTATGTTCTGGTTTCCCGCATGGTTCAGATACACCCTTTCCTGCAAAATGATGCTTGCGACCCATGCAATAAAAATGCGTTCCGGGCTGCTGGGCTGGGCGCTGTGGCCGACAATAGCCTCATAGGCATCCACGAGCGCGGCCTCCAGCTTGGTCGTGTCGGTGTCCACGAACTGATACAAGGGGTTTCTACTCATCTCGGATATTCACCTCCACGGTTGGGATTAGATGCGCCGGGTCGTTCGGGTCAATCTCAAAGGTCGCCTGCACAAACTCGGCGCGGGGCTCGCCCTCCTCTATGGCTTCTTTGAGGTCTGCCACCATCAGTGTAGGGGCAACCGTAATCGGCTTGTCGATCCAGCTCCCCGTCAGGCCGATGCCCCGGTGCAGGGGTATGTCGCCCTTGCGGGTCTGGATGATGCACTTGATGTTCTGCAGCACGCTTGTTACGGTGTCGGTGCAGTTCAAAAGCAGTTCATCGTCCGGCAGGGCGCTCACAAGGTAACTCATTTTCAGCCCTCCTTACTGCGCCAGATATTCCATCAAGGTCACACTGACGGTGCAGTGCGTCCATGTTCCGTCCTTGTCGGTGTGCTTCATCTTGATGGCCATACTCTTGATTACCCAGCGCCATTTCCCGTACACGGTCCGGCCCAGCACCATGGATACCGGCTGTCCGCTGCGGATGTAGCCCCACAGTATGTTGATGGCACTCTGCGGATACACGCCCAGATACTCGGACAACTCAATATCAAAGGTGAGCTGGTCGGGGTCCATGCCGGTGTACTCGAGGCAGGCACTGTTGTTGTGGCGCTGGTGGATGGCGTACCGGGTGGATGCGCTCTCCACAAAGTTGCTTACGGTCAACACCGTATCAGAGCTGACCTGAAAGATAAGGTCTCCAAGGCAGCCGACAATCATGTTTTAATCGCCCCCAGTATCACACCATCGCCGTTAAAGGTCGGCAGATACAGGCACGCCACGGTCTCATTGACCTTTGGCAGCCAGTAGTTCACCTTGGCCCCATGACTGTGAGCGGTTTCATAGCTGGTATGCACCTTGCCCTCACTGTCTGTCCATGTGGTCGGCGTTTTGGTGGTATTTTTCACTGTGCAGTCACCGTCAACATCGTGGTCGTGCTTGCCGGCAGTGGCAACTGTAACAATTTCCCCGGTTCGCTGCAAAACAGGCAGCCAGCCGGATACGATGTTCTCGTCCTTGAAAATGACGCGGGCGGCCAGATTGGCCTTATCGACAGCCGACACGGTGCCGATACGCAGTCTGGTTACTTCATCAGCCATCAATATCCCTCCAGTATCCTGCGGCCTGTAACGGTTGTTGTAAAGCCGTTTTCGTTGATTGTGTGCTTTGCCTGTGTGCAGATATAGCGTCCATCCCAAAAGCCGTAGCCTTTGACACGGATACCCACACCGGCCACATACCAAACATGGCCTGTGTGGGTAAACTGTACTGTCTTAGAAAATTTGTTGTGCAGCCGAAGGTGCTTTTCAGCCATCGTTTTGGCTTCGGCCACACTGCCGACCTTGGCGTAGAGTTCCAACTGCTGGTTAGTCTTGGCGTCCTCGTCATAGTCTTCGGTGTAGGCCGTGTACTCAATGCAGGCACCTGTGGCGGGCTCAACATAGCTCACACGGCAGCTGGCGTACTTGGTGTCGGCAGTCTTGGTGTCCAACTTCCACTTGGTAAAGCTGGTATCGCGGTAATCCGCCTCAATCACAACAGGCCGCTGCTCGTAGTCGCTCTGGTCGTAGATGACCAGCTTGCCCTTGGTAGCCTTGATATTCAGCCCCGCATTGGTGCAGAGCCGCTGCAAAAAGGTGATGTCGCTGGTCTTGCTTTGCTCCACGCGGTCATAAAAGGGGTCGTTCGGCGTATCGAAGAAATATCCCATGCCGTTCGCCCCTGCAATTTCTGCAAGGATTGCGGACAGGCTGTAATTTTCCCACGCCTTGGATTTTTTGGTCTGGCGTATCTGGCTCGTAAACGGCAGGCTGCATGCCTTGATGGTCACCGTGTTCGGCGGGCCGGACAACGAGACGGAATCAAGCTCAAATTCGCCGCAGTCGAGGAACTCCTCCACATCGTAGCCGTTCCAGTAGTTTATCCAGATCTTGGCACGGATTTTCAAGGCATCCCCGGCAGCGGCGTTCACCATTTCGTTCAGCCAGCTTTTCATCCAGATTTTATCGCGGTCCTGCAAAGTGACCTGCAAATCATCGGATACGCCGTCATCGTTGTCGGTGTAGGTCGCGGTCAAAAAATACGGCGCTATATCATCGCTGATATTCACGCCGTCAAACCACATCAGCAACTTGCTGCGGCGGGCTTAAAACGCTCATGCGTCCACCTTCTTCCACGGCACCATTCCGGTCGGCTGCTCGCTTTCCGTTTTGGCTTCGGGCAGGGTCAGTACGACCCCTGCCGGGAAAATGTAGGTGTGCAGATACTGCTGGTTCAGCGCCATCAGCTGGTCGGTGGCAGCTACATTGCCAAAGATTTTATAGGCGATGGAATCCCACATATCGCCCTGTACAGTCGTATAGGTCATTAGCTGAAATTCATCCTTTCCTCGTCATCTCTGGCGCTCTGCACAACATCCAGTATCATCTGGCGCATATCCTCAACGCTCTGGTTCAGTGCGCTGCGCAGCTGCTGGCTGTCCTGCATGCCGCTGATCTGGAATACCGGCGAAAGGCTCATGGGCTGCAACTGGGTTGTGGTGCTGCTTTTGGCGCTCTCAGCCTGTACCGCCTCGGCGGCTGGCTTGGCGTTCTGGGCGGCAAAGCTGCCCATCGCATCCACGGCCCGCGGGCTGATAACAGCGGTATAGTCGGCCAGCATTGCGTCAGCTTCAGCGGCATGGTTCATCTCGGCGGCAGACAAGCCGTTTTCGGGCGTTTGCCCATCAAGTGGTATGTCTACCTTATCAGCCTCGGCAGGGGCAAAAGCAGCCGCCTCAGCGGCGGGCTGGGCAGCACTTGCCGGGTAGGCGTCCTCTGCCTGCACAGTCTCGGCGTACTGCATACCATTTTCGGGAATTCCCGAAAATGGTTCAGCCGCGCTCACAGTGTCAGGTACATCGGTTGCCACGGCGGCGGAGACAGGTTCCTGCGCCGCCTCGACCTCTTGGGGTATGTCTACCTTGGGTTGGTTCACGGCTGGCGCGGAGACCGCCTCTGCGGGCCCATCAGCCGTCTGTGGCATCACTCGCGCGGTTGTGGCAGGGGTCTGGGCTGCTCTGGTGTCGTTCCGTATGCCCTCGTGGGGGTTGACGGCGGCGCTCTCGGCAGCCTGCGCCGTTTCTTTCGGGGCAGGCGCTTCGGCATTCTCAGCGCGGGTATCGGTGTAGCGGTCATCCAGTGCGGGCAGCACATCCTTGGTCTGGGCGGCATTCAGAACGCCCTCGCCGCCCTGCATGTAGACGATTTCCGGCCCGTACTCGCCAACCAGCGTCCAGCCGGGTTCGGCATTGCGCGTACCTGTGGCCTGTGCGCCGGTTTTCTGGACGCGTCCGCTGGTGTTGGCTTTGTCCAGCTTGCTTTGCAGGGCATTGGCCGCAGCCGTGCCAATCTTCGCATAGGCGGTCTGCACATCGGGCAGCATATTGGATGCACTGTCGATGAATGCCTGCACCGTGGCCTTGCCGTTTTTTGCAGCCTCGGCACTCATGTCCAGTTCATCTACGGTGTCACCGGCCTTTTGAGCCAGTTCATCCATTTTGTCGCTGAAATCTGTGGTCAAATCGGCAAGCGCACCGCTGGCATCTTTCTGTGCCTGCTGCAGATCCTGCCAGTTCTTCACCATCGTTTCCAGCTTGCCGCCGCCATCCTGGGCCGCCTGGGCCATACCGGCGATAGCGTCCACAGATTCCTTACTGCCATCGGCGAAGCCGGCTACCATATCACTCAAGCCCTCTATGCTCCCGGCTTTTTCGCGCAGGGCATCAAGGTTGGTGTTATAGTCCTGCCAGTAGGTGGTCTGGCTTTCAAGGTTTTTGTTCAGTGTGTCCACGCTGGTGGCGCTTACGCTGGATGCCTTATCCCAAATCTCGTACTGGCCGCCGATGGATTTCTCGGCAGCATCATAGGCGGTGTTGTAGGCTTCAACCAGCTTTTGGGCTTCGCCTGTCACATCGCTGATGGCCTGTCCGAGCTCAGCCGCGCCCTCGGATGCAGAGCTTGTGGCCCCGGACTGGGCGGCCTCCAGATTCTCGTAGGCGGTCTGCGCGTCTTCAATGGCCTGCTGGGCCTCGCCCTGTTTGGTGATGCCATCGTCAACGGCCTGCTGGTAGACCTTTTCGTTTTCGGCGGCCTCCAGCTGCTGGTTGGAATATTCCTCGTAGCTGTCGCGCAGGTCCATAACCTCGTCAGCGATCTCGGGGTCAAGGTGAACACCCGCAATGGCACTCACGCTGCCGTAGGTTTTCTGGAATTCGTCATCCGTCATGCCCAGGGTGGACAGCAGCTTTTGATAGGTCTCGTCCATGCCCTTGCTGGCGGCTTCGCCCTTGGTCTGTGCCTCGGTCAGCTTCAGCTGGTTCTGGTACAGCTCCTTGGTGACATCGTTGTACTGCTGCGACACATCGGACATGAACTCTTGGTAGGCCTGCGCCTTGGCGCTGTCCTGCCATGCCTTGGCATATCCGCGCAGCGCTGTGGTGCCGCCCTGTATCTTGCCGGTGGTGGTATCAATATACCCGGCCAGATCGGGAATCAGGTCACACAGCAGCGTCAGCACATTGCGGTATTCCTGCTGGTCATCGGCGCTCAGCTTGGCATAGTCGCCCATTTCTTCCAGCTTGGTGATGTACAGATCCGCCGTGCCGGCAGTCGCCATTGTAGTTTCGGCGCTGGCCTGCATGGTGGCGTTGGCATCGTCCAGCGCGTTGGTCACACCGTTGGCGGCGGTGGTGATCTCGTCCAGCGCGGGCGGCCAGTCACCGGATGCCTCAACCGCAGCATCTGCGGCACTCGTAACAGCCACGAAAGCACCGGTCACTGCGGCAACACCGGCAACAGCAAGCGCAACCGGACCAAGGGCAACACTCGTCACTGCCGTAAAGGCAGCAGCCGCCGCGCTGGCAAGGTTGACGGCCGCTGTCACACCGGCGATACCAGCAGCCGCCGTACCGAGTACGGCAACGGTGGTTGTTATGCCCTTTACTACGCCGGGATTGTCGTTGACAAACTCGGTCATGCCGGAAAGCACATCTGCGCCCACTTCGTACAAGTCGCTCATGGCAGGGGTCAGCTGCTCACCAACAGAAATTTTCAAGCCGTCTGCGGCAGATTCAAACAGCGTCATTTTGCCGTTCAGATTGTCCAGCATCGTGCCGGCCATCTTCCCGGCAGTGCCGGAGCAGTTTTCAAGTGCAGAAGCGTAGTCACTGAAGCTCTGGCCGCCCTTGGCTGCCTGTTCGCTGCACCCGGCCATAATCGTTTGCAGCTTGGAATACTGGTTCGTGCCGGCAATGGTTTTCGCAAGGTTGGCCTGCTCTTGGTCTGTCAGGTTGTCCCACACGGCAGACAAACCTGTCAGAATGTCCGACAGGCTGTTCATGTTGCCCTGCGAATCATAGATACTTACGCCGTACTTTTTCAGCTCATCGGCGCAACCCTTGGTGTTGGTGGCAAGGCGGGTCATAATGGCGTTCAGAGCCGTACCGGCCTCGCCGCCCTTGACACCGGCGTTCGCCATCGTAGCCAGCACAGCCGTGGTTTCCTCTACGGAGTAGCCCATGGATTTTGCAGTTGCGGCGCATGCCTTGTAGGCTTCGCCCAGCTGCTCCACATTGGTGTTGGAGTGACTCATGGCATAGGCCATCACATCCACAAAATGCGTGGTGTCGGATGCCGTCAGGCCGAATGCGGTCAGGTAGTCGGTCACGATGTCGGAGGCCGATGCCAGATCCATGTTGGCAGCAGCGGCCAACTCCATGACGGGGCTGATGCCTTGCAGCATCGATTGGGTATCCCACCCGGCCAACGCCATGTAGGACAGTGCATCTGCCGATTCACCGGCAGTGAATTTGGTGGTCGCGCCCATCTCCTTGGCCTTGTCGGTCAGGGCCTGCAGCTGGTCGCCGCTGGCACCGCTCAACGCCTCCACGTTGCTCATGGACGCTTCAAAGTCACCGGCAGAGTTGATGCAGTCCATGTACGCATCCTTGATCTGTTCAAGGGCTTCATAGACTTTTGCGGCAGCAAATGCCTGCGATACGGCTTCGATGGAGCTCGTGCCCTTATCGCCGTATTCCTCGGCACTCTCGGCTGCGGCTTCTTCCTTGGCCCGCAGGGTGTTCAGCTTATCAGCAAGATCTTGGCTTTTTGCGCCCAGATTGTCCGTGCCGACGCCTGCCTCATTCAGCGATTTGGCAGTCGCGCCCAGCTTTTCCTTTTGGGCCGCCAGTGCATTGCTTGTGTCACCAATGCGCTGCTCCAGCTTGGCGCTCTCGCGTTCAAGGGAAGTGGTCGGGCCGCTGGTCTCCTTGATTTCCTGCTGTAGCAACTGATACTGCTTGTTCAGATTGTCCAGCTTGGCTTGGGTCTTTTCAACGGCGGCCTGCTGCTTGGTGTAGGCCGATATGTCAGCCTGCACACTCTGCAAACTGCGGATTTCCTTTTGCAGTTCGCTGGGGCCGCTCTTTGCTTTGGAAAATGTGGATGTATAGCTGCTGCCGAGCTTTGCATCCAACTGGAATAGCATTTCGTATTCTTTACGGCTTGCCACGGCAGCCTCCTTTATGGGTTATTGTTTGGCATTGTCCTTGTCAAACAGGCCGTTGTTGGCATCAATCCAGACCTGCAACTCGGCCAGTGTCATTGACAGCCAGTAATCCACGGGGGTGCAACAGTTCCGGGCCAGCATCATGCACTGCTTACGCAGCCACAGGCAGTCCCGGTCTATTACATCTCCGTGCGCAGCAAAAAACTGCGCGCCTTATCGCGGATCGCGTTGAACTCTGCAAACGGCGCAGCAACAATCGTGTCATAGTCGATTTTCTCCTTGCTGGCGCGGCAGACCATGCGCATCAGGAAACTGGTGTCGTACACCGGCACAATGGGCACACGCCCTTCGCGCTCGCGCACCTCACGGTCAATCGCCATGAAGTCGCGCCCCGTCAAGCTGCCGAAATCAAGCGTCAGCTGTTCGTAGGTCTTGTCCTCATAGGTGAACGGTTTCTTGAACACATGGGTATAAGTATCGGTGGCGGTTGCCGCCTCGGCCTGTGCAGCTTTCAGCTGCTTGTTGTCAATGGCGCTCATTTGCCAAACTCCTTTCATTCTTCAAAAAAATGCCCGGAGAGGGCTTCTCTCCGGGCATATCTAACTTGCCTGTAATTTGCTGACCAGCATGGGGTGTTGTCATAAATGTGTGAGCCATCTGTCGCGCAATTACAGGCAGGGTCAGCGGATCTTACCGGGCAAATTACTTGCCCAGGGCCTTGCGGACATCGGCCAGGTAGTCGGTGCCATCGATCAGGCAGATAAAGTTCAGCGGGTCGATCTCGCGGACTTTCTTGCCGTCAATATAGGTGGCCCAGTAACGCACGGCGAACTCGCCGGTACCGTTCTCCGGGGTAGCCGGGGCAACAGTACCGGGGGTGTGCGTCTTAGGGATAACCACCAGAATATGCTTGATGGCGCGAATCTGCACAGCAGCCGCAACAGGGTCTTCATCCTGCACAGCATAGCGCAGGTCGATGTTGTGGCGGCGGGGCTCGCTCAGGCGTACAGCCTGCTCGGTCATAGTGCGGTAGTTCAGCGTCATGCTCATGGCATCAAAGTGGCCCAGAATGACTGCATCGACATTGCCCGCGATGCCCGCACCGCTGATGCTCTGGGTCAGCGCGGTAAGGTTCGGCAGCGTGGCCTGTGCCATGCCGGCGTACTCGGTGTTGTCCTCATAGACGGCCCAGTTGATGGTAGACTGATCTACTCTCGGCATTGTTTATTCCTCCTTTACGCGGCCAGAGCGCTGGTCACATAGCTGGAATCATACTCCAGAACGAAGTCGATTTCCTGTGCCGGGCTAGCCGGGGTCATGTAGACATGAATCTTGATGATGCCCGCCATCAGCTGGGTCACGGGGTTCTCGTCCTCACTGATCTCCACGCGGGCGCCCAGCAGGTAGCCGCTGCCCACAAGGCCGTTCAGCCAGATATTCACCGTGTCGGTGATGGTATCCAGCAGGCGGCGGTTCATGGGCTTGTCAAGGAACTGCCAGCAGGTGCGGATGATGGTGTTCTGCACATAGGCGAACATACGCCCACACGGGATAAACATGTCCTTGGGGTCGGTGCTGGACGGATAGCATCCGGTGTAGTTGCCCCAGACTTTCCACGCTCCCATGAAGTTAAGCGCAGTCACGATGCCGCCGCCGTTCAGTGCGTTGGCCTGCTCAAAGGTCAGCACCACGGCGGTACCGTCGGCAAGGCACAGGCCGTCGATTTTTGCGTCCTTGTTGGACGGGCTCTCGTAGGGCACACCGGCATTGTCGGTGTCGGTGGCAGCCATGCGGCCAGCCACAATGCAGCTCATGTGCAGCTTGCGGTCACCCAGCATAGCCATGGGCCAGCACACGATCTCGTTGGCATCGGTCATGCCCTTGTCGGCCTTGGTGGACACAGCGGCAGTGTAGCTGTTCGCGGTGGCGGTATCCAGATCGACCAGCGCCTTAGCGCCGAACATACCGTTGATGCCGCCCGCCTTGGTTGCCATCACGGCGGCAACCTCGCTCTCGCTGCTGTACTTCGGGGCAAGCAGCAGGTCGGGCACGGTGCCCACGGTGCTCATGCAGCTGTCAACCGCAGCAAAGCCACCGGCAACAACGGTCTTGGTGACCTTGCTGATATCCACCTTGTTGTAGGCGATGTTCAGCTTGGCGGCAGAATAGGCGCTGCCGCCCTCGATGGCCTCAACGACAAGGTTCTCCCCGCTGTAGTAGGCCTCGTAGTCGGTGCCCTTGGTCAGTGCGCTGCCGCTGGTGCTGGGCTTTACGACCAGCGAAGCATCATTGATGGCATCAATGGGCAGCAGCGCTTTGTGGTCGGTCAGGTTGATGTCGGCAGCAGTCACAGTTGCTTTCATCGTGGCGGGGTTCAGCATATTGCACAGGATGACGGGCTGACAGCCGAACAGCTGGAAGTGGGTATACATCACTTCGCACAGGTCATAGCTGGCAAAATCGTCACTATACCCCAGCGCCGCTTTTGCTTCGGCAAAGCTGGTGCAAAGCACGGGCAGGCCCAGCGCTGCGGCAGAATAATTGTCGGCAGACTGCACCGGGGCCGCGCCGACAACAAACGGGATGCCGCTGTCAGCAACGGACGGGGTGCTCACGCCGGTAGCGGCCTGCGTGGTATACACGCCATGTTTCGTAGGCATAGGTTTTCCTCCTTAAAATTTCCGGGTCAGCTGCCGCCGCGTTTCGTACAGCAGATTGCCCGGTGTTTTGATTTTGATGCGGTCTTGGGCAAGCGTCTTGCTCGTCACGATCAGCCGCGCTATCAACGGGTACTTCTCAATGGCAGCAGTGGCGGTTTTCAAAGCCTGTTCCTTGCTGCCCATGTAGATGGTTCCGTACTGGATGACCCCCACAATGGTCGGGCCAAGATAGACGCAGAACGCATCCTCAACGGTCATGGTCTGGGGTTTGGTTCCCATGGGCTTACCTCCCTCTGGACAGGCGGCAGGATCCATTCTGTCGCCATCTCTCCGATGTAGTAGGGCGCTGTGTCATCCAGATACATCAGCCGTTCCAGCCCCGCCGTGGTGTCCAGCGTAAACTGGTGGCCGATGACGACCTGCTTCAGCAGCGCAATGCGCAGCCGCTCCATAAGGTTCAAAAGCATCAACGAGCCTTCTTCCTCGTTGGGGCTGTACACACAGAACACCGTGCGCAGCTTGGCCGTGGCGTGGATTCGTTCGCCCTGCGGCTGCAAGTCGTTTGTGGTCACGACTTGGTGGATGATGTACGGCGCTTTCTTCTTGGCACTGCCGGAATCGGGCAGCCGCATTTTATACACCTCCGCCGCCCTCATGGCAGGGGCTTCGGCATCGTTTTCCTGCTGACGAGCAGGCAGCAGCAGATCCTTCACCGCATCGCGGGTAAACTCTGTCAGCCTGTCCAACAGAATCAGCGTAGTCATTTACATTACCTCCAGCCGTTCATCAGCGCCATGATCTCATGGTCAAGGCGTTCATCGAACTTCTTCCACGCTTCATCGGCGATGTTCTCGCGGACTTCCTCGTTTCCGACCATCTGCGGGATGGAAAGGCCCATCTTCTCGGTGATGCCATCGCCGCCGTTTCCCATTGTTGTGCCGTCACGTTCAAAAATGCCCGTGTGAGTATTTTTCATCGTAGCAACAAAGCTCTCATCAATGAGGTACGGCGATGTATCCTTGAAAATGTGCGCCCGCGCCGTGATGCCGGGGTGCGCCATTTTCGTCTCGTTTTTGATAACGACAGGCACACGGCGGCTCGTATCGTATTTCGGAATCTTGGGGGTCGTTCCGTTGTAGCGATACAAGGGAATTTTCTTCCCGGCAAAGGTCACGGTAGCGGTCACGCTGCCGCTTGCGTAGGAATAGCGGCATTTGATGTTCTTGTCGGTCCGCAGGTTGGCACTGCTGATGTCGTATTTTTTCTGGACTTCCTTGACATAGCCACTGCGCATATTGCTCACAGCACGGCTCATGGCGCTTTTCACGGCCTTTTCGGTGCCGCCGGGTATACCCGCCAGCATCTTCTCGGCCCTGTCCAACGCACCGCCTGTAAGGTAGATGTTGATAGCGCCGTTGGACGCGGTAGAAACGCTCATTCGTCCACATCCTCCAGTTCTACGCGCAGCATCCCCATCTCGCAGATGGACGATGCCACATAGTAATCATGGAAAAAGCTGCCGCCCTCGCGCTCGTTGATGCGGATACGGCAGCCTTTTTCGGGTTGATTGCCGCCCAGATCATCAAGTGCGCAGTGCATAACGCGGCTCACAAGGTACAGCCCCTGCGCATGGTCGCTCTGCAGCTGTCGGCGGTCACGCTCGTGCAGCCCGGTGATAACTACCGGGATATCCTCGTAGGTTTCGCCGTCATAAATGACCGTGTGGCGCTCGGCAAACTCGTCAAGGTTCAAAAAAACGCCATGCAGGTCATCCTGCACAGCGTCACGGAACCCGCTCACACCACGGGCGCTTCAGCGCCCAGATCGGGGCCGTCCATAGGTTCGCCGGGGTAAACCTCCTCGGCGCAGATTGCCTGAATCAGCGCGTCCTTGGTCTTCAGCGCCTTGGTGTCAATGCCCATGTCGGCGGCCATCTTCTTCAGATTGGCAACGGTCATGTCGGCAAGGTCTTCGGGCACCAGATGGGCGGCTGCGGGCTTTTCTGTGGCGTTCTCCTCGGCGGGGGTATCGTTATATTCCTGCTCGGCGGCAGCCTGTGCAGGGGCGGCGGCAGACGGCGAGGCGGGTGCGTCCACGATTTCGGCAATGCCCAGCCCAACCAGGCGGCCCGCCTCCATGCCGTCAACCTCGCAGGTTTCGCCCAGCATTACAGGCTTCACGCCGTACTTGGTGCGGTAACCGTAGCTGCCGCAGATGATTCTCACTTTCATGGCGTACTCCTTCCGGCTTAGTCGATGACGCTCTCCATGTAAATCCACGGGGTGTAGTTCTTCGGGGCGGCCAGCGGGCGGCAGGCATAGCGCAGCTTACGCCGGTCGTTCGGCTGGTCCACAATCAGCTTGGGAACGCGCTTTGCCACATAGGAGGTAAAGTCGGTCTGGCCGTAGTCCATCTGGGTAATCTTGCCGTACATCAGATGGCCGCAGCTGGGGGCGGTGATCTCCACGCTGGTTGCAGGGAAGAACTTGGCACTCTGGCCGTTCTCGTCCTCGTACTCCTCGTCCACACAGAACAGATCCAGATTGTGTCCGCCGAAGTTGAAGCGCCCGATATAGGTCACGCCGGGATAGCGGGTCAGCTGCTCGTTCACCGTGCCGGTGAGGATGCCACTGTTGCGGTCCAGCAGCTTCTGGAACTCGGCATTAGACTGGAGCCAGCTGTTCACATCAGCACCAATCAGCATATCCTCAGCGGGCAGACCGCGGCGGGTCAGCAGACGGCAGGCAGCGATGACATCATTCTTGAAGTCGGCGTAGGTAGCACCGGCGGCGTTCCACTTCTTGGCGGGTGTGTACTTGTGTTCGGTGGCGGTATCGTAGAACTTCACGATCAGGGTATCGCCCTTGGTCTTGTCATCCAGATACTCCTGCATCGTGCAGCCGTTGTCGATCATGGTCTTAGCGCACATCCACTCCTCGCGGCGCTCAATGCGCAGATCCATGTCGCGCAAGTCATCCTGCAACAGACGAGCAGCGCGCTGGGCCTGGGTACTCTGGCTGTACAGTGCTTCACCGAAGCCGCGCTTGTTCAGTTCATCGGCGGTCAGCGGGCGGCTGGGCGCGATGAATGCGGGCTGGTACTCGTGGATTTCGTAGCCGCGGCGGTCCATCGGGATATCACCAACGCGCGGGGACACGAAAGAGGCCATCTTGCGGTCGCCCTTGCGGTACTCGGTCAGAACCTTGTCGCTGGCAAACAGGTCACCGGCATCGGTCGGGAAATAGCGGTCACGGAAGAAATTGGCGCGGGGTACGATCTCCTCACCAATAGCCATCAGGGTGTAGGTTTCCAGCATATTCAAAGAAATTGCAGGCATTGTTGTGTCCTCCTTTACATCGGCGATGCAGCCTTAAAGACAATGCCCGCATCGCGCAGGGCATCCTTGTCGGCCTCTTTCATGGTGTAGCTGGAGGCCATCGTCAGCTTGTCGGGATTGAAACAGCCAGCCAAATACACGGCCACGGTGGCATCTGCGGCGGTGCCGACCTCCACATCATCGCACAGGATGCAGTTGGCGGTCAGCGTCTCGGTATCACCGCTGGCGGCGGTGCCCAGCACGACCAGCTTGTTGTCACCGGCAGTGCCGGTAGACTTTGCCAGCACCGTGCCACGGGTCAGCTTCAGGGTGCCGCTGGATGCCTTGCGGATCACACCCGCACCAATGACGATGTGCGGGTCGATGGCGGTCACGAGGCCGTCAACCTCGACCTCGCCCAGCTTCTTGCTCAGTTCCTTTTCAGCCATTGTTCTTGCCCTCCTTGTTGGTTTCGGGGTGCAGCAGCGCTTTCACGCTCTGGCGGGCTGCTGCCATCTTCTCGGCAGGGGTCAGCTCGGCGGGGGTGCCCTCCGGGCTGCCCTCGGCGCTTTCGCCGGGTACAGCGCTCACGCTCTGGGTGCCGCTCTGCTGGTTGTCAATGCCCAGCGCGGTCAGGAAATCGCGGCCCTGCTGGGTGGCCTGCTTCGCTGCACGGAACGCCAGTTCACGGGCATCACAGGCGGTTGCGCCATACTTGGCCTCGTGGACCATCTCGGCGTTGAACAGGCCTGCGATCTGGTCGATTTCTTCCAGCCGGTGGCGTTCAGCGCTTACGGCGGCATCGACTGCGGCCTGCGGGTTCTCCACGGCGGGCGCGGGGGTCTGGGCACCATTGGTTTCGTTTGCCATAGGGGTTTGTCCTCCTTCGTTGGTGTTGGCGGGTTCTACCGCCGTTTTTGTATTTGCAGCAGCGGGCGCCACGGGGGCGGGCGCTTTTGCCAAAGGGATATTGTCGGGCAGCTTCACGCCGGGCATCAGCCGCAGCGCGTGGCCATTGCAGGAAATCGTCTGGCTGTCGGCGCTGGCGGAAATCTCCAGCGGCTCGGCATCGTCCAGCAGTTCATCGGCAAAGCCTTTCTCCACGGCCTCTTTGCCGGTCATGTAGGTAGTGTCTGCCATCATGTGCAGCAGCACTGTCTCGGAGAGCCCGGTCTTGCGCCTATAGATGGAGACCTGGCTCTTATCCCAGGCATCGTTGACATCGGCGGCCTTGCGCAGATCCTCGGCATTGTACGCGCCCCAGATGAACGACCAACACTTGTGGATCATCACAAGGCTTGAGGGATTCACTTTGACCGTGTCGCAGGCGCACATGATAAGGCTGCCGCCGCTCATGGCAACACCATCCACAATGCAGGTCAGCTTTGCACCTTTGGCAGCCAAATCCCGCAGCTTGTTGTGGACCAGGATAGATACCCCGGCATTGCCGCCCAAGCTGTCCATGTGGATGGTAATATTGTCGCACCCGGAAATTCTGTTCAGATCGTCCAGAAATTCGCTCTCAATGATGTACTGGCCGGGGATGGGTTCACCCGTCCCCCAGTCCACGGGCTGTTCCTCGACAATCTCGCCGTACATGGTAATATCGGCGCTCTGGCCGTCCGTGGTTGCCATAGCGTAGCACGGGCGCTGGATGCTCACGGCGGCGGGCAGGTTATTCATCACCGCCACCGGGATTTTGCTGGCCTTCGCCATCTTCGTCTCCTCCTTCAATCATGCTTTTGGTGGTTTCTTCCACTTTTTCTACGCCGGCAGCTTTCAGCATTTCATTCTCACGCTTCAACTGCTCAACATTTTCCTCCCAGTCACCGCCGCCCAGTTCGCGGGCAACCTGCTCATGGGTGCGGAAACCATGATGTACTTGCAGGATAGCTGCCTCGACCTCTTTCTTGGGGTCAAGCGTACCCTGCACAGGGCCGATCCACCGCGCCCCGCACCATGCAGCGCGGAGCAACGGGTCATCAAAAAAGCCCGGCGCTTTGATACGCCCGCGGGCTACGGCCTCGGCCAACCAGAGTTCATACACCGGCTGGCAAAAGCCGTCCACCAGCCAGACCCGGCGCATCTTGTACGCCTCCCACGCTTCCAGCAGGGCGCCGCGGCTGGCGGAATAATTGCTGTTGAACTCTTTCAGCAGCACCTCGTAGGGCTGTTCAAGGCCGCTGCCCACCATCTTGCACATGGTTTTTACGAATGTATCAAACCCGGCTGTCGGTACATTGGGGCTGCCAAACTTGATATCCTCGTCCGGGCCGAGGTGATAAACCTGACCGGGCCCCATCTCGTACTCATTGTCGCTGTGGCTGATGTTGTCGGTGTCGGGGTTTTCAACAGGCACACCGGCAATATCGCCGCCGCCCGCCTCATTGGTGGGGATAGCGGTCTTGTCGGTATCGGTCACGATCCACGCGGTAAAGAAGCTCTGCACCAGTGCGGCCATCAATTCGGATTCCGTGTAGCGCCGCAGCTGGAGCAGCATTTCAATGACCGGGGCCAGATACGGCACGCCGCGGTACTGGTCCGGGCGCTCGCTGTCCATGATGTGCAGGATGTTCGGCAGGCCAGTCTGCCTGCCCACGGCCTCAATGCGCTGCCACTTGGTTTGCTCCTGCGAAATCTCGCGGGGGTAGGTGTTGCGCACCCAGTAGGCCACGGCAAGGCCGCTGCCGTCTACCTCCACGCCGTCATAGATTTTGTTGCCGTTGTTGGTGTTCTTGCCCTCGGTGATGTTTGCCCAACGGTTCATGACATCGCCGCAGGTGTCCGGGGTGCTGACGCGGTCAGCCTCCACCAGATGCAGCCGCAGCGTGTAGGGGTTCAGCTTTGTGGCTTGCTGCGCCCGCTTGATAAGGGCGAACACATCACCGCTCATCAGCCAGCTTTTCAAGGCCAGCTGCTGCAATCCGTAAAAGTTGTTCATGCCCAGCGCGTCACAGTTGCGGCGGTTCTCCGCCCACAATCGGAACTCGGCCTCCGTCTGGCTCTGCCACTTTTTGGCTGTTTCCGGGGTCAGTCCCAGCACATCGCGGTCAATGGCCGTTTTCAGCGTCAGGCCGGTGCCCACAACCTTGGTGCGGTTCGTGTTGATGGCGCTTGCCGCAATTGGGCTGCTCATATACAGCATGCGGCTGCGCTGGCGCAGTGTGGCGCTATTCTGGTTTATATCTTGGCTCGGCGAATTGCTGTCGGGCCTAAAACTGCGCGTGGCCCGCCGTGTAAGGCTGCCGCCGGCGTTGCTGTATCCGCTTGCCTGCGGTGCGCTGGGCTTTCTCATGTTGCTCAAGTACAATCGCCTCCGTAATTTTCAAACTAAGCGGGCAGACGGAAAAGAAAAGGAGTAGTGAAAGAAACCATCGCCCGCGGTAAAGGCCGCCGTTATAGCTTGGGGAGCGGCCAGTACCCAAAGTAGGGTGTCACCAATCGCGCGGGATCACGCCGAACGCCTTGCGGGCGCTCTGGCCGTTCAGCAGCGCGGTCAGTTCCTCGACTTTCCGCTCGGCATCTTCAATTTCATCGCTGAGCGTGTCAAGGTCGAATCTGGTGAGTTCGCGGTCATCCAGCCGGTAGCTTTTTGCGCGGCTGTTTACCAGCGCATTGTAGGCATCATACAGATTGTCCAGCCTTTCGGTGTGGAATTTCAGCCGCTTTTCAATCATCGTTCTGTCCATAATGACCCTCACCATTCATCATAGTATTTGGAAAGCCCGCGCCGTTTCGGCTGCGGGCTTTTGGTTTGCGGTACTTCCAGCGCGGCAGGTGCATCAACCGCCACGCCGCGGGCGCGTTTCAGTGCCCGGTCAATGCCGTCAAGGTCGCACGGCAGCGCCTTGAAGGCCGCCATTGCATAGTTGCAGCAGTCCAGCGCCTCGTTTCGCTCGTGGCCGGGAATTTTCTCCCATTGCCATGGCTGGCGCTTGTCCTTTTTGTACACAAGATGCTCCGACAGCAGGCCGTTGAAATAGCCGATGCCGTAGTCATCCCGCTTCGGGAAATGGCAGTATTTCGGCCCAACCGTGCCGACTCGCAGATTATCCATAATGATTTGCTTTCCGGCATCAACGCCGATCTGGTACTGCCAGCAGGTGCCCACATGGGTGCCGTTCACCACGATTTTAACCTGCTTGGGCGGCCCGGTGTAGGGCCTGTCCGGGCCTGCAAAGCCTTTGATGCAGAACACCTTGCGGCCTATGCGTTCCCGGCAGCGCTGGCGCACCTCTTGGGTAAAATGGCCGCCTTCATCAACGAAGGACATTGAAACGCGCAGCTTGATTCCGTCTTTGAACTGAAAATAGCGGTTAAAGACCAGATTGTCCAACTGCTCCCACGTGGCATCGTCATCGGGTCGCCCCATCACAATGCCTTTTTCGATGCCCCATGTCTCGTTGAAGTGGCCGTTGCCTTTGATTTCGTACTCCATACGGTCATCCTGCGTGTCAATGCCGGCAGTCAGTACAAGCACGCCATCGGGCAGCTCGGCCTCGTACTCCTCACGGCGGCCCAGCAGCGTATCCTCGTCCTGTATGTCGCCGCGGTTTTCCCACAGCTTGCCAAAACAGGTGTTGTACACGACCTGCATCTTGGCTGTATCGCCAATGGCTTCAAGGAATTTCAGCACGATAGACTTCCATGTGGCCCACTGGCTCACAAAGGCATTCAGCCAAAAGCTGCGGATGCCGTTGTCGTAGGCGGCAGGGTTGTCCGCAACCCACTTGGCCGGAGCGCGTTTCATGGTATATTCATCACTGATGCACCCGCATCCGGGGCAGACATACCAGACATTTCCGACCTTGTAGGTTTTCTCATTGTTCACGATACCTGTTTCGGATTCATAGCGTATGTCTTCCCACTGGATTTCGTGGTACTCCCTGCAATGCGGACAGCGGCTCATCCAGCGCTCCATAGTGCCTTTGGCATAGCTTTTTGCGATAACGCTGGAGCCCTTGACGGTGGGGGTCGAAACCTCAACAGCCTTGGCATTGTAGAATGTGGTCTGTCGGGCCATAGCCAGCCCCCACGGGTCACCTTCGATGCCTGCGCTGGCCGCCCAGCGGTCTCGTTCGTCACCGAACACATACCGTATAGGCTTCGATGCCAGCGCGTGGGCCTCGGTAGATCCGCACATCGTCAGGATGCCGCCGGGGTAGCTTTTTTGCAAAATCGTGTTGGAGCTGTCGCGGCTCTTGGGGTCAGCCACTCGCCGCCGCAGTGTCGGGCAGTCGCGTATCATGGGGGCTATGCGCAGTTTACTGTACTCCTTGGCATCCACAGTCGTGGGCTGGATAAACAGGATGCTGCCGGGGTCACAGTCGATGATGTAACCCATGCAGTTGTTCATCAGTTCGGATTTGCCGACCTGCGAGGCGGCCACCATCACAAGGTGGTGGATTTTCGGGTCGCAAAAGGCGTTCATCGGTTCTCGCAGGTATGGGGTGCGGCTCGTGCGCCATGTGCCGACCTCGGCGCTGGATTCACTGGACAGCTTGCGGTGCTTTTCAGCCCACTCGGTAACGGTCACATCCTCCGGGGGCTTCATGCCGTCCAGCACCTTGGCAAGTACGGCGTTCAGCCTCTTGATGTCGGCGGCGCTACTCATCGTCATCCTCGTGGTCTTTCTCGCCCCAAGCCATCCGCTCCCGCACCCGTGCCTCATAGGCTTTCGGGTCATAGCGGTACTGCGCCAGCTGGGCGCACAGGATATTGACCTCTTTGCGCAGGTACTCGGCTTCTTCAGCGGCGTCCGTTATGGCGGCGGCATCAATCGCCACGCGGCCCGGAAAAGCCATCAGCGCACCGCGTATCGTATAGATAAGGTCGGCGGTCATGGCGGCCACATCCTCGCTGCGGTGCATCTGGCCGGACAGTTCGTCCGCCTGTGCCTTTGCGATTTTTGCTTTTGACAGCTTCAGCGTGGCCTCGGCCTTGCGCTTCGCGCTTTCCAGCTTTTTATCCTCCTCGGTCATGGCATCCCGCCCAAGAAAACGGATATAGGCCTGCACCGCCGCGCCGAGCTCAAATTTTCCGCGCTCTACGGTGTCCAATATGCCGTCCTGGGCCAGCTGCTGCACTCGTCTGGCGCTGATTCCAAGCACAGCGGCAAGCTCAGTCGTGGCAACATTTTTGTCCGCAACTTTTTCTCTCGCAGCCATCTCAAAATCAACTCCTTTCCGCGTGTACAAAGTGGATAAAATCAGTAAAAATCGTATTACAAACCGTAGCGAAATCCCCAAAAATCACCCCACTAACTAAGCGCCTTTTGGGCTCGTCGGCCCCGCTCAGGTCGGGGTCGGGGTTTCACAGTACCTTTTGCCCAGCCAGGCTGCCGCTTGATGGTCCAGCCATCCAGAAATGAGCGAGAATCGCGCAAAAAACACGCGGCAAAACGCACGCTCGCTTACACAGATCACACGCCGTGCGATTTTCGTGCGAACAACTTACGCGCAACTCACACGCTGCGGATGACCCGCGCCTTGGAGTAAACTGGGTGATCTTTCGTCATAAGCTCCAAGAACTCATCCCGGGTAAAGCCAGACAGGCGGAACACCTCTTCGGGCTTCATGCCCAGCTGCTTGCCGATCTCTTCCACGGTCTTACCCTCGTCCATCAGCTTCTTTACGATGGCTTTCATGGGCTCCAGCAGGTGCGTACCACGCGCACGGTTGTGAGTGATAGTGCCGTACACATCCGCGCTCTCGTCTCCGTGATGGTCCACAATAACGCAGGGTACTTTGCCGCCCAGCTTTGTGCGCAGGGGTTCGCGGCCCGATACTGTCCAGCGGTGGAATCCGTCTATGATGGTGTAGTCAGGCCGCACCACAATAGGCAGCGTCCAGCCGTTGGTGAGGATGGATTGTACCAGCAGTTTGAGGTTTTCCTCGCTTACTTTGTTGGGGTTGTAGTCGTTGGCATGGAGCTTGTCGCGGTCCACCCATTGCAGGGATGCCAACGGTGCGAATAAATCAATGCTGTTGTTTTCCACGTTGGGCCTCCTTGATCATCATATTGTGGTCGTTGTAGATTTCCGTCCAAAGGATTCGCAGCACACGCATTTTAGGGTCGCCGTAAAGCAGGCCCTCGTACATGGTCTTGTAGTGCTTGTCCATGGCGATGCCGTAGGTTTTGATAAACATTCCGCGCCACATATCAAGGTGGGCTTTTGTGTCCTTGGCGATGGTGTATTTCTCCGGGTGCAGGAACAGGATGTCTTTGCACAGGGCTTTGTAGTCCTTTTTCTCGGTGCCGGCTTCAAGGTCACGGCGCTTCTTGGTAGAGCGGCGGAACATTTCGCTATCCCAGTACAGCAGTACAAGGTAGGCGTTCGGCTCGCGTTTCTGGATTCTATCCCACAGGTCGGCATCTGTTTCAGCTACCCAGCGCAAACCCTGTGTGCTGCAATCTCCGAAGAAAGCGCACAGGCGCAAGGCGTTCTTTCTGACGCCGGCCTCGTATAGCCGCATATAGATTTCAGGAAATTCAAGATCCCGCTGCTTGATGTAAAGCCAAACATCGGAATCACGCCAATCGTAGATAGGGTAAAATTTCCCGCCGCGCACAATGCGCTCCATTTTGGCGTTGGCAATGCACTTTAGGCGGGTCAGGCTTTCTGCTGTGCGCAGGCCGACAAGTTGGATGCCGTCAGCAAACGCTTTTCCGCAGAATGTCTGATAGTTCATTTCTCCGGGGTAGTGCAGATATGGACTGTACATGATGGCAAAGTCTGGCGGCTTGCGCATCCAGACATCTTCCTTGCCAGGCTCCCATGTTATCCATGATTCCGAGCTCGAAAGATGGTCGATGACCGACACCTGCTTGAACGGCAGACAAAACCACAGGAATTTTGCGCCGGCAGACAGGAAGTTGCGCCGCCAGCGGTGTGCCGCTTCGACCATGGAGGGATACAAGCCCTCCTCGTCAATAAAGGTCACCGTCAGCTTTGTACCGTCAATCTCGCCGGCGCGGATCAGGTCATAGACGATGCTTGCCATGCACAGACTGTCTTTGCCGGAGGAAAAGCTAAGATAGATTTTGCAGTCGTTCTTGAACACATTCCGCACGCGGGTTATGGCCGCGTCCAGCACATTCATGCTGCCCTCAACCACTTTTATAGGCATATCCGCTCACCACACTTCGGGCAGATGATATATCTGCGCCCGTCATCGCCGCTCTGGGGCGGCTGTGCGGGACTGTCCTGCGGGGTATATGTCGATACCCCTGTATCGGCGGAGACGGCAGCGGGCGGCTGCGCGGCGGGCTGAGCAGGTGCAGACTGTGTTTCGTCTGAGGGCGGGGTCACAGGATAGCTGGGTGTGTCCGCATACGGAATGTGTTCCTCCACCGGGCGGCGATTCATGTTCGCCACTTCGGTGTCGGGGAACGAGCCGTAATCGTTCACGATCTCGTCAGCCTCTTCGATGGTGGAATCAAGCATCTTCAAGAGGTCTGCATCCCAACCGGGCACATCCGTGTCGCCGTCCAGTTCCTTCACAAGCTGCTCGATGGCATCAGTGTCGGTAAAGCCAAGTTCATAGACCTTGTTGTCGGCCATCATCAGCTTTTTCTTCTGCACATCGGTCAGCCCGGTCACAACATAGCAGTCACAGGTTTCGCGGCCCATGCGGGTCAGGGCTTCAAATAGGCCGTTGCCCGCGATGATTTCTCCGAGCTCGTCCACGACCAGCGGTTTAATTTGTCCGAACATTTCAATGCTGCGGATATACTCGGTGATCTGCTTGTCGGAGTGGCGGCGGATATTGTGCGCAGGCTTGCGCAGGTCGGCCAGCTTCTTTACTGTGATTTTCATTGCGCAGCCTCCTTTTTGTCGGAGGTGAGATTCACCGCGATTGAAATCACGACAGCAACCAGCACCACATAGATGCGGATGGTGCTCATGAGCTGCCAGATTCCCATAACGCCCAGCGGAATAAGAATCTGCCATGATGCAACCGTAAAGACATCCAGCGCGAAACCGATTTTTTTACCAAATACCAGATATTCGCAATACAGATAGGTGGACAAAGAGGAAATCGCAATGACCGTGATCAGGATGGCTTTCATCACGTTCAGCACGGGGCTGAACTGAACCCATGTCAGCAGCGCTGCCAGCACCATGTAAATGCCGAACATCAGCCCCGCCCAGACAAAGGACATTTTGATGTTGCTGCGGCGTGTGCCGTCTGCGTTGCTGTCGTTGTATTCGTACAGCGAGTAGTAATACGGACAGGCAAACGGGCCGGGAAGCAGGAGCAGACCGTTGTAAACGCCCGCCTTGATACCGGCAGCATTTGTGCCCATATCAATGCTGGCAAACGCGCCGCGTGTGTAAATCAGCGCGGCAACAACCACAACGCCCAGCAGCCCATACACGACCACCCACGAGAACCCATCGGAAAGCACGTTGCGGATCATGCCGTCTTTCAGCAGCATGATAAGAAAAACGGCGCAGGTTATATACACGATAACCATACCGCCGCTTGTGCCTATTGGTGTGTCTCCGAAGATCTCATAGATGCCCGACATCTGCGTCCATGTCTGGAACAGCGTCAGCAGACCGATGAAGTAGAACATGACTTTGCTCTGCATGATGCGTCTGATGGACGGAACGCGGTCAACGAACAGGCCGAACAGGATACAGGCCAGCGAGTTGAACACAGCCCAGATGATAGCCGGTACTGCGCCGTAGTTCAGTGCAATGGTGCGAAAGTTCATCAAAGAGCCGACACCCGCCCACGATGCCACGATGGAGCAGGCATAGAACAGGGTCGGTCTTTCCCGGAATTTATTTCTGATTTTCTGATACATGAGGTATTTCTCCTTTGCTTGTCTCCGAAGCATGGCGAACTGCCTCGGATGATGTTCCCGCTATTCGTGTCGGGGACATCACCAACACCCGGCGTAAAGGAGAAGCGCCGGACGGTCTGCAAACATCGACCTCCTTGCATAAAAATTGGCGGCCACCGTTTGACGGGTGGTCGCCTTGGTTCTTGATTGAATTTTACGAGTATAACAATATCATCCTTTAAGCGCAGTTGCAAGCAGCGCAGGGCTACTCACCGCCGCAACCATCGGGAGAAGCTCCTAAGTATCGGTAACACACCGACTTCACGCCGTTCTCGGTATTCCGCCCGCCGATGACCTGTGCAACTTCGGCCCATGTCAGGCAGCCAATGAACCTCATGCGGAATATCTGCCGCGTCTGGTCGTTTTCAATGGTCGATATCCACGCCGAGATTTTTCCTTCCTGCTGGGCGATCTGCTCTTTCAGATAGGCAATGCGCTCCTCCATGTCCACAATAGCGATGGCAAGTGCGCCGACCTTATCGCTCACGCCGGGGGCGCGGGGCATACCATCCAGTGGGTGGGCCGATGGGATAGCAGCCATGCGCAGGTTGTACAGTATATCCTCGTCCTTTTCCAGCTGTGCCCGCAGCTGGTAGTGTTCGCTCAATTCCTGCAAAGTCATGGTTTCCTCCCAAATCATGTTTTCTTGGCGGTGAAGCTAAGCTGCTCGGTCTGTTCTGCAGGCGGCTTTTTGACCTCGCGCACCTTGTAGGCCCGGACACTGCCGAACCGCTCCAACAGGTTGCATATAGCCTCCTTGGCGCCCAGCGCTTCTTGATCTCCGCCGTCCACCAGCACGGTCACGACAAGCATTGCGCACCCTCGGCAACTTCTTGCAGTTCGCTGACCGCCTGACATATAGCGGCCATGCACTTCGGGCAGACATCCACGGTTTCGCGGCCCTCGTACAAGGCGCTATCCCGGTCCATAATGACGGCCGGCAGGATCTGCGGATGCTGCACCGCGCAGCCGCAAATATCACATTTATAGAATACCATCTATTTCACCTCCCGTACCAGTGCAAAGCGCATTTTCTGCTTTGCGTCCGGATATTTTTTGGTGTCCACCGGGGAAAGGAACATCGCCAGAGGTCGAGCCCACACCTTGGTTGTGTCTTCTGGCTTGCAATAAATGACCAGCAGTTCTGCTGTCTCACTGTGTACTGCCACAAACAGGACCCGGTAGAAGTCACCCTTGAAGTGCCGGTACAGCTGGCCAATCATCTTGCGGTTATACTCTGCCGCGCGTTTCTGCGCAGCAATTCGTTTATCTTCCATCAGTTTCACTCGCTTTCCAATTATGAATATCTTCGACGCTTAGAATTCTGATAATGATATACTCTTTGCCCGGGTCAGCACCCCATTCCGGCACACCGTATTTTCCGAATTGAATCGTCACCATGAGACACGCCGTAGGGCTGTCCTGCCGATAGCCCGCGCGGATTTGGATAGGGAATATTTTCAGATGAAACGGGTCCGGTATTTCATTTTCGGGTGCCCTGCCGCGAGCGCGGAAAAGCCTTTCTTTCCAGTAGTCCGTAGGCTCACGGTATTCCTCGCGTTTTTCGCCCCGGCAGATCATGTCGAACCACTTTCTTTTGATGGGGAGTGTCAGCATCACATTCACCTCACTGGCTGAAGCCTTTGTATTTTTTCGTGCGGTTTTTGACTTCGTTCGTCCGGGAATCGGGCATCGGGTCAAGGTAACAGTGCTTTTTTGCCCGTACCTTGATAATCTTCAGCGTCAGCTGATAGGCTTTCCAGCGGCGGCAGTTGCGCCGGCAGCCGATGCATCGCTCCGGGCAGTCTCGGCAGGGCGCATTCATTTTGGGATGATGATGGCCGTGGTGGTGGCGATTTCGCCAGCCTCACCCAGCACCAGCAGAGCGCAGCGGCGGCAGCCCTGCATATACCACGCGCAGCTTGATTCAAGACAATGCTGCTTCAGCAGCGGACAAACTTTAGGGCTTTTATCCTCGTTCATATATCATCGCTCCTCCACCATCTTATTGCATTTGTACGCCTTCACCATCTGGATGACATCATCAGCGGTCTGCCAGCCTTTCACCTCGCCGTTCTCGCGTTTTCCGTCCACGATGACACCCATGACCTCCAGCAGTCCGCACTGGCCGCCGTAGTGAAACGGGCTGCAAACAGCATCCCACACCTTGCGACCTTTTTCGTAGACGGCAATCTGGCGACCTATGGTAAAGCATATCTGGCGATCTTCAAACTGAATGCCCATCTCGGTCAGTTTGGCGGCCAACTTGTCCATTTCGGTAGCCGGTGCCGTGGCATCTTTCGGCTGGCTCATTCCCGGAATATTGCAAAACATCTGTCATTCCTCCTATTCACCGTGCCGGTGTTCCATTCCAATGGGGCTGTCATCCTCGATATGCTTTTCGCGCTCGATTTGCTCACCCTCACGGAATCCCATCTGATAGCCCAGCCCCACGCACAGCACGCAGGCAGCCGTCTGGATCAGCGCGGTCACTACAATCGGCAAAATCATTCCCATACCTCCTTCGACCAGTAATCAAATCGACAGCCGCCGCAGCCTGTTGATGCACAACCACTGTTTGGCTCGTAGTCTTTGTCAAGGCATTTCGGGCAAATCGAAATCGTGTCATCTTGCAAAAATGCGTTCGGAAATTCCTGCAAAAATACTTCTTTTCGGGTTTTGGCGGGGTGCTTTTCGTTCCACTCCTTGACGACATCTTCCATTTCCCGCAAGGTCTGATCGTCAACATTCCGCGCTATGCTGGCAATATCGTCATTGCACGGGAACGGCTTGAGCGGGCAGTTTTGGCAGTGGTCAGAATTCTCACACACGCGGTCCATCTGCCGCAGAAAATCTATAAATTCCATCTTGTGGCCTCCTTTTTAAAATCCCTGAATGCTCGTGTGTATTCGTATGATGGAGAAAAGATGTGTGAAACAGCCACGCCAAGGCTTGGCTCAAATGTATTTAGCATTTCAAGTTCAGATTCAAACCTGCTGCCAAACGGGCACCCTGCGCAACCGGTGCGAGAGCAACCATAGACGGTGTAGGCATCACTGTGTCGAATATCATAAGTTCTCTCAAATGCCCGCTTATCATCATTGCTCCACCAGAACAGAGGAAAATGCTGCAATCCGTGCTTTCCGTCAGCCATACAGCTTTTATAGACGGTGGATCTCGGCCCGCCCTCGGCTTTTCTCACCCCGATTAGCTGGATCTCGACATCAAACTTTGTCCTTGCCAAGTCGCCGGCGCTTTTCTTTGCCGAGTCACAGCATCGCTTGGATATGCGGAATGTTGGCGGATTCAAAATCATAAACTCTTTCAGCCTGCCTCTGGATGCAATTTCTGTTTGGAGCGGCTTGTGCGGTTCGCTTCTCCAGTTGTTGCACCACCACCGCAAGGCTGCTTTGCAGTTTGGGTATTCTTGGCAAAGCACATCAAAAGGCTTGTCTTCCCACTGAAAATCATGCGTTTGCAAACGGTCAATGTATTCTGATACAACCTTGTTCATAAAGGGGTACCCATCGGAAAGAACGGCAGCAGCAACTTTTTTATGTCCAGATTCCGTGTGAATTTCGATGCCATAGCGCTCTTGCAGGTACTTTAGATGGCGCTTTGTGGCAGCCATTTCAATGCCCGTATCGAACCAGACGTAAACCGATTTGCACCCATCATCTGGCTTTAGATGCTCGACAATGTCTACCATGTCATCGCTGTCCGATCCGCCAGATACGGAGACTATGATTCTGCTGTGATTTTCAAGGACGCTTTTTGTCTTGCAAAAGCCGTCATATATCGTAAAGGTAGGGGCCTTTGCGATGTAGTCTTCTCGGTTCATTATTTCTCCATCTTTCGATTATCTTTTGAAATAATCGCTGATTGTGACTGAACAATTAAAACTGGTTGCAATTTAGTTCCAAGTCAGTTCCAAGTCAGTTCCAAATTTCACGCAATTCTACGCAAGTTATACGCAAATTCAGCGCAATCCGCTTAAATTTCAGCGTAAAGTAAGCATTTCAGCAAAAATCACTTCGGATTCCGCGTTCTGCGCAGCCCTGCGGCGCCGGGGCAACTTGCCCAGTGCGGAATACGCCCCAGCTTGCCGCTGTCTGCAGTAGGCGCTAAGACGCGCCCACGCACCGTCTGGCCGTCCTTGGTGATAATGGTGTCCGGGCCGTCCGCGTCTGGCTCGTAGGCCCGCACCATCGCGTCACAGGGCATCTTTTTCCCGGCCACGGTGGTAATAAACACAATCGGCTTTCCGCAAGCCTTGCAGTTAAAAACCATCATTTCACATCACCTCGCAAAAGATCAGCCGCCTTGTTGATGACGGCGCATCCGTGGACAGAACAGTCATGCTCCATCCCGCAGCCGAGGCAAGCCTCCGGGCGGCGCTCCACGGCCAGAATATCCAGTTGCCGAACCAGTTCTTTGCTGGGCCGTTCCAGCGGCTTGCAGCAGCTGTTGAGGTTATCGAAACCGAGGTCATTGATTTTCATTTCAGCGTCTCCTATCTGCGGCCACGCCGCTTGTCGATTTCATCCGCCAGCCGGTGCAGCAGGGCCACGGCCAGCGCCACAATGCCGCCAGCAAAGGCCGCAGTACCCGCCACGATGCAGAGAACCGCAAAGGTAAGTGCCATCTTCAAGAAGGCGGCCAGAATTTCAAGAATCACCGATACCCACCTCCAAAAAAGTCTTGTTGCACTTTCAGCGCTGCCTGCTGGCGGGCGGCATCCGAGAGAACATTGGTAGCAAGCGCGTTGACGCGGGCTTTGCGCTTGGTTTCGACCTTGGCCTTGTGGACACCGGCCTTGATGGAATCCTCAAGCTGCCGTTCCCACAGGCGGGCGCGGCTGTCGTAATCGTCATTTTCCTGTACGATGACGACCTCTGACCGCAGTGCTTGCTCTGCGCAATGGCGCAGCCTTTCAAAAGCGTACTGCTGTTCATCACGGCTGCCGCTGCCATTCCATTCATTGAACTGCCGGTAGTTCTCCACAGTTTCCTTGTGCAGCCTGTTCAGGCGGTCACGGCCAAAGCCAAGCGTCTGATGGATCGCAAGGGCGAAGCAGCACCACATCGCGGTCACAGTCTGGTCGGCAGCCATACGGAGCTCTACCTCGCGGCGGTTTTTTGTGTTGCGGTTCAGCGGCACCCGCATTTCAGTGAGGCAGATGCCATCTAAGCGGCGCTGCATTTCCGCGATACCGGCAGCCGTGCCGTGTTCGTCAATGATGGCGGCGATTTCTTTTTGCAACTTTTCGGCCTTCCCGGCGATACGCTCCATGCGGTCAGCACCGACACCAAACCGCTGATGCAGGGCAATCAGCAGACACCAGCTGGAAATCTGGCCCACCGCATCGCGGGTCTTGCTTTTTTCTTTCAAAAGGTCATGTTTCCTTTTCACGGTCTTTCTCCTCGTTTTGCATTTACGCGGCACCAGTGCCGCTGTGCCTGCTTTTTCCTGTCAAAACGGCATTGCAGGCAGAATGTGTTTTCTTTGATGCACTTGTAGAACCCGTCAGGCCACTCGATATCGTGCATCCAGTGATTCACAGGCTCTGTCAAGGCGAACAGCAGAACCATCAGCATCCGCATTGGGTTTTCCTGTGCCTTTTCCAGCAGTTCAGCGGTATCAAGTTCATGCTCGGCATCGTATATGACCTCGCCATAGACGGCTTCGATAGTGTCCTCGTCCATATCGCCCAGTGTATCGGGGTTTAAGATCATCATGCGGCAGGCGGCAAGGGTGACGGCCTCGGCAGCCTTTTTGGGGAATCCGTATTCTTTGAGGTAGTTCAGCCGCAGACGGTAGGCGGATTCCTCGTCCTCCTCGATGGCGCGGCATTTCTCGCAGCATTCTTCGATTTTGGCCTCCCGCGCAAGCTGCTCCGGGGTCTTCTCGGCGGGCTTGTCTTCTTCAGTGCGTTCGCGGTAGACAGTGATGCCGTAGCCGCTCTCCGTGTACCAGTAGGCGTGTTCTCCGGCATCAGCCGGAGCTTCGGCGATTCTCGACCATGAGCCGTAGCTAGCATAGAACAGGCAGTTTTCCGGCATATCCGCTTTGCTGTCGGCCTTAGTTGCATAAGATGCAACCACCTCCCGGACGGCGTTCATCGTTTTCCGGTCTTTCTGCTCCCGCAGGGCCCGGTCAAGGCAGGCACGGAAGTTGTTGGTGCCGACACTTTTCAAAACCTCGTTCTTGGCCTCCTCGGTGTCCAGCTTGTCCAGCAGAGCAAAGTCGGCCAGCGTGGCGCCGCGCTTGACGCTCTTTTTGAACGCCTCGCGATCAAGTGAGAGCAGTTTCACGCGGCGGCGAATCGTGCTTTCGGAAAAGCCCGCCTTGTCGGCGACCTGCTCCACGCTGTTGCCGAAGTCCATCATCATCTGGAAGCCCTCGGCCTCCTCATAGACAGTCAGATCGCTGCGCTGCATATTCTCGGTCATCATGGTAGAGATTTGCTCTTCGAGGGTCATGTCCTCAACCACGATGCAGGGCAATTCCATAAGCCCGGCAGCCTTGGCAGCGGCCAGACGGCGGTGGCCGATGATGACGGTGTAGCCATCCGTGCTGCGGAACTGGTTCAGCTTCGTGCGGTTTTCCTCGGTGGGGTCGCCGTAATACTGCCGGCACAGTTCCTCGTAATTCACATCAGGGTTTGCGCGGGGCACAACGGTCAGATTCTGCAAAACGCCGTTTGCCTTGATGCTGGCGGTCAACTCGGTAATGTCGCCCAAATCCTTGCGGGGGTTGTCCGGGTGGGGGTGCAGCTGTGCAACAGGAATCATTGTGACTTTGGTATTCATAGTGGTATACTCCTTTGCTTATTGGATTGGCTAAGTTCTTTGCTAAAACTATCTAAAAATTAGATTGAGATTTAGATTAAGTTAGATTAAGAGCCGCCCCGGCGTACCGGCTTTTTGCCGTTGGCGGCAAATTGGTTCGGAGCGGGGTCACGGCTGCGGACAACGTGTTCCTCGGCGGCATCGCCGCGCATCATCTGATACCAGCCGGCCCCCGGATTCTTGCCGGCGTAGTACAGCATCGTGGCAAGGGCGAATTTTGCGCCATCTCGGCTTTTGTAATCCCCCAAGCGGATCATTTTCTGGCCGTTGACAGCCTTGATTCTGTTGTCCTCGCCAATGTAGACATACTCGAACTGGCTAAGATTGATAGCCGAAGTTCCGTCCTGGCTCAAAACATATAACTGTGTCATGGATAACACCTCACACAACATATTTGCGATGGGCTGCTTGCAGATCGTCATCACGGATGTCCAGATAAATCTGTGTGGTGGAAATTTGCTCGTGGCCCAGCATCATGGAAACCAGTTCAATCGGCATCCCATGCCGCAGTGCCTGCGTGGCGCAGGTGCGGCGGAAACGGTGAGTATGCACACCCTTGACCCCGGCCCGCTTACCGATAGTGCGAACCATGTTGTTGACGCTGTCGCGCCCGAAGTGGTCCGCTTTTGTCACCAGTCGGGGGTCTTTGAACCAGTCTTTTCGGCTGAAGTTGGAAATCATCGTGCGATCCTTCGTATTGATTTCTCGCGGGAAGAGATAGGGGTTTGTGTCTTTGCGGTCAGCCAGATAATTTTTTATAGCCACGAAAGCCTTGGCGTTGATGTACACCGTGCGCCACTTGCCGCCCTTGCCCAGAATAGAAACCTTATCCTCGTCCATGTCCGCGATTTTGATGGATACAAGTTCTGCTGCACGGCAGCCGGTGGAGAGCAGCATTTCCATAATTGCCTTTTGCATAGTGGTCTGGCAGGCCTGCCGCATCATTTCGATTTCCATGTCGGTGAGGGCTTTTTCCTTTTCCCGCTTGAACTTGATGTTGTCGATCTTATTCATCGGATTAGTGCGGATGATTTCCTCACGGTAGAGCCAGTTGTAGAAGCTGCTGAGGTCTCGGCGGATGTTGTCGCAGTAACATTTCGACCCGCCCCTCGACAAAACTTTCGCCAGATAGACTTGAATGTCATCTGCGGTTATGGTGTCAGCATCCTTGCCGATGCCTCGCAGCGCCCTGCCGACTTCATCTTTGTACTGGCGCAGCGTACGCTCCTGCCGCCCTGCAACGGCCTTGGCGAGCAGGAATTTTCGGAGATAGTAGTCGTTTTTGCCCTCGGTGTAGACCGCCAGAGCCTCTTGCTTGGGGCAAATTTGGTAGTCATCCAAAACCACTGTCAGCTTGGCCTTGATTCTCTCCACATCAATCTGGTCGTAGGGCATCAGAACCATCAGAATGCGGTCCAGCAGCTTATCGGCCAGTTTTTCATCTTCCATGTCATCACCTCATTTCAGAAAAAAGTCAGCTGCCCGTTCTTGGTTTCGTTCAACTCGGCGGGTTTCCATGTTTCCACTTTTTTAGTGGAAACCGGGGTGGAAACTGGCGCTGCTGCTTTTGCAGGTTCTGTGAACGAACAGGGCTTTTTTGTGTCTTTCGCGGGCGAAACTGCCACTTTTTCAGGCTTTTCCGTGAACGAATTGACATTTTCGGGGCTTTTCCGTGAACTTCCCGAAATCAGCAGATCCATCTGTGCCGCCAGGCGGCGTCCGTACCAAATGCCATCGGAGAACAGCGGCGTGAACCAGATCCGTTCCGGGTCGCCTGCGGGCAGCAGGCCTTTTTTATCGTAGGCGGTGCAGGGGTTGATAAGTGTGTCGCCGATAACAACATATCCGGCACAGCCCATCAAGCTAAGCTGGATATAACACATCAGCCCAACGGTGTAGTCGATGTCCTGTGCAACAAACATCACTTTCTGCTGGTAGTTGATGTCGTGCCGCTTGCAGGCATTGGCAAACGAGACGAGCAGCGCCCCCGCGCCGCAGGCGCAGTCATTTACCGACACAAAGCCTTTATCCTCAAACCGCGCGGGGTCGAAGCTGATTTCCGACATTGCCTGACACACGTTGTAGGGGGTAAAGAACTGCCCGGCGTGGTCGTTGCCCAACTCGCAGGTCATGTACAGCTCGCCAAGAAAATCTTGGTCGGGATTCTCGTCAATGGCATAAACCATTTGCATCAGCATTTCGGCCATGCGTTTGATTTCGTCCTTGCTGTACTTTTTGGCGATGTTCCTTGCATCTGTGGCCCGCTTCGGCGCGTTGCCTTTGTCGGTCGCATTGCTTATGTCGATGGCCGTCAGCTGGATAAAATCCGACCAGACTTCCCATCGGCCATGTCTGCCGCACAGGCTGTTGAAGATGCTCAAGAACTCCTTTTTGTAGCTGTCAACGCCCCGCACCACCTTTGCCATGGTTTACTCCTCCTCGTCCGTGTCTTCGGGCGGGGTGGTATCGACCAGACCATCCGCGTTAAGGTCATCCGGGTCAATGTCACCGAAGCCGTCCGCATCTTCGGGGATGTCGGGCACATTGGCATTCAACAGTTTTTTCTGGATAACGGTGCGATGGAAATACTGGAGCCAAGTGTCGTGCAGATTGCGGAACAGGTTCTTCAGCTTGGTAAACAGCGCATCGGAGATCACGAACTCCTTGCTCAAGGTGTACTTGATGGCGCCGTCCTCGTAGCTGAACTTGATGGACGCATCGGGGCTGGTGTAGCCGTTGTCCTCGACCTTTTCCAGCATCGACATCTGGTCGGCCACATCTTGCAGGGGCCGCACCGTCATGGTCAGCGGGTAGCCGCTGCGGTTGAAAGTGGCCTGCAAGTCGTTTTCCTCGCAGATGCCCTTCAGCTTTTTCTGGTAGACGGCGAAAGTCGCTTCTTCATTCATTTTCATAGGGGTTTACTCCTTTCCGGTGCCGAGAATCGCCAGCATGCCTGTGGTGGTTCTCGAAATTTTGTATTGTGTAATGTCATTTTCGGTAATGTACTTACGGCCGTAGTGTTCTTTCATGGCCCGCCAGATGCTCCACGGGATGCAGTACGCACCGCCGTGGGAAAATCCGGCCAGAACATAGCAGAAAGCGCCAAGCCGCATCTTTTCGTCCAGATACTCGGTCTGGCCGGGGCTGACGCGGGATTGCTCCATGCGGTTCGACCCGGTGAACTTGGCCTCCATGTAGACAGACCTTCCGCCGCGGAGTGTGCCTGCGTAGTCAGGCTGGGCTTTTTTCTCGTAGAAGCCCACGACCTTGCCGCCGTTCTCGCGGCCCGTCATGTGGAACGGTTCGGGCGTCTTTTCGATGGATGCCACGCCCAGACGGCGGTAGTGGTCGAACGCGGCGTTGATATCGCGCTCAAACTGCTGGCCCAGCGCCTTGCTCACCGCGCCGATCAGCTGGCGGCGGGGGTCTTTGCGGTTATTTTCCATTAAGCAAACCTCCTTGCAGCAGTGCCGCAGGCTGATACGCTGCTGGCAACTTGTCCGCGTACTTCTGCGCGGCGGCGTAGAACCACGGCGGCAGCGGCAGACCCAGTTCTTCGTAGGCATCAATGGCAACCCGCACATTTATCAAATCGGGCTGAAATCCTATGTACGGCTTGGCTGCCTCGCGGATCTCGGCCACAGTGGGCGGCCACTTCATCGTGCGGCTGAGGGCAACCGCCCCGGCCATGGCGGCATCATAGGGAACATCGGTCAGCGACACCGCCCACGCATCGGACATTTCGTCCGGGTCATTCTCCCGGTAAAGGTTCGGCCACCAGTTCAGTAGCTTCAACATAAATTCGGTTGTCTGCTGGGTCGTCACTCTGCGCACCTCCCATCTCTTCCAGACGCTTTTTGAGCCGTTCGCGTACTGCCGCCTGTTTGCTCTGTGGGCGAGCAGCGGGCGTGGCTCTGGCCGCCGCTGCGGCGGCGTGGTTTTCTTTCTCGGCGCGGTAGGCATCCACGGACAGGATGTTCTGCTCCCGGCAGCGCTTGAGAATAGCCTTAACATAATTCCAGCTGCGCTTATTGTTGAGCGCCGCCTCGCCGATGGCCTCGCAGATCAGGTCTGCGGGCAGGTCGGCCAGCTGGCGGGAAATGTCATCAAACGCTGCCCGTGCGATAGGGCCGATGTTCTGCTCGTAGGCTTGGACACAAGCGGAAATGTCGTTTTCAGCAGTAGCAGTAGAAGAAGATATATTATCCTTATCCTTATCCTTTTCCTTATCCTTCTTCTTCTCCTTCTCTAGGCTTTTTGAAAAAAGGGAGCCTTTTTCAGAAAAGCCACCCTTTTTATCTGTGTCATTTAAAAGGGTAGCTTTTTCATTTTCTCCGTCAGGCGGTTTTTTCCGTGGACGGCCACCTTTACGGCCATAGGACGCTTGCTGTTCGTCAGTCTTTTTCCATTGCTCCTTGTCCCGGTCAATCTGGGAACGGATGCCGGGAAAAACAAACCGCTCATTTCCGGTGAGAGGTATCAATGTGCCATCCTTGCTGTATTCCAGCAGGGCGGTGAAAAGCCGTCCACGTTCCTCCGAGTTCAAAAGCTCCATGTTTTCAAGGTAGCTGTGGTAGGCACAGAAATAAGGTCGGAGCATTGCACCACCTCCCTTGGCCCACCGGGCGGGCAGGACGGTTTATTCTTCATCGGTGTCGTCCTCACAGTCGTTTAGACGCTTATCCCGCATATCGGCAACGCTTTCCAGCGCAGCCAGGGCGGTTTTGCTTTCCACATGGGGAGATTCCACAAGGGTGCAGAGGATGTCGATCTCGCTCTCGCTGCGGAGCAGTTCATCATATCGGGAGAGCGGGATGCAAACCAGATCTTCATCATCTGCGCCGTACTGGTCGATGATGGCCCCAATCTCTTTCATCAAGGCTTCGGTGCCGGGGAACGTGCTGCCGTTATGGCTCATGCCATCCAGCATATTTTTAATAGCCATGTCGGCTGGAGAATAATTTTTCATACAGAAACTCCTTTATTGATGATTTCCAACGCTGCCTTGCATTGCTCAACAGTGAACATACCGATATGGGTCTGTTCAATCGGCAGTTCCATTTGTTCAGACAACCACCGATAGGCTGCATTGCGCTTTTTGAATGGTCCGTCTTGCCACAGCGGGTCGAAACGGGCGTGTGTTGCCTTGCGCCAGCCCCGAAGTTCCGCATTGGCAAGGCTGCCTTTGGGGCGGTCTGTGCCGGAATGTACGCCTACATAGGCGTTGCATGGGCGGCACAGGTAAGCCATGCCGTAGCTATGACCGTAGTAGATAACAGAACTATCTACATATTTGGCAACGCGGCCACAGTAGGGGCAAATCACTTTTTGCATAAGGGTCACGCTCCTTTCAAATGTCAATGCCCAACTCGTGGGCCTCTTGCCGTGCGCCGTCAATGAGGTGGCTCATTTCTGAGCTGTTCATGGCGCTGGTGCGCTTGTACAGGATGTAGCTGCAATAGCGGCTGCCGTCCTTTTCGTGGGTGGTGATAAGGCGGGTGTAGGGGTAATAGCTGTGCGGGTCGGTGCCCTCCGGTAAGTCCACCATGACGACCTGACCGGCCTTATCCAGACACGGCGTTCCGTACTCGACCACCAGATCGCTTTTTATTTCGTCAAACTCGCCCCAGACGGTGGAGGCTATGCGGCTCACCAGCGCGTGAAAGTAGTTGTTGGACGCTAAGCTGCGCCGGGGTATCGCGCGGGTGATCTGCACCTCCAGCAGCGCCCCTTGCAGCTGGTCGAACTGTTCCCGGAAATCCCCGGCAATCTCGATGACGATGCGCTGTCGGCCACGGTAGCCGGGCTCCATGCGCACCAGCCGCGCCCTCATTTGGATTCCTCCTTGTGGCAGTGCAGCCAGACATAGGTTGAATCGGGGCGCATATTGCCATACACCCAGTCGATGGCATCCTGCTCACTCATGTGGTCACGGAGGACGCGCTTCTCGTAGATGTACTCGCCGTTGACCTTTTTCTCGGCAATTTTGGCTTGGATTTCCTCGTCGCGGTAGTTGGCCTCGACCAGATACAGGTCATAGTACGGGGCTGTGATGCCGTTGAGGTTGCCCATGTCGGTGGCGTAGAAGACCTTGCTGCCATCGTTGAACCAGATATGCCAGCAGCAGTTCCGCACATTGTGCTTTGTCTCGCAGGCTTTGACGAAGCAGTACCCGGTGTCGTACCAGCGGTCAGGTGTCGTGATGGTGATCTGCCGCAGCGGTACGCCCGCGTTCTGCAGGTCAGGCCCAAGCCACGGGCAGGCAAAGAACCGAAGTGACGGGCGCTCGGCGGCCAGCCGAGCCAGCGTCTTTGGCTGGAAGTGGTCGCTGTGGATGTGTGTCAGCAGCACCGCGTCCAGATCGCGGTAGACGCTTTCCAGACGGCGGAACGGAACGCCGCAGTCAATCAAGATGCAACCATCCACCACCACGGCATTGCCCTTGCTGCCGGTGGAAATGATTTTGTACTCCATTAAAGTGCGCTGATGTCAACAGCTTCGGGCTCGGCCTCTGCTGTCGGGGCGGGTGCTTCGGGTTCGGTGCTCGGCACTTCCTGCGCGTCTGCCGGGATACTGGCGCGGGCGGCCTCCACGGTCTCGGTCACAATCTGCCCGTCATCGGCCACGTTGACGGCATCGTCATGCTCCAGCGCAGTAGTCATTTCAATGGACATGATGCCCCAACGGCTGATGATGTGCCGCAGCAGGGTCTTTTTCGCCATGTCGTCAAAGTTCTTGTACCAGAACGAGGAGTAGCGCCACATATCCTTTTCGGGAACGCGGCCAGCTATCAAGTCCTCATAGCCTTGGCGGCTGAACGCCTTGGAGAAAGTATCTGCGTGGGTCATCATCTTTTCCTTGGACCAGTAGACGACCTTGCGGAAACCGTTGAGGTACTCGAAGTAGGCCATGTAGCCGATGGTGGGCAGGGTCTCGCGCTCGTCATCGTCCTCGATGAACTGGAACTTGGCCTTGCCGGTTTCCGGGTCTTTGCCCATGTACTCGCCCTGCTTGATGACCATGACATCCAGATCCTTGTACTGGCCGCTGCGCAGCGCCAGCTGGATGTAGCCCTTGTAGCCCAGCACGAATGTGGCGGTGGTGGTTTCCGGGCGAATCATGTTGCCGTCGCGGTCATACTTGGCCTTCTGCTTGAACGGCACGAGGTAATACTGACCCAACTGCGGGGAAGGGCTGAGGTTGAGGCTTTCGCCCAGCAGAGCACCGGCAAGGATCGTGCCGGCATCGCATTCCTGCAAGGCGGGGTTGACGGCCACGGCGCTGGTGATCGCGGCGCTAAAGCGGCGGGCACGGGCCGGGTCGCGCAGCGTGCTGGCGATAAGGTTCTGATACATTTTGCTGTTGATGGCAACGCTGAACTTCTGTTTCTGCGGGGCGCTGTTAAGAGATTGTGTCATACTGCATACCTTCCTTTTCCATGAATGCTTTCAGTGCTTTCAGCTGCGGCAGCGTGCCCGTCACAGCGAACTTGGCAAGATATTTCTTCTCGGCGTGGGCAGCAGCAGGCGCGGGGGCGGCTGCCGGGGCCTGTGCGGGGCTTTCCGCCTGCGGGGGTGTAGCGACCTCGTGCGGCGGGGCGGGCTGCTCCACCGCCCTCTTGGCGGCCTCAGCCTCAATGGCTGCCTTGGCCTTGGCTTCGGCCTCCTGCTGAGCCTGCTGGCGGGCGCGGCGTTCTTCGGCAGCGCGGCGCTGGGCTTCCAGCTGTTTGTGACGCTGCTGCACGATCTGGCAGGCAGAACCAAGGTCGAGCGATTTCTGATATTCGACCATGATCTCGTCACGGTCCGGGTTTTCCTCCAGCGCGGCGCAGTCACGGACAATCTTGGTGACGCTCTGGGTGATGGCGGCCTTCATGGCCTTGGGGGTGCAGGTCAGCGTGACCTTGAGATTCATCTGTTCAAACTTCAGCCAATCCAGCCCGAAGCCACTGGTCAGTTCGTTAAAGAAAGACCGGACATCGTCCTCTTTCTGCTGCTTGATGCCGACCTCCACATCAGCAATTTTCTTGCCAAGCGCTTCATCGGCGGCTTTGTAGGGGTTCGAGACGCATTCTTTGTAGACAGCTTCAAACTGTTCGTAGGGGGTCATAATGGCCTTTTTGACGGCCATGCGCTGGGCCTCGTAACCCTCCAACTCCTTGCGGACTTCGGTGCGGATCTTCTTGACATCGGTGCGGGTTTCCTCGGTCACGGCCAGAGCCATGACGGCGCTGGTCCGCTGTTCGATTTTGGCTTTGACATCCCGCAGCCGCTCCTCGATGATGGGCAGCTGCTTTAAGTTGATGACTTGCAGTTGTTCGGAATTTCCGTCCATGTGGTATACTCCTTTCTTTGTGTGCGGGATTTAGAAAAACTCCCGCGTAATGGTGATTTTCTCGCGTGTCTTAGCACCGAAGTTGCCGCCATCCAGCATCCCGGTCTTGCGGAATGCCTCCTCGGTGTAGATGTCCGGGCAGGCCGTCATGCCGTTGACGGGGCGGTGGAAAGCGGAAAACGCCTGCATGGCGGTGGCTCTGGATGGAGCTTCAACCTCCGTCCAGCCGCCCTCGTAGGCCATGCCGCTGCTGCCGTAGGTGAAATAGAACTTCATCAAAACACTCCTTGTCAGTCGCAAAACGGTTCGCAGACTTTGAACTCGAAACCGCCATCAATCTCTCTGATGGCGTAGTAACCAGCAAAGTAATAGCCGGGATCGCTGAAATGGGGCGCTCCATAGGCGATATTTGCTTTCCATTCTGCGTGAATCGGAAGAACCTTTCCGCAATAGAGCTTTTCAAAGCACCATTTGACAACTTCATCCTGCGGAAGATCTGTCTGAACATTCCAGATGCGAAAAAAGTCGCCATACGGCTTATATTGCCCGCAGTGGGTTTGTTTTGCTTCAATCATTTTGTACCTCTCATTTTCCGAAGCATTCGGTGACTTCCCACGCATTGCGGGTCGTCATGCACTGGTCGCAGCCAACGATCTCGTTGTCGGCGCTGATGTAGATGGTTTCGCAGGTCTGTTCGCATATCGGGCAGACCGGGTAGGTCGGGTCTTTGCCGTCACGGTAGCCAGAGTTCCGCAGGTTGCGGATGTAGGCGGCATCGGGCAGATTACTCACGGCGGCCACGCTCCTTATCGTCCAGCTTGAACCAGATTCCAAGGCAGGTATTTACGCCCAGCAGACAGCTGATGAACAGAATCACGCCGTTCAGCAGGGGCATATCGCCATCGGCCACGGAAACCACGGCCATCAGCACCACCAGCATCAGCGCAAGGCAGACAAACTGCATTGCCTTTTTCAGCAAACGGATCATGCTTCACCCTCCCATCTGCACCGGCCCGGCAGCGTTGCCATGATGACATCCCCCAGAACACGGGCAATGTCATCGGGCAGACCCAGTTCCGGGCCGTAGGCGCTGGTCAGAACTACAGTGCCGAAAATCTTCGTGCAGGCCAGAAAGCTGGCAACCTCGTTGACAACGGGCCTCGGCCATTGCAGGCGGGCATCCTCGTCCACCATCAGCAGGTAGTGACCCTCGATGTTGCGGACGGGAACAGTCTCCACATAGCCGCCGACAACTTTCTGCACATCCTCCAGCGCCGGTGCGGTAAAGGTCTGCACTCGCATATCACCGTTGGTGGTGATCACAAGTCCTCGCATCATTTTCTATCCTCCTCTCATAAAATCCCGCGAGCTTTAAGCTTGATTTCCATTTCGTCCATCCGTTCCTTGGCATCGGGGTGGGCCATATAGTCGTAGAAGCACTGCGTAAAGGCCGCCGCAAAATTTTCCATGTGTTCATCAGATGCGCCAAGGGGATTTTTAGTTTTGATTTCTTGCGAGGGCATTTTGGCTCCTCCTGTACGTTCGCTCCCTTGGGTGGTACAATAGCCATGAAGGGAGGTGAAATTATGCTGATGTACCGTGTCGATTTGACCAGCCTTGAACCGTCTGAACGGGTTGCAGCCGTTAAGCGGATTGATGTGGTCGCTTTCGATACCTATGATGGATACGGCACCAGCGGCTTGGAATACGTTGATGTCGCATGGGACCGCAAAGAAGATTTCGTGTCTTCTCCCGTGTTCCCAACAGGTTGCCGCTGTACTAAGATGGGCAACTAACCCTCATTACACTTGAGCGTGGCGTAACAAATATGCAGCGCCACCGGGAAATCCGGGTCGTATTCAAAGACGATCCGGATTTTCTTTTTGTCCGAAAGGTACTTCAATTCTTCGGGCTGCTCGGCAAAGCGGGCCAGCGCTTCTTCGCGTTTCCAGTAGCCAACCCCGACACCGTTGCGGTGGACATCAGCGGGTGCGTAGCCGTAGTGCTGGAGGATTTCGTCCTCAGGTGGCCACGGCGCTTCGGTCTGTTTGTTCATGTTGGTTCACCTCCTTTTGTCAAAAGCTCGTTTGTAGATTATTCATCTACATTACTGGCAAAAAAAATCGGTTCTTTCTCTTCGATAGAGATTTCCAGCAGGTCGCAAAGTCCCTTGATCTCCGGTGCAGTGAACTCGGTCTTATTGTTGATCTTGTTCAAAAAGCCCTGGTACGACAGGCCAATCTTCGCTGCAATGTACTTCAACTTGTAACCGGAACTCTCAATCTTGGCCTTGAGCAAATCGGTATTCGTCATTTTTGTCACCTCTTTTCGTAGTTGGCGTGTAGATGTTTCATCTACTGTTTCGTATATTACCACCATGTAGCTTGATTGTCAACAATTTTTTATCAAAACTTGAAAAATTGTTGACGCTGGAGCTACTGCGTATTATAATAAAGGCATCAGATTCAAGGAGATAAGAAGAATGACGATTGGACAGAGAATCAAAATCCGCCGCGAAGAACTTAATATGTCTCAGGACGACCTCGCAAAAAAGGTTGGATATAAGTCACGGTCATCAATCAATAAAATCGAACTGGACCTGTATTCTTTGAAACAGTCCAAAATCAAAGCCATTGCGGACGCGCTGGAAACAACGCCGTCTTACATCATGGGCTGGGATGAAGAAGCCGAAGAAGCAAAAAAGGCTGCCCCCAGTGAAGAGGACAGCCTTAATGCAGAAATCATCAAATTGTTTATGGGTCTGACAGCCGATCAGAAGAAAGAGGCGCTGAATTATCTGCGCTACCTTTCAACGAAATCAGAAAATCCCTGAACGCGATTTTGTCATCGTAGGACAGGCCGGACAATAGCATAGTGAGTTCCTTCAGCTCATCGGGGTTCATACCACTTCACTCCATTCCCAAAAATATTGCCGGCATATCCGCATTATATCACAGGCACACGGTTTTTGCATGAAAATGCAAGAATATCCCAAAAGGACGCAAAAATAAACAGGAGGCATTATCATGGCACGTTGTAGAAGATGTGGTAAAAGCGGTCTGTTCTTTCATGTAAACCAAGAGGGCTATTGCGAACTGTGCGCAATGCAGCTCCGGGACGAGGCCATCGAGCAGCACCGGAAAGAGTATAAGCGCAAGATGGCAATGGAAGCTGCGGCAAAGGGAATCAAACCTGAAGAGCTTGAAAAGCCTACCGATGAAGTGCTGTACACCCTTGCCATCGTAAGCGGCCTTATCCAGCTTCATGCAAACTATCTGGATATCAAATGGGATAAAATGCATGAGAGTATCCCTCTGCAGAATGTGTTGTCCTTTACGATAGAGGAACACAGCATCGGTCCCAACAGAATACGCATTGCGACAGCTCAGGCGGCCACCGCAAATATCAATCTTGGCTACGGCGTCAGCAGTGCAGTCGGCGGCGGCAATCATGTGTATGGTTGCAGTGCAACGGAACTTCCGACAGCCTACAAAATCCGCGATTATATCTCCAACTGGACGGCAAAGGCACCCGCGCCGGCAGTTGCACCGCAGCCTGCGCCACAGGTTATTGAACAAAAGCCGTCTGCAGCTGATGAAATCCGCAAGTACAAGGGCCTGCTTGACGATGGAATCATTTCGCAGGAAGAATTTGAGGCAAAGAAGAAGCAGTTGCTTGGCCTGTAAAACCGAAAGGAGCGTGACGGCATGAAAAAGCGAATCAACACTAATTCCGCAGCCCGTGCTGTCATCTACGCTCGTTATTCCAGCGCCAACCAGCGTGACTGCTCCATCGAGCAGCAGGTGGAAAAGTGCCGGGAACTGGCCGCCCGTGAGGGCGTGACCGTCATTGAAATATATGCTGACCGCGCCATCAGTGGCAAAACGGACCGCCGCCCGAATTTCCAGCGGATGATGAAAGATGCCAGTCTGCGGCAGTTTGATGTAGTCCTTGCATGGAAGTCCAACCGCATGGGCCGGAATATGCTGCAAGCCATGATGAACGAGGAGCAGCTGCGCAGTAATGGTATCCGCACCATCTACGCCGAGGAAGATTTTGACGACACTGCCGCCGGGCGCTTTGCCCTGCGGAACATGATGAATGTCAATCAGTTCTATTCAGAGAACATGGCCGAGGACATCTCGCGCGGCCTGATGGACAACGCCAGCAAGTGCATGTCCAACGGCAGCCTGCCGCTTGGCTACAAGACCGGCAAAGATCAAAAGGTCGTGCTGGATGAAGCAGAGGCAGCCATCGTGCAAGAAATCTTTACCCGGGTGTCGTGCTATGAGCCGTTCATCGACATAGCCCGCGATCTGAACCGCCGGGGCATCAAGACCAAGAAAGGGGCAGAGTGGGGGCGCAGCAGCTTTCACACGATCTGCCGCAATGAGCGGTACAGGGGTATCTACATTTACCGTGATATCCGCGTTGAGGGCGGTATGCCGCGTATCGTATCGGACGAGCTTTTTTACAAAGTGCAGGAGGTATTGAAAGTGAAGAAGAATCCGCAGGGTCGCCGTAAGCGCAGCGGCTATGAAGAATACCTGCTGACCGGGAAGCTGTACTGCGGCCACTGCGGCAGCCCCATGACGGGCATTGCTGGCACCAGCAAGACCGGGGCCATGCACTATTACTACACCTGCCAGAAGCGCCGCACTGACCACAGCTGCGATAAGAAGGCCGTCCGCCGCGACCAGATTGAAAAGGCCGTGGCTATCGCTATCCAGCAGCAGCTGCTCACCGATGAAAACATCCAGATGATGGCGGATGAAACGATGGCCTATAACGCCCGCACGGAAATCAAATACCGCTTGCAAAGCTTGCAGCAGCAGCTTTATTCCAACGAGACCTCAACTGCCAACATTATGAAGGCAATTGAAATGGGCATCATCACAGACACTACGAAAGCCCGCTTGCTGGCGCTGGAGCAGGAGCACGGCCAGCTGCTTGCCAAAATCGACACGGCCAAGGCCGAGATGGTTCCCATCAACCGGGAGGATTTCGTCAGCCTGCTGGACATTTACCGCACGGGCGATGTGAACAACAAAAAGTATCTGGCCGCCCTGTTCGATACATTCCTTGTCCGGGTTGACCTTTATGACGACCACTTCAAGATCACCTTCGACCCGACAGGCGGAAAAATGCCGGTAGATATTCCCATCGGCGCGGAAGATTCTCCCGAAAGTCCGGGGGATTCTCCCGAATCCTCGGATTTTGAGGCATCTCCACAGGATGCAGAAAAGTTCGTTTTAGCTCTCCACAACCGCACCAAAGCCTCGAACTTAGGTTCGAGGCTTTTTTGTTGGTGCGTTGGCTATGGGACGACCCGAATCATCAAGTCTGGCAAGCGGTCTTTTCTGTTGGATAGCAAGGAAGTTCCTTGGCCTAATGAAGGTGTAGGGGCGACCATTGGTCGCCCGCCAACTTGGCGCAACCACGCGCTTTCCGGGAAAGCTTTTTTCGCAGATAAACGGGTAGGGGCGAGCAATGCTCGCCCCTACAAGAGTTTTTTGACAGCCTGCGGCGAACATGGATTGCCCGCAAGCTTGATTCGGTACCGCCCTCCCGGAAAGGCTATTCACATATACTGCGGGTGTGTGCAGACACTGCACCCCTACAAAGATATGCTTGAACAAGATGGAGAAATTTACCCTGTACGGCCCTTACATTATAATATTGCCAAACTCCCCGGTACAGCTATAATACAGAAAGCTTCTCAGACAAAAAAAGAAACCACCTAAAAACTTTCGTTTCTAGGTGGTTTCTTTGGTGCGGATGAAGGGATTTGAACCCACACTCTTTTAAGGGAACTAGAACCTGAATCTAGCGCGTCTGCCAGTTCCGCCACATCCGCATATTTTGTTTTCGCCTTGGCCGTTGGCCTGACGACAGGTATTATTATAGCCAAACAACCGGTAAATGTCAAGCGCTTTTTGCAAAAAAACAGAACTTTTTTATATTTTTGTGAACAAACTCAAAGGATGACGCTGAATCGACAAAGTGATGCGGCGCAATACTTGCTTTTGCGCCATAAACTGCTATAATATAAATACAATATTCTGCACAATTCCCGCCTTGTGGTGCTTACAACGCAGGGAATATACTGTATGAAATAGGGAGGTAAACGCTTATGTGGACACGCGAACTTTTAAAATCCAACGCCAAGCAGGCACTGCAGGGACGGTACTGGCGCAGCTTTTGGGTCTGCCTTGTGCTGAGCTTTGTCGGGCTGGGCGGGGCCAGTGCCAGCAGCGGCAGCGCGGCGCGGCAGACCGTGGATACCGCCGGTGGGGACACAGCCTCGATTTATGAGATGTTCAGCAACATCCCGGACAATATGCTTGCGGCACTCGCAGTCGGTGCGTTTATTGGTGCTATTATCAGCATCTGTTGGGTGCTGTTCGTCTTGTATCCGCTCAAGGTCGGCCGCTGCCGCTATTTTATGGAGAGCCGCCAATCCCTGACCCCGGCCTCCACCGTTGTCAGCACCTTCCGCCAGCCCTACGGCAACCCCATCATCGTGCAGCTGCTCACCAACTTAAAGGTTTTTCTGGGCTTCCTTCTGCTCATTGTGCCGGGAATTTATTGGGACTACTGCTACACGCTCGTACCTTATCTGCTGGCCGAAAATCCCTACATGTCCGCTACCCGCGCCATGGAGCTGAGCAAGGAAATGATGGAAGGCGAAAAGTGGAATTACTTCGTCCTGCAGCTGTCCTTCTTTGGCTGGCTGCTGCTCTGCGCGTTCACCTTCGGCATCGGCGGCTTCTTTCTGGAGCCGTACATGCAGGCCACCTATGCGGAGTTTTATGCCGCTATGCGCAGCAAGGCGCTGGCTGCAGGCATGACCACCACCGATGAGCTGGGCGGCTTTGTGCGCCACGATACCTTTTGAGCTTACTTAAAGAAACGCCGCGAAAACGGGCAGCTGCCTGTATTTCGCGGCGTTTTTTGCTGTATCGGCGCGCAGGATTTCACACTTCTTCAAACCATTCACGCAATTTTTTCACATTTTCAAATTATAATAGAAGCCTAGGCATCCCTGCACAATTTCTGCACTGCAGCAATGCCCTTGAACCCAAGTGATAAAGGAGAGTGCGCACTTTGATTGAGGTAGAGCATCTGACAAAGCGCTACGGCGGCCACACCGCGGTGGAGGATATCAGCTTCACCGTCGAGGACGGCTGCATTTACGGGCTGCTGGGTCCCAACGGGGCAGGCAAGTCCACCACGATGAATATCATAACCGGCTATATTTCCGCCACAGACGGCACCGTACGGATCGACGGCCATGATATTGCAGAGGAACCCGCTGAGGCTAAGGCCTGCATCGGCTATCTGCCGGAGCTGCCGCCGCTCTATCCGGAGATGACCACGCGGGAGTATCTGCTTTTTGTGGCCGAGCTGAAGGGCACCCGCAAAAAGGCAGACCGCATTGCGGCGGTAGAGCATGCCGCTGCCCGCGCGGGTCTGCAGGGGATGGAGCAGCGGCTCATCCGCAACCTTTCCAAGGGCTACCGCCAGCGTGTCGGCATTGCCGCTGCGCTGCTGGGCACACCCAAGGTCATCATTCTGGACGAGCCGACCGTCGGCCTTGACCCCGCGCAGATGATCGAGATCCGCTCTCTGATCCGGGATCTGGGCAAAACCCACACGGTCATTTTATCCAGCCATATTTTGAGCGAGGTGCAGTCCGTTTGTGATCGGGTGCTGATCATTGCCCACGGCAGGCTGGTAGCGCAGGGTACACCGGAGGAGCTGGCCGCCAGACTGACCGCGAAGGGAACCATCACCGCTACGGCTCAAGGCAGCCGGGAGGAGATCCTTGCGGCGGCGGGTACCGTGCCGGGCCTGACGAACTTGACCGTGACTGAGGAAAAGGACGGCGAGGTCAGCTTTACTGCCGTCAGCACCGAGGGCACCGACCTGCGCGGTGCGCTTTCACAGGCGTTGGCCGGGGCAGGCTGCCCGGTGCTGGACCTGCGCGCCGAGACGATGAGTCTGGAGGATGTATTCCTGCAGCTGACCGAGGCCCCGGAGACACAGCAGACCCCGCAGCAGGACCATACAAAGGAGGGTGACGAGCAATGACAGCTATTTTCAAGCGCGAATTCAAGAGCTGCTTTACCGGTATGATCGGCTGGGTCATTGCCGCCGTCAGCCTTTTCTTTCTGGGCCTGTACTTTACAAACCGCAATCTGCTCTATGCTTCGTCAGATTTCGCCTCGGTGCTCTACACCATGACGATGATCCTGCTGTTCCTGCTGCCGGCCATCAGCATGCGCAGCTTTGCCGAGGAACGCAAAAACAAGACCGACCAGCTGCTTTTGACCAGCCCGGTCAGCATTCCGGCCATTGTGGCTGGTAAGTTTCTGGCAGAGCTCGCTGTTTTTGCGCTGCCGCTGGCGGCAGCTGTGGTGATGCCGCTGCTGCTACAGGCATTCGGCACGGTGTCGCTGGTGGCGGCCTACAGCGCCCTGCTGGGCTATCTGCTGCTGGGCGGCGCCTGTCTGGCTGTGGGCACCTGGATCTCCGCTCTGACCGAAAACCAGATACTGGCCTATCTTGCCACCTTCGGCGCGCTGCTGGTGGCCTACCTGATGAACGGCATCCAGACGATGTTCACGACCGGCAACCTGCTGGCGTTTATTGTCTTTATGATCGTGCTGCTGGTGGCGTCTGTTCTGGTGGGCGTCATCTGCAAACGGCTGGCGGCGGGCGCTGTAGTATTCTGTGCGGGCGCGGTGGTGCTGTTTGTGCTGTTTCAGCTGCGCCCGGCATGGCTTTTGACGGCCTTCAATGCGGTGCTGTCCGCGCTGGCCCTGTTTGAGCCGTTCAAGGACATTGTGGGCGGGATGTTCAGTATCCCGGCCATTGTCTACTATCTGTCGGTCATGGGGCTGTTCCTCTTTTTGACCGGGCAGGCGCTTGCACGCCGCCGTTGGAACTGAGGAGGTACACTGAGCATGAAAAAACAGAATGGTATTTGGCAGGGCGGCAGCAAGCGCACCCTGCACAGCGGCCTGTACGCCAGTGTGCTGGCAGCGGTCGTGCTGGCGGTGGTCGTGCTGCTGAACCTTGTCGTCCGCGCACTGCCTACAAAATATATGCAGTATGACATCTCCACGACCGCACTCTTTACCTTGAGCGATACGACCGAGAACCTGCTGCATGAGCTGAACACCGATGTGACCGCCTACTATCTGGCCGAGAGCGGGCAGGAGGACGCCAACATCACCCGCCTGCTTGACCGCTATGCGGGCGAGAGCAGCCACTTTAGCTGGCAGCAGCGGGACCCGGTGCTTTACCCGACCTTTGCCCAGCAGTATGACGGTGCCTCCACCGGCAGTGTCGTGCTGGTCAGCGGGGAAAACAACACCGTCCTTTCCTACAATGACATGTATGAGATGGACCTTGAAAGCTACTACACCACCGGCACGGCAAACTACAGCTTTCAGGCAGAAAACGCCATCACCTCCGGCATCGCCAAGGTCACCCGCACCGAGGCTTACCAGCTGTATGAGCTGACCGGCCATGGGGAGACGGCCCTGACCAGCGATTTTACCGAGACTCTGAACAACGCCGGCGTCACGGTGACAGAGCTGAACCTTGTGACGAGCGGCAGCATCCCGGCCGACGCCGGCGCACTGCTCATCAACGCGCCGGGGGCAGACCTGACCGATGCCGAGGCAGCGCTGCTGAACGAGTATGTTGCAAACGGCGGCAAGCTGTTTGTGACCACCGACTTTACGACCGCAACGCCGAAGCTGGATTCTGTGCTGACCGCCTGCGGCATGAACCGCCAGCCCGGTCTGCTGATCGAAACGGACGCCGACCATTACCCCTACGGTTACCCGCAGACCTACCTGCTGCCCACGGTGGTCAGCAATGAGATCACAGCGGGCGTGTCGCAGAGCATGATGGTCTACACCCCCATCGCGCAGGGCATCACCACCGATGAGGACAGCGAATTTACCTTTACCCAGCTGTTGACCACCGGTGATACAGCCTACGCGATGGAAAACTACGCCACTGCCGAGACCGCCCAGAAGGCTGACACCGACCCCGAGGGCAGCTTTGCCGTGGCCGTTGCGGCTGAGAATGCCGCGACCGGGGCGCGTGTCGTCTGGGTCAACTGCCCGAACCTGCTGCTGAGCAGCATCAACCAGCAGGTGTCAGGCGGCAATGCACAGCTGCTGGGCAGTGCCGTCAACTGGCTGAACGGTGCGCAGACTACGGCAGTCATCAATGCCAAGAGCATGAGCGCCGCCTCGCTGAATGTGCCGGTCTCGGCGGCTGTGCCGCTGGGCGTGCTGTTTACGCTGGTGCTGCCCATCGTCTGTCTGATCGCGGGTGCGGTGATTTGCGTGGTGCGCCGCCGCAGATAAAGGAGAGCCATGAAGAACAACGCAAAAAAAACAAAAAAGCTGCTGCCGCTGGCCGTGCTGCTTGCCGCAGCCGCCCTGCTGGGCATCCTGCTGGCGGTGCTGACCCGCAGCAGCACGGATGCCGCAGATACAACGATCCCGCTGTGCGGCTTTACGGCAGAGGAGATCGACCGGCTGGCCTACTCCGGCAATAATATGGATGTGACGCTGCTCAAGGGCAGCACAGGGGACTGGATGCTGGATTCCGACCCGGCCCTGCCGCTGGATCAGGAAAAGGTCACAAGCCTTGTGGAGCAGTATGCCGCGCTGGCGGCGCTGCGCAAGCTGGAGGGCAGTGACCTTGCCGAGCTGCCCGAAAAGAGCGCTGCACCCCAGATGACCATCACCATCGGCGCGGGGGAAAAGACCCTTGCCCTGACGGTGGACCAGCTGAACGCCGTTGCCGATGTCTACTATGTCTACGATGAAAGCGGTGCAGCGTATACCGTTATGCGCAGCGACCTTGCGACCCTGAGCAAGTCCCCGCGGGATCTCTACAAGGCGCAGACGCTGACCGACAAGACGCTGAGCGATGTGGCGGCCATGCAGGTGAACGACCTGCAGTTTACCCAGACGGACGGCAGCTGGACGCTGACCGATGACCCGGACTATCCCGTGAGCCAGAGCAGCATCAAAAAGATGGCCAGCACGATTTTGCAGATGCAGACGGCGTGGACCGTCACTGCGCCCGAGGCCGATACCGCCTACGGTCTGGACAGCCCCGATGTCACGGCCGTGCTGACCTTCACTGACGGCACAAGCCTGACCGTGCGGTTCGGCAATGCGGTGGCCGCTGCTGCGGACGGAAGTGACGGGGACAGCCTGTGCTATCTTGCCAGCGATGCCGCACCGACTGTTGTGTATGAGGTCAACGCCGATTCCAAGCTTGCCTACGCGGTGACAAAGGAAAGCTTATACGAGGAAACGGCCACCGCCGAGACCGCCGCCAGCGACCCGGTGGCGCAGTACCCCGTCGGCGGGGAGGATGACTACGCCGACAGCCTGCCGGAATGACGATACCAATGCGCTGCCCTGCGCCGGGCAGCGCATTTTTCTTGCCCGCGGTCGGGAAATATGCTACTATATAATCAGGCTGTCAAAAAACTCTTGTAGGGGTGAGCATTGCTCGCCCGCGCCCGTTTGCCTGTGAAAAAGCTTTCTTAGAAAACGCGTTGCTGCGCCAGGTTGGCGTGCGACCAATGGTCGCCCCTACACATTCAATAGACCAGGAATGTGGTTTTTGACACGATGTATTTACTTATAGAATACACGATACAAAAGGGGCCGCTGCCCGCTCCCCCGGAAAGGTGGTATTCCATGAAAAAGCGCTTTTTTCTGCCCGTTCTGCTGGCGGCGCTCTGCGCCTGCAATGCGGCCGTGCCAACGCCCACCCCAACGCCCGCCCCGGCAGCGACACCGACCGTAGAGGCGCAGCCCGCCGATGCGCTGACGCTGGAAGAAAAGGTCGGTCAGCTTTTCATCGTCCGCCCGGATGCACTCGACCTGAGCCTTTCGCAGGAAACGATCAACGATGCGAAGGCCGATGGCGTGACCACTGTGACAAACGATATGCGCAGGGCGCTACAGCAATACCCCGTGGGCGGCATCTGCCAGTTTGGCAAAAACATCGAATCGCCGTCCCAGCTGGCGCGTTTTAATAAAGAGTTGCAGGGCGCAAGCGCCACGCCGCTGTTTATCGCGGTGGATGAGGAGGGCGGTCTTATCGCCCGTCTGGCGAACAACGATGCGTTTACGCTGCCACGCTACGCCAGCGCCGCAGCCGTGGGCGCGAGCGGCAACCCCGAGGATGCCCGCGCCATGGGGCAGACCATCGGCGCTTATCTGAAGGAATACGGCTTTACTATGGACTTTGCGCCCGATGCCGATGTGAACACCAACCCGGATAACCCGATCATCGGCACCCGCGCTTTCTCGTCCGATGCCGATACCGCTGCTGCCATGGCCGCCGCTATGGCAGACGGACTGCGGCAGAACGGCATTCTGCCGACCCTCAAGCATTTCCCCGGCCACGGCGACACCGCCGAGGACAGCCACACAGCGCTGGCCGTGACCTACAAAACGCAGGAGGAGCTGGCAAGCTGCGAGCTGCTGCCCTTTGGGGCAGACACCGGCCTGCACGCCGTTATGGTGGGGCATATTGCTGCGCCGAATGTGACAGGCAGCGATACCCCGGCCACACTCTCGCCGCAGCTGGTCGCAATGATTCCGAACGCCGAAGACACGCTGATCGTCACCGATTCGCTGGCGATGGATGCCATCGCCGATGCCTACACCCCCGGCGAGGCTGCTGTGCTGGCCCTGCAGGCGGGCTGTGATGTACTTTTGATGCCAAACTCCCTGCCGGAGGCCTACGCTGCCGTGCTGGAGGCCGTACAAAACGGTACGATCACGCAGGAGCGCCTTGACCAAAGCGTCAACAAAATTCTGCGCTATAAAGAGGTATTTACTCATGTCTGAAACTGTCTGGGCCGTTGATGGCTCCTTTTTTGCCCAGCGCCTTTCCGGAATTCAGCGCTATTCCATCGAGCTGCTCGCAGCTCTCGATCGCATTGTGCCGCCCGGCCTTGTGGAGATCGTCACCCCGCAGGGGGTTGAGACACCGCCGTATACAAACATAAAGACTGTGCCCTTCGGCACGCACAAGGGCGGTGTATGGCAGCAGCTGGATTATCCGCGTTATCTGAAGCAGCGCGGTGCCAAGGGGCTTGCCACCTGCAATGTCATTCCGCTGTTCGGCTTTCGGGGCATTGCGGTCGTACACGATGTTTGCTACCGCGCCCGCCCGGACTTCTATACCAATCCGCGCGGCCGGCTGAGTGCGGCGTGGCACCGCCTGCAGTATCGCCGCATTGCCAAAAAAGCCGAGCGCATCATCACGGTATCGGAGTTCTCCAAAAGCGAGATTACCAAATATTACGGCGTGCCTGCGTCCGAAATAGAGGTCGTCTACAACGCCTGGCAGCAGATGGAGCGCATCACGCCCGATGACAGCATCTTTGCAGCCTACCCGCAGCTGAAAGCAGGCGCGTATTATTTCAGCATGGCGAATCTGCTCAAGAACAAGAATTTCCCGTGGGTGCTGCGTGCAGCCAAGGCCCGGCCCGATGCGGTGTTTGCCATTGCAGGCGGCGGCAGTCTTGCGGCCCAGGCAGAGCGCCTTGGGCTTGCCGATCTGCCGAATGTGCTGTATCTGGGCTATGTATCGGACGGTGCGGCCAAGGCGTTAATGGCCCGCTGCCGTGCGTTCCTTTTCCCGACCCTGTATGAGGGCTTCGGCATCCCCCCGCTTGAGGCTGCCGCCTGCGGTGCGCCCGAGATCATTGTCAGCGATACCCCCTGTATGCGCGAGGTCTACGGCCCCAGTGCCGCCTATATCGACCTTGCCGTCAACCACGGCGATGTTGACAGCATCACCCCCGCACAGGCACCCGCCGCCGCCGTGCTGGCCCGCTACAGCTGGGACCGCAGTGCAGAAAAACTGCTGCAGATCCTTACGGCGTAACCACACTGTTCCAAACGCTGCCCTGCGCAGCAAAAAACCGCCCGCCGCTTTCCAGTGGAAAGCGGCGGGCGGTATCGGTTTTATCGCATCCCAAATTTCCGGTCAAGACTCCGGTACTGCAGTGCCTCCGAAAGATGGGCGGCGTCAAGCAGCTCGCTGCCGTCCAAATCGGCCACGGTGCGGGCCACCCGCAAAATGCGGTCGTAGGCGCGGGCGCTGTAGCCCAGACGCTCAAACGCGCCGCGCAGGATCTTTTCGGCGGCGGGGGTCATGCGGCAGTAGCGGCGCAGGGCGCTGGACGGCAGCTGCGCATTGCACCGCACACCGGGCAGGGCTTGGTAGCGCTCACGCTGCAGGGCGCGGGCATCGATGACCCGGGCGCGCACATCGGCGCTGGACTCGCCGCCCTGCTCGGACGCGAGATCGTCATATTCAACCGGAAGTGCCTCCACATGCAGGTCGATGCGGTCCAGCAGCGGCCCTGAAATGCGCCGCCGGTAGGCGTCCACGGCGCTGGGCGTGCAGGTACACTCCCGTGTCGGGTGGCCGAGATACCCGCATTTGCAAGGGTTCATGGCGGCCACCAGCATAAACTTGCAGGGGTAGGACGCACTGCCGTGTACGCGGCTGACGGTGACCTTGCCATCCTCCAGCGGCTGGCGCAGCACCTCCAGTGTGTCGCGTGCAAACTCCGGCAGCTCATCCAAGAACAGCACACCGTTGTGGGCCAGACTGACTTCGCCGGGGCGGGGTACGGACCCGCCGCCCACGATGGCCGTGGAGCTGACGCTGTGGTGCGGGCTGCGGAACGGCCTTTCCCGGATAAGCCCGGCGCCGCCCCGCAAAAGCCCGGCCACTGAATAAATCGCGCTTGTTTCCAACGCTTCCTCATAGCTCAGCGGCGGCAGAATACCCGGCAGCCGCTTGGCAAGCATCGACTTTCCGGTCCCCGGCGGGCCTACGAGTAGAAGATTATGCCCGCCGGCCGCTGCAACCTCCATGGCACGGCGGGCCTCGCTCTGCCCGCGCACATCGGCCATGTCAGGCCCGAGCCAGACGCCGTTTTCATCGTACCCATCGGGTGCGGCGGGGGTGATGGGTTCCGCGCCGCAGAGGTGCAGCACAACATCCTGCGCACTGCGCGCGGGATAGACGGTCAGCCCCTCCGCTACGGCAGCCTCGGCGGCGTTCTCGGCGGGCAAAAACAGCTCCTTTACGCCGTTTTGCACCGCGGCCAGGGCCATCGGCAGTACACCGGTCACGGGGCGCAGTGTGCCGTCCAGCCCCAGCTCACCCAGAAATGCCCGCTCGCCGCCGGGGGCGGGCAGCTTGCCCTGCGCGGCCAGTATCCCCACAAATACCGGCAGGTCATATACCGGCCCGGTCTTGCGCACATCGGCGGGGGCCAGATTGATCGTGATGCGGCTGGCGGGCCACGCATAGTGCAGGTTTTTCACGGCGCTGCGTACCCGCTCGCTGCTCTCCTTGACGGCGGAGTCCGGCAGGCCGACCAGATTGAACTGCGGCAGCCCGCCCGCAAGATCAGCCTCGACCTGCACAAGATACCCCGCCAACCCGGTCACACCAAGGCTTGTCACTTTTGCATACATAGGCGGCTCCCTTTACAGCTTTTCCACGCCGGGAATCAGCGCGGGGTCATACATGACTTCGGAATGGTTGTTCAGCACAAGCTCCCGATGCAGCAGCTGCCCGGTCTGTGCGTCCAGTGTCTCCTTGTAAATCTTCGACACACGGTAATATTTGCCGCCCTCTTTTTGGAAGTGGTGCCCTTCCTCCACAATGCGGTAGCGGCAGGGCAGGGGGCGCTCACAGCGCAGTTCGGCGTAGAGGTTGTCCTCATCGCACCACAACAGCAGCTGGAACGTCTGGTCCGTCTCATTTTTAAAACGGTAGTCGCCGTTATTGTAAAACACCGACGTGCCGGAACTGAACGGCACCCGCGGTCCCTCGTCGGGGGCCAGCGCGTCGGAGTGCTTGTGAAACTCGGTCACAGTCAGAGGGCTTACCAGCACAACGCGGTGAATCGTGTTTGCCAGGTTGCACAGCCCGCCGCCGATGCCCGGCAGAATATGATTACGCACCAAAATCCGCCCATCCCGGTAGCCCTTGCGCTTGGTCGTCTTGCCCACCCGATGCCAGAAGGAAAACGTCTCACCCGGGCGGATGAGAATGCCGTTGAGCCTTTCATTGGCAAGGCGGATGTTGACGGCCTTGTTCTCCTGCAGGACTGGGTCGATGCCCTTGCCGCGCTTGATGAGGTGCGAACTGTACTGCGCCACTATGCAGGGCAGAGGCGCGGTATCCTGCGTGTCGGCATAGTTTTCCTGCGCGAAAAAATTCTTGATATGGCGCTTGCAGATTTCCTTTTGCAGCGCAATTTTGTAACAGGTCGGGCTGATATCGCAGAACATGAAGCTGCCTCACTTTCCTATGCCGTCCAAACGGCCCCGGCGGCGCGGGTCACGGTGGTAAAACCAGAGGATGATTTTTTCCAGCACACGCTTTTTGCCATAGTGCGTCTCGCCGGGCAGCCGGATGAAATCCACCAGGATGCTGTCCAGCCCGGCGCTGTTCGCGCCGCGGATATCCCGGAACAGCTGGTCGCCGACGCAGACGACCTGCTCGGGCGGCAGGCCCAGCATGGCGCAGGCCCGGCGGTAGGCAGCGGGGGCGGGCTTGCCCGCCTCGGCAATAAAAAGCGTGCGGATATTGCGGTTGAATCGCTCGATGCGCGCGGCAGAATTGTCGGAGAGCAGCAGTGTTTTCAGCCCCAGACTGTGGATATGGCGGAACAGCGCATCCACCTCGGGCGTGGAATCGTCGCCGTGGTGGACAAGCGTGTTGTCAATGTCAAACAGAATGCCTTTGTAGCCCAGCGCGGCCAGCTTTTCATAGTCGATGGCAAATACACTGGGAACATGGGCCGTGGGGTACCAACGCTCAAGCATGCGGGGCCTCCATATAGTCGCAGACGGTGTTGATCTGGTCGGCGATATCCCCGCCAAAAGCGTGTGCAAAAAAGGCACTGCCGATGGTGAAATACGCGGCCCCGACAGCTTTGATTTCATCCAACCGGGCAAAGCTGTTCACACTGCCCGCCAGACAGATCGGCGCATGGACCGCCGCGATGAACGTACGGTTCAGCGTCGCCGCGTTGCCGGTATAGCGGTAGCCCAGCAGATCAATGCCATCCACGCCCTTGGCCAAATAGCCCTCGGCCTCGCAGATCATCCCCGCCGGGGTGCCGTGCAGGATAGAGGGACGGCCAGAAATTTGCCCAACGAAGGGCATATACCGCAGCCCATGGGCGCGGCAATAAGCATGGACGGCGTCAGAGTAGACCGTACCCATCAGGATATCACACCCGCAGGCAGCGGCCATTTCGGCCCCGTGCAGGCATTCAGGCTCGGTGTAGGCGACAACCTCCAAACAGGTCGTCTTGCCGCAGGCTTTCATCCGGGCAAACAGGGCCTGCATCTCGGCGAAGGGAAGCCCTTCCTCTTTAAAGCCCCAATACTGGGCGCGGGTGTGCTGACACCGGGCAAAGACTGCGGCGGCATCGGGCACAGTGATGTCGTTGTGAGTTAGCATGACGATGAGTTCAGGCGTATGTTTCATATAGGTCCACGGCTTTCCTTGGATACAATCATCGAGGTGCAGAGCAGATACCTTCACTATACACTGGAAAACGCCGTTTGGCAAGGGCAAAAGGCGAAAGAAACTGTAAAAATCAGGCAAAAATAAACAAAATTCGATTGACAGGCTACGGCAAAGTTGGTATATTTAGAGTATGCCTAGTTAGTATTTCCTATGGAAAGTGAAGGTGTTTTACTTATGTATCAGGATATGTATGAGCGTTGGCTGGCTGCCGAGCTGGATGACGCAGACCTCAAGCCCGAGCTGGAAAGCGTTAAGGGGGACGATGCCGCCATTCAGGACCGCTTTGCCGTGGCCCTGAAGTTCGGCACCGCCGGTCTGCGCGGCGTCATCGGCGCGGGCACCAACCGCATGAATATTTATGTTGTCCGTCAGGCAACACAGGGCCTTGCCAACTGGGTCAAGACGCAGGGCGGCAGCCAGACCGTTGCCATCAGCTATGACAGCCGTATCAAGAGCGATTTGTTTGCCAAAACGGCCGCCGAGGTGCTGGCCGCAAACGACATCAAGGTCCGTATCTACAAGGCTCTGATGCCTGTTCCCGCGCTGAGCTTTGCCACCCGCTATTATAACTGCAACGCGGGCATCATGGTTACCGCCAGCCACAACCCTGCCAAGTACAACGGCTACAAGGCCTACGGCCCGGACGGCTGCCAGATGACCGATGAGGCTGCCGACATCGTTTACGCTGAAATTCAGAAAACCGACATCCTGACCGGTGCCAAGCTGATCTCCTTTGAGGACGGTCTGGCGCAGGGCCTGATCGAGTATGTCGGTGAGGACTGCATCAACGCGCTGTATGCCGCCATCGAGGCACGCTCCATCCGCCCGGGCATCTGCAAGACAGCCGGCCTCAAGCTGGTCTACAGCCCGCTGAACGGCTCCGGCCTTGTGCCCGTCACCCATGTTCTGGGCGACATCGGCATCACCGACATCACCATCGTGCCCGAGCAGAAGGACCCGGACGGCAACTTCCCGACCTGCCCGTATCCCAACCCCGAGATCTTTGAGGCTCTGCGCCTCGGCCTTGAGCTGGCCGAAAAGTCCGGCGCGGATCTGATGTTGGCCACCGACCCCGATGCCGACCGCGTCGGCATCGCCGTCAAGTGCAAGGACGGCAGCTATGAGCTGCTCTCCGGCAACGAGGTCGGCGTTCTGCTGCTTGACTACATCTGCGCGGGCCGCATTGAGCAGGGCACGATGCCCAAGAACCCCGTCATGTGCAAATCCATCGTCTCGACCCCGCTGGCTGACAAGGTCGCTGAGCATTACGGCGTCGAGTGCCGCAATGTGCTGACCGGCTTCAAGTGGATCGGCGACCAGATCGCCAAGCTGGAGGCTGACGGCGAGGTTGACCGCTTTATCTTCGGCTTTGAGGAAAGCTACGGCTATCTGGCCGGTCCCTATGTCCGCGACAAGGACGCTATCATCGGCTCGATGCTGATCTGCGAGATGGCCGCCTACTACCGCGCCAAGGGCTCCTCCATCAAGGAAGAACTGGAGCGCATCTACGCCGAGTATGGCCGCTACCTGAACAAGGTGGACAGCTTTGAGTTCCCGGGCCTGTCCGGCATGGATAAGATGGCCGACATCATGCAGAACCTGCGCGACAACCCGCCGAAGGACTTTGCCGGTGACAAGGTCGTCAAGGTCGTGGACTACAAGAAGCCCGAGGAGACCGGCCTGCCCGCCGCCAACGTCCTGATTTACACGCTGGAAAGCGGCGCCACGGTTGTCGTGCGCCCCTCCGGCACCGAGCCGAAGATCAAGACCTACTTTACCACCAAGGGCAAGGACCTCGCCGAGGCCGAAGCCCAGAAGGAAAAGCTGGCCGAGGCCTGCAAGCCGCTGCTGGCGTAAAATTTAGCATAGCATAAGCAAACGCACCGTGTCCGCTTTTGGATGCGGTGCGTCTTTTTGTTTATCCTGACGGCAAACGGGAAAAGCCCCTCCGGTCATCGCTGGCGCTCGACCACCTCCCCAGAATTGGGAGCATCCTCGCGGGCACTGCCCGCGTAAAAAGGCGCCCCTTTCAGGGGAGCTGGCCGAGCTTGCGAGGCCTGAGGGGCTTTGGAGGCTCTCCGCCACCGCGCACTTTCCCTAAAAACTCCCCGCAAAATTCGTTACCCATGCCACTTGACAATACAATTCTACACTTGTAGAATAAAACTATCCTCTACATCTGTAGAATAAAAAGGGGGCTTACCTGTGTATCAAGCTGTTTTTATCGCCTACTTAACACAAGGCCTGCTGCTGGGCCTTGTGGTGCTGGCCCTGCTGGCCGCAGTCCCCAAGCTGCAAAAACGGTATGGCCCGCGGTGGCTCTGCCGACTGTGGGTCACACTGGCGGTCTTGTTTCTGGTGCCGGTGCGCGCGCTTGTACCGCAGGCCCCGGCGGCGGTGTCAGTCAGTGCCGCACCGCTTTACACCCCGGTGACAGTCCTGCAGGAGGAGACGACCCAAAAGCCCGCCGGCAATGTGCCCTACAGAACCACCACGGCCGCCGACAACACCACGCATTACATCGTGCCCCGCACAGAGATCCAGACCGGCCGCCGCACGATTCTGGAACGCCTTGCCATCAACACCACCCGTGGAAACCTTGCGGCGCTGGTTTGGGAACTGGGCATTCTGGCCGTTGCAGTGTACCAGTTCGGCGGCTATGCCGTTTGGCGTATTAGCGTGGGCCGCAACGCGCAGCCGGTGGCTAAAAGCTGGCGTGACGCCCTGCCGCAGGGCCAATGCCCGCAAATGCAGGCCACGCCGCTGGTGCGCAGCCCCATGGTGGCGGGGGCGCTGCATCCTGTTTTGCTGGTCCCGGCAGGTGAGGCCCCGAAGGGCGCAGACTGTATGCTGGCCCACGAGTTGACCCACATAAAGCGGCATGATGTTGCTAAAAAGCTGTTGCTCACACTGGTGTGCATCCTGCACTGGTACAATCCGGCTGTCTGGCTGCTCTCTGCCCGCGCGGGCCGTGATATCGAGGAAGCCTGCGACGCCGAGACCCTGCACGGCCGCGATGCCGCCTACCGCGCGGCCTACGCCGATGCCCTGATGACCGCTGTGCGCCGGAACTGCGGCCCTGCGCTGACAAGCGGCTTTGCCCTGAGCAAACGCCAGCTCAAACAGCGCATGACCGCCCTGTGGGACACCGCCCCCAAGCACCGCGGACGCGCCCTGCTGGCTGTGCTGGCCCTGACTGCCTGCTGCGCGGGCGGGCTGGTCGCCTGCAAGCCCGCCGACGCGGCCCCGCAAGACGAGCAGGAACCCGCCGCAGCTGCCGCACCGGAGCCGTCCGAGACCGCCAACCCCATCGTGACCCCGGAGCCGCCGCCCGTCTCAATGGAGGCGGGGGCCGCAGCCGTGCGCCGCGGTGCGGACTTCCTTTGGAGTGAGTATCTGACAGACGGAAACGGCTACTACTACCACGGCGGCGCGTGCGGCCTTGTGGAGCCCGAGGATTACGACACGGAATATATATCCGCCCTGCTGGAAACCCGGCGCGGCGACGGCACAACTTGGCGCGACTACCTGAACGACGGCCGGGGCGCACTGGTCAAAGCGACCTTTGAAGCCGAGCTGACGCCCGAAGGCTGGTATCTGGGCAAACAATACGGCGAGGGACGCTTTCATGTCTATCTGATTGCGCCGTTCGACGAATCGCAGCCCTGTGAGGTCATCAGCGGCTGGCAGTCTGCCGACGACCCGAACCAATCGGCGCATTTTGAGATTCTGCCGATGGCGCGGGAGCTGGACCTGACCAACAACCAGTACCGTATGCTGCTGCACCAGTGCAACACGCTGGCACAGGCAGGAGCGCGGGACTTTGGCAACCCCGGCGATTGGCCGCAGGACGAGCTGGAAACCTACCTTTATTACCGCAACCGGTATTTTTACGGCGAGGCCGACGCCCTGCTGATGCTGAATACGGATTTCAGCGATACAATGGACTGGAACCGCCTGCCGGTCTATCTGACCTATGACGAACTGAACGCGCTGGACTTTTCGGAACCAAAGACAGCCGCCATACCGGGCTTCCCATCGCCGGAAAGCCTCGAAAGCGATGACCCCGGCGTCTGGAGCTTTACACGAGAGGGTGCGTATCTGTTTGCCGAGTGGCCGGGTGTACAGGAATATGTATTCAATGTCTACAACGGTGACGCCAAATTGGAATTTGATGCCCGCACGGTCGTTGTCGGCGGCCACAGCCTGGATTAAAAGGAAACGCCCATGCCAAAAATCAAACGCCTGCCTGATGCAGAGCTGGAAATCATGAACGCTTTGTGGGACGCCGCCGCGCCGCTGACCGCCGCCGCGCTGGAAGCGGCCCTGCCCGGCCCGCCGCGCGCCCGCACGACATTGCTGACCCTGCTGGCCCGGTTGGAAGAAAAGGGCTGTGTCAACCGTAAAAAGCAGGGGAGGGCGTACCTTTACACCGCAACCCTGACCCGCAGTGAATACCTGCCCGCCGAGAGCAAAAGCGTGTGGCACCGCCTGTTCGGCGGCAGCCCCCGCAGCTTTGTAGCCGCCCTTGCCGAAACCGATACCCTCACCGATGCCGACATCGACGAGTTGGCGGCATATCTGGAGGAACTGAAAAAAGAACGAAAATAGAGTAAAATTTGTAGGGGCGAGCATTGCTCGCCCGCAGACCTGTCGCAACCAGCAAGGATCCCGGGCGGATATAGAATCCGCCCCTACGCTGTAGGGGGCGATGCTCGTCATCGACCCGGGAACCAAGCGGAGGCCGGAATGTTTGCGGGCGGGCACTGCCCGCCCCTACTTGCAATCCTCCCTCGACTTGTAGTATAATAATATGTCCCATAGTATCCGCATTCGCAAGTGAGGTGACGCTTATGCCCGGTGACCTGCATACGCATACGACATTTTCCGATGGCTCTACCCCGGCGGACAAGCTGCCGTTTCTGGCGGCCTGCGCGGGAATGACGCATCTGGCAATCTCTGACCACGACTCGATCCAGAGCGTGCGGTACGCCTACGCCCATCCGGTGCAGAACGGCGTCCACCTCATCCCGGCCACCGAGCTGACCGCCTACGACTATGAGCGCGCCCACCGCGTGCATCTGCTCTGCTATTGGCCGGACGACTGCGCCGCACTGGCGGACTTTTCCGCCATGATGGCAGAGCGCCGCCTGACCGCCATGCTGCAGAGCTGCAAGGAGCTGGAGGCGATCTGCCCGCAGTTCTGCACCGAGGAGGCGCTTGCCCTTGCCAAGGACAGCGGTACGCTGTTCAAGGCCCATGTCATGCGGGTGCTGTGGCAGTACGGCTTGGCGGACGGCATGTACAATACCGTCTATAAGTCGCTGTTCGGGCTGAAGCCTGTGCGCGGGCGCATCCTGCACACGCCGCGGTATGAGCCGGTCGACACGGTGCTGGATGTCATCAAGGCAAGCCGCGCGGTGGTCGTACTGGCACATCCCAGCGTCTATCACAGCATGGAGCTTGCGCGGGAGTTGATCGCCGCCGGGCGGCTGGACGGTGTGGAGATCGACCACCCCCGCAACACGCCGGAGGACAAGGCCGAGCTTGCCCGCCTGGCAAAAGAAAACGGATTGATCGTTACCGGCGGCACGGACTACCACGGCATCAACACCGTGACCCCGCGCCCGGTGGGAGCATTTTCCACCAGTGACGAAATGATTGCGCGCATCGGCGATATTGCCAAGGCGCGCAAGGCAACACGAAAAAAGTCAGAGTAAGGAGCAATATCATGACATACACCTACAACAATAAAGGCACCTGTTCCGTCCGCACCATCGTTGAGCTGAACGATGACCACACCATCAAGGGTGTGCAGGTCATGGGCGGCTGTGACGGCAACCTGAAGGGCATCGCCAAGCTGCTGCCCGGCATGAAGGCCGAGGACGCCATTGCCCGCATGGAGGGCACGACCTGCGGCCGCAAGCCCACCAGCTGCCCCGACCAGATCGCCCAGGCGCTCAAGGGCGCGCTGGCGGAGATGGGCTGATAAAGGTCCGTAGGGGCGGATTCCATATCCGCCCGGGCCGTCTGCGGCAGCCGCACACCTTGCGGGCGCATATAGAATGCGCCCCTACATTTTGCCCACAAGGCTTATTACTATAAAAGGAGCTTCCCATGGACTGCTTCCAGTATCCGCTTGATACCGAGACCCTGCTGCGCAAAAAACGCAGACTGCGCCGCGAGCTGCTGGCCCAGAACCCGCACCCGCTGCACAAAAAAATCGCCATCCTCGGCGGCTCTACCACCAATGAGGTGGCCGACCAGCTGGGGCTGTTTCTGCTGCAGTACGGCATCGAGGCGGAATTTTACCAAAGTGAATACGCCCAATACTGGCAGGACGCCATGTTCGGCACGCCGGAGCTGGACGAGTTCCACCCGGATATTATCTATATCCACACAAGCTGGCGCAACCTGACCGCGCTGCCCACGACTGCCGACAGCGAGGCGGACATTGACGCCATGCTGGACGAGCAGTATGCTCACTTTGAAACCATGTGGCAGGCGCTGGAGCAGAAATTTGCCTGCCCGGTCATCCAGAACAACTTTGACCGGCCCAACTACCGCCTGATGGGCAACCGCGACATCTGGGACCCCCACGGCCGCTCCAACTTTATCAGCCGCCTGAACCAGCGGTTCTATGCCTACGCGGCCGCACATGAGCATTTTTACATCAATGACATCGACTATCTTTCGGCAGACTACGGACTGACCGCCTGGGGCGATGCCTTCTTCTGGCATATGTACAAATATGCCATGTGTCTGGACGCAATCCCATCACTGGCCAACAGCGTGGCCAATATCATCAAGTCCTTGTACGGCCGCAACAAAAAGGCGCTGGTCCTCGATCTGGACAATACGCTCTGGGGCGGCATTGTGGGGGACGATGGTGTGGACGGCCTTGCCATCGGCCCCGAGGTGCCGGAAGGGCAGGTCTTTGCCGAGTTCCAAAGCTACTGCAAGGCGCTGAAATCCATCGGCGTGATTCTGGCGGTCGATTCCAAAAACGAGGAGGCTAACGCCATTGCAGGCCTCAACCACCCGGACGGCGTGCTGCGTCCCGATGACTTTGTGGCCATCAAGGCCAACTGGGAGCCGAAGGATCTCAATCTGAAGGCAATCGCCGCAGAACTGAGCCTTGGTGCGGACAGCTTTGTCTTTGCCGATGACAACCCGGCTGAGCGCGCCATTGTGGCTGCGCAGGTGCCGGGCGTGGCGGTGCCCGCGCTCGACGGTGCCGAGAACTATATCAAGACGCTGGACCACGGCGGTTATTTTGAGGTCACGGCTCTCTCCAAAGAGGATCTGAAAAAAACCGAGCTTTACCACCAGAATGCCGAGCGGGCCAAAGCACAGGCGGCCTTTACCGATTACGGCCAATATCTGGACAGTCTGGAGATGACGGCCACGATCCGCGGCTTTGAGCCGCTTTACATCCAGCGCATCGCCCAGCTGACCAACAAATCCAACCAGTTCAACCTCACAACGCTGCGCTGCAGCGAGGATGACATCCGCGCAATGGCGGCGGATGCCGATGCGCTCTGCCTGTGCGGCAAGCTGGTGGATAAATTCGGCGACAACGGCATTGTCACGGTGGTGGCGGGCAAGCGTCAGGGTGATCTGCTCGACCTGACGCTCTGGCTCATGAGCTGCCGTGTGCTCAAGCGCGGTATGGAGGATGCCATGATGGACACCCTTATGGCGCAGGCTGCCGCCGCCGGTGTGAAAACCGTTGTAGGCCACTATTACCCCACAGCCAAAAATGCTATGGTGCGTAAATTTTACGCACAGTTCGGCTTTGCCAAAACGGCAGAGGATGCCGAAGGCAACACCGAGTGGAGATTGGAGGTCTCCGGCTATGAGCCGAAGCACCCCCACATGAAGATCGAACGCTGATACGACAGGGAAGATGCTATGAAACGAACCATCCTGCAAAAAGCGGCGGCTGCCGCGCTGTTTGTGCTGCTGACGGCGGCACTGCTGGCGGCTGCGGATTTTCTGCTGGTGGACGATGTACATTCCTACTCCCGGGTCATGCTGCAGGAGCTGTATGCGGACGCGGGCAATATCGACACCCTGTTCCTCGGCTCGTCTCACTGCTACCGCAGCGTAGACCCGGCCGCCGTGGACGCAGCACTCGGCACCTACAGCTTCAACGCAGGGTCATCTCAGCAGCTGCCTGATGGCTCCTACTACATGCTGCGCGAGGCTGCTGCCGAAAACGACCTTAAAACGGTCTACCTTGAGATGTTCTACACCGGTTATAACGAGAGCCGGTCCGCCAATGTGCCGATGGCCTGCTACCTGCTTACAGACCACATGAGCGCTGCCTCCCCCAACCGGTATGAATACCTGTGGGAGATGGGCGGCCTTGCGGGCTTTGCCGACCTGCTGCTGCCGGCGCGGCACGGCATTGCCTCGCCAAGGGCGATGCCCGCCCTGTGGCGGGCCAAGCTGACGGACGGCTACGACCCGGGCAACTATGCCTATGTCAGCTATCCCGACAGCGGGGAGGCCTACCGCGGCCGCGGCTTTATCTACACACAGGGTGTGCCGAAGTACGGCTTCGGCACGCTGCTGGATGTGGACGCCGATGCGCCGCTGTCCGATTTCGGCTGGGAGTATCTGACCAAAATCGCGGATTTCTGTGAGGAAAACGGCATACGGCTCGTCCTCTTTACAGCGCCGCTGCCCAGTGGTTATCTGTATAACACCGACAATTATCAGTCCTATGTGGATGCACTCAACACCTTCTGCGCGGCGCGGGACGGACTTGTCTACTGGGATTTCTCCCTCTGGCGCGACTGGGACACGCTGCATCTTACGGTGGGCGATTATTCCGATGCACACCACCTGAACGGTGCAGGTGCGGATAAATTTACCGCTGTTCTCTGTGATACTATCCGCCGCGATGCGGCAGGGGAGAATGTCGCCGACCTGTTTTATGATACGGTCGAAGATAAGCTGACGCTGACGCCGGATGAATCCATCCTGATGAAGGATGTACACTGATACGAAGGAGGCCCCGCCATGATTGCTGTGACATCACCCGGCTTTGTGCTGTTTGCAGCGCTGTTGGCGGGGCTTTGGTATGCCTGCCCGCCGCCGCGCCGCTGGCAGCTGATGCTGGGGGCAAACCTTGTCTTTTATGCCGTGCTGTGCTGGCAGGCATTGCCGGTACTGCTGGCCTGCACCTTTCTGGTCTGGTGGTGCGGGCGCAGAACGGCCGCAAAGGGCACCTTTTATGCAGGGCTGGCGGCTGCGCTTTTTCCGCTGCTGCTGCTCAAATATCTGCCTGCGGCCTTCGGGTGGCAGGGCAAGCTGGCCAATGCGCTGGGCATCGGCTACTTTACGCTGCAGCTTATAAGCTATCTCTGTGATGTGCGCCGCGGCAAGCTTCTGCCGGAGGAACAGTATGCGCGGCTGCTGTGCTATGCCTCGTTTTTTCTTTCTATCACGCAGGGCCCCTTCAACCGCTATGATGAGCTGATGCCCCAGATGGACCGCCCTGCACGATGGGACACCGCCCGCGCTTGGCGCGGTGTGCAGCGCAGTGCATGGGGGTACTTCAAAAAGCTGGCGGTGGCTGACCGTGCCGCAGTTGTGGTGGATGCGGTGTTTGCAAATCCCGCCGCCTATGACCGCACCCAGCTTTTGCTGGGGTCTGTGCTGTTTACAGTGCAGCTCTACGCGGATTTCTCCGGCTATACGGACATCGTTCTCGGCGTCGGTGAGGTGCTGGGCCTGACGCTGCCCGAAAACTTCCGCCAGCCCTTCTTTGCGGATTCAGTCAAGGATATCTGGGCGCGGTGGCATATCAGCCTCTCCCGCTGGCTGCGGGATTATGTCTATATCCCACTGGGCGGCAGCCGCTGCACCAAAGCACAAAAGGACCGCAACCTGCTGCTTACCTTTTTGGTCAGCGGCCTGTGGCACGGTGCAGGGTGGACCTACCTTGTCTGGGGTGGGCTGCACGGCCTGTGTCAGGCGGCGGAGAATCACCTCCCGCCCCGCCACGGCGGGCGTATCCGGCATGCCTTGCGCATGGCAGTGGCCTTCGGTGTTCTGGTGGGGGCGTTTGTCATCTTCCGCGCCAGCAGTCTTAGCAATGCCGCACAGATCTTCCGCGGCATACTCTGCAACGGCGGGCATGCCGTGTTCAGCAACTATTGGGAGCTGGGCCTGACCAGCATGCAGGAGCAGCTGACTCTCTACGCGGGCATGGTCTGCCTGCTGGCGGTGGATGTGCTGCATGAGCGCGGTATCTCACTGCGGGAAAAAATCGCCGCGCTGCCCCTCCCGGCCCGCTGGGCGGTTTATGAGATGGCTGTTTTTGCCTTTCTCTTTATGGGGCGTTTCCTCGGCGGCGGCAGCTTCCTTTATGCAAGATTTTGACGATACGGCAATAAAATAAAAGGATGCGAGCCGCAGCGGTTCGCATCCTTTTTGTTTATTTCAATCGCTGGTCGGCACCGAAGAATTTGAACATTTTGCAGCCGCCCAGCATACGGCTGGCGACCTTTTCGGTGTAACGGGCCATAAAAACGGTCTGATCCGTGATGTTGGTCGTGTAGATCGTGGGGCGGTGGGTCAGCATACGGGTGTTGATCAGCTCATACAGTACACTGATGGTCAGCGGCGTGATGTACTCTGTGCCCAGATCATCAAGGATCAGCAGGTCGGCCTCCTGGCAGGCGGCCAGCCATTCATCCTTGGTGGAATAGTCGAAATGCTCCCGGCCCAGCTGGGCTGCCAGTGCAGCGGCGCTGGTATACAGTACATCGTGGCCACCCTCCAGCACAGCATCGGCAATGGCCAATGCCAGATGCGTTTTGCCAAGCCCCGTATGCCCCATAAAAAGCAGGTTCGGGCTGTTCTGGCTGAACCGTGCGGCGTAGGTCTGGCAGTAATTCAGCAGCTTGCCCATATACTCGCGCGGGGAGATGCCAAGCTCCGGCTCTACGGTGTCACTGTAGCGTGCAACCTCAAAGCTGGCAAACTGGCAAAGCCCAAGCGGACTTGCGGCGTTGATCTCCTCGCGGCGCAGGCGGCGGGCTGCCTCGGCCACGCAGCTGCAGGGGATACCGCCCCGCATGCCGGTGTCCTCACACAGGGGGCAGCGGTAGGCGGGGGTAAAGGCGTTCTCCTCATAGCCGGCCTCCTTTACGGCGGCGGCCAGTGCCTCGTCCGCGCGGGTCAGCGCGGCGCGGGCAGCCTCGATGCTGCCGCCCAGCGCGGCGGCCTTGGCAAGGCCCAGCCCGGCCCGCATGTGGGCGTTGTCAGCCTCGGCCAGTGCCGGGTGGGCGGCATAGGCGGCGCGGCGGGCAGTCTCAGCCTGCATGACAGCCTGCTGACGGCGGGCGGCTACCTCGCGCTGCGCGGCGCGGAACAGTTCGTCTTTTGTGCGCATGGATCATCCCTCCTCGTCAAACATCGCAGCCCAGTCGCGGTTGAACAGGTCCTTCTGGGCACTGGCGGCGGGCGGCTGGGCGCCGGGGCGCTCAGTCATGACAATGTTGCTGCCCTCCAGCTGGCCCTGCTTGCGGGCGGCATCAATAGTCGTGATGCCCTGCGCGCGCCATGCGCGCAGGATGCCGTCCACATACCGCACCGTATTTTTGCCGTTGGCCCGCAGCAGTGCCTCGTCGATCATCTCGTGGCCGATGCCCATTTCCTCATGCCAGCGGGCAATCGCGCGGCGCTCCCAATTTGTCAGGGCGCGCGGCTCAACACCAAACTGGGCGGCGGCGTCAGCACACCAGTCCTCGCGCTGCTTGGCGCGCTTGAGCCAGCGCTCGGCGTCCTCGCCGTTTTCCACACCGTCCTCACGCCAGCGGGCCAGCAGATGCGCCACGGCGGCAACGGTGCGCCGGCCGATGCGCGTTACCTCGGCGCAGCAGAGCAGAATCACATCGGGCTTCCAGCCGTCAGCCAGATATAGGTCAACAAGCCGCTGCAGCTCGCTCCGGCTCAGCGTCTTGCCGAAGGCGTTCTGCGCCTCCTGACACAGCACCGCTACATAGGGGTCGTTGATCGCGCTGGCCAGATCCACATGGGCAGGCTCGGCTGGGGCGGGGGCTGCGCTGCGCTCGTTCACCAGCAGCCCGGCACCCGCCCAGTACTGCAGCGCGCGCTTGGCGGCCTCGATGCTGGGCAGCGCTAACGCCCGGGCCATCGTGCGGGGGTCGGTGTCGCGGGTCTGCAAAATATACAGCGCCGCCCGGATTGTATCGCCGTCAGTCTGGCACAGGTGTGTCAGCACAAGCTGCGGCACCGCAAGGGTATCGCCGGTGTTGTCCGCCAACCGGTAGCCCATATCCGCAAACCTCCCCACTTTAATAATTTAATAATTATACCACGCGGCAGCCGATTTGTCCACTTTTGCCCGAAAAACTGCCCAAAAATCAGACTGTGATTTTGGGTAATGCGTTTCTTGTTTTTTGATGCAAAAATTTGTACAATAATACCATAAACAGTTTAAGCATTAAGGGGGATTCCACCATGGCGATGAATCTTGTAAAACTGCCCACTGGTAAGCCGAACCTGCAGCTGCGCGTCAGCAAGGGGCATTATGCCACCAGCCACAGCCATATCAACTATTATATTGATGTCACGCTGACAAAGTTCCGCCTGTCGGAGGCACGCGCGGCCGCAGCAGAGCTGGTGCGGGCCTATAAATCGACGACCATCGTGGATACCATCCTCTGTCTGGACGGTACCGAGGTCATTGGCGCCTGCATGGCAAGCGAACTGACCAAGGCCGGCTATACGAATATGAACGCGCACCAGACGATCTATGTGGTCACGCCGGAGCATACCACCGGCAGCCAGCTTCTTTTCCGTGAGAACACGGCCCCTATGATCGCGGGCAAGCATGTACTTGTGCTGGCAGCCTCGGTCACCACCGGCTATACGGTGCAGGGCGCGGTCGAGGCCATCCGCTACTACGGCGGTGACCCGGCCGGCATCGCGGCAATTTTTGCCTCGGTCAAGGAGTGCGCGGGCTATCCGGTGGCAAGCATCTTTGACCCCCATGACCTGCCCGACTATGAGACCTATGACGCCCACAACTGCCCCTGGTGCAAGCAGGGCAAGAAAATTGATGCCCTTGTCAATAGCTTCGGCTATTCCAGTCTGTAAGTTTGTGACGATTTTGCCCCCTCGAAGGAGGGGGCTTTTTGTTGCTTTTTATCGGTTGACGCTCCGTGCTCTGCCCTTTATAATAGGAAGGCTGACTTTTTATAGGGCAATACCGCATAATTCTAAGTGCCGATACGGCGAGCGAGGTGCGGCAGCTGCTAAGCCAAAAGCGCAGATAATACTGGATGTCTTATCGAGCATTTTGGCAACGCAGATGCCGTGCCGCACACCGAGCCGCAGCGAGGCGCTTCGGAGCGCAACCGCTGCTTGCGGCGGCTCTTGGCGCGGAGATCCGCTGGAGCGGTGCTTAAGCCGTCAGGCGGGAATTGTGCGGTGTTGCAATAGGAGGAATTGGTTTGAACACGGAAAATCTCAATGGAATTCTTGCACAATACATCCAGCACTGCAAAAGCCGCACGGCGGCAGAGGAAGGGACGATCTGGCGCGCGGTGGACTGCTTTGGCGTAAACTGGGATATAGATGACAGTGACTTTCCCGTCATGTTCGGCGATGCAATGCAGCAGGCAAAGCAGGCGCTGGACAATCCGGCGCTGCAGCCTGTCGGCGGTCTGCAGGACCTGATGCTGCGCGATGCAGAGGTGGAGCTTGTGCGCGAGTGCTTCCGCTGGCTCTTTAAAGAGGATGACGGCGATATTACAAAGCGCCGCGGCCGCGCCGAGCTGTTCGCGGATCAGATCAACGGCCGCTTCCGCCGCGTGTTTCCGCGGCTGAGCAAGTATACAATGAATGCCGCGAACGCGCTCTTTTTCCTGAACCTGTGGGAGCCGCACGACAACTACTTTTACCATGCGGCCGAGGCCAAGGCGTGGGCAGAGTATTTTGACTATGAGGCCGATTTCGGCGGCGGTACAGCGCTGGATCTGCCCCGTTATTATACCATGTGCAATGACCTGCTGCGGGAGCTGGAAAACTACCCCGAGCTGATCGCCCTGCACAAGGCGTATGCGGCGCAGGAACTGGGCGGCATAGAGGACAGCCTCCATCTGCTGGTCTACGACATCCTGCACACAGCCTACACCGAGCAGTTTTACCCCAAGGGCTATGCACGCAGCGCCACCACCAAAGAGCGCGCCAAGGCTGTCAAGGAGAAAAATACCCGCGCTGAACTGTGCGTCCGCATCGGCGAGTGCGAGCAGAGCTTGCAGGAGCTGCTGGCCAGCCCTGCCGAGCTGCCGGATCTGACCGGCTGCAAGATCACCCACAGAATGTTCGGCGCCGGCACTGTGCAGCCTGCAGAGGGACAGTTCATGGTCATCGACTTCAGCGGCACGCTGAAAAAGTTCAGCTACACAGCCTCGATGAACAGCGGCTACCTCAGCGCCGAGGATGCCGCTGTAGAAGCCCGGCTGCAGGCCTATCAGGATTACAACAAAGAAAAAGACCGCCTTGAAAAAGAACTGAAAAACCTGAAAGCGGAACTGATGAAGCTGTAAGCTGCCTACTTGACAAATGGCGGGGAGAACGATATAATACTAGTTGTTGCGCGGCTGTCGTACAACGGCTAGTACATCAGCCTTCCAAGCTGAGGACGTGGGTTCGACTCCCATCAGCCGCTCCAAAACAAAACTCCCAAACCGGGATACGGTTTGGGAGTTTTGTTTTGGGCTTGCTGTAACATTTTTGCCACTTTATTTTACATTTTGCGCTCTTGACAAGGGCGCGGGAAAGCCCCATAATAAATACTGAATCTGTATAATTTGAAAGGAAAGAGGTGCGGCACCATGCGCGTGATTGCCGGAACAGCCCGCGGTAAGAATCTGCAGGCACTGCCGGGCGAGGATATTACCCGCCCGACCATCAACCGTGTGAAGGAGGCCATGTTCTCCAGCGTGCAGTTCCTTGTGCCGGGGGCACGGGTGCTGGATCTGTTTGCAGGCAGCGGGCAGCTGGGTATTGAGGCACTGTCCCGCGGCGCTAAAAGCTGCCTTTTTGTAGACCGCTCTGCCGAGGCACTGGCTGTAGTCAGGGCCAACTGCAAGACAGCGGGGGTCGAGCGCCAGAGTGATATCCGCCAGAGTGAGGCCGAAGGCTTTTTGGCTAACATCCGCGGCCCGTTTGAGCTGGCGCTGCTCGACCCGCCGTTCCACCAGAATACCGTGGCCGCTGTGCTGCCGCTGCTGGCCGCTAAGATGGCCCCCGGCGGTGTGGTCCTCTGCGAAACAGAGCGTGAGGCCGACCTGCCTGAGCAGGCCGGGGCGCTGACTTTGGTAAAGCAATACAACTACGGCAAGATCAAGGTCAGCCGCTATGAGAGAGGGGAAGAGGCATGAACGTAGAAGAATTGCTGGAATTGATGGAGGAAACGCTGGAGGCGGGTACGGCTGTGCCGTTCGCCGCATCTAAGCGGGTGGTCGATGTGGACCGTATGCGCGATATTATTGACGAGGTGCGCAACAACCTCCCTGATGAAGTCCGCGAAAGCAAGAAAATCGTCAATGACCGCGAGCAGATCATGAAAAATGCCCGCATCGAATCGGAAAGTATCATCCAGCAGGCCGAGGAAAAAGCCCGCAACCTGACCAGTGAGCAGGAGATCGTCCGCCGCAGCCAGCAGTATGCGGCGGAGATCGTTACCAAGGCGCAGGCACAGGCCAAGGAGCTGAGCCGCAATGCAACGGTCTACTGTGAGGGCATTTTGAAAAACTCTGAGGAGGTGCTGGCCCGCAGTGTGGCAGACATCAAGAATGTCCGCATGAACCTGCGCAGCGCCGCCCGCCCGAACCGCGGACAGCAAAAGTAATCACTGTTGTTATTTACGGCACAATTCCGCTGAAAAAATCTTCGCTATTACAAAATGTACGCCGCACCGTGTAAAACGGTGCGGCTTTTTTGCGCCTATGGGCGAAAAAGCGCAGCGGCTGCGCATTTGATGCAAACCGCTGTGTGCAGCCAGCGCCCCTTTGTACAAACTGTGAAAAATCAGTTTGCGGCGCAGTTTTTCCCCGTCTGCCCTTGCTTTTTGCAGGATAAAATGGTACTATTATCTTACCACAGGTGGGTAATTGTGGTGAGAATAACAACAAAAGTGGTTAAGCGTGGGTAGTTTTCCACGTTATCCACAGAGTTATCCACAAAGAGAACGCGGCATCGTAAAAAATCTTGCCGTAAATTTGTGCAGCCTGACGAAGGGAGGGGAAGGACAGATGCTGGTCGGTCAGTATGATTACGCCATCGACGCCAAGGGTCGTCTGAATTTCCCCGCCCGCTTCCGTGATGCGATGGGGGAGACCTTCATCGTCACCCGCTGGCTGGACCACTGTCTGGCCGCCTTCCCGGCCGAGGAATTTGAAAAGGTCGCTGCCAAGATCGAGGAAAAGGGCCTTGTCAAGGGCCGCAAGGTCAGCCGTATGCTCTACGCCTCTGCGGTGGAGGTCAGCCCGGACAAGCAGGGCCGCATCCAACTGCCCGCCAAGCTGCGGGAGTATGCAGGCCTTGACCATGATGTGACGATCATCGGCAGCCGCAGCTTTGCTGAGATCTGGAACACCGAGGCGTGGAACGCCAATCAGGAAACGAGCGATGAGGATTTCACCGCTGCGATGGAAGATCTTGATTTCTGATATTATAGGACGATAGAACATGGAATTTTCACATATCCCCGTACTGCTGCAGCCCTGTCTGGATGGGCTGAACATTGACCCCGCCGGCATTTATCTGGACGGCACCGCCGGCGGCGCAGGCCACAGCAGAGAGATCGCAAAACGCCTGACCACAGGACGCCTGATCTCGCTCGATCAGGACCCGGATGCGGTGGCAGTGGCCACCGAAAGGCTCAAGGGTCTGCCGGCGCAGGTGGTACAGGTCAATTTCCGTGAGGCAGCCCGTGTCCTTGCGGAGCTTGGCATCCCGGCGGTCAACGGGGCCCTGCTAGACCTCGGCGTATCCAGCCATCAGCTGGACGATGCGGCGCGCGGCTTCTCCTATCATGCCGATGCACCGCTTGACATGCGCATGAGCCAGCAGGGCCCCACCGCCGCGGATCTGGTCAACACCCTTGACCGTGAGGAGCTGACCCGCATCCTGCGTGACTACGGTGAGGAACCCTACGCATGGCAGATCGCCGGCAGGATCGTATCCGCCCGCGCAGAAAAGCCCATCACCACAACGATGCAGCTGGCGGAGATCGTAGCCTCCGCCGTGCCCCCGGCAGAGCGCCGCAAGGCGAAGAACCCGGCGCGCCGTACCTTCCAGGCCATCCGCATCGCTGTAAACTCCGAGCTGGATGCACTGAATGAGGGCCTCGATGCCATCTTTGACTGTCTGGCTCCGGGCGGGCGGCTCTGCGTCATCACCTTCCACAGTCTGGAGGACCGTCTTGTCAAGAATAAGTTCCGCCGCTGGGCGCAGCGCTGCACCTGCCCGCCGGAACAGCCTGTCTGCACCTGCGGGGGTGTGGCCAAGGCAAAGCTGATCACCCGCAAGCCCATCGAAGCAGACGCTGCGGAGCTGGAGGCCAACCGCCGCAGCCGCAGCGCCAAATTGAGAGTGTTGGAGAAAGTATAAGAGGCAAGAACCATGACAACTGTTATGCTGCATGACGGTGCAGCCGCGCCCCGGCTGGAGCGCCCGCAGCCCGCTGTTAAAGTAGTGCGCGGCGGTGATTACGGGCTGAACCGTGCCCGCCGCTTTGCCCGCATGGTGGCGCGCGTGCTTGCGCTGGCCATTGTGCTGGGGCTGGTTATCAGTGTGCTGTACAGCCATGCCAAGCTGACGGAGCTGAGCGGCGAAATCAACGAGGTCAACACCCAGCTGGCCGCCGCCCGCAGCGAGTATGATTATCTCAGCACCCGCATGAGTGATATTACAAGCCGCGCCAGCCTGCAGGAGGTGGCCGAGGGTCAGCTGGGCCTTGTCAAGCTTGACCCCAGCCAGATCACCTATGTCCAGCTGGAGGACGAGAGTGTGATCCAGAAAAGCACCAACACGGCAGGCAAGCTGCTGGGTGAGGTGCGCACTGCGGCACTGAGCCTGCTGAACAACCTGAACCCGTAACAAAAAATATGCAGCTATGAGCCTTTTTGCTGCGCGGCGCGACAGCCGACGGCAAAAAGGCTTTTTGAAATCCTGCACCCACCAAACAGGGGAATGCCGATGCCACAACCAACAAATCAACCAAACATTCCGCCCAGAAGACGCCGCGCCCGCGCGGACAGCGGCATGAAGGCCCGCACCATGTTCTGCGTGGCGGTGTTCATCATTGCCGGGTTCGGCCTGCTGATCTATCAGCTTTATGCGCTGCAGCTGCGCGATGCAGAGTTGTACCGCACCGAGGCCGTGACCCAGCAGATGAAGGACATCACGCTGCCGGCGCTGCGCGGGTCAATCTACAGCGTGAACGGCAAGCTGCTGGCTAAGAGCAACACGGTATGGAACATTGTTGCCGACCCGTCCTCCATTGCAAAGAGCGGTGCCACTGAGGCACAGTTGCGTACCGCCGCACAGGAGCTTGCGGATCTGCTCGGCGATGGCACTACGGCGGACGCGCTGTATGAGATCCTGACCGCCAAGAATGCAAGCGGGACGCCGTACCAGTACCGTATGCTGGCCAAGGGCGTGGAAAAGCCGGTGGCAGATGCCATTGTAAGCTATGCTGATACCTACCGCATGGAGCCGGAGAAGGACGGCACAACCGGCAAGCGCATCCTCTATCTATCGACTGAGCAGGCCAGTACGCGCAGCTACCCCTACGGAGAATTCCTTGCATCGGTGCTGGGCTTCTGCAACAGCGACGGCGAGGGTGCCTACGGTCTGGAAAAATACTACAATGAAACGCTGGCCGGAACGCCCGGCCGCAGCGTGGCCGAAACCGATGTCAACGGCAATGCTCTTGCGTCAGGCCAGTCTGATCTGCACGAGGCCATTGACGGCAACGATCTGTACCTGACCATTGACGAAAATGTGCAGGCCATTGTGGAGCAGTACCTGACCGAGGCAATGAACACCTTCACGGTACACGGCCGCGGCAGCGCCATCGTCATGAATGTCAAGACCGGCGCAATTCTGGCTATGGCATCCATCGAGCAGTTTGACCCCAACGACCCCTACAAAATCACGGACGCCAAGATGACGGCCATTCTGGATAAAGAGGAGATCGACGCCGAGGACATCGACTGGCTGGAGGGCCGCCTTGGGGAAAAGGCGGTCAAGGACATCATCGCTGACGGCAAGATCAGCCGCGACAAAACGGTTGATGAGGACGGCAACGAGGTCGCCAGCGAATACACCCAGCTGCAGGGTATGATGCGCGAGGCCCAGTGGAAGAATAAGAACATCACCGAGCTGTATATGCCCGGCTCTGTCTTTAAGCTCATCACCGCATCGGCAGGGCTGGACTCCGGCATCATGAGCACGAGCCAGACCTTCTACTGCGGCGGCAGCCTGACCGTCAATGAGGGCAGCGAACTGTGGGAGCATACCTACCGCTGCGCCAACGGCGAGGTCCACTATGAACAGGACATGGCGGGCGCGCTGAACCACAGCTGCAACCTCTGGTTCATTCAGGCGGCCGAAACACTGAAGCCGCAGATCTTCTACGACTATATTCAGGCGTTCGGCTTCACCCAGCCCACCGGCATCGACCTGCCCAATGAGACCCGCTGGACAAGCGTCTACAACGCCGAGCAGATGGCGGAGGTCGATACAAACCTCTATACGGCAGCCTTCGGCCAGAACGAGTCCATCACCCCGATGCAGATGGCCACGGCCGTGGCGGCCATTGCCAACGGCGGCTATCTGGTCACCCCCTATGTGGTGGATTCCGTCACCGATAAGGACGGCAACATCGTCACCCAGACCGAGACAAGTATCCGCCGTCAGGTCATCTCCGAGGAGGTCAGCCGCCAGCTGCTTTCCATGATGGAAAACAATGTCCACGGGGAAGGGAACTACCATTCCTGCGCCAACGCCTATGTAGCGGGCTACCGCATCGGCGGCAAGTCCGGCACGGCAGAGCGCACCGACCGCCACCTGCGCGGTGACGGCGACTATTATAAGATGATGAGCTTTGCCGCTGTACTGCCCATCGATGATCCGGAGATCGAGGTGTTCGTTCTGCTGGACGACCCGCGTTGGTTCAAGGACTATGCCAGTCAGGTCGTGGCGCCGGTCGTAGGCAACATCATCAGCGAGATCGCACCCTATCTGGGTGTTGAGCAGGACGCCGCCTACAACCCGACCGGCACCGTAAAGGTGCAGACCTGTCTGGAGTACACCTGGACGAATGCACAGGTCACCCTGAACCGTCTCGGCCTCAAGCACAAGCTCATCGGCCCGAGCAGCGGCACCATCGTCTACCAGTACCCGGTGGGTGGCAGCGTGGTTCCCGCAGGCTCGACCGTCTATCTGTACACTGCCACCGATCAGAACGCAATGACCACAGTCCCCGATGTGACCGGCAAGACCGGCACCTTTGCCGAGCAGATGCTCCGCGCAGCCAACCTGAATGTGCAGTTCAGCGGGGACAGCAGCGGCAAGGTCGTGGCGCAGGATGTTCAGTCCGGCACGACCGCCGCTTACGGCACCATTGTGACCCTCACGATGGACACCGGGGCCGAAGCCCCCGCCGAGGAAGCTCCCGCCGTGGAGGAGAACATCGACCCTGCAAACGAGGAGGGGTGATCCGCCTGCTGCGGCTGCAATCTTTATACCAGTAAACCCATCCAAGGAGGTCCTTTTTCATGCAAAAGATTCCTGCCAATGAGCTGCTGGCCGGCCTGACGCTGGCCGAGCCTGTCAGCATTCATGCAGTCGTTACGGACAGCCGCAAGGTCGAGCCGGGCTGCGTCTTTGTCTGCTTCCCCGGTGAGCGTGTCGATGGACATGATTTTGCCGCCGGTGCCTACCGTGACGGTGCCGCCTATATCATCGCCAACCACCCGGTCGAGGGGGTCCCGGCGGATCGCACTGTTATCGTGCCGGACAGCGCCCGCGCCATGATCCGTATGGCCGCCAACTACCGGATGCTTTTCAGCCCCAAAATGATCGGCGTTACCGGCAGCGTGGGTAAGACCACGACCAAGGAATTTTGCTACGCGGTGCTGTCTGCGTTTGGTACCACACTCAAAACCGAGGGCAACCAGAACAACGACATCGGCGTTCCCAACACGCTGTTCCGGCTGGACGATGCCACCGAGTATGCCGTGGTTGAGATGGGGATGGACCACGCGGGCGAGATCGAGCGGCTGAGCCGCTGCGCCCGCCCGTCCGCAGGCATTATCACAATGATCGGTGTCTCGCATCTGGAAAATCTCGGCACCCGGGAGAATATACTGAAGGCAAAGATGGAAATCTGCACCGGTCTGCCGGACGGCGCCCCGCTGGTGCTGAACGCCGACAATGATCTGCTGCCTGCCGCACAGGTTCCGTCCCGTCTGCGGGCTGTCTGGTTCGGCATTGAGGCCGAGAACGCCGATGTCCGCGCGACGGACATCACGGCCGGGGCCAACGGCACGGCGTTCCGTATCGTGGACCGTGAATACGGCAGCTTTGCGGCATCCATCCCCACGGTGGGGCTTCACACAGTCTATGACGCGCTGGCAGCCTATGCCGCCGCCACCCGTATGGGCTTGGATGCGGCCCGCTGCGCGGCAGCCTTGGCCGACTACCAAACGACCGGCATGCGCCAGCATATTGTGGAGCACGGCGGCGTGACCTTCATCGAGGATTGCTACAACGCCAGCCCCGACAGTATGCGGGCAGCGCTCTCGGTGCTGAAGGAGCTGCCCAACCCCCGCAAGATCGCCCTGCTGGGTGATATGCTGGAACTGGGCACCGCCAGTGAGGAAGGCCACCGCAACACCGGTGCATGGGCCGCAGACGCAGGGGTCGATCAGCTGATCGCCTATGGCCCCTGCAGCGCAGCCATGGCCGAGGCCGCCAAGGCGCACGGTGTTGCAACTGTGCATTGCCAAACGGCAGCAGAAGTGCTACAATATTTACGGCAATTCGTGCGCCCCGGTGACGCTGTACTGGCAAAGGCCAGCCACGCCATGGGCCTGGAGCAGCTGCTGCAGGATTTCTACAGGGAATTGCCGCAGGGGTAAAAAACCAAAAGGGCTCCTCCGCAGGGGCACCTATGGGATCGCGCAGAGCGATCCCCCCTGTACCTATTGATCGGAGGAATCATTGCATGGAGCAAATCTCATACCTGCTGGCGGCAGGGGCTGTCGGCGGCTTTGCCATCACGGCGGTGGCGGGCAAATTTATGATCCCGGTGCTGCACCGTCTGCACTTTGGGCAGACCATCCGGGATGAGGGCCCCACCTGGCACAACAAGAAAAACGGCACCCCCACCATGGGCGGTCTCTGCTTTATTCTGGGCATTCTGGCGACATTGGGTCTTACCTGGGCCATGTTCCGCCCCAAGCTGCCCGACACACTGGGCCTGCCCCAGATGCAGGCGGTGCTGCTGGTGCTGTTTTTGGCGTTCGGCTCGGGGCTGATCGGCTTTTTGGATGACTTTATCAAGGTCATCCGGCACCGCAACCTCGGCCTGACCGAGGCACAGAAGATGATCCTGCAGATCGCGCTGACCTTTGGGTTTATGCTTGGCCTTAACAGTCTGGGCCTGCTTACGACCGAGGTGCAGCTGCCGATCTTCGGGCTTGTGGATATGGGTCTGCTCTACTATCCCATCGCGTTTTTCGGCATCATTTTTTTGGTGAACGCCGTCAACCTGAACGATGGTCTGGATGGCCTTTGCACCGGCGTGACCTTTGTGTCAATGATCGGCTATCTGCTGGCGGGCAGCCTGCTGGGCTTTGTCCATGTTTCGCTTGTTGCGGCCGTCACGGCGGGCGCCTGCGCGGGCTTTCTGGTATGGAACTTCTACCCGGCCAAGGTGTTCATGGGGGACACCGGCAGCATGTTCTTCGGCGGCATCGTGACGGCGCTGGCCTTTGTGATGCAGCGCCCTGAGCTGGTGCTTTTCTTCGGCATCGTTTACATCTGGGATGCCATGACGGTCGTGATCCAGCGCGCCTACTTCAAGGCAACGCACGGCAAGCGCATCTTTCGCATGACGCCGATCCATCACGCCTTTGAGATGCGCGGCTGGCGTGAGGTCAAGATCGATGGCTTTTTTGCCCTGATCGCCGCCATCGGTGTGGCGATGGGCATGCTGTACATCTGCGTGGCATAACACAGGGCCGGGGCAGCCCCCGGCCTTTGCTTTTTGATTTTAGAATGGGAGGTGACGGCCCGTGAATACGGCAACCAGCCTTTTGGGGCTTTTATTTGATCATACCATCGGCAACATTCTGCGCATGCTGGCGGTCATCCGCCTGCCTAAGCTGGAGCGTGGGCCGGTCTCCCACGGGTTTGTGGCAACGCTCATCGTCATTATGGGCTACGGCCTTGTCATGCTGTTTTCGGCCAGCTATTCCAGCGGCTATGCGAACTACGGGGATGTCTACCACTTCATCCGCCCGCAGGGCGTCATTGCGGTGCTGGGCCTTGTGGCAATGCTCATCATCTCAAACATCAACTATCGCGCCCTGCGGTATATGAACGAAAGCTTCTACATCATTACCGTTGTGCTGCTCATCGCGGCGCTGCTCAGCCCGGAGGATACCAACGGCACCTACCGCTGGGTCTACTTTGCAGGCGGTTCCTTCTCGCTGCAGCCGTCTGAGCTGGCCAAGTTTTCTGTGATGCTCTGGACGGCTGATATGCTGGACCGCGACCATGCCCATAAAACATCGATCTGGTACGGACTTCTCAAGCCCGCACTGCCGCTTGTGCCGATCCTTATCCTGCTCAAGCTTGAGCCGCACAACTCGGCGATCCTGCTGCTCTGCGCGATCTTCGGCACGATGATCCTCTGCAACGGCTCCGCCATGAGATGGTGGCCGATGGTCGGTGCGGCGGGTGCGGCAGGCGTGATTGCATTCTTAAAGCACCTCGCCAGCGGCGATGGCTATGCAGCCGGCCGTCTAGGCGGCGTCTGGGGCCTGACCCCCACAAACACAGCAGGCATGCAGTGGCAAACTTTGCAGAGCATCTATGCGATCTGCACCGGCGGGCTGTTCGGTGTCGGCATCGGCAACAGCGTCCAGAAGCACCAGTGGCTGCCTTATGCCGAAAACGACTTTATCTTTGCCGTGATCGGTGAGGAGCTGGGCTTTGTCGGTGCGCTGGCGCTGATCGCTCTCTTTGCGGCGCTTCTGGTGCAGGGGGTCTGCATTGCGCTGCGCGCCCCTGATTTGTACGGCACCCTGCTGGGCATCGGCATCATCTCTCAGGTGGGGTGGCAGGTATTTCTGCACATCGGCGTTGGCACGGCGCTGCTGCCCAACACCGGCATCAGCCTGCCGTTCTTCTCGTCCGGCGGCACAAGTCTGCTGCTCCTGCTTGGCGAGATGGGCGTTATGCTCAGTATCTCCCGCGCGGGCAATGCGCGGGAAAAGCGCCTTGCCGACCAGCACCGCGCCGAGACGGAGCGTATACTGCAGCACAGCCGCTACCGCAAAACCACGGTGTAACTGTTTGCATTTGTGAGGCAGATTTTTATATACGGAGGCCAATCATGCGTGTTTTAATTGCTGCCGGCGGCACCGCCGGTCATATCAACCCGGCGCTGGCCATCGCCGGCGCCCTGAAGGCGGCGGACCCAACGGCAGAGATCCACTTTGCGGGCCGGCGTGAGGGGATGGAGTACGGCCTTGTGACGAAGGCCGGCTACCCGTTCCATCATATTGAAATCAACGGCTTTCAGCGCAGGCTCAATCTGGAAAACATCGGCCGTAACCTTGTCGCAATCTGGCATCTGGCACTGTCCGGGCCGCGTACCCAGAAGATCCTGAATCAGGTGCGTCCCGATCTAGTCATCGGCTGCGGCGGCTATGTCAGCGGGCCGATCGTCCGCGCCGCCGCGCGCCGCGGCATCAAGACGGCCATCCATGAGCAGAACGCTTTCCCCGGCGTGACGAACAAGCTGCTTGCCAGAGAGGTCAACATCGTGCTGGCCGCCAGTGCCGATGCTGTCGAAAAGCTCGGCGCACCGGATAAAACGACCGTTGTCGGCAACCCGGTCCGCCCCGAGGTCCTGACGGCAGACCGCGCCGCCGCCCGCGCCAAGCTGAACGCCGGGGACCGCACGGTCATCCTCAGCTTTGGCGGCAGCTTGGGTGCCGACCGTATCAATCAGGTCGTAGCGGATCTCTGCGCATGGGAAAAGCAGACCGGCCGGAACACGCTGCATCTGCACGCCACCGGCAGCCGCGGCGTCAAGCTGTTTGAGGACCTTGAAAAGGAGAAGGGCTTCGCCCCCGGCGAAAACCTGATCGTGACCGAGTACATCAACAACATGCCCCAGCTGCTGGCAGCGGCCGATCTCGTCATTGCCCGCTCCGGCGCGCTGACGCTGGCAGAGCTGGAGGCCGTGGGCCGCGCCTCGGTGCTGATCCCCAGCCCCAACGTGGCCGAAAACCACCAGTATTATAACGCGATGGAGCTGCAGAAGGCCGGTGCTGCTGTTGTCATCGAGGAAAAGAACCTGACCGGAGAAGGGCTGGTCAAGACGGTGGAGGAGCTGCTGAACACCCCCGGCAAGCTGGCCGAGATGGGTGCCAACGCCAAGACGCTGGGCAACCCCCACAGTCTGGACCTCATCACCGAAAAGCTGTTGGAACTGATGAAGGACTGAAAAGGCAGGCAGCATTTATAGTGACCTGCTCTGTATGCCAAATCCCAAACGAAAGGAGCCGCTCATATGGGGAACGACCAGCGCAGCCGCAGGCAGAGAACCGTGAGCGACTCCGGCGCGCAGAGCAACCGCCGCAGCCTCGGCAGCCGCATGGGACTGGAAAAGAGGGAGACCCCCCGCAGGGAACCGCCCACCGCCCAGCCCCGCGAGCCACGCGCCAGACGCCCGCAGGCGACCCAGCAGATCAATCCGCAAAAGGCCGGCTACCGCCCCGGCAGCCCCAGAAAGCAGCGGCGCGTAACGCAGGCAGAGCTGATCCGCCAGCGCAACCGCCGCCGCGCACTGGGGATTCTGGGTGTATTGGCCGTATTGGCCGTGGGCGCATTCGTGTCCGTCAATCTGCTGTTCAAGGTCACGATCTTCCGTGTCGAGAATTTCGACCGTACCACCCCGGCCGACACCGGCATCTACACGGAAGAAGAGCTGGTCAACGCCCTCGGCATTGAGAAAAATTCCAATCTCTTCGGCTTCTCCACCGCAGAAAAAACTGCACAGCTTGCGCAGCAGTTCCCGTATCTGGAGCAGGTCGGCGTTGAGATCCAGCTCCCGGCAACGGTCGTTATCAAAGTAGAACCGGCAGTCGAGCGGTTTGCCTGCATGTACGCGGGCGGCTGGATGGTACTGAGCGATTCCCTCAAGATCCTGCGCACCGAGGTGAGCCAGCCCGAGGGACTGATCCTGCTGTCACTGACATTGCCTGCGGACTTTGCACCGGCAGTAGGGCAGAGCATCGTGCCGGAAAGCTACAACTCGCTGCTCGGCGGGGAGCAGGCCACCGCGGAAACAGCAGGTCTGCAGGCCTCGGCTGCACAGACGCTCACAGAGCTGCGGGACGGTCTGCTCTCAAACGGACTGTTTGACGGCGCGACCGCGCTGGATATACGCGACCTGAGTGATATTCAGTTTACCTATCAGAACCGCATACAGGTGCGCCTTGGCAGTGAGATGAACCTTGCCTACAAGCTGCGGCTGGCGGCTGCGGCGCTGGCCGACCCCGAAAAGGGCCTTTCTGCCAGCGATAAGGGTGTGCTGGACATCTCCAACCAGCAGAGCAACGGTGATATCCGCGCGTATTTCTCGCCCGATGACCCTGCACCCACGCCCACGCCCGTACCGGCCGAGACACCGCCTCCGGAAGAATCGGAAGAAAATCAATAAAAAAGGCACCGCCTGCTTTCAATCGTAAGCAGACGGTGCTTTTTTATGCAGCGTTTAGTGGTGTGTACAGGCTGAATCAGACATTCAGCTCGACATGCTGGCCAACATCCTCGGCATTGGCGTCCAGAACAGGCTGAATAACATCGCGCAGGAACTCGGCGACCTGCTCGGCACTGCGGCCGGTGAAGGCCTCGGGGCTGAGCTCAGCCTCAATTTCCTCACGGCTCAGGCCGAAGGCAGGATCAGCCTCGACACGGGCAATCATGTCATTGGGCTTGCCCTCCTGCTTGACAACGGCGGCAGCAGCCACGGCATGCTCGCGCAGGCGCTCGTGCAGCTCCTGACGGTCGCCGCCTTTCTTGACGGCCTTCATCATGATGTTCTCGCTGGCCATGAAGGGCAGCTCGGCCATAACGCGGGCGCGCACGACCTTCGGGTAGACGACCAGACCGTCAGAGACATTCAGCAGAATGTTCAGGATGGCGTCTGCCGCAAGGAAGCCCTCTGCCATCGCAATGCGCTTGTTGGCAGAGTCGTCCAGCGTGCGCTCGAACCACTGGGTACCGCTGGTCATGGCGGGGTTCAGCACATCCACCATCAGGTAGCGGCTCAGCGCGCAGATGCGCTCGCAGCGCATCGGGTTGCGCTTGTACGGCATGGCGGAGGAACCGATCTGGTTCTTCTCAAACGGCTCCTCCATCTCCTTGAAGTTGGCAAGCAGGCGGATGTCGGTGGCCATCTTCATAGCGCTCTGGCCGAGGCCGGCCACAGCGGACAGAACATTGTAATCCACCTTGCGGCTGTAGGTCTGGCCGCAGACCGGCACGACCTTGGCAAAGCCCATCTGGGCGCAGACATCGGCCTCAACGGCCTTGATCTTGGCGGAATCGCCGTTGAACAGCTCCACAAAGCTGGCCTGAGTGCCGGTCGTACCCTTGACGCCGCGCAGGGCCAGCTGGCTGATCTGGTGGTCGATTTCCTCCAGATCCATGTACAGCTCGTTCATCCAAAGGGTGGCGCGCTTGCCGACGGTGGTAAGCTGCGCGGGCTGGCAGTGGGTATAGGCCAGGCAGGGCATGGCCTTGTACTCCTCGGCAAACTTGGCCAGATTGGCCAGCACGCCGATGATCTTCTTGCGCACAAGCTGCAGTGCCTCGCGCATGACGATGACATCGGTATTGTCACCGACATAGCAGCTGGTAGCACCCAGATGGATGATGCCCTTTGCCTTGGGGCACTGCAGGCCGTAGGCATAGACATGGCTCATAACATCATGGCGGACGAGCTTTTCGCGGGCGATGGCGTCCTCATAGTTAATATCGTCCTTGTGGGCCTCCAGCTCGGCGATCTGCTCATCGGTGATGGCAAGGCCTTGGGCCTTTTCCGCCTTAGCCAGTGCGATCCACAGCCTGCGCCATGTCTTGAACTTGTTGTCGTCCGAGAAAATATACTGCATCTCATCCGAAGCATACCGGGTAGAGAAGGGGGAAATGTAACGGTTGTGTTGTGCCATAGGGTCAAATCCTCACAATCTTTAAAACTTATAGTTTCAGTATAGCAGAATCATTCCGAAATATCAAAGTTTAAAGTAGTTCACGCCGCCCTCAAAGATCGGCTGGTATTTGTCACCGGTGACATTTTTGTAAAGCTGCTCGCCGCTGCGCTCACTGTGGCCCATCTTACCAAAGACGCGGCCGTCCGGGCTGGTGATGCCCTCGATGGCCAGCACAGAGCCGTTCGGGTTGTAACGCATGTCCATCGTCGGGCGGCAGGTCAGGTCCACATACTGCGTTGCGACCTGACCATTTTCGATCAGCTGGTTCAGCAGCTTTTCGTTGCAGACAAAGCGGCCTTCGCCGTGGCTGATGGCGATCAGATGCTCATCATTGATGTCGCAGCGGCTCAGCCACGGGCTCTTGTTGCTGGCAACGCGGGTACGCACCAGCATACTCTGATGGCGATGAATCGTGTTGAAGGTCAGCGTCGGGTCCTCCTCCGTGATGGGACGGATCTCGCCGTAGGGGACAAGGCCCAGCTTGATGAGTGCCTGGAAGCCGTTGCAGATACCTAAGGCCAGACCGTCACGCTGGTTCAGCAGTCGGTTGACCGCATCGGCTACGGCCGGATTGCGGAAGAAGGAGGCAATGAACTTGGCAGAGCCATCGGGCTCGTCACCGCCGGAGAAGCCGCCCGGCAGCATCAGGATCTGCGCCTTATCAAGCTCACGGACAAGTGCCTCGCAGCTCTCGGCAACATCGGCGGGGGACAGGTTCTTCAGCACAAGAATGTGCGGGTCACCGCCTGCACGGCGGAAGGCACGGGCCGTGTCGTACTCGCAGTTGGTGCCGGGGAAGACAGGAATGATGACCCGCGGCGTTGCCAGACGCACGGCGGGAGCCACGCGCTTGTTGGCGGGGCAGTCATGCTCAAGTGCAGGCACAAACTCACCGGCCTTGCGGTAGGGGAAAACAGGCTCAAGCTTGGCCTCCCACAGCTCCTGCAGGCGGGACAGGTTAATGTTGCTGCCCTCGGCCTCCAGCGTATAATCCACGGTGGTAAAGCCGAGGAACTCGCCGGCGGAAGCGTCCAGCAGCTCCAGAATGACCGCACCGTAGGCAGGCTTGAACAGGCTGTTCAGGTCAATGTCATTGGACAACTGCAGGCCGACATGGTTGCCGACACACATCTTGAACAGTGCCTCGGCCACACCGCCGTAGCCGGGGGTGGCAGCGGCCAGCACCTTGCCCTCGTCGATCATCTGCTCAACGGTCTTGTAGATCGCAATCAGGCTGCCGATCTCAGGCAGGCCGTTCTTGTAGTTGGGGCGCAGAATAACAACAGAGCTGTTCGCCTTCTTGAACTCAGGGCTCTGCACATCGCGGGTGTTGCCGATGGCAGTGGCAAAGCTGACCAGCGTCGGGGGCACATCCAGCCCCTCAAAGCTGCCGGACATCGAGTCCTTGCCGCCGATCGAGGCGATGCCCAGACCCATCTGGGCATCCAGCGCACCAAGCAGGGCGGCCATCGGCTTGCCCCAGCGCTCGGGCTGGTTGTTCATGTGCTCAAAATATTCCTGGAAGGTCAGGTACATATCCTTGTGGTGGAAACCGGCGCAGACCAGCTTGGTCACGCTCTCGACCACGGCCAGATAGGCACCGCGGTAGGGGTCGGCCTCAGTCAGATAGGGGTTAAAGCCCCAGGCCATGCCGCTGCAGGTGGTGGTTTCGCCGTCAACGGGCAGCTTGGCGGCCATGGCCATCGTGGGGGTCAGCTGGTACTTGCCGCCGTAGGGCATCAGCACGGTCGCGGCGCCGATGGTGGAGTCAAAGCGCTCGCCCAGACCCTTCTGGCTGCAGACATTCAGGTCGCTGACCATAGACTCGAGCTTTTCCTCAAAGGTGGCGCCGGCAAACTGCGGCTGCCAGACATGGCCTGGCAAAATATGTGCGCTGGCGTGGCGCTCGGCACCGTTGGAGTTCAGGAACTCACGGGAAAGATCAACGATGGTCTTGCCGTTCCAGACCTCGCGCATCCGCTTTTCCTCGGTCACGGTGGCAACGATGGTCGCCTCAAGGTTTTCCTCGGCGGCGTACTTCATAAAGGTCTCGGCATCCTCAGAAGCCACGGCCACAGCCATGCGCTCCTGGCTTTCGGAGATTGCCAGCTCGGTGCCGTCCAGACCCTCGTATTTGCGGGTGACCTTGTTCAGGTCGATGTGCAGGCCGTCAGCAAGCTCGCCGATGGCAACGGACACACCGCCCGCACCGAAGTCATTGCAGCGCTTGATCAGGCGGCAGGCGTCCTCACGGCGGAACAGACGCTGCAGCTTGCGCTCGATGGGGGCGTTGCCCTTCTGGACCTCGGCACCGCAGGTCTCAAGGCTCGTCAGCTTGTGTGCCTTGGAGGAGCCGGTTGCACCGCCCACACCGTCACGGCCGGTGCGGCCGCCCAGCAGGATGACCACATCGCCGGGGGCGGGTTCCTCGCGGCGGACATGGCTGGCCGGGGTGGCACCCACGACGGCGCCGATCTCCATGCGTTTAGCGGCGTAGCCGGGATGATACAGCTCTGCAACCTGACCGGTGGCAAGGCCAATCTGGTTGCCGTAGCTGGAATAACCGGCGGCAGCGGTCGTGACCAGCTTGCGCTGGGGCAGCTTGCCGGGCATCGTTTCAGAGACAGGCTTCAGCGGGTCGGCTGCGCCGGTCACGCGCATAGCCTGATAGACATAGCTGCGGCCGGACAGCGGGTCGCGGATGGCACCGCCGATGCAGGTTGCAGCACCGCCGAACGGCTCGATCTCGGTGGGATGGTTATGGGTCTCGTTCTTGAAGAGGAAGAGCCAATCCTGCTGCTCGCCGTCCACATCGCACTTGATTTTGACGGTGCAGGCGTTGATCTCCTCGCTCTCGTCGAGATTCTTGAGGATGCCGCGCTGCTTCAGGGCCTTGGCACCGATTGTGGCGCAGTCCATCAGGGTGCGGTTCTTCTTATCGCGGCCGGTCTCGGCGCGCAGCGCCATATAGCGGTCAAAGGCGGCCTGTACCAGCTCGTCATCAATCTTGACGTCGTCAAGAATCGTACCGAAGGTGGTGTGGCGGCAGTGGTCGGACCAGTAGGTGTCGATCAGCCGGATCTCGGTGATGGTGGGGTCACGATGCTCGGATTTGAAGTAATCCTGGCAGAACACGATGTCGGCGTGATCCATAGCCAGACCCTTCTCGGTGCGGAATGCCTCCAGCGCGTCATCGTCCAGCGCGGTGAATCCGTTCAGCGTCTCGACCTCGGTGGGGATGGCGAACTCCATCTTCAGGGTGGCGCGCTCCTCAAGGGCGGCCTCGCGGGCCTCGACCGGGTTGATGACATACTTTTTAATAGCGGCCAGATCATCGGCAGTCAGCTCGCCGTCCAGCAGATAGACGCGGGCAGAGCGGACATCCGGGCGCTCGCCCTGACTCAGCAGCTGGATGCACTGGCTGGCAGAGTCGGCGCGCTGGTCAAACTGACCGGGCAGGTACTCGACCGCAAAGACCGTTTTGGCCTCGGGCAGGGTGTCATAGGTCACATCCACCGGCGGCTCGCAGAACACGGTGGGGATGGCCTGCTGGAACAGTGCATTGTCGATGCCCTCGACATCGTAGCGGTTCAAAAGACGCAGGCCGGTCAGGCTTTTGATGCCGACCAGATCGACAAGCTCATGGAGCAGACCCTGTGCTTCGCCATCAAAGCCGGGCTTCTTCTCGACATAAATACGATATACCATACTATTTCCTCCTGAGAGTTGATTTTGCAGGAAGTGACGGACGGAAAGCCTTCCCCCTTGGGGGAAGGTGGCCGAGGCCCCGTCCGAGGCCGGATGAGGGGAAAGTGTACCGCTATATCCCGTTGACGGATTGCTGCGGAAGGTTTGCCCTCATCAGTCACCTTCGGTGACAGCTTCCCCCAATGGGGAAGCCTTTTTACTGCATTGCGGCCAATGCCCGTGCGCCGATGTCGCTGCGCTTGTGCAGCTTGTCAAAGTGGATGCTCTCGGTCGCGGCGTAAGCCTTTTTCAGGGCCTCGGGCAGGGTGTCGGCAGTGGCAGTCACGCCCAGCACACGGCCGCCGTTCGTAACAAGGCGGCCCTCCTTGACGGCGGTGCCGGCGTGGTAGACGGTCACATCGGTCGCGTTCAGCTGGCCGTTGTCAAGGCCGGTGATCTCCTTGCCCTTCTCATAGGCAAGGGGATAGCCGCCGCTTGCCAGAATCACACAGGCGGCCGCGCCATCGCGGAAACGAACCTCCGTCTTGTCAAGCGTACCGTTTGTGGTGGCCTCCATGACGGTCAGTAGATCGCTCTCCAGCAGGGGCAGCACGACCTGCGTCTCGGGATCGCCGAAGCGGCAGTTGTACTCAATGACCTTGGGGCCGTCGGGCGTCAGCATCAGGCCGAAGTAGAGACAACCCTTGAAGGGGCAGCCCTCAGCCTGCATGGCGGCCACCGTGGGCAGGAAAATCTCCTTCATGCAGCGGTCGGCCATCTCGGGCGTGTAGTAGGGGTTCGGAGCCACAGTGCCCATGCCGCCGGTGTTCAGACCCTCGTCATGATCCAGCGCGCGCTTGTGGTCCATGCTGGAAACCATCGGCTTAACGGTCTTGCCGTCGCAGAAGGACAGCACACTGACCTCGGGGCCGGTCAAAAACTCCTCAACAACGACATGGTTGCCGGAGGCACCGAACTTTTTGTCCAGCATGATCTCCTTGACGCCGTCAGCAGCCTCCTGCTCGCTCTGGCAGATCAGCACACCCTTGCCGAGCGCCAGACCGTCTGCCTTGATGACCACGGGGTACTTGCCCTCGGCCCTGATGTAATCCATGACCTTTTCAGGATCATCGAATGTCTCATATTTGGCGGTGGGGATGCCGTACTTCTTCATTAAATCCTTGCTGAATACCTTGCTGGCCTCAATGCGCGCCGCAGCCTTGTCCGGGCCGAACGCGGGAATGCCGACAGCGGCCAGTGCGTCCACCATGCCCAGCGCCAGCGGGTCGTCCTGTGCAACGACCACATAGTCAAAGGCTTCAGCCTTGGCAAACTGCACCATGGCGTCCACATCGGTGGCGGGGATAGCTTTGCAGCGGGCATCATAGCTGATGCCGCCGTTGCCGGGTGCGCACCAGATCTCGGTGCAGCGGGGGCTTTTTTTCAGCGCGCGGATGATGGCGTGCTCACGCCCGCCGCCGCCTACAACCAGAATTTTCATGATGTGACCTCCTAACATAAGGCTTCCCCCTGGGGGGAAGCTGTCACCGAAGGTGACTGATGAGGGGCGGTCTTACCGCAATATCCCATGTGCGGGTGGCTGCGATACTGCTGCCCCTCATCCGGCCTCGGTCGGAGCCTCGGCCACCTTCCCCCGCAGGGGAAGGCACACCTCTTACAAACATCAACAGCCCGCGACGACAAAACGCCGCAGGCGCGTTGAAAAAGGCTTAGTGGTAGAACAAGCGGATGCCGCAGAACGCCATCGCAATGCCGTACTTGTTGCAGGTGTCAATTACCTGTGCGTCGCGGATGGAGCCGCCCGGCTGCACAATGGCAGTCACGCCGCTGCGGCGTGCGCGCTCAATGTTGTCGCCGAATGGGAAGAAGGCATCACTGCCAAGGCTGACGCCGGTCACGGCATCCAGCCATGCGCGCTTCTCCTCAGCAGTCAGCGGGGCGGGCTGCTCGGTAAAGGTCTCGGCCCACACATCATCACCGATGACATCCTCCGGCGTTTCGCCGATATAGACATCAATGGCATTGTCGCGGTTGGGCTTGGCAATATCCTCGCGGAAGGGCAGGCCCAGCACCTTCGGCATGTGGCGCAGCTGCCAGTTGTCGGCCTTCTGGCCTGCCAGACGGGTGCAGTGTACGCGGCTCTGCTGACCGGCGCCCACACCGATGGTCTGGCCGTCCTGCACATAGCAGACGCTGTTGGACTGGGTGTATTTCAGCACGATCAGGCTGATGATCAGATCGCGGCGCTGCTCGGCGCTCAGGGTCTTGTTCTCGGTGACGAGATTCTGCAGCATCGTGGCATCGGAGATCTCCAGATCCTGACGGCCCTGCTCAAAGGTCACGCCAAAGACGGTGCGGGTCTCAAGAGGCTGCGGCTCATAGCCGGGGTCGATGGCAACGATGTTGTAGTTGCCCTTCTTCTTGCCCTTGAGGACTTCGAGGGCATCGGCATCGTAGCCGGGGGCAATGATGCCGTCAGAAACCTCATGCTGGATGAGCTTGGCGGTGGCCAGATCGCAGACATCGGAAAGTGCGATCCAGTCGCCGAAGCTGGACATCCGGTCGGCACCGCGGGCGCGGGCATAGGCGCAGGCCAGCGGGGAAAGCTCGGTCTCGGGCGCAATGTGGTACATGGCGCGCAGCGTGTCATCCAGGGGCAGGCCGATGGCCGCACCGGCGGGGGAGACATGCTTGAAGCTGGCAGCGGCGGGCAGGCCCAGCGCCTTCTTCAGGTCGCGCACCAGCTGCCAGGAGTTGAAGGCATCCAGAAAGTTGATGTAGCCGGGGCGGCCGTTCAAAATCTGAACCGGCAGCTCGGAGCCGTCAGCCATATAGATGCGGGCAGGCTTCTGGTTGGGGTTGGTGCCGTATTTCAGCTGAAATTCGTTCATGTTAGCCCTCCACAGCGGTGTATTTGTTCAGAATAATATCCTCATAGCTGCCGGTCTCCAGTGCAATGCTGCGCACAAAGAGGCTGACCTTGTTGTCATCGTTCAGGCTGGCCCACAGCTGCTTGGCAAACTGGTCGGCATCGTTCGTGTCGATGGCAACGCGCAGCGGCTCCCCCGCAAAGCTGGGGATGGGCGCACCGTTCTTGACATAGGTGCTGATGAAATGTCCCTCACCGGCCACAGGCTGGGGGTAGTCGAAGGTCTGGCGCTGGACGCTGGCGGCGTTGCCCTCGTTGGATTTGACAATGGAGAGCTTGTAGCCGCCGCGGCGCATATCCACCACGCCGGAGATGCGCGGCGTAAAATTGGGGGCATCATCCTCATAGGTGCGGGTGGCCAGCGCTGCCTCAAAGCTGTAGCCGGGGAAGAGATTGCCGTTCATGAACTGTGCAATCGTGTCGGTCTGGTCGCCATTGGTCACAACGGTGGTCTCCCGCAGGGTCAGCACCGCATTGTAGATGATCAGATGCGGATCCTCCAGCTTGGCGGGATCGGCGGCTACCGTGCGGATGCCGCCCGTGATCGGCTCAAACACGCGGTTGCGGCTGTTGGCGCTGCGGCCCATGATCCAATAGGCAACAAATACCTTCTGGCCATCGGGGCTCTGCCCCAGCACAATGCCGCGGCCGGGGTAGTCGTTCCCGGCAAGATATTTATAGATGTTCTTTTTCATGGTTTATACCTCGTCACTGCACACCATGGCCAGCGCCTTGGGCAATAGCTGCCACTCGGCCTCGACCATGACGCGCTTCTGCAAAGTCTCGGGGGTGTCGCCGGGCTGTACAGCCACAGCCTTCTGCAGCAGGATCGGCCCGCCGTCGCATTCCTCGTTGACAAGATGGACGGTGGCACCGGTCAGCTTGACGCCGCGGGCCAGCGCAGCCTCATGCACTTTCAGCCCGTAGAAGCCCGGCCCGCAGAAGCTGGGGATCAGGCTCGGGTGGACATTCAGGATCCGGTTGCGGTAGGCCGCAATGACCTTTTCGCCCAGCACGCTCAGGAAGCCTGCCAGCACGACCACATCAATGTCATGGGCCTGCAAAACGCCCAGCAGGGCAGCATCAAAGGCAGCGCTGTCTGCATACTCCTTGCGGCTGACAACAGCGCTCTCCACGCCGAAATTGGCGGCCCGCTCCAGCGCGTACACGCCGGGCTTGCTGGCAATGACCAGCGTGATCTTTCCGTCAGGGTTCTCGCCGCGGCGCTCACTTTCCAGCAGGGCCTGCAGGTTGGTGCCGCCGCCCGATACCAGTACCGCTACACGCTTCATACCAGCTCGACCCCGTCACCCTCAACGATGGTGCCCAGACGGTAGGCGTCCTGACCGTTGGCCTGCAGGATCTCGATGGTCTTGTCTGCATCCTCAGCGGCAACGGTCAGCACCATGCCGACACCCATGTTGAAGGTGTTGAACATGTCATGCTCGGTGATGCCGCCCTCGCGCTGCATTACCTCAAACAGGGCAGGGGTGCGCACATCGGCCTTGGCGATGCGGGCTGCACAGCCCTTCTTCAAGCTGCGGGGGATATTCTCATAGAAGCCGCCGCCCGTGATGTGGGACACACCCTTGACCGTGACCTGCTCCATGACAGCCAGAACCGGTTTGACATAGATCTTGGTGGGGGCCAGCAGGGCCTCGCCCAGCGGCTTGTCCATGCCGTCAAAGGTCTTTTTCAGCACATCGGGGTCATTGTCGATGTCAAAAATTTTGCGCACCAGCGAGAAGCCGTTGGAGTGTACACCGGTGGAGGGCAGGGCGATCATGACATCACCGGGCTGCATCGTGGAGTTGTCAAGAATCTTGGCCTTATCCACAACGCCAACCGTGAAGCCGGCCAGATCGTACTCCTCCTCCGGCATCATGCCGGGATGTTCGGCGGTCTCGCCGCCCACCAGAGAGCAGCCCGCCTGCACGCAGCCCTCGGCTACGCCCTTGACGATCTCGGCAATCTTCTCAGGGATGTTCTTGCCGCAGGCAATGTAATCCAAAAAGACCAGCGGCTTGGCACCGGCGCAGATGACATCATTGACGCACATGGCCACGCAGTCGATGCCGATGGTGTCATGCTTGTCCAGCAGCATGGCGATGCGCAGCTTGGTGCCGACGCCGTCCGTGCCGGAGATCAGGACCGGATGCTCGATGCCGGTGCAGTCCAGCTCAAACAGACCGCCGAAGCCGCCCAGACCGCCAATGCAGTTCTCCGTCATCGTGCGGGCAACATACTGCTTCATCAGCTCTACTGAGCGGTATCCGGCGGTAATATCCACGCCCGCGGCGGCGTAGCTGGCAGAATAACTTTTTTCCATAATCGAAATATCTCCCTTGCGAATGGATTCGTAGGGGCGGATTCCCTATCCGCCCGTGGGTGAGATTGCCGTTTGCAGGCGCATAGGAAATGCGCTCCTGCGGTTACAATTTCTTATTCGGGTTCGACACGCTCAACGGCTTGTCGTAGATGATCTCCATCGTCTCGGTGGGCGGGTTGACCGGATATTTGCCGGTAAAGCAGCCGGTGCAGTAGCCGCAGCTGCTGTGGATGCCCAGCTGCTGGACATGCTCAATGCTCAGGTAGCCCAGCGAATCGGAGCCGACCATTTCGTTGATCTCCTCGACCGTGTGGCCGGTGGCAATCAGGTCTTTTTCATCGGGAATGTCGGTGCCGAAGTAGCAGGGGTGGGCAAAGGGCGGGGCGCTGATGCGGTAATGCACTTCCTTGGCACCGGCCTCGCGCAGCAGGCGAATGGTGCGGGCGCTGGTCGTGCCGCGCACGATCGAGTCATCGACCAGCACAACGCGCTTGCCCTTGACGGTGGCGGAGATGGCGTTCAGCTTGATGCGCACGCTGCTCTCACGCTGGGCCTGGGTGGACTGGATAAAGGTGCGGCCGACATATTTGTTCTTGATAAAGCCGACGCCGTAGGGGATACCGCTCTCCTGCGCATAGCCGAGCGCGGCGTCCAGGCCGGAATCCGGTGCGCCGATGACAACATCGGCCTCCACAGGATGCTCCTGCGCAAGGAAACGACCGGCCTGCAGGCGGGCCTCATGCACGCAGGTGCCCTCGATGATGGAATCGGGGCGGGCAAAGTAGATGTACTCAAACACGCACAGGGTGTGGGGGGCGGTGCCGCAGTGATCCTCGATGCTGCGCAGACCCTCGTGGTCGGCAATCACGATCTCACCGGGCTTGACATCGCGCACAAACTTGGCACCCACTGCATCCAGCGCGCAGCTCTCGCTGGCGAAGGCCCAGCCGGAGCCATCGGGCAGCTCGCCGATGCAGAGCGGGCGGAAGCCGTGCGGGTCGCGCGCGGCGATAAGCTTGGTGTGGGTCATGATGACCAGACTGTAAGCACCCTCAATGTCATCCATCGTGCGGCTGACAGCCATCTCGATATTGGGGGTCAGCAGACGGTTCTGGGTCAGCAGGTAGGCAATGACCTCGGTATCGGAGGTGCCGTGGAAGATAGAACCGCTCATCTCCAGCTTGCGGCGCAGCTTGGGGGCGTTGACCAGATTGCCGTTGTGGCAGACAGCCATGGCACCCTTGCAGTGATGCAGGATCATCGGCTGCGCGTTGGACCGGCTGCGCTGACCGGCGGTGGCATAGCGCACATGGCCGGTGGCCATCTTGGCACCATGCGGCAGCTCCTCCAGCACGCGCTTGGTGAAAACCTCGCTGACAAGGCCCAGATCGCGGTAGCCGGAAAGCACACCGTCCACATTCAGGGCGATGCCGCAGCTCTCCTGCCCGCGGTGCTGCAGCGCGTACAATGCACTGTAGACGGCGCTGACCATATCGGTCGCGCCGGTTTTATCGTAGATACCAAAGACGCCGCACTCCTCGTGCAGGCCCTCGGCATAATGGGAAAATTCGCTCATCTTTTGCTCCATTTATCGGAATGTAAAATACCGTAGGGGCGGATTCTATATCCGCCCGGGGTAAGATGCCTCTTGCGGGCGCATATGGAATGCACCCCTACGGAAAAGGCGCATAATGGAATGTGCGGCAGCCTGAGGGCAGGCCACGCTGCACCTCATCTGTAAAAATGGCTTAGCCCAGCAGGCGCTTCATGACCTCCTGATAGGCGTCGGCCTCACCGCCCATGTTGCGGCGGAAGAGGTCCTTGTCCAGATGGGCACCGGTGGTGGCATCCCAGAAGCGGCAGGTGTCGGGGCTGATCTCGTCTGCCAGAATGATGGTGCCGTCAGGCAGGCGGCCGAACTCGAGCTTGAAGTCGACCAGACGGATGTTGGCGTCCAGCATGATCTTCTTCAGCACTTCGTTGACCTTGAAGGCGTACTTGGCGATGGTGTCCAGCTCCTCCTGAGTGGCCAGATCAAGAGCCAGAGCGTAGTAGTGGTTGATGAACGGATCATGCAGATCATCGTTCTTGTAGCTGTACTCGAGAATGGGGGTCTTGAAAACCTTGCCCTCGGGCACGCCCATGCGCAGGCTGAAATGACCGGCGGCAACATTGCGGACGATGACCTCCAGAGGAACGATCTCGACCTTCTTCACGAAGGTGTCGCGGTCGTTGACTTCCTCAACATAATGGGTGGGGATGCCCTCTTTTTCCAGCTTCTGCATCAGAGCGTTGGACAGCTTGTTGTTGACGATGCCCTTGTCGCGGATGGTGCCCTTCTTCTCGCCGTCACCGGCGGTGGCATCGTCCTTATAGTGGACCATGACGATCTCGGGATCATTGGTGGAGAAAACCTGCTTTGCCTTGCCCTCGTACAGCTGCTCTTTGACTTCGTAATTCATGATAAACGCTCCTTTTAAAGATTGATGATGGATAAACAAGTGTGACGGACTTACAGCGCGGCGGCCTCAGCGGCGATGGCTGCGTCCTTTTTTGCAATGGCGGCGGCGGTGTCAGCCCGGAACGCATCCAGCTTATCAGCCAGCGCGTCATCAGCCACGGCGAGGATCGCCACAGCCAGATAAGCTGCATTTTTGGCACCGTTCAGCGCCACGGTCGCAACGGGGAACCCGCTGGGCATCTGCACGGTGGCCAGCAGGGCATCCAGACCGTCCATGGCACCGCCCTTCATCGGGATGCCCACAACGGGCAGCGTGGTGTTGGCGGCAAAGGCCCCGGCCAGATGGGCAGCCATACCGGCTGCGCACAGGATGACGCCGTACCCGTTGGCGCGGGCCGACTTCGCAAAGGCGGCGGCAGCCTCCGGCGTGCGGTGGGCGGAAAGAATATGGGCCTCATACGGCACGCCGAATTCCTTCAGTACCGTGCAGGCGGACTTGACTACCGGCCAATCACTGTCAGAGCCCATGATGATCGCAACTTTTTTCATGCGGTTAATAACCTCCCTTACAAAGCAAAACAGCGCAGTGGCCTGTCAGGGTACACTGCGCTGCGGTCATAATGTGAAAAGGGTATGATGGTACAGAACGCCCGCGCCAAAACCAAGCTGCTGCATTGCAATTGCCACGGAAGATCCTCCTTTATATAAAGTAAGATATTGTCCTGTGCTTTAAGTGTAAACTCTGGGAAAAGAAAATGCAAGCACCCCGCGGACATTTCAGCCAAACTACCACCCGGCCGGGTTTTAAACGGTACTTTTTGTCGTTTTTGATGGGTTCTTTAGGGCAAATGTCATACTTTGTATAATACCGCGAAATCCTGTCCGCTGCTACGCCGGAAGCTATGCGGCAGAACCTGCTGAATAAGTTTCCTGTAATATTCGGCACAAATTTCGTCTGCGTCAAAAAAGCTGCGCAGGCAGGTGTTTTCCTGTCTGTGCAGCTTTGGTAAAGATTGCGCCCATTATGCGTGGCGCTTTTTATCCAGACGGATCTTGTCCGAGATCATGGCAATAAATTCTGAGTTCGTGGGCTTGCCGCGGAGATTGTGGATCGTATAGCCGAAGTAGCTGTTCAGCGTGTCTACATCACCGCGATCCCATGCTACCTCAATGGCGTGGCGGATGGCACGCTCCACGCGGCTGGCGGTGGTCATGTTGCGCTTGGCAATCTCCGGATAAAGGCGTTTTGTGACGGCATTGATGTAGCCGTGGTCCGCGATGGTCAGCAGGATGGCATCGCGCAGGAACTGATAGCCCTTGATGTGGGCCGGCACACCGATCTGGTGCAGAATCTCGGTGACCGTCAGCTCGTCACTGTCGAGCGAGGTAAGCTGCGGGCGGGCTGTGTTGCCTGCCGCCTTCAGCACACGGCTGACCAGCACGGTCTCGTCAAACGGCTTGACGAAGAAGAACGAAAATCCGCTGTCCAGCAGCTCCTGCTCGATCTCCTCGCTCTGGAAGGCCCCGGTAACGAAGAAGGTCGTGCGGGTGCTGCTGGTGTTCTGAGCCTCGTAGCGCTGCTTGACAGTGATGGCGTCCAAGTCCGGCATAAAGGCATCCAGCAGCACAGCCTGCGGATGGATCGTCAGCAGGGTCTCCAGCGCTTTGGCACCGTTCTTTTCGCAGATGGTCACTGAGACGCCCTTTTCCTCCAGAACATGGCGGCAAAGTGCAGACACCTGCGGGTCCGTGTCGGTCATTACAAATTTGATCTTTTCCATCGTCACATATCCTCCATACTTTCTGAGTTGCGCGTTGTCCGCGCATCGATCCCGTTTTGATGGGCTCCTCGTTTACAATGGAAATTTTACCATAAATTACCAGCTTTCGCAAGTGGTTCGACACGACTTTTCTCTTATTTAAGCAAACTTTCGTTCGACAGCTTTCTCTCTTTTTCGCCGTATTTCGGCACAGATTTACACAATCCTGCTCAATTTTACGCTTTTTGCACGCTTCCGGCTGCAGGGCGCGGCGGTCAGGCCTTTTTCTGCTTTTCCCGGCGGTGAAGTCAGGCGGCAGCGTCTGCCTTTTCCAGCATCGTTGCCGCAAAGATCGCATACCCCTTCGCAGGGTCGTTTACCAGCACATGGGTCAGCACTGCGGCAAGGCGGCCGTTCTGCACAATCGGTGAGCCGCTCATTCCCTGTACGATACCGCCCGTCTTTTCAAGCAGCGTCTGATCGGTCACGCGGATCAGCAGATTGCGGTTTGGGTCTGTTCCTGTCATGGTCATCCGCTCAATGCGCACTGCATAGGCTTTGGCGGCCGTTCCCTCCACGGTAGCCCAAAGCTCGGCGGGGCCTGTGGTGACCTCCTGCAGGTTGGCAACCTCCACGCTTTGCCCCGCTGCCGGGCCGCTGTAGCTGCCGTACACCCCCGCCGCATCGTTGGCCAGCACTCTGCCGACCGGCGATGCTGCAAACTCCCCGCGCAGCTCGCCCGGGCTGCCAGCAGCGCCGCGGACACAGCCCGTGACCGTCACAGGCACGATCTCACCGGATAGCAGTGTCAATTCCGCGCCGGTGTCGGCATCGCTGATGGAATGGCCCAGCCCGGCAAAGGTGCCGTGCAGGGGGTCGATAAAGCTGAGCGTCCCGATACCCGCCCCCGAATCCCGCACCCAGATGCCCGCCTTGTAGCAGCCGTTCTCGTCCCGAGTCGGCGTCAGCACCGCCGTACATTGGCTTTCGCCGCGTCTGTAAAGCACAGTCAGCGGCGCACCGCCCGCCGCCTGTATGGCGCTGGTCAGATCCTCATTGCTGCGCACCGGCTGCCCGTTTGCCGAGATGATGAGATCCCCCAGCCGCAGCCCCGCCGCCTTGGCGGGATTCTCGCTGCCCAGCGCCGTGTACCGGTCAGAGAATGCCACGACCAGTGCGCCATCGGAAAACAGCTTGACCCCGAAGGGGGTACCGCACAGCTGCACCGTGCGCCGCGCCGTGGTGACTGCGCGCACCGTCTTGACAGGAACCACCCCGAACAGTGCCAGCGTAACATTGCTGCTTGTGTCGGGCGCGGTGCTGTCCGCAGGCACAGCGCCCTGCTTGTTGCGGGCAGAAAGGTACGGCAGCGAAGCGATGCGCAGCTCTGCTGCCGGTTCATCGGTATAAAGTGTATCCGGCAAAGCCGCTGCCAGCCCGGCAATGACTGCCGTTCCCAGCAGTGCCAGCAGCGCAGCCGCTGCCGCCGCCAACCGCCATTTTCTTTGCATCTGCATCCCTCACTTTGGGATAGCATGTGCAGCCAACAGACAGATTATGTCGGCTATTCTTCACAAGACAACAAAAAAACAGCGCAGATAAGCAATTATGCCAATCTGCGCTGTTGTTATTATGGTGCAGCCAACAGGACTTGAACCTGCACGTCTTGGACACTGGACCCTAAAACCAGCGCGTCTGCCAATTCCGCCATGGCTGCACAGCAGTATTAGTGTAGCAACTTTGGCGTGTTTTGTCAATGGTCTTATTCCGCCGTATCGGCCGGAATGACGCCGCTTGCATCGGCGCTGACAGGGTCGGCATAAACGGCATAGCGCTGGGTCGTGTGGGTCAGGATACCGAAGGGATAGCAGGTGTACAGGATGACGCTGGGCTCGGTTGCCCCCAGACGCACCTTGTCAATGTCGGTTTCCAGAATGACCTGCATGTCGGTCACCTGATAGGTGAAATCACCCCAGTCGGTTTCCAGATGGATTATTGCCCCAAGCTGAACTGAACCGAGGTCTGAGAAGTAGGTACCGGTATGCGCACCGATCAGAACGGTGCCGTTCTCGCCGGGCAGCACGCAGTCACTCTCTGCGCGGCAGCCGGCGCCCCGGCTGAACTGGCTCTCGCTGTCGCCCCAGTAGAGCGCACAGTCCACCTTGGTGCCCTCGACCCAGATGCGGCCCAATTTGTCCCCGTAAGCAACTGTGTCATGCGCGGCCTGCGCGGCATCGACCTGCTCCTGCCGCTTTGCGGCGGCTGCCTCCGCTGCCAGACGCTCCACCTCTGCGGCGCTTGCGGCCTCGCTGGCAGCGCGGGCTGCCTCCTCCTCGGCTGCTTTTGCGGCAGCCTCACTGGCTGCTGCCTGACTGGCCGCAGCGGCAGCTGCCTCGGCCTCCCTCTGCCGGTTCTTGGAGAGAACCAGCGCCGCACCGATGCCGATGCAGACCGCCAGCGCCAGCGCGCAGAGGGCAAGACATCTCGTCAGCCGGGGGTTCATGTGCGGCTCTCCCGAGCGGCAAGGTAGGCGGCAGGGCCGCTCTGGTAGAGATCGCCGCCGTGGGCGTCCAGCAGAACGGTCAGCGGGAAATCCCGGACGACCAGCCTGCGCACAGCCTCGCAGCCCAGATCAGGCCATGCGATCACCTCGCAGCTCTGGACGCTGTTGGCCATAAGGGCACCGGCCCCGCCGATGGCCGCCAGATAGACTGCGCCGTTCTGCACGACTGACTGCTTGACGGCCTCGCTGCGCTTGCCTTTGCCAATCATACAGGCAAGGCCAAGATCGAGCAGCCGCGGGGTGTAGGCATCCATCCGGCCTGAGGTCGTTGGCCCGGCGGCACCAATGGCACAGCCCGGGCGCTCCGGCGTGGGGCCGACATAGTAGATTGCTGCGCCCTCGATGGGGAACGGCAGCGGCTTGCCCTGATCGAGCAGCTCCATCATGCGGGCATGGGCGGCATCGCGGGCGGTGTAGACCACCCCGGACAGCAGCACGGTATCTCCGGCCTGCAGCGGGGCCAGATCCGCCTTGGAAAGCGGTGTTTGTAAAATATATTGCATCAGCGGCCCTCCTGTTCCCGCGCGCGGCGGCGCAGCTCCTTATATTCCTCATGGTGGCGGTTGACAAATTCCAGCTCTGCCATCGTAATGTCGAGCTGCTCGGCGCGTTTGCCGTCCTCATCCAGCGGGATGTCTATGCGGGAGGCTTTTCTTTCCTGCGCAGGTTGTGCCTTTTCCTCCGTTTCGTCCAGCGGAATATCAATGGTCGGTTTCGGCATCGGTTACACCTCCCGGCTGGCGCGGCGGGTCACATGGCAGCTGATGTTGACTGCGACCGGCAGGCAGGCCACATGGGTGGGCTTTTGCTCAATGGCAACGCCCAGACAGGTCGTGGCACCGCCAAAGCCCTGCGGGCCGAAGCCGGTCGCGTTGATGGCGTCCAGCAACTCTTTTTCCAGCGCAGCGTAATACGGGTTGGTGTTCGGCTTGTCCAGCGGGCGCAGCAGCGCCTTTTTGGCAAGGGCTGCGCAATGGTCAAAGCTGCCGCCGATGCCGATGCCCAGCACAATGGGCGGGCAGGGGTTGGCCCCTGCCTGCTCCACCGTATCCAGCACAAATTTTTTCACGCCCTCCACGCCGTCGGCAGGCTTGAGCATGGCAAGACGGCTCATGTTCTCACTGCCGGCGCCCTTGGGGGCAACGGTGATCCTGCAGCCGCTGCCGGGGACGAGATGCACGGTCAGGAACGCCGGCGTATTATCCCCTGTGTTGACGCGCTGCAGCGGGTCCGCTGTGATGGACTTGCGCAGAAATGCCTTTTCATAGCCGCGGCGCACGCCCTCGTTGACGGCCTCCGTCAGATCGCCGCTGATGTGGGCGTCCTGCCCCAGCTCGATAAAGACACAGGCCATGCCGGTGTCCTGACAGATGGGCAGTTCCTTATCGGCTGCCACGACCAGATTTTGCTGCAGCAGACCGAGTGTCTCGCGGGCGAGCGGCCACGGCTCGGCAGCCTCAGCCTGATCGAGCGCCGCCTTCACATCGGAGGGCAGCTTTGTATTTGCTTCGATGCAGAGCGCCTCCACCGCATCGGTGATGGCAGCAGCAGAAATTTCACGGATGCTCATACGCGCGCCACGCCGCTTTCCCGTGCAGCCTGTGCAACGGCTGCGGCTACGGCATCGGCCACACGGGGGTCGAACGCCTTAGGCAGAATGTTTTCCTCGTTCAGCTCATCGTCAGGGATGAGGCCCGCAATGGCCTTGGCGGCTGCCATCTTCATGGCGGGGTTGATGTCCCGGGCGCGGACCGAGAGCGCACCCTTGAAGATGCCGGGGAACGCCAGCACATTGTTGACCTGATTCGGGAAGTCGGAGCGGCCGGTGCCGATGACCCGGACGCCCGCCTGTTTGGCAAGGTCAGGCATGATCTCGGGCGTGGGGTTGGCCATGGCAAAGACGATGGCATCCTTTGCCATTGTGGCGGCCAGCTCGGGGGTAAGTGCCCCCGCAATGGAGGTGCCGATAAAGATGTCAGCGCCTTTGATGGCCTCCGCCAGACCGCCGGACAGCTTTTCGGGGTTTGTTTCCTCGGCCAGCTTGCCCTTGTGACCCTCCAGCCCGGCGGGGCGGCCGGGCAGCAGGATGCCATGCTCATCGACCGCGATGATGTTTCTGGCACCCGCGACCTGCAGCATGTGGATGATGGCTGTGCCGGCGGCGCCGGGGCCGTTCTGGACGATCTTGACATCCTCGATGCGCTTGCCGACGACCTTCAGGGCGTTGAGCACACCTGCCAGCACGATGATGGCGGTGCCGTGCTGATCGTCATGGAACACGGGAATCTCAAGGTCGCGTTCAAGCTCTGCCTCAATCTCAAAGCACTCCGGGCTGCGGATATCCTCAAGGTTGATGCCGCCGAAGGTCGGCGCAATGGCCTTGACCGCTGCGATGACCTCCTCCTTCGTCTTGGCGTTCAGGCAGATGGGGAACGCATCGACACCACCGAACTCCTTGAACAGGACGCACTTACCCTCCATGACCGGCAGACCGGCCTCGGGGCCGATATTGCCAAGCCCCAGCACGGCAGTGCCGTTGGTGACTACGGCCACGGTGCGGCCCTTCATCGTGTAGGTGTAGACATCGTTGGGATTCGCCTTGATCTTGCGGCAGGGCTCAGCCACGCCGGGGGTGTAGGCGGTGGACAGCGCATCGCGGTCCTTACATTCGCAAAGGCTCTGTACGGCGATCTTGCCGGGGAATTTGCTGTGGAGTTCAAGCGCGGCTTTGTTATAGTCCATGGGGATACCTCTCCTTACTATATAATTTTACTTTCCGTAATGGTGCTCGGTAGGGGCCGGACATGTCCGGTCCGCAGCCTTGCCGCCAAATCGCTATGGATTTTATGTTGAGGGCAGGATATGCCCTGCCCCTACAGAGTTACTTCTTTTATTCATGGTGTATCGGCGCATAGTCCGGTTCCAATTTTATGACACAGAAATGATCAGGCCATTTTTCCTGTACGGAATTGCGCAGGGCGCTGACAAGCTTGACACCGCGGTGCTGCTTGTCGGTCATGTACTCGGCAGGCACGGCGCAGTCAAAGATTACATTGGTATGGGTCGGGCCGGGCACGATGCGCAGGTCGTGAATGTTCGCCAGCGGCTCAAGCTTGCGGATCTCCTGCTGCAAGAACGCCTTCAGCTCGTCCGCATGGGGGTCGCCGGTCACGACCGGGTCAAAGTGTATCGTGGCAATCAGGCCGTCCTGCACCAGCAGGTCGCGCTCAATGCGGTCAATGACATCATGGCTGTGCATGACATCATCCTTGGAATCCATTTCCAGATGGAAGCTGACCAACCGGCTGCCGGGGCCGTAATCGTGGATCATCAGATCGTGTACGCCCAGCACACCGGGGTAGCTCATTGCCTTTTTTTCGATATGCTCGACCAGCTCCGGGTCGGGTGCCGCACCGAGCAGCGGATTGATGGTATCGCGCACAAGTGCAGCGCCGCTGTACAGGATGAATGCCGCCACGCCAAGGCCCATCAAACCGTCCAGACGGGTAAAGCCGGACAGCTTTGTCAGCACGGTGGCAGCAAGGACCGCGGCTGTGGTGATGACATCGTTGCGGGCATCGGCGGCGGTGGCCAGCAGAGTCTCGGACTCAATGTCCGTGCCGATTTTGTGGTTGAGCCTTGCCATCCAGAGCTTGACAAGGATGGAAGCCGCCAGCACCGCGACCATGACCCAGTTGAAGTCCACGGCCGTGGGGTGCAGCACCTTTGCAAAGCTTTCCTTCAGCAGCTCAACGCCGATGACGAGGATCATGACCGAGACAGCCAGCCCGGCCAGATACTCATACCGGGCGTGGCCGTAGGGATGCTCTGAGTCGGCCGGGCGCGCGCCAAGCTTAAAGCCAAGCAGACTGACGATGTTGGAGCTTGCATCAGACAGGTTGTTCATACCGTCGGCGGTCACGGCCACACTGCCGGTCAATACGCCGACAGCGATCTTGCCGCCAGCCAAGAGCAGGTTGCATACCACGCTGACGATGCAGGCCAGATTGCCGTAGGCCGTGCGGACGGCGCGGTCCTCGGTCTTTTCATGGTTTTTGATAAAGGTTTTTATCAGAAATTGTATCAAACAGGAACGCCCCTTTTTAGAAAACGGCAGACCGTGTCAGGGTCTGCCGTTTGTATGGATAGTATTGATCGGGCGCGATTTAGTCGCGGACGATGCAGGCGTCGCGCTCGGGTCCGACAGAGATGTACTTGATCTTGCAGCCGACCAGCTCCTCCAGACGCTTTACATAGTCCTGAGCAGCCTTGGGCAGGTCCTCAAACTTGCGCACACCGGTGATGTCGCAGTGCCAGCCGGGCACGGTCTCCACAACAGGCTGGGCATCGTCCAGCGTCTTGCCCATCGGGAAACGGGTCGTGGTGGTGCCGTCGGTCAGCTTGTAGGCAGTGACGATGGGCACCTGCTCCATATAGTCGAGGACATCGAGCAGGGTCAAGGCCAGCTCATCGCAGCCCTGACACTGAACACCGTAGCGGCTTGCCACAGCGTCAAACGGGCCGACGCGGCGGGGACGGCCGGTGGCAGCGCCGTACTCGTGGCCGTGCTCACGCAGCATGTCCTTCTCGGCCTCGGTCATAGCCAGCTCAGTGGTGAAGGGACCCTCGCCGACACAGGAGGAGTAAGCCTTCATGATGCCGATGGAAAGGTTCAGCTTGTGGCCCGGGATGCCGGCGCCGATGGGGGCGTAGGCAGACACGGTGTTGGAGGAAGAGGTGTAGGGGTAGATGCCGAAGTCGATGTCGCGCAGTGCGCCGAGCTGGGCCTCGAACATGATCTTCTTGCCCTCGCGGTCGGCCTTGTCGAGGTAGTCGCCCACATCGCAAATGTAGGGGGCAAACAGCTTGGAATATTTCTCGCACCATGCCCACATCTCGTCAACGCTGACGGGCTTCTGGCCGTAGATGTTCACCATCGTCAGGTTCTTGGACTCAACGATCGTCTCCAGACGCTTCTTGACGCCGGCGTCCATGTGGACGAGGTCGCCCATGCGCAGGGTCTTTTTCATGTATTTATCGCCGTAGCTGTAGGCGATGCCGCGCTTGGTGGAGCCGAACTGAGCGCCGGTCTTGGACAGGCGCTCCTCCTCAAGGCCGTCCTGTGCGACATGGAAGGGCATGGTGATGGTCGCGCGGTCGGAGATCTTCAGGTTCTTGGGGCTGATCTCAACACCCTTCTCGGTCAGGGAGGCGATTTCCTTCTCGAGGTGCTCGGGGTCGATGACCATGCCGCCGCCCATAACGCAGACAACGTCGGGGCGCAGAATGCCGGAGGGAATCAGGTTCAGGACGAATTTGCCGCGCTCGTTCTTGACGGTGTGGCCGGCATTGTCGCCGCCCTGATAGCGCGCAACAATGTCATAGTTCTGGCTGAGCAGGTCGACCATGCGGCCCTTGCCCTCGTCGCCCCAGTTGATGCCGGTAATGGAAGTAAGCATACGTTTCTACCTCTTTTGTAAGTAAATAGGCATTTCAGCCTTTTCCGGAATCCCCGGGATCCGCTGCCGTTTTCTATTATAACATAGCCGTCAAGGGATTGCTATAGCCTTTTTGTACAAGATTTCGCGGCAGCGTTTTCCGTCGGCGGGGTTTTCATCAGATTTTCATTTTACTTTTTCAAAAAAGAGTGTATAATATTGTGGTATGCAATTTTATAAAGAAACAGGAGATACCCATGAAACTGACTCATATCCATCGTCTGATGGCCCTTGGTCTGGCTGTCGGCATGACCGCTGCCCTGACCGCCTGCGGCAAGGGCAAGGACGAGGCAGCTGCCTCCACCGCTGAGACGGCTGCAACCCCCGACACCGCCGCCACCGGCGAGACCGCCGATGATTCTGCCTACGCTTATCTGGCTGACTTCAGCTTTTCCGATGCGTTTGATGAGAACGGCTACCTCAAGGGCGTGACCGCTGCCGACTATGTAAATCTGCCCGATGACTACGCTGACATTACGATCAGCGCTGATCTCGGTCAGGTCAGTGAGGACGACATCACCAACTATATCAACACGAATGTCCTTGCCAGCTTTGCGACCGACACGCAGGTCACCGACCGCGCCGCGGCGGACGGCGATACCGTCAACATCGACTATGTGGGCCGAATCGACGGCGTTGCCTTTGACGGCGGAGACAGTCAGGGCAACGGCTACGACCTGACTCTCGGCAGCGGTACCTTTATCGACGGCTTTGAGGATCAGATCGTCGGCCACACCCCCGGCGAGACCTTTGATGTCACCGTCACCTTCCCCGAAAACTACGGCAACGCGGACCTGAGCGGCAAGGAGGCTGTCTTTGAGACGACCCTGCACTACATCAAGGAGTCCGTCACCCCGGAGCTGACCGACGACTGGGTGAAGGAGAATCTCTCCGCCACGATGAACCTGAACAACATTGACGAGCTGAAGGCGTTTGTCAAGAGCACGATGCTCTATGATAATCAGTCCAGCGAGGTCTACTCCGCCCTGCACGATAAGGTCAGCTACACCGATGAGCTGCCCCAGATTGCGCTGGACTACTACCGCGATGTGCTGCTGTACCGCATCTACACCTACGCGCAGAACTACGGCACCACCATGGACGCCCTGCTTGCCTCCGGCATGATGGGCAGCAGCTATGACAATGTGGACGCCTACCTCAAGGATGCGCACGACAGCATCCGCTCCATCACCCAGCAGGCCCTGCTCATGCAGGCCGTGGCCGAGAAGATGGGCTTCCGCTGCGACACCGCAACGATGAACGCCGATTTCGGCCGCTACTACGGCATGACCGACCCCACCCAGTATGTGACCGCCTATGGCGAGAACTATGTCAAGATGAATGTGCTGCAGAGCGATGTGATGCAGAACCTCATCGACAATGTCAAATATGAGTAAGCGGTTTTGACCGCCCCATGCCCCCGACACCTGCCGGGGGCATTTTTCTTGCTTTTTGCCGCAAAAGTCTATATAATAGTACCATCCAAACGGGCCGGCACCGCCGCCGCACCCGGATTCTGAGTTAGTAAGGAGTCTTCTCCCATGCCGCTGATCATCCCGAAAAACCTGCCCGCCTATGACGAGCTGCAGCAGGAAAATGTCTTTGTCATGCATCAGGAGCGCGCCATGAGCCAGCATATTCGCCAGCTGCGCATCCTGATCCTCAACCTGATGCCGACCAAGATCGTGACAGAGACCCAGCTGGCCCGCCTGCTGGCAAACAGCCCGCTGCAGGTGCAGGTCACCTTTTTGCAGACTGCCACCCACAGCACGACCCACACCGCACCCGAGCATATGAAGGCTTTTTACAAGACCTTTGATGAGATCCGGAACGAGCGTTTTGACGGCATGATCATCACCGGCGCCCCCATTGAGGATCTGGACTATGAGGCCGTGGACTACTGGGACGAGCTCTGCCGGATCATGGACTACACCAAGGAGAATGTCTACTCAACGATCCACCTTTGCTGGGGTGCGCTGGCGGGCCTGTACTACCATTTTGGCATCCCCAAGGTGCATCTGGACAAAAAGATGTTCGGCGTGTTTGAGCATCGCGTCACCCGCCCGTCCAACCCGCTGGTGCGCGGCTTTGATGAGGTGTTCTATGCCCCGCACAGCCGCTGGGCCGGGCCGGACCGCGCCGCCATTGATGCCTGCGGTGATCTGCGCATTCTGGCGGAGAGCGATACGGCTGGCCCGATGCTGCTCTCGACCGAGTCCGGCCGGCAGATCTTCGTCATCGGCCACCCAGAGTATGACAAGTACACGCTGGACAAGGAATACAAGCGCGATGTGAAGGCCGGCAAGCCCATCAACATTCCCTGCAACTACTATCCCGAGGATGACCCGGACCGCGACCCGCTGTTCCGCTGGCGCGCCCACGGCTACCTGCTCTACACAAACTGGCTCAACTACTATGTGTATCAGGATACGCCGTATGACCTGACCCATCTGGAAGCATTGGAGAAATAATTATGCCGAAAATCAGCGCCTGTATTGTGGCGTACTGCGATTATGAGGAGGTATGCGCCGCGGTGCGCAGCATTCTGCAGCATACCCCCGCCCCTGATTTTGCCCTGTATGTTGTCGATAACGGCAGCCCTGACGGCTGCGGCCAACGGCTGGCTGAGACCGACTTTGGTGATGCTCGCGTTACCGTTCTGCCGCTGGCGCAGAATCTCGGCTTCGGCAAGGGTCACAACGCGGTCATCCCGCGTCTGGACAGTGCGGTGCATTTCATCCTGAATCCGGACATTCTTTTGACCGGGGATGTGCTTGAGCCGATGGCCGACTGGCTGCTGGCCCGGAAGGGCGCTGCCATGGCCACGCCGCAGCTGCGCTATCCGGACGGACGGCTGCAGCACCTGCCCCGCCGCAAGCCCACCCCCTGGCTGCTGCTGGCGCGCCAGCTGGCCCCACGCTTTGGCGGCTGCTTTGCCAAGGCCGATGACCACTACACAATGCAGGACGAGGACCTGAGCGCGCCGCGCCGCATCGAATTCTGCACCGGCAGTTTTATGGCGGTGCGCACCGATGTTTTTAAGGAGATCGGCGGCTTTGACCCCGCGTATTTCATGTATGTGGAGGACGCCGACCTGACCCAGAAGGTACTGCAGAAGGGCACCGTCTGGCTGGCCCCGCAGTTTTCCGCCATCCACGCATGGCACCGCGCCCCGATGCGCGATGCAGGCAAGTTCAAGATGCAGCTTGTCAGCATGGGGCGGTATTTCAAAAAGTGGGGCTGCGGGAAAGGCAAGGTTTGATACCAGCATTGCAAAACAAATGAAAATTGTGCAACCACCCGTTTTTGCGGGTGGTTGTAGTTTTTTTGCGCGGCTATTGTGACATTTCCTGCCGTGCGGCCGTTTAGTGGGTACAAGGCCTTGAATCAGAAAGGAAGAATCACAACGCCATGGAGGATAACAGAATCATAGATGCCCTGCTGGCAGAACCCGAAACGGGGCTGCAGTTGTTGCTGACACAGTACGGCGGGCTGATCCATACCGTCATTTGCCGTATTCTGCCCAACAACCCGCAGGATGCCGAGGAGTGCGCCGCCGACGTTCTGGTGGCAGCATGGAAACACGCAGCCGAATTTAAGCAGCAAAACCGTCTGCTGCGCGCCTGGCTGTGCGTGACGGCGCGCAATGCAGCCATCGACCGTTGGCGGGCGCTGCGGCCCCGACAACAGGAATGTGAGCTGAACGACGAACTGGCGCAGGACTGGATGACCGAGCGCCGCTCCACCGAGGCGGAGGAACTGATTGCCCAACTGCTGACCGAACTGCCGGAACCGGACAGGGAGATATTTTTCCGCCGCTATTATTACAGGGAGTCCTGCCGCGAAATCGGCCGCAGGCTGAACATGCAGGAACATACCGTCAATGTCCGACTTTCCCGCGGGCGCGAAAAGCTGCGCAAACAGTTTGCCGCGCTGCGCAATACTTATTAAGAGGGGGTTGCAGCTTATGCGTAACTATACAGAAAACGCTGATTCCCTGTTGGAACAGTATCCCACAAAAACCATGCCGCTGAGCAAGCAGGAAGAAAAGCGCATCTATGACATGGCGCTGAAAAAAATAGAGAAGGCGGGCAGCTACACGCCGCCCAAGCTGAAAAAGCACCGCCGTGTACCCGTGTGCGTGGCCGCTGCCGCGGCAGCAACCTGTGTGCTTTCGGCAGGCATTGCCGCAGCACCGTATATCAAGGAACTGGCCGGCGGAAAAATCGTTTTTTTCACCGATGCCAAATCGCAGGCACAGGTGCAGAATGTGCTGGACGCCCCGCGCGGCGAGTACGGCGGGCAGCAGACCGATACGGAAGGCCACAATACCGAAATCGGCCAGACGCAGACGCTGGACGGCGTCAACTACACGCTGGACACCGTGTCTATGGACGCCGCCACGCTGGATTGCTTCTTTACCGTAAGCGGTGAGAATGTGATGTCGAAATTTCTGGACGCCGACAGCATCTACCCCGAATGGGAACAGCTCAGCAGCAATACGCCATGGATGGCAGCGCAAATCAACGGCGGCGAGGAAATCTACACGATGCAAAGTGATTTCTACCGGCAGGGTGACGATACCTTCCGGCTGTGGCTGCACTACCAGCTGCCGGAGGAACCGCAGGGCGATACCGTTATGCTGCGCCTGCTCGATTCCCACGCTGCTGCGGGCGAACCGGGACTTAGCTACACAATGGAGCTGAACGGCGAGCAGGTGCGTGCCGGGGCGCGCCGCGTTGCGCCGACGGTGTTGGATTTCGGCATTACCGATGCCCTGCTGGGCGATAACCCCATCACGCTGGACAGCCTGTGTTTCGGCACCGGCAGCGGCAGCCTTGCGGTGCATTCCGAGGCGGATGAAAAATTTGCCGAAACGCACCCCTTTGGTGTGGTAAGCGAGGATGAGGAAAAGAAGCTGCGTGGTGAGGATGCGGACAACCCTGTGATCTTCAACGGCGGAATGATCCTGACCGACGATACGGGGCGGGAACTGCTGCCCAGCTCCCCCGACGGCGTATCCGGCGGTGCTGTTGCCTATACCGTGCCGGCCGAAAATGCCCAAAGCATCACCTTTACCCCCGTGTACCACAGCGGTGTGTACGAATACGAGGAGCGCACCGTGACCGTGGACGAAATGCAGCAGGGCGTTAAAATTGCAACCAGCGATGCGGGCGGCTACACCCTGCAGAACTTTGCCGTGCAGGGGCGGGCACTGACGTGGCAGATGGTACCCTACGGCTATGCGCAGAGCTGTGAGCTGACGCCGCAGGACGAGGAATATATCGACACGAACACCAATTCCTATGCTATGCGCAGCAGCACGGTGGACCCGACCACCGGCATCATCAGCTGCCGCATCGACTACTACACCGCAGACCCCGCGCAGGTAGCAAAAATCAGCGAGTTCCGGTATGTGTTCAGCGGCGGATACCATGCGGACGAAAGCCGTGCTGTCACGCTGCCGTTGCAATAAAGAAAGTCGCCCTTGACAAACCTGTTGGTAGTGTGGTACAGTAACACTATGCAAGGCCGCCGACCGACGGAATAGCGTGGGGTTTACCACGGGGGACGCGGCATAACAGCTTGCTTTTTAAGCCGACCGTCTGGGCTGCATACACTGGTGTATGGTGTGTGCAGCCCATTTTTGTTTAATATGGAGGTATCGTTATGCTGAGCGACATCGAAATTGCACAGGCCGCCGAAATGAAGCCCATCACGGAGATCGCGGGCAAGCTGGGCCTGCAGGGCGAGGACATCATCCCTTACGGCCATTATAAGGCCAAGCTCAACCATAAGCTGGCCAAAAGCGACAAGCCCGAGGGCAAGCTGATTCTCGTCACCGCCATCAGCCCCACGCCCGCCGGTGAGGGCAAGACCACGACCAGCGTGGGTCTGGCCGATGCCATGAATGCCCTTGGCAAAAAGACGATGCTCTGCCTGCGTGAGCCCTCTCTGGGACCTGTGTTCGGCATTAAGGGCGGCGCGGCCGGCGGCGGCTATGCACAGGTCGTGCCCATGGAGGACATCAACCTGCATTTCACCGGTGACATCCACGCCATCGGCACCGCCAACAACCTGTTGGCCGCCATGATCGACAACTCGATCCAGCAGGGCAACCCGTTGAACATCGACCCCCGCCGCATCACATGGAAGCGCTGCATGGACATGAACGACCGTCAGCTCCGTTTCCTTGTGGACGGTCTGGGCGGCAAGGTCAACGGCACCCCGCGTGAGGACGGCTTTGACATCACGGTCGCCAGCGAGGTCATGGCGGTGTTCTGCCTTGCCACCGACCTTGAGGACCTCAAGGCGCGGCTGTCCCGCATCGTCTGCGCCTATACCTACGACGGCCAGCCTGTCACAGCCGGTCAGATCGGCGCTGCCGGTGCCATGACCGCCCTGCTGAAGGACGCTCTCGATCCGAACCTGGTCCAGACGCTGGAGCACAACCCGGCCATCATCCACGGCGGCCCGTTCGCCAACATTGCGCACGGCTGCAACAGCGCCATTGCCACCAAGTTGAGCCTGAAGCTGGCTGACTATGTAGTCACCGAGGCAGGCTTCGGCGCTGATCTTGGTGCTGAGAAATTTTTGGACATCAAGTGCCGCTATGCCGGCCTGAACCCCGCTGCCGTTGTGCTGGTGGCTACCGTCCGTGCGCTGAAATCCCACGGCGGCGTGGCCAAGCCCGATCTGGGCAAGCCCAATGCCGAGGCTGTGCGCGCGGGCGCTGTCAATCTGGCCCGCCATATCGAGAATCTGCAGGGCTTTGGTCTGCCGGTCTGTGTGGCAATCAACGCATTCCCCACTGATACAGACGAGGAAATGGACATCATTTACGATGTCTGCAAAAAGGCCGGTGTGCCCTGCGCACTGAGCGAGGTCTTTGCCAAGGGTGGCGAGGGCGGCAAGGCGCTGGCCGAGACCGTGCTGTCTATTCTTGATGACAGCGCGCGCGTCCATTATACGTATGAGTTGGATGCACCGCTGACCGATAAGATCGAAGCGGTTGCCAAAAAGATCTACCGCGCGGGCGGGGTAAGCTACACTGCCGCCGCGAAAAAGACGCTGGACGAGTTGACGGCGCAGGGCTACGGCGATCTGCCGGTCTGCATCGCCAAAACGCAGTATTCCTTCAGTGACAATGCCAAGCTGACCGGTGCGCCCGAAGGCTTTACGCTGAATGTGCGTGAGGTTCGGCTCTCTGCCGGTGCCGGATTCGTGGTCGTGATCTGCGGCAGCATCATGACGATGCCCGGCCTGCCCAAGCACCCTGCTGCGATGGACATTGATGTGGATGTCCACGGCAAGATCACCGGCCTGTTCTGATCGTCTGCACAAGCCATACAAAACACCCCCTCCGGGTCTGCAGAAGCAATGTTGCCATCGCTTCCGCAGCTGCCCGAAGGGGGTATTGCTTTGCACGGTCAGGATATGGCGGGGGAGCGTTCAGCCTTATGCCTCGCCGGTATGCTCTGCCTGCTGTTTCTCCTGCTGTTCCATATCGGGGGCTGTACCGCCGCCCGGCATCTTATGGCCGAAGGACGGCACAAAGAAATACTTGCGGATAACGAAGATCAGCGCAATGGCCCCCACACTGACGAGGTTCTGAACGGCATCCTCATGGCCGACGATCATGTGGCGGGCAATGGCGTAGAGCAGCACCTCCAGCACGCTGCCGGGGCTGTGCTTGGCAAGCATCTTGATAAACTCTATGCCGATGACAATATCCAGCGCACGTTCAAGGAAGGTATGCACCTCCATACTGTCGGCATCGGTCAAAAGCCCCGGCATGAGCCTGAGCAGCGGTACAATGCTCATCAGCAGGGCGATCAGCACAATGCCCGACAGCACGACCTCCAATATGCCGGCGGCCTCGGCGATCTGATCACGGAAAATGCGCTTGATCCATTCCTCTCTGCCGTGCAGGGCGCGGTTGGTCAGGCGTCGTCTGGGTTCGTTCATGGGTCGCTCCTTCCAAGGTTGATTTTTCTGCCGCAGCGCACAGCTCCGCCCGCCGGCGCGGGTCGTACTGCGGAACGGACAGTATTTTGAAAAATTATAGCATATTTTCTGCAGCTTTTCCAGCGCATTTTTGCAGGGCATTTTATTACAGAAATTACAGAAAAAACTTGTCAAAAACGCTTGACAATCGCGGCGGTATCCGGTATAATCTAATGCGTTGTCCGCCTCTGTAGCTCAGTCGGTAGAGCAGGGGACTGAAAATCCCCGTGTCATTGGTTCGATTCCGATCGGAGGCACCATTTTTATGCGGCCGTAGCTCATCTGGTAGAGCGCCACCTTGCCAAGGTGGAGGTAGCGAGTTCGAGCCTCGTCGGCCGCTCCAGATAAGACCACCCTTCGGGGTGGTTTTTTTGTACCCGAAACGCGAAAAATAGGGCATACCCTGCATTTTGCCCATTGACACCTGCATGTACACAACGGTATACTTTAACCGTTGCCGTACAGTATCAGTGTTGCGGGCGTATGCAAGCGCCATGTCAGCGGTTGGAATTATGCGGTATTGCCCTAAAATGTTCGCTGCCTGTGGCAGCAGAACGATTGCGGTATTTTATAAAAGGAGTGCGGAATCATGAAAAACAATAACAACATCAAAACCTTCGTTGCAGTTGGCATCGGCGCAGCTCTCTTCTTTGTTCTGGGCCGTTTTGTGGCGATTCCCAGCCCGGTGCCCAACACCAACATCAGCCTGCAGTACGCCGTTCTGGGCCTGCTGGCGGCCATGTACGGTCCTGTAGCCGGCGCTCTGATCGGCTTCATCGGCCATGCCCTGATTGACCTGTCCTGGGGTGGCATTCCGTGGTGGAGCTGGGTCATCGCCTCTGCCTTCACGGGCGTTGTTGTTGGCCTGTTTGCCAAGAAGCTGAATGTGCAGGAGGGCAACTTCAACAAGGCCAAGTTTGCCATGTTTGCCGTTGCAAACCTTATTGCGCATGCCGTTGCCTGGATCGTGGTTGCCCCCGTGCTGGATATCCTGATCTATGCCGAGCCTGTCAAGAAGGTCTTTGCACAGGGCGCCTTTGCCGCTTTGTCCAACATCATCACGGCTGTTGTGGTCGGCGGCCTGCTGATTCTGGCCTACACCAAGACCATCGCCAAGAAGGGCTCTCTGGACAAAGAGTAACCTCGACAAAACCCGTATGCCTTCCCACGAATGCGGGAAGGCTTTTTGCTTGTGACATCACCCTGCGAGGTGCCGTATGGCTGAAACCAAAACCCCGATCATATCCTTCCGTAATTTTTCCTTCCAGTACCGTGCGCAGAAGCAGCCAACCCTGCACGACATTGATCTGGACATCTACCCGGGCGAGCGCGTGCTGATTGCAGGTCCGTCCGGCAGCGGCAAAAGCACACTGGCGGCCTGCATCAACGGTCTGAATCCCTTCTCCAACCCCGGCGAATGCAAGGGCAGTCTGATTGTGGACGGCGTTGACGCGCCCCACAGCAGTATCTTTGAGCTGGCCGGGCATGTAGGCACCGTGCTGCAGGACCCGGACGGCCAGTTCATAGGGCTGACCGTGGGGGAGGACATCGCCTTTGCGCTGGAAAACAGCTGCACCCCGCAGGACGAAATGCACGAGATCACTCGCCGGGCCGCAGAGCTGGTCGGAATCGAAAACCACCTCGACTATGCACCGCACGAGCTTTCCGGCGGGCAGAAGCAGCGCGTCAGTCTGGCGGGCGTTATGGTCGATCAGGTCAAGGTGCTGCTGTTTGATGAACCGCTCGCCAATCTGGACCCGGCCACCGGCAAGCAGGCCATTGAGCTGATCGACACGATCCAGAAGAAAACCGACACCACGGTCCTGATCATTGAGCATCGTCTGGAGGATGTGCTTTGGCGCAGCGTGGACCGCATCGTGCTGGTCAATGACGGCCGGATCTTGGCCGACCTGCACCCGGATGAGCTGCTTTCCGGCTCTCTGCTGGCGGAAAACGGCATCCGTGAGCCGCTCTACTTGACGGCCATGCGGTATGCCGGTATTGACATCACGCCGGACAAGCACCCTGCGCATATCGACTCGGTCGCGCTGGATGATGCCGATACGGCGCGGCTGCAAACATGGTTCAAGGCGGAGCCGCTGCCTGCGCCGAAGCCGACCCCCGCCCCGCTGCTTGAGGTCAAAAACCTCAGCTTTGGCTACAGCAAGGACCAGCATACCCTGTCCGATGTCAGCTTTACGATCGGCAGGGGGGAGATGGTCAGCATCGTTGGCCGCAACGGTGCGGGCAAATCCACCCTCTCCAAGCTGATCTGCGGCTTTGAGACGCCCGACTGCGGAGAAATATGGTTTGACGGTAAGAATCTCAAAGACGAAAACATCCGCCGCCGTGCCCGGCACATCGGCTATGTCATGCAGAACCCCAACCAGATGATCTCCAAGACAATGATCTTTGACGAGGTCGCCATGGGCCTGCAGGGCATGGGTCTGTCGGAGGACGAGATCCGCGCCCGGGTCGAGGAAACACTCAGGGTCTGCGGTCTGTACCCGTTCCGCAACTGGCCGATCTCCGCTTTGAGCTTTGGTCAAAAGAAGCGTGTCACGATTGCGAGCGTACTGGTGCAGGACCCGGAGCTTATCATTCTGGATGAACCGACAGCGGGACAGGATTTCCGCCATTATACCGATATTATGGAGTTTCTGCGCGGGCTGAACGCAAAGGGCGTGACCGTTGTGATGATTACCCACGACATGCACCTGATGCTGGAATACACGCCCCGTGCGCTGGCCTTCTGCGATGGGCGGCTGATTGCTGACAGGTCTGCAGCGGCTATCCTCTGCGACCCGATGCTCATCGAGCAGGCGGCGCTGAAGGAGACCAGCCTTTACACGCTGGCCAACCGCTGCGGCATTGCCCCGGCGGAGGATTTTGTGGAACGCTTTATCGCAGCGGACAGGGAGGTGCGTGCGGATGGCTGCTAATACCGTTTTAAACTATCTGCCGCGCAAAAGCGTGGTGCATGAGCTGACCGGCACGACAAAGCTGGCCTTCTTTCTGCTGTTTACCTTTGCCAGCATGATCACCTACAACACATGGGTGCTGCTTGGGCTGATGGCGGTCAGCTTTGCGGCGTTCAAGCTAAGCAACATCAAGCTGCGCGAGGTCCGCTTCATGTTGGTGTTCATGCTGGTGTTTCTGGCGCTGAACGATCTGTTTATCTTCCTGTTTGATCCGAATCAGGGCACGACCCTCTACGGCACCCGCACGGTGCTGTGCCATCTTTTCTGGCGGTATGACCTGACCGCAGAGCAGCTGTTTTACATGTTCAATATCTCGCTCAAATACTTTGTGGCACTTCCCGTTGCCATCTTGTTTATCTCCGCCACCAACCCCAGTGAGTTCGCCGCCAGCCTGAACAGCATCGGCGTCTCCTACAAGGTCGGTTATTCAGTGGCAATCGCGCTGCGCTACATCCCGGATATCCAGCGCGATTATCACAGCATCAGTCAGGCGCAGCAGGCGCGCGGTGTAGAGCTGGGCCGCAGTGAGCCGTTTTTCAAACGGCTGAAAAACGCTGTCAGCATCCTGCTGCCGCTGATTTTGACGAGCCTGAACCGCATCGACACGATCTCCAACGCGATGGAGCTGCGCGGCTTCGGTAAGAGCGACAAGCGCACTTGGTACACCCGCCGACCCTTCGCTCGCCGCGACTTTATCGCGCTGGGCTTTGGTGCTGCGCTGCTGCTCATCAGTCTGACTGTAACAATCAAATTCGGCCGGTTTTATAATCCGTTTGTGTAAAAGAGCATAGAAATGTAAAAGGCGCCCCTGCGGATAACAACTCCGCTGGGACGCATTTTTTATGCCTTATAGAGCTGTAGGGGCCGGGCATGCCCGGCCCGCAAGCACCCCTTGAACACCCGTTTACGGTATACACCGTAGGGGCGTATTCTATATGCGCCCGTGGCCACGCACGGTCACGCAAAACAAAAATCCTTGTTGCTTTTGCAGAGAAATTCTTCTATACTAGAATCAAATCACAGATTGGAGAAAACTGCTATGCCGCGAGGAAAAAGTCTGAATTTATATCTGATGGATGGAAGTGTCAATGGCCGCGTGAAGTGTACACTGGCAAACTGGACGGGACTTGCTTTTAAGATCCCCCGTACGGCATTGGACCTGTGCAAAGATCGAAAGGAACTGAAGCAGACAGGTGTGTACTTCCTTTTTGGTAAGGACGAGGAACACGACAAAGCCGTTGTCTACATAGGGCAGGCCAGCGTCCGAAAGAACGGGGATGGCATTTTGAACCGGCTGCAGGAGCACAACAGCAACCCAGAAAAAGACTACTGGACAGAGGCTATCGCCATCACGACCTCCAATGATTCCCTTGGCCCAACGGAGATCAGCTACCTTGAGCATCGCTTCTACCAGCTGGCGATGGAGGCTAAGCGCTACGATGTGAAAAATGGCGTTGACCCTGCGCAGGGAAACCCTTCCGAGGAAAAGCAAAGTGAACTGGAGGACTTCATAGACTATGCCAAAATTGTCGTAGGTATTTTGGGTCACAAGGTGTTTGTACCGCTGGTGGAGCCGACAAGCGCGGATACAGTGGGGACGGAAGAACCAATGCTGCTCTGCGTGAAAAACGGCGTTCAAGCAACAGCCATTCGTACAAGTGATGGCTTTGTGGTGAAGAAGGGGAGTGTACTCTCAATGAAGCCAACCAAAAGCTGTCCGGAATTTGTTTTGAAAAAGCGAGAGCAATATAAAAATGCCATTGATGAAAATGGCGTTTTGCAGGAGGATGTGCTGTTCAATACACCTTCCGGTGCATCCAGCTTTGTGTGTGCAGCCAGCACAAGCGGCTATGTTGAATGGAAAACACAGGATGGAAGAACATTAAAACAGCTGGAAAAGGCAGATAATTAAAGTTATTTCTGCGTAGGGGAGGGATTCATCCCTCCCGTGAACCTTGCAGGTGCCGCATGCGCCCCGGGAGGCATAAATGCCTCCCCTACAAAGTTCCCAACAGACATCAATCGGCCAGAAGCTGGCGGGCCGGGCATGCCCGGCCCCTGCAACTCTGTCAAAAACACAGCCGCCCGCTCAGGTATCATCATACCTAGGCGGGCGGCTGTGTTATTGTATCAAAATCTTACTGCATCAATCCGCAGACCAGCTGTGCATACGCAACAGGGTCCTCGATGGGCAGACCTGCAATCAGCAGCGCCTGATCGTAGAGCAGCTCAGCGTATTTGGCGACCTTGTCGGCGTCACCGGCGGTGTGGGCGGCCTTCAGTGCGGCAAAGACGGTGTGATTGGGGTTCAGCTCCAGCACCTTCGTGCTCTCAACGCCCTCGGCGTTCGGCATACGGCGCAGGACCTTCTCCATCTCCATCGAGATACCGCCCTCAGCGGTCAGCGTAACGGGATGCTCCTGCAGGGTGGGATTGACCTTGACCTCCTTGACTTTGCCGTTCAGATCCTTCTTGATCTCCTCAAACAGATCCTTGTTCTCGGTCTCGGCGGCCTCGGCTGCCTTCTTCTCGTCCTCCGTCTCAAGGCCCAAGTCACCGGCATTGATGTTCTGGAAGGTCTTTTCCTTGTACTCATGCATGACCTGCAGGCAGAACTCATCCACATCCTCGGTGCAGAGCAGCAAATCATAGCCCTTGCTCAGCACAAGCTGGGCGTTGGGCAGCTTGCTCAGGCGGTCGGTGTCGTCACCGGCGGCAAAGTAGATGAACTTCTGCTCCTCGGGCATCTTCTCGATGTACTCATCCAGCGTGACGAGTTTCTTCTCCTTGGCGGAGTAGAACATCAGCAAATCACCCAGCAGATCCTTGTGCATGCCGTAGTCACCGTAGATGCCGAATTTGATCTGGCGGCCAAAGCTCTTCCAGAAGGTCTCGTACTTCTCACGGTCGTTGACGAGCATCGCGTGCAGCTCGTTCTTGATCTTCTTTTCCAGAGAGTTGCGCATCAGCTTGAGCTGGTTATCCTTCTGCAGTGTTTCACGGCTGATGTTCAGGCTCAGATCCTCGCTGTCCACAACGCCCTTGACGAAGCTGAAATAGTCAGGCAGCAGATCGCCGCACTTCTCCATGATCATAACGCCGGAGGCATACAGGGCCAGACCCTTCTCGTACTCCTTGGTGTAGTAGTCGTAGGGAGTGGAGCCGGGGATAAAGAGCAGCGCCGTGTAGGTGGCAGTGCCCTCGGTCCGGCTGGTGATGACCCGCAGCGGGTCGGTATAGTCCATGAACTTGGACTTGTAGAACTCGTTGTAGTCCTCGTCCTTGACCTCACTCTTGGGGCGCTTCCAGATGGGCACCATGCTGTTCAGCGTCTCCAGCTCGGTGTAGGTCTCATACTCGGGCTTGTAGTCGTCACCGGCGTCCTCCGGCTTCGGCTTCTGGCGGGATTTCTCGCGGAACATCGTGATGGGGAAGCGGATGTAGTCGCTGTACTTCTTGACAAGGTTTGCCAGTGTGTATTCCTCAAGATACTCGCTGTAGTTGTCGGTATCGGTATCATCCTTCAGCACCAGAATGATCTCGGTGCCCACATCGTCCTTGTCAGCCTCAGTCAGGGTGTAGCCCTCCACACCGGTGGACTCCCACTTCCAGGCCGTGTCAGCGCCCTGCGCGCGGGAGATGACGGTGACCTTCTTCGCTACCATAAAGGCAGAGTAGAAGCCGACACCGAACTGGCCGATGATGTCGATGTTATCGCTCTGGTTTTCGGTCTTGAAATCGAGCGAGCCGCTCTTGGCAATCGTGCCGAGGTTCTTTTCCAGATCCTCCTTCGTCATGCCGATGCCGTTATCGCTGATGGTCAGCGTGCGGCTGTCCTTGTCCGGCTGGACATGGATCTTCAAATCGTCCTTCGTGATGCCGATGGTGGTATCGGTCAGGCTCTTGAAATAGCGCTTGTCGCAGGCGTCCGACGCGTTGGAGATCAGCTCACGCAGGAAGATCTCGCGGTTTGTATAGATAGAATTGATCATCAGGTCAAGCAGCTTTTTGCTCTCGGCCTTGAATTGATGCATAGCCATAGTAGAAAACCTCACTTATACAAATGAAATTAGCACTCGTTTATTTCAACTGCTAAAGCTAGTTTAGCACTCTTTTTTATAAAGTGCAACCCTTGTGGGCTATTTTAACAAAAAATTTAAATTCAGGTCTTTTCAAGCATCGGATTTTGAGGTATGCTTACAATATAAGATAATAAGTACAGAGGCGGATGCTCGCATCGGCCTCTGCAACGATCCTTACCAGAGGAGAATACCACTATGAGCATCTATGGTGACCGCGCCTATGCGGCATTTTTTAAAGGCTATAACTGCTGCCAATCGGTGGCGGTTGCCTTTGCGGAGGAGATGGGCATGAACGAAAAGCAGGCCCTGCAGATTTCGGCAGGCTTCGGCGGCGGTTTCGGCCGTATGCGGGAGGTCTGCGGTGCCTTTTCCGGCATTACGCTGGTGCTGGGGGCGCTTTACGGCAGCGATGACCCGGCAAAAAAGACAGCCCTTTACACCGATGTGCAGGCGTTGGCGGATGAGTACAAGGCCCGCAACGGCGGCCCGAATACCCTGATCTGCCGGGAACTGCTGGGTCTGAAGCAGGCCGAGGGCAGCCCGGTTGCCAGCCCCCGCACCCCGGAATACTACAAAAAGCGCCCCTGCCCGGAGCTTTGCCGCGTAGCCGCTGACATTATGGCGGAGTACATCGCGGCGCACCCGAGAGATTGAATGTGCCCCTACAAAAACAAATCAACGAATCATTGAATCGAGGAATCACCATGCAATGCTACACCCACACCCTTCCCGGCGGCGCATCGCTTGTCGGCTACCTGCGGGAGGAAACCACCGAAATGCCCGCTTTCAACACCCGCCCTGCCATGCTGATCCTGCCGGGCGGCGGCTATGCCTACTGCAGTTCGCGGGAGGCTGACCCGGTCGCTATGCAGTTTCTGCAGGCAGGCTACAATGTCTTTATCCTTTATTATACCTGCCGTGGGCAGGAGAGCCAGCCTGCGCTGCGCTGGCAGCCGTTGATCGATGCGGCCGGTGCTATCCTGCATATCCGCAAGAACGCAGTGCAGCTCCATATCGACCCGGCCAAGGTCGCGGTCTGCGGCTTCTCGGCAGGCGGCCATCTTGCGGCGTCCACGGCAATCCTGTGGGACGCTGAGCCGGTTCAGCAGGCACTCGGCATCTGCGGAAAAGAGGCCCTGCCCGATGCCGTGGTGCTGGGCTACCCGGTCATCACCAGCGGCGAATTCCGGCATGACGGCTCGATCTGCAACCTCTGCGGTGATGATGCCGCCCTGCGCGGGACGATGAGTCTCGAAAATCAGGTCAGTGACGGACTGCCGCCCTTCTACATCTGGCACACTGTGGAGGATGCCGCGGTGCCGGTGCAGAATTCCATGCTGCTGGCCACGGCTTTGACTGCCCATAAGGTACCGTTTGAGCTGCACCTTTTCGCACATGACGGCCACGGCACCAGCACCTGCACGCAGGAGGTCAACACCCCTAACCGCCACAACAGCGCATGGGTGCCCCTGTGTACCGATTGGCTGGCCGACACGCTGGATTTCCACCTGTGAGGGCGGTAGAACCCGGCCGCTGCGGCGAATGCTGGGACGCCTGCCCGCGCCTGTCCGCGGGGGAACCGTTCGATTTTGCCTGTGCGGGCTGCGGTGACTGCTGCCGCCAAAGGCGTGATCTGGTGCTGTCCGGCTTTGATCTGTACCGTATTGCGCGGCGGCTGCGGCTCTCGCCGCGCATTGTGGCGGCGGCGTTCTGCAAAAGCTATATTGCGCCCGAAAGCTGCCTGCCGGCCCTGCGCCTGACGCCCGACCCCAAAACCGGAAACTGCCGCTTTTTTGAGGGGAGCGCCTGCGCCATCCATGCAGCCCGCCCACTGGCCTGCGCCCTCTATCCGCTGGGGCAGAGCATCGACACCGAAACTGCAGCAGTCGAGTATTATGTCCAGACCCCGCTGTGCGGCGCACGGACGGGGGAGGCGCGCACCCTTCGGGATTATCTGAACGATGCCGCTGTTACCGAGCGGGCGGGCATAGACGCGCGGTGGGCTGTTGTGTGTACCCGGCTTTCCCAACGGCTGCAGGCGGCGGGCGGGCAGGAAAATCCCCGCTTTGCGGCTGCTGCCAGACGCATTGAGCGTGCGCTCTACTATGAGTATTCACTCGGCGATGAATTTTACCCGCAGTTTTGCCAAAACATAGAAATTCTGCTGCCGCTGCTTGACAGGATGCTGTAAACAAAAATGGCGGGGGCCACACATGTGCGGCTCCTGCCGGGCAATAAAAAACGCTGTGACCCTTCCCAAAAGGTCACAGCGTTTTTTATTCATGGAATCAGCAGATAAAGAACCCGCCGCGTCCGCCGCAGCAGCACCAACTCAGGATGTTGCAAACCAGCAGGTACATCCAGAACGACAGGCAAAACTGTCCGGGACGGCCGCTGGGCTGGGCGTACGGCTGCTGGTAGCTTGTGTAGCTGCGGCCCGGACTTTGCAGCTGGTCCAGCAGATTCTGGTAGGCGTAGTTGTTCGGCTCCATCGAAACCGCCGTGCGGGCCTCCTCCTGCGCGCGGATGTTGTTACCCAACCCCTGATTGGCAAGGGCTGCGTAGTAGTGCCACTGGGCGGTGCGGCCCGCAGCAGAGATGCCGTTCAGCGTGTTGAGAGCCTCCTCATAAAAGCCGCTGCGGATATAATTTGCCGCCGCCCGCAGTTCAGGGTCACCGGCGGCGCTGCCATAGCTCTGCCGCCCGGCCGAGCTGCCGGTGCTGTAATAGCCGAAGCCGAATGGCCCGAACCCGAAGCCGCCGCCCGCAAAGGGGTCTTGATACTGCTGGCTGTAGCCGCTGCTCTGGCCGTAGGTCTGCCCACCCTGCCGGTAGGCGGTGCCGCCGCCCTGCTTGATGCGCATGATCTCGCTGTAGGCGGCCTGAACCTCCTTGAAATGCTCCTCTGCCGCCGGGTCATCGGGGTGCAGGTCGGGGTGGTACTGCTTGCACTTCTGGCGGTAGGCTTTTTTAATTGTTTCGTCATCGGCACCGGGGGTGATGCCCAATACGCTGTATGGATCAGTCATGGCGTTGTGCCTCCCTGTGCTTGCGTACCAGCGCGTACTTGCTCCATACGCCGGAATAAATCGTGTTGTACAATAGCTTCCCCTCCGGGGTGTCCTTCAGAATCGGCAGCATCTCAAAATGCTGTGCGCAGCGGCCCATCTGCTGGGTCAGCAGCTCATGGCAGCGCTGCTCGTAGGTGGCGGGCGGCAGCTCATCCGCCAGCTGCTGCAGCGCGTTGAAGCGGCCGCGCCGGGCGTCCTTTTGCAGGTCATCGTAGGCGTCCATCAGGTAGATGAACGCCCCCAGTCCCTGCCCCATGCCGCGCAGCGCCGGTGCCCATATATCGTCCCTGCAGGCGAAAACCTCGCCCAGCAGCGCGCCGAAGGTGTTGCACAGCGCGTCCAGATCGTGGCTGCCCGAGCCCTCCAGCACATTGAGCTGGTCGAGCATCGCAGTGATTTTGCTCATCTGGCGGGGCCAGCGCTGGCGCAAGGCGGGCAGATACGGCTCAAGCCGCTGCGCCTGTGCCAGACTGGCGCGGCGGTGGTCGTCCTGCCAGTCGTCCATAAAATTATAATATGCCAGCGCGGCAGTCATGTCGGCCGCATATTCGGTAAACGAATTGTCGGCGCGGGGGCGCTTTTTAAGGGGATGGGGGGCACAGCGCCCCGCAGCAAAGGCGGTAGGCTCATCGTACAGCGCAGTCAGCAGGATGCAGACGAACGCCATATCATAGCTCAGCGTCAGCTGCCCGGTGCGGCCGAAGCGGCGGCCCAGCGCCTGGCACAGCCCGCAGTAATAGCCCTGATAGCGCTCCATCTCGGCATCTGCCAGACCCTTGCGGTAAATCGTAACATATCCAAACATACGGCGTCAACTCTTTTTGATGAACTGGTGGCCGCACTTGGGGCAGGTGATGCTGATTTTACCGCGCCCGCGCGGTACGCGCAGCTGCTGGCCGCACTGGGGGCAGCGGTAATAGTGGTATTCTTTGCGCTGCTTGAATCGCACCTGCTGTTTGGCGAACCATGCTGCGGCGCGGCTTTGATAGGAAAGATATTTTAAGTTTTCAGCGTAGCGCTTGCGGGTGTTGCGGCTCAAAATGCGGAAATAGCTGTAAATGATAGCAGCCAGTCCCAGCCAATACAGCACAGGGGAGACCCACGCACCGATGACGATGAGAATGAGGGATGCAATGCAGAGAAAGCCGCTGAACTGGTCGAACCCATAGCGGCCGGACATAAAGCGCTGAAACCAGCCTTTCATTATACAAAAACCACCTTTTCGCAGCAAAGCCGCATCGTTTACACTTCAGTATGACACACAAATATGGGCAAATCGTGAACAAGCGGGAAATAGAGTTTGAACAAACACAAAGAGGGCAATCAGTATAGCAACAATCAATATCGCTATCCATTTGACAATCTTAGAGATTGAGTCTAAATTGGTAGGTGTTTGCACAGAGACAGAGTGCTTTTTGTTTTCGGGAATCATTTCATTGTGATTGGGCATAAGTAAGTTGTCTTTTACTCTTTGCTGCAAAAGCAGCTTTCACAATACCCTTTGAAAATTTCGCGCGAATTTATAGTTGATTCTTTCGCGTGCTTGTTAGCATATATGCCATGCTGGATTAGGAAAAATAAATTAACGATAGAACTTATATGGCTGCATACTTATGCTCAATCCGCCTTTTTACATCCACCGTCAAAATTACTCCGGCACAATCGCCGCCGCCCGCTCCTTCCGCGCCTTTTTGTAGTGGTACATGGCACGGTCGGCCTGATCCTTGATGGCAACCACATCCTCGCCTGAGAATGGGGCCGAGCCGTAGGAAACGGTCGGCAAAAAGGTGAGCTCTCGACGCTTCTTTTCCAGCTGACGCAAAAATTCCTCTGCGCAGGCGGCCTCCTTAGCGGTGTTTTTCAGCAGTACGCAAAACTCATCTCCGCCGATGCGGTAGCAGTACCCGCAGCAGGCATACGCTTTTTTGAGGCAGGCTGCGATCGCGGCAAGGCAGGCATCGCCCTGCAGATGGCCGTAGCAGTCGTTTACCTGCTTGAAATTGTCCACATCAAAAACGATCAGCAGCCCGCCGCTGCGGCTCATCTCGGCCGTGCGGTTCAGATAGCTGTTCTGGTTTAAAAGCCCTGTGAGTGCATCAAGCTGGTTCCACATCTCATTGCAGTAGGTAAAATACAGTACCGACAACAGCGTGACACACAGCCAGGTCACATGCAGATCAGGCAGTGCAATTTGAATCACAGTCTCCGCCGTCAGAAAGAGCATGAGCGGATAGATGAGCGCCCGGCTCCGGTTCTGGAACTCACGGCCGGTAATGATCGTTGATGCCGAGAGATACAAAATTGCCGCAAAGTAGACAATGACATAAATGTAAAAATATCTGCCGCGCGCATAGACATTGTCGGCGCTGACGGAAAATATAAGTCCATAGGGAATGGACAGTGCCAGAAAGATAAGATAGCCGATCTCGCAGCATACCGCTGCCTTAAAGCCGCGCCGGAGGGCAGTCTTTTTGTCCAGCACATACACAAGGCAGAGAGACACTGCGGGCGACAGGCCGAAGCCTAAGTAGTTTGACACGATATTCAGCCAGCGCAGCCCTGACGGCGTGTCGTTGACGGCAAGGGTGACCACCTCCAGCACGGAGATCCCTGCAATAAGCGTAAAGGCGAGGAAAAAACCTCGCTTTTGCTTTTTGTTCAATGATTCGCTCAGCTTTGTGAGAATACACATAAAGCTCAGCACAAAAATGTCAATGGCTGTTAAGACATGAAAATACCCGGTCATGACAAACCCTTTCACCAGTGAAACTTATTTATACCTTCGATAGCAGGACAACACATTCTACATGCCGCGTCCGGGGGAAAAGGTCCACCGGCTGCACCTCCACGGCCTTGTAGCCGTGCTCGGTCAGCCAGCGGGTGTCGCGTGCGGCGGTGGCTGCATTGCAGCTGACCATGACTACCGTGCGGGGGGCCATCTCGGCAATGGCGGTCAGGGTGGCCTCGTCGCAGCCCTTACGGGGCGGGTCCACTACGATCACATCGGGGCGGGCACCCTCGGCGGCCAGCTGTGCGGCTGCCGCACCGGCATCCTGACAGCGGAAATCCGCCCGGTCGTCATCCAGCCCCAGACGGGCGGCTGTCTGTTTGGCACCGTCCACGGCCTGCGGCACGACCTCGACACCGACCAGACGCCGGCAGTCGGGCAGCATCGAAAGTCCGATCGTGCCCATGCCGCAGTAGAGGTCAAGCAGAAAATCTGTCTCCTTGAGCCCGGCATACTCCCGTGCCTTGGCGTACAATGTTTCGGCAGCGGGGGTATTCACCTGATAAAACTCATGCACACCCATGCGCAGCGGGACGCCGGCAAGTGTATCCTCAATGACGCCGGGGCCAAGCACGGTGCGGGTCCTGCGGCCCAGAATCACATTGGTGCGCTCACTGTTGCGGTTAATTAAAATCGTTGTTAAATCAAATTCTTTTTGCAAGATAGCACAAATCTCTGCTTCGTTGGGCAGGCCGTTGCCGTTCACAACAAAGCAGAGCAGCCGCTGGCCGCTGTGCCAGCCCTGCCGCATGTACAAATGGCGCACGCGGCCGGTGTGTGTTTCCTCATTGTAGGCAGTGATGCCGTTTTCCTCAAGCAGCGCACAGGCGCGCGCGGCCAGTTGGTTCATCCACTCCGGCTGCAGGCGGCAATCGGCACAGGCAACAATGCGGTGGCTGCGTCCGGCAAAGAAACCGGTCACGATATGCCCATTTTCATCCGTGCCGACCGGCAGCTGCACCTTGTTGCGGTAGCGGTCGGCAGCAGGGGCAGCCAGCACCTCCCGCACGGGGACATCCAGCTTGCCAATGCGCGCAAAGGCGTCCCGCACAAACTGTGTCTTGGCGGCGCACTCTGCCTCGTAGCGGATATGGCGCAGCCCGCAGCCGCCGCAGGGGCCGGCAACGGGGCAGTCCTGCCGGATGCGGTCCGGGCCGGGGGCCAGCAGCCGCTCCACTCGGCCGAAGGCATAGCTTTTCATCGGCTTTACGATGCGAACCTCAGCAATGTCGCCGGGGGCGGTCAGCGGCACAAAAACGGCCTGACCGTCCTTGTGGGCCACGCCGTTTCCGTCATTGGAGATGGATTTGATCTCAAGGGTGATGATCTGATTTTTCGTAAAAGGCATGTCTGCTCCTTAAAAATAAAGTTACGGGTTGGTGTTCTGCAGGGCGGTTTCCTTTTCCAGCGCGGACAGATACTTGCTCGGCGGCACGCCCTTGACCTTTTTGAACACGCGGGAGAAGTAGAACTGGTCAAAGAAGCCCACCGACACGGCAATCTCAGCAATGGAAAGGCCGGAGTTTTTCAGCAGGCTGCAGGCCTCACTGACACGGTAGTTCGTCAGGTAGTCGATGGGGCTTTGCCCGACATTCGACATGAAAACACGATACAGATGGCTGCGGCTGACGCCGACCGCCTTGGCAATGTCGTCCACCGAGATGTCGTGCGAGTAGTTGAACTGGATGAACTTGATGGCAGCCAGCACATACTGGCTGCTCGACGAGCCTACATTGGGCATGGCCTCGCGGGCTTCCTTCATCAGGTGCGCCATAAATATGTACAGGTAGCCCGTCATCATTGCCTCGCAGTGAGGCTCCGGCCCGCGGGAAAGATAGATGTTGTACAGCGCTTCCCGCGCGGTCTGCAGATCCCGGCAGTGGTGTACAGGGTGCGCCTCGGAAAACGGTGTCTGCTGCACAAGCTTATTGGCGCACGCGCCGTTGAAGCCGACCCAGTAATACTCCCACGGGTCGGTCTCATCGGCGGCGTAGGTGATGAGCTGGTTCGGCTTGGCGAGGAACAGATCACCCTCCTGCAGGGTGTGCGATGCACCGTTGACCTGATAGACACCCTTGCCCGCTACGACCAGATGGATCAGGTAGTGGTCGCGCACGCCGGGGCCCCAGGTGTGGCCCGGCTGGCACTGCTCACGTCCGCAGTTAAAAATTGAGAGCTCGACATTATCTGTGTAGCTCTGCTTGTAGGATTGCTTCATCTCATTGATGGTCATGGCTGCACCTCACTTCTGTGATATTTCTATTATAGCAAGCTATTCATCAAAAGTCCATAAAAGAGCCTGAAATTATGTTTGCTTTTTTTGCAGGATTTGCTATACTGAAAACAAGAAATCGACAGAGAGCTGTTCGTTTGGCTGTCTGCCTAAAAAAGAAAGGCTCATTTTGTGCATATCTACGAAAAGAGCCGCCCGACAGGAAAGGTGAGTGGAATCATGGCAAATACCATTGAACTTAAACAGCAGATCGCACAGGGCGAATATGACGCCGCCTTTACCAAGCTGTACGGTGCATCCGCCGTGCAGGAGCAGCGCAAGCGCTATACCGACCTGATCGATGAATTTGAAAAGAAGTACGGCACCTCCCGCACGGTCCGTCTTTACGCTGCCCCCGGCCGCACCGAGATCGGCGGCAACCACACCGACCATAACAACGGCGTAGTGCTGGCCGGCTCCGTCAATCTGGATATGGTTGCGGTCGTTTCCCCCAATGAGGAGAACATCATCCGCGTTAAGTCTCTGGGCTTTGACAAGATCGACGATGTCGATGTCAATGTTCTGGTCCCGCAGCCGCAGGAGGCCGAGCACTCCGCCTCTCTGATCCGCGGCGTGGCAAAGGGCATTGTGGATGCCGGCGGCAAGGTGGGCGGCTTTGACTGCTACAGCACCAGCAATGTGCTGCGCGGCTCCGGCCTGTCCAGCTCTGCAGCGTTTGAGGTCTGCATCGGTGCCATCCTGCGCGGCGAATATAACAACAATGATATGGAGAAGTTCAGTCAGGTCAAGATCGCACAGATCGGCCAGTTTGCGGAGAATGTTTTCTTCGGCAAGCCCTGCGGACTGATGGATCAGACGGCCTGTGCGGTAGGCGGTGTCATCACCATCGACTTCAAGAATCCCGAAAAGCCTGTTGTAGGTCAGACTGCCATTGACCTTGCCAAGCACGGCTTTGTCATGTGCATCAGCGATACGAAGGGCAGCCATGCCGACCTGACTGACGACTATGCCGCCATCCGCCGTGAGATGGAGAGCGTGGCTGAGCAGTTCGGCAAAAAGGTCCTGCGCGATGTGGACGAGGATGAGTTCTACAAGGCTATCCCGCAGCTGCGCAAGGCTGTGGGGGACCGCGCTGTTGTCCGCGCTATTCACTTCTACAACGACTGCCGCCGTGCCGCCCAGCTCTGCGATGCCGTGCGTGAGGACGATTTTGATGCGTTCCTGCGCCTGATCATCGAGGGCGGCCACTCCAGCTTTGAGTTCAACCAGAATGCTTACAGCATCAAGGCCCCGCAGGAGCAGGGTGTGCCGCTGGCGCTGGCGCTGAGCCAGAAGGTGCTGAACGGCCGCGGTGCATGGCGCTTGCAGGGCGGCGGCTTTGCAGGTACCATTCAGGCCTTTGTCCCTGTGGAGCTACTGGACGCCTACAAGGCAGCCATTGACGGCTGCTTCGGCGAGGGAAGCTGCCATGTGCTGAACATCCGCAACTACGGTGCCGTGCCTGTTACGCCCGACATGTAAAATTGGATAAAGCATAAAAATACCGTACCAGTGCAGAAATGTGCCGGTACGGTATTTTATATTACGCCTGTAGGGGTCGGGCATGCCCGGCCCGTATGCTTACGGCAGACACCCTCTTATCCGTAGATTTATAGGGAAGAATTTTGCTCCCTCCGCGGTGGCCTGAGGACAGGCCGCCCTACAGGATTACATTTTCTTTCGCAAAATCCATATTCCCAGTGCCAGCATCCCGCACACCACTATGGTAAACGCCGCATGAATCTGTATGCTCAGATACCATGGCGCAGATTGCAGCGCATACAGCCCGGGGTGGGCGCGGTAGTCCCAGCAGGTGTACGTTGTCATGCCCAAAAACACACCGAGGAAACCCCCGAGGGCGGCCTTCAAAATCCCATACAGCTTTTTCATGAACATTGTCCTTTGACCCATTCGTCCAAAAACGACATCTGCTCTTCGGTGTGGAACCAATGCTCACTGCTTGGCATGACCGTAATAGGCGCATGGACTTTCTGCGCAAACGCGGCTAACGTTTCATAGGAGGTCAGATTGTCTTTTTCGCCGTACAAAATGCAGGTTGGTACATCCCACACAAGCGGATGTGCCCGCACGTAGCAGAGATACTCCCACGACAGGGTTTCGCCAAAATCGGTGGCGACTTCGCCCTGCGCGTGCAGCACATTCTCCGTCACCCCAGCCCAGCCCATCATATCGGAAATGAGCGTTTCCATATTCACGATGGGGGAGATAAACAACGCTCGGTCAATAAACTTCTCGGATAACGAGCTCATCGAGAAAAATGCCCCAATGCTGTTTGCCAGTAGTACGACCGTATCGTACTGCTGGCGCAAAGGTGTGAAAAATGCCGTAAACTCCGAAACAGCGTCCCAAGGTGTCTGTGCCTGATAATCGAATCCGATGACGTCATACGCAGGAAACAGCTCCTTGTAATGTTCGGCTTCCGCCGCACTGCCGCCCTTTCCGTGGATATATACAACCAACTTCTTCATAGGTGATTTTTCTCCCAAATCAGCGCCAGCCCCTTAAACAGCAGGTCTGCGTCATAGATGACTTTGCGCTTGCAGCAGGGCATAATGTACGGCGCCAGTCCACCGGTCGCAACGACGGTCAGAGGCTGGCCAAGCTCCGTCTCGACTCGATCAGCCAGTCCGTCCAGCTGGGCGGCCGTGCCAAACATGGCCCCGTTGTTCAGTGCGGCCACCGTGTTGGCACCAATCAGATGCTCGGGCGGCTCGGGTGCAATGGGCGGCAGTTGGGCTGTGCCTGCGCTGATGGCCCGCAGACTGGTCTGCACACCGGGTACGATGAAGCCGCCCAGAAACGCCCGCTGTGCAGAGATGACATTGTAGGTCGTGGCAGTGCCCAGATCGACTGTCATGCAGGGCAGGGGATAGTGTGCAGAGGCAGCGGCGGCATCGGCAATGCGGTCACGGCCGACCTTGGCAGGCTCGTCAACCTGAAAGCTAAGCCCCGTGTCCAGACCACAGCTGACGATCAGCGACTCCTGCCCGGTCAGCCGCTTGCAGGCCGCTGCCAGCACCTCGGTCAGCTGGGGGACAACGCTGCAGACAATGACGCCCTCACAGGCGGCAGGGTCTACCTGCAGGCGGCGCAGCAGGAATTTCATCTCGGCGGCATACTCATCCGCTGTGCAGCGGGGCCGCGTGACCATTCGCATTGTGAACTGGATAGAGCAATGCTCTGCCCCCGTCAGACCGCCGATACAGATGTTGGAGTTGCCGATGTCAACTGCTAAAACCATAATAAATTCCTTTTATAGATAAAAGATAAGAGATAAGAAATATGGTGGATCGCGTCGCTTTGCGCCACTCAAAATTATTATACTTGTTTGCATATAAGGCGTCAATCTGCTATAATAACCACAATACAAATTTTGTTTTCGCCAAAGGAGGAAACTCCACCAATTTTATTATCTTTTATCTAGTATCTCTTATCTAGTTATATTAAGGGTGTTGATTTTATGTTACTTACCGGAAAAACCATCGTCCTCGGCATCACCGGAGGCATTGCGGCCTATAAAATGCCCAATGTGGCGCATGCGCTGGTCAAGCTGGGGGCCGATGTTCATGTCCTGATGACCAAAAATGCCACTGAGTTTATCTCTCCGCTGGTATTTGAAACGCTGACCCGCCGCCGCTGTCAGGTGGATACCTTCGACCGCAACTTCCAGTACGATGTGGCGCATATCAGCCTTGCCAATGCGGCGGACCTCATGCTCATTGCGCCTGCCACGGCCAATGTCATCGCCAAGCTGGCCCACGGTCAGGCCGATGATATGCTGACCACCGTCACGCTGGCTGCGACCTGCCCCAAGCTGGTTGCGCCCGCCATGAACACCCACATGCTGGAAAATCCCATCACGCAGGATAACCTCAAAACACTGCAACACTATGGCTTCACCGTCATTCCGTCCGGCTCCGGTATGCTGGCCTGCGGCGATGTCGGCTCCGGCCGGCTGCCTGAGGAGGGCGTGCTGGTGGACTATGTGCTGCGCGAGCTTGCCTGTGAAAAGGATCTGCGCGGCAAAAAAGTCGTTGTGTCGGCCGGTGCAACGCAGGAATCCATGGACCCGGTGCGCTACCTGACAAACCATTCCACCGGTAAGATGGGTTATGCCGTGGCGCGTGCCTGTATGCTGCGCGGCGCAGAGGTCACGCTTCTTGCTTCGACCGGCTGCACGCTGCCGCCTGTTCCGTTTGTCAAGACTGTGCCGTTCACAACAGCAGCCGACCTCTTTGAGGCTGTAAAGACCCATGCCATGGACGCCGATGCACTGGTGATGGCGGCTGCCGTGGCGGACTACCGCCCTGCCACCGTGGCAGCCGACAAGGTGAAAAAGCATGACGGCGAGATGAGCATTGCCCTTGAGCGCACTGAGGACATCCTTGCATGGGTGGGCGCACACAAGCCGGAAAAGCTGTTTGTCTGCGGCTTTTCGATGGAGACGCGCGATCTGATCGAGAACTCTACCGCCAAGCTGAAAAAGAAAAACATGGATATGATCGTTGCCAATAACCTGAAGGTCCCCGGTGCGGGTTTCGGCGTCGATACCAATGTTGTAACGATCATTACCGGGCAGGGCATCACCGAGCTGCCCCTGCAGAGCAAGGACGGTGTTGCCGGGCAGATCGCAGACGCGATCGCCAATAAATAACACATACCCCCGCTCCCTTCCGCATATTCATTTATGAATCATGCAAAGGGGGCTTTTTTATGTGCGGAATTGCGGGGCAGGTCGGGCGCGACCCCCGGACGATACAGAGCCGGTATGCGGCCTACTGCGCCATGCAGCAGACGCTGGCGCGCCGCGGCCCGGACCAGCGGGGCATGTTCATCAGCGGCCGTGCGGCGCTGATCCATGCACGGCTGGCGGTCGTGGATCTTGAGAACGGCCTGCAGCCTATGCAGCTGGACTGGCAGGGGGAAACCTATGTGCTGGTTTATAACGGTGAGCTGTACAACACGCCTGAGCTGCGGGCTGCGCTGCTGCACCGCGGTCACCGCTTTGCCGGGCACTCCGACACCGAGGTGCTACTCCATGCCTTTGCAGAATGGGGTGAAAGCTGCACGGCAATGTGCAATGGCATTTTTGCGTTTGCGGTCTGGCAGGTGAACGCGGGCAGGCTGTTTCTGGCGCGGGATCGCTGCGGTGTCAAGCCGCTGTTCTATACCCTGACGGAGCAGAGCCTGATCTTCGGCAGCGAAATCAAAACCCTGCTGGCCCACCCGGCCGTGCCGCCGCGGGTGGATGCTGCCGGTCTGGCGGAGGTGCTGCTGCTCGGCCCCGGACGCACACCCGGCTGCGGCGTGTTCTGCGGGGTAGAGGAGTTACTGCCCGGGCAGTATGCTATCTACGAGGCCGACACGGCTCGACTGACACTGCATACCTACTGGCGGCTTGAGGATCATGAGCATCCCGATGATTTTGCTGCGACAGCCCGCAAGGTGCGCGAGCTTGTGACAGATGCCATCGAGCGGCAGCTGGTGTCCGATGTGCCGGTTGCTGCATTTTTGTCCGGCGGGCTGGACTCCAGCCTGATTTCCGCCATTGCGGACGCCAATTTTGCGGCGCAGGGAAAGCAGCTGCAAACTTTTTCGGTTGGCTACCGCGACAATAAAAAGTATTTTCATGCTACAAAATTTCAGCCCGGTGCGGATGCACCCTATATCCGCAAAATGAATGAATTTCTCCATGCCCGCCACCATTGGATCACGCTGGACACCCCGGAGCTGGTCCCGGCGCTGTATGCAGCGGTGGATGCGCGTGACCTGCCCGGTATGGCGGATGTCGATGCATCGCTGCTGCTGTTCTGCCGGCAGATCAAGCCCCATGCCACGGTGGCGCTGTCGGGAGAGTGCGCCGATGAGATTTTCGGCGGTTACCCGTGGTACCGCGACCCGGCAGTGCGGGAAAAATATGGCTTCCCATGGGCGCAGTCCACAGCCTATCGCGCCTCCTTCCTCAAGCCCGGTGTGCTGGGCAGCATTGACCCGGCTGCTTTTGTGGATGCCCGCTACCGCCAAACGCTGGCAGAAACCTCCGTCCGACCCGGCCTGTCGGCAGAGGAACAGCGTATGCGCCAGATGATGAACCTGAATTTCAGATGGTTTATGCAGACTCTGCTTGACCGTAAGGACCGCATGAGCATGTACAGCGGGCTGGAGGTCCGGGTGCCGTTCTGCGACTACCGCATTGCGGAGTACCTCTACTCTGTCCCGTGGGAATACAAGGACTACCGAAATCAGGAAAAAGGCCTGCTGCGCGAGGCAATGCGGGGCGTACTGCCGGATGAGGTGCTGTGGCGGCGCAAAAGCCCTTACCCTAAGACATGGAATCCCAGCTACCTTGCGGCCGTCTCGGCCGAGCTGCGCGGTGTGTTGGCTGACCCGGCCGCGCCGATCCTGCGCATTATCAAGGCTGACGCACTGGAAAACCTGCTGGCGTCGGGCGCGGATAACCCCATCCCATGGTACGGCCAGCTTATGACAACTCCGCAGACCATCGCATGGTTTGTCCAGCTGAACTACTGGCTAGAGAAGTATAAGGTGGAGCTGGTGTGATGTGGAGGGCGGCGGTCAGGGAACTGACCGCCCTACGGCCTTTGCCCCGCGGGTAGGGCGGCCAGTCCTCTGGCCGCTGCAGCTCGTTCCCGTTACAACAGAACTTCCCCGCAAAAATAATTTATTTTTCCTCCCCATCTGTTCAAACCTTGCCCGATGTGCTATAATAACTCAATAGGACTACAAATAGAGAAGGGAGACCCCTCATGCAGCAGGAAACCGTTATCGTTCTGGATTTCGGCGGCCAGTATAATCAGCTGATCGCGCGCCGCGTCCGCGAATGCAACGTATATTGCGAAATCTATTCTTACCGTACCGACCTTGCCAAGATCAAGGCCAAAAACCCGAAGGGCATCATCTTCACCGGCGGCCCCAACAGCGCCTATCTGCCGGATTCGCCCACGATCGACCCCGAAATCTTTACTTGGGGTGTGCCCATCCTCGGCATCTGCTACGGCAGCCAGCTGATGATGCACATGCTGGGCGGCAAGGTCTGCAAGGCCCCCGAGCGTGAGTACGGCAAAACGCTGGTCGATCTGGACACCGCCAGCCCGCTGTTTGATACGCTGCCCGCCCAGAATGTCTGCTGGATGAGCCATAACGATTACATCGAGCAGGCAGCCCCCGGCTTTGAGATTATTGCCCATACCCCCAACTGCCCGGTGGCCGCTGCGCAGGATAAGGCCCGTGGCCTGTATGCGGTGCAGTTCCACCCCGAGGTCCTGCACACCGAGAACGGCACCAAGATCCTGCACAACTTTGTGTATAAGGTCTGCGGCTGCGCCGGTGACTGGAAGATGGACTCCTTTGTCGAGAACTCCGTCAAGGCCCTGCGCGAGAAGATCGGCGACGGCAAGGTGCTGTGCGCCCTGTCCGGTGGTGTCGATTCCAGCGTCTGCGCGGCTATGCTGGCCAAGGCCATCGGCAAGCAGCTGACCTGCGTTTTCGTTGACCACGGTCTGCTGCGCAAGAATGAGCGCGAGCAGGTCTGTGAGGTCTTTGGCGAGGGCGGTCAGTTTGACATCAACTTTGTCTGCGTTGACGCCCGCGACCGCTTCTACAAGAAGCTGGCCGGCGTAGAGGCCCCCGAGAGCAAGCGCAAGATCATCGGCGAGGAGTTCATCCGTGTGTTCGAGGATGAAGCAAAAAAGATCGGCGCTGTGGACTTTTTGGCACAGGGCACGATCTACCCCGATGTCGTGGAGAGCGGCCTCGGCGGCGAAAGCGCCACCATCAAGAGCCACCACAATGTCGGCGGTCTGCCCGATTATGTTGACTTCAAGGAGATCGTGGAGCCGCTGCGCGACCTGTTCAAGGACGAGGTCCGTCAGGCCGGCCGCGAGCTGGGCCTGCCCGAGTACCTTGTTGCCCGCCAGCCGTTCCCCGGCCCGGGTCTGGCTATCCGCATTATTGGCGATGTGACCCCCGAAAAGGTCGCCATCGTGCAGGATGCCGATGCCATCTGGCGTGAGGAGGTCGATAAGCTTCCTATGGCCCAGCGCCCCAGCCAGTACTTTGCCGCGCTGACCAACATGCGCAGCGTCGGTGTCATGGGTGACGAGCGCACCTACGATTACGCCATCGTCCTGCGCGCCGTAACCACCACCGATTTTATGACCGCCGAGGTCACGATCCTGCCGACCGAAACCATCACCACCGCAGCCAACCGCATCGTGAACGAAGTCAAGAACATCAACCGCGTCATGTTCGACTACACCACGAAACCGCCGGCAACGATTGAGTTTGAATAATCCCCATTAACTGACCACCTTCCCGCCGGGACTTTGCCCGGCGGGATTTTTTCGTTGCATGGTGCAGGGGAAAGTTGTACAATAAAGGCAAAAGAACGGCAAAAGGAGAAGAACCATCATGAAAGAAATTCCTATTACTTCATTCCGGAATCTCAACATCGGTCAGGCTGAGAACACGGCGGCGGGGACAGGCTGCACGGTGTTTCTGCTGGGGCAGGACGGTGCCCCGGCGGGGTTGGATGTACGCGGCGGCGGGCCGGCCTCCCGCGAGAGCGAGCTGCTCAAGCCGCTGGCGGCGGCGCAGGTCATCCACGCCATTGTGCTGGCGGGGGGCAGTGCCTTTGGACTGGACGCGGCCGGCGGCGTTATGCGGTATCTTGAGGAGCGCGGCATCGGCTTTGATGTTGGGGTCACAAAGGTGCCGCTGGTCTGCCAGTCAGATCTGTTTGATCTGACCGTGGCTGACGCCCACACCCGCCCGGATGCTGCCATGGCGTATCAGGCCTGCGTGAACGCGGAAGCCGGCAACTACCGTGATGGCAACTATGGCGCGGGCACCGGCGCAACCGTGGGCAAGCTGCTGGGCATGGACCACTGCATGAAGTCCGGCATCGGCAGCTATGCCGTGCAGGTGGGGCCGCTGCAGGTCGGTGCGGTTGTGGCGGTCAATGCGTTGGGCGATATTTACGACTATGAGACGGGCCGCAAGGCCGCAGGCCTGTTGGCGGATGACGGCAGGACCTTCCTCGACTCCGAGCTGCTTGCGCTGCAGAGCATTGAGGTAAAGGAAAACAAATTCGTCGGCAATACAACGATCGGTGTTGTCTTTACGAACGCACGGTTTGACAAATCCCGGCTGTGCAAGATCGCTGGCATGGCACAGGACGGGTATGCGCGCGCCATCTGCCCGGTGCATACCACGGCAGACGGGGACAGCATCTACGCTGTTTCGCTGGGCGATGTGGCCGCTGATCAGGATGTCGTGGGGGCACTGGGGGCGCGTGTGATGGCCAAGGCCATTCTGCGGGCCGTGCAGGCTGCGGAGCCTGCCTATGGTTTCCCGGCGGTCAGCAGCCTGTAAGGCAGCACTGCACGATCCCCGCACTGCGGGGTGGCCGCAAACAAAACAGCACCGCTGTAAAATAACACTCTGGGGCGATTGCACCGCCCCGGATTTTGGCGTATAATATCGCTATAGACATCACCGATCATGGGGAGAACCATTTTACTATGGCGAAGCTGGACGAACAAATCAGGACAATGAAGGGGTATTTTGAGGCCGACTGCGAGGTGGAGGGCAAGCTCTCCCTCGGGCTGGAGGTGGAGCATTTTGTGACACACTCTGACGGCAGAGCGGTCACATTTGCGCAGCTGCAGGCGGCTTTGCGGGATCTGCAGCAGCAGGGGGATGCCCCCGTTATCTCGGAGAGCGAATACCTAGGCTTCCGTGCTCCCGCACTGTCGGCAGTTATCGGCCCGGCCTGCCAGCTGAAGATCACTCTGACGCCCCAGCGGGATGTTCAGGATATCATGGACAGCTACAACCGGTTTTACCTGCAGCTGTGCCTGACGCTGGCTGCCTGCGGTCTGCGCGCGTGGACGGTGGGATACCACCCCACCCAGCGGGCTGAGGCGCTGCCGCTGATTCCCCAAAACCGGGCCGAGGCACTGGACCGCTACTTTAAGAACACCGGTGCCTGCGGCGGCCAGATGCTGCGGGCGACCGCAGCAACAAGACTTTCCATTGATTATTTCAGCGAGCAGGACTTTGTGCGCAAAATGCGGGCAGCCAGCCTGCTGACGCCGTTCTTTGTGCTACTCAGTGACAATGCGCCGGTGTATCAGACAAGCCGCAACAGCGCCTACGGCATATCTGCCCGCGTTCGGCAGGATGTGGACCGCGACCGCTGCGGGGTAATCCCGCATCTGATGGATCCGGATTTCGGCTTTGCCCGCTATGCCGAGACTGTGCTGACCAAGCCGCAGATCGTGGCCTGGCGCACGAACCGCACCAAGGCGGTAGGCAGCAAGACCGCCCCGGAATTGTATGGTGCGCACATCAACCGGAGGGAGGCTGCGCAGGTTCTGTCGATGTTTTTCTATGATGTGCGGCTGAAATCAAGAATTGAACTATGCGCTGCAGACTGTATGCCGCCCCGCTATGTCGCGGCGTATTTGCAGCTTGTGAAGGCCGTGTTCGGCAGCCCGGCGGCGCTGCAGAATGTGCTGCGCCACTATAGCGGCGTTACAACGCTGGATATTACGGACGCGAAGCGCGCGGTTTGTAAGGACGGCTACAATGCACTTGTCTACGGCCGCCCCATCGGCAGCGAGATTGCCTGGCTGCTGATGCAGGCCCGCAGCCGCACACCCTCGCAGGAGGAGCGCGCCCTGCTTGAACCCTTTATGACATTGCTGATGAACCGCAAGACGATCCGCGAGGTAGAAAACTACAACGAATAATCCGCCCTGCCGCAGCACATACTGGCCCAAAGGGGGCGTGTGCAGTTGCGGGAAACATCGTATCATGCAGTTATTGCGGAGATGACGGTCCGCGCCCTGTGGGAGATGCAGAATGTGATGGACTGCATCCCCGATGAGCTGTGGGATACCTGCTACGGCGGCGCGCCGCTCTGGCAGCATGTTTACCACACGCTGCACCATCTGGATCAGTGGTTCATTAACCCGCGCGACAACGATTTTGTGGAACCGCCGGTCCACACGCCGCATCTGCAGGAGCTTTCAATCTATCCGGCGGCCCACCTGAGCAGGCACGATACGGACGATTATTTTTACACGATCAAGGCGAAGCTGTCTATTTATCTGACTTCGCTGCACGATGAGGACCTGCTGCAGCGGCCGGAAAACTGCGAGTGGACGCGGTTTACCCTGATCTTGGCACAATACAGGCACCTGTATATGCATATGGGTATGCTGATGGGCTTTGTACAGGCGGAGACCGGTCTTTGCCCGCGCACCCTGCAGGTCGGGCAGGACCTGCCCCGGCCACCCTACGACCCATATGAATGAGAGGCATCTATGAAAAAAATCTCTGTCGCGGCCGCGGCACTGGCCGCTTTACTGTTGAGCGGCTGCGCCCGGACTGCAGACCCCACCCCTGTATGGCAGACAGATCTGCCTGTTACCGGGGTACATATCGAGTTGAGCGGTGCCGAGCTTCTCAGCGATGCGCCGGTCCTGTACGCCCACACGCGGGAGGACTCGGCAAGGAACAACTATCTGGATATGCCCGCCGTGCAGGCGGAGGGGGCGCCGGTCGTAACATTTTACGGTGTCACGGCAGATGATATAAGCCTCGTCTTTCTTGAGAGCATCGGCGAGTTGTATGTTGATTATGACCGCGTAAAGCCACAGGTTGAGTTGGATTATCGGCTGACACAGGGGGATGACAGCGTGTCCTATCGACTTGACACAGCCTACAATTTTGAGTTTACCGTAAAAACACAGCAGGGGAGCGATACCCTGCTGGTTGTGAGCAGAAGAAGCGATATTACGGGATAAAAATACCGCCCACCAGCCATGAAAAGGCCGACGGACGGTTTTCTTTTATGTGTTTTCCGGCATGTCCACCGTCACCGTGGGGAAGGCAAAGCTGCAGCCCTCGGCGCGGACCAGATCGAGAATCTGCAGGTTCAGACAATTTTTGACCTTGAGAAACTCCCGCAGAGAGACCCTTGAAACATAGACGCGGCAAAGCAGGTCAATGCTGCTGTCGTTGAATTTGTCCAGCGTTACGCTGACGCCGTCCGGCAGCACATCCGGGTGGGCCTGCAGCAGCGCAGCCAGCTTGCGGCAGAGTGTTTCAATCTTGCCGCGCGGCGTATCGTAGGTCAGGCCGATGGTAAAGGTCCAGAGGCGGCTGGTGCGGCGGTCGCAGTTCTGGATATATTCGGAGCAGATCTTTGAATTTTCAATCGTGATTGCCACATTGTCTGCTGTGCGGATCCGGGTCGAGCGGAAGGAGATATCCTCGACCGTGCCCTCATAGCTGCCAAGCACCACATAATCTCCGATGCCGAAGGGGTGCTCCAGCACAAGGGTGACACCGGCGATCAGGTTGGAAAGCGTTGACTGCGCCGCCAGTGAGACCGCAAGACCGGCGACCCCGGCACCGGTCAACAGGCCGCTGACCGGGACCCCAAGCTGGTCCAGCATGGCAATGCCGGTAAAAAGTAAGACAAGCGCATGGAAGATATTCTCAAAAAAGCGCCCCATCGTCTGGTTGGTGGTCATATCGAGGTGGTTTTCGGCGCTGTGGAGCAGCAGCCGTGTTACCGGTGCGGCCTGCCAACTGCCCAGACCGATGAAAACGGTGATGAGCAGGCCGGATGCCGTGCCAAGCAGCCTGCTGAAAACCTCCCCATGGACAAAGCTGAAGGGAAGGAGTGTGACAGCAAAGCAGGCCAGAAGGACCCGCAGGATCATCGCAATCGGCACAATATAGCTTTCCAGCAGAATGTGCAGCCAGGATGCGATATGTTTTTTTATGCGGCCGAGGAATTTGCGCGCCAGAAACTTGTAAAGCTCCGGCAGTACGGCGGCCAGCGCTGCAAATACCAGCGCCGGGATCAAGGTGCCAAAGTCAAAGGCCAGTTCAGATATTTCAGGCATAGAGTGAAACCTCATATTTGTGTGCCGCTGTGCGGCGGCAATGGAAAAACTTCTATCCAATTATAGCACAACCTCTTGCATTTTGTAAAACCTGTGCTATAATCTTTAGCAGAAAGTCTGTTTCAGGGCGGGGTGCGATTCCCCACCGGCGGTGAGCGGCGTTGTGCCGCAAGCCCGCGACCGGCTGCGCAAGCAGCCGCTGACCCGGTGTGATTCCGGGGCCGACGGTATAGTCCGGATGAAAGAAACGGAAAGCTGTCTGTATTGCTTTTTGTGCGCCCTGCTGTATGCTTATACGGCAGGGTGTTTTATTTTGCAATGCGCGGAGCCTCCCGGGTTCGTGAATCGGCTTTCACAAATTATATCGGGAGGAATCTCACTATGCAAAACTCTGTCACCAATGTCCGTAAACTCACCGGGACCGCCATGCTCGGCGCGGTAGCTGCTGTGCTGATGTATCTGGAATTTCCCATTCCCATCATGCCGTCCTTTGTCAAGCTGGATGTCTCTGAGCTGCCCGCCCTGCTGGCGGCGTATGCCTACGGCCCTGTGTCCGGCATTGCCGTCTGCCTGATCAAAAACCTGATCAAGCTGCCCAGCACCAGCACCGCTGCCGTGGGTGAGCTGTTCAACTTTGTTATGGGCGCGCTCTTTGTCGGTGTGGCCGGTTTCGTCTACAAGCGCAGCAAGACCCGCCGCAGCGCACTCATCGGCGCAGGCGCCGGTGCGCTGGTCATGGCGCTTGTCAGTGTGCCGTACAACTATTTTGTGGTTTACCCGGCCTATGTGGTGCTGTACCACCTGCCGCTGGAGGCCATCATCGGCATGTATCAGGCCATCAACCCCAGCGTGGACGGACTTCTGGCCTGCCTGCTGACCTTTAACCTGCCGTTTACCCTCTTTAAGGGGCTGCTGGACGCGGCGCTCTGCTTCCTGATTTATAAGCCGCTGTCTCCGATCCTGCACGGCAGAAAGTAAGGCGCGCGGCCAACCCTAACCGCAAAAACCACACACGGACATCAAAATGTCCTACTTTTGTGCAAACCTGCCGAACTGCACAACGAATTATCGTTGACTTAAACAAAAACCTGTGGTATAGTAACTTCACAACAACAGAATAGCAACTTATCAAGAGCGGCTGAGGGAACAGGCCCGATGAAGCCCGGCAACCTGCGTGAGAACGCAAGGTGCCAAGTCCTGCGGGAAACCGAAAGATAAGCGTTTTGCGCGCAGTCTTTTCGGCTGCGCGCTTTTTGTTTCCGGGGGTTGCGTTTCTGCCTAAATTAACAGGAGGCTTATACAATGTCCAAAGTTCTTTTCACATCCGAGTCTGTCACTGAGGGGCATCCCGACAAAATCTGTGACCAGATCTCCGACGCAATCCTCGATGCCATTCTGGCTCAGGACCCCGGTGCCCGCGTTGCCTGCGAGACGACCTGCTCCACGGGCCTTGTCCATATCATGGGCGAGATCACGACCGACTGCTATGTCGATATCCCCGGCACTGCCCGCGAGGTCATCCGCTCGATCGGCTATGACCGCGCCAAGTATGGTTTTGACTGCGAGACCTGCGGTGTCATCACCAACATTGACGGCCAGAGCCCCGACATTGCGCTGGGCACCAACGATGAGGTTGCCGGTGCCGGTGATCAGGGCATGATGTTCGGCTATGCCTGCGATGAAACGCCCGAGCTGATGCCGCTGCCCATCAGCCTGGCCCACAAGCTGGCGAAGCGCCTGACCGAGGTCCGCAAGAACGGAACCCTCGATTACCTGCGCCCGGACGGCAAGAGTCAGGTCACGGTCGAATATCAGGACGGCAAGCCTGTGCGTGTGGACGCCGTGGTCATCTCCAGCCAGCACAGCCCCGATGTCAGTCAGGAGCAGCTGCATGCGGACATTCGCCGTGAGGTCATCGAGAAGGTTATCCCGGCAGAGCTGCTGGACGAGAACACCAAGTACTACATCAACCCCACCGGCCGCTTTGTCGTTGGCGGCCCGCAGGGTGACTCCGGCCTGACCGGCCGTAAGATCATCGTGGATACCTACGGCGGCTATGCCCGCCACGGCGGCGGTGCCTTCAGCGGCAAGGACCCCAGCAAGGTCGACCGCTCTGCCGCCTATGCCGCCCGCTGGGTCGCTAAGAATGTGGTTGCCGCCGGTCTTGCCACCAAGTGCGAGGTCGAGCTGGCCTATGCCATCGGTGTGGCCAAGCCGGTCTCCATCATGGTCGATACCTTCGGCACCGGCAAGGTGGCCGATGAGAAGATCGAACAGGCTGTTGAGAAGGTCTTTGACCTGACCCCTGCCGCCATCATCCGTGAGCTTGACCTGCGCAAGCCCATCTACCGCCAGCTGGCCGCCTACGGCCACATGGGCCGTGAGGATCTGGGCGTCAAGTGGGAAAACACCGACCGCGCCGAGGCCCTGAAGGCCGCCGTTGCCGAATAACCGCTGCTTATGCCGCGCCCCGCACCGCCAATGGTGCGGGGCGCTTTTTTGTGCGCGGGGCAAAGGTGGCTTTTCAAAAAATATATCTGCAATCCTGCCAAACATTTTACATCCGTACCGCCGATTTTTGGTTTGCCAAATGCCCCTGTATGGGGTATAATATCTTTATCTGTGAAAGTGCGGCGATTTTGCGGGAAAGGAGGGCAAGGATGGAGCAGAACGAACAGCAGCTGATGAAGCTGGAAGGCACGGTCGAGCATGTGATCTTCGAAAATGCCGATACCGGCTATGCGGTTTTTGAGGTCGATGCAAACGGGACCGATGTTGTGGTGGCCGGCAATGTGGGCGGTGTGGACAACGGCATGTCCGTGACGGTTTACGGCCACATGGTCAACCACCCCAGCTATGGTGAGCAGTTCCGTGCCGAGACCATCGAGGCCCGTCTGCCCGAGGATACAAGCGCCATTTTAAGCTATCTTTCCAGCGGTGTGCTGCCTTATATCGGACCCTCCACCGCCAAAAAGATCGTCTCCCGCTTTGGAGAGGATACCCTGACAGTCATCGCCGAGACGCCGCAGCGCCTCTGTGAGCTCAAGGGCATCACCGAGCAGAAGGCCGCCGTCATCTCCAATGAATTCCGCCGTATGTACGGTGTGCGGGAGGTCGTGGCATGGTTTGCCCGCTACGGGCTGACCGCCCAGCAGGCGGTCACTGCCTACCGCGCCTTCGGCCCGCATACCGTGGAGGCACTGACCCAGAACCCCTATCTGCTTTGCGGGGAGCCGCTGCAGCTCAAATTCGGTCAGGTGGACGGTATTGCTGCCGCCCTGCAGTTTGAGACAGGCTGCCGCCTGCGGGTCACAGCAGGGCTTTTGTATGCACTGCGCCACAATGCAGGCAACGGTCACACCTGCCTGCCGCGCGGCAAGCTGCTGGAAACAACCTCGAAATTTCTGCGGGTGGCCCCGCCGGAAATCGAAGCCGGGCTTGAGGAACTGCTCTCAACCGAGGAGCTGCGCACCCGCACCTTTGACGGCACGGAGTATATCTATCTGCCCGATCTCTACGCTGCGGAGGAGGATATTGCCGCCCGCCTCGGGCAGCTTTCGACCTTCCCGACCGAGGCCCCCAAGACGCTGGACACCGACATACGCGCGCTGGAGATCGCACAGGGCTTCGCCTATGCACCGCTGCAGCAACAGGCAATCCGGCTGGCGCTGTCCAGCCGGGTGATGGTCCTGACCGGCGGCCCCGGCACCGGCAAAACAACAACGGTCAATGCGATTCTGGCCCTGTATGAGGCTATGTATGACCGTGTTGCGCTCTGTGCGCCCACGGGCCGCGCAGCCAAACGCCTGAGTGAGCTGACCCACCATGCGGCCTCAACGATCCACCGCCTGCTGGAGGTGGACTACAGCACCGGCAATGTGCGGTTTATCCATAACGAGAAGAACCTTTTAAAATATGATGTCATCATCCTCGATGAGATGAGCATGGTGGATGTCAAACTGTTTCAGGCCCTGCTTGCGGCGGCGCGCTACCACTGCCGCATCATCATGGTGGGGGACGCCGACCAGCTGCCCAGCGTGGGACCGGGCAACATTCTGGGCGAGATACTGCGTGCCGATGTTGTCCCTACTGTGCGGCTGACCGATATCTTCCGCCAAGCGCAAAAAAGCCTGATCGTCCAGAACGCTCACCGCATCGTGGAGGGACAAATGCCCCAAAAGGGCGGGGCACAGGACGATTTCTTCATGATTGAGGCCAACGGCCTTGCCTGCCAGAAGCTCGTCTGCGACCTCGTCAGCACCCGCCTGCCCAAGGCCTACGGCTTTGACCCGGTCCGGGATATTCAGGTGCTTTGCCCGACCAAGGTCGGCCCGACCGGCAGCGTGGAGCTGAACAAGCGCCTGCAGGAGATCCTGAATCCGCCCGCCAAGGGCAAGGCACAGCTTGGCACGGCGGAGAGCGCCAAGATCCTGCGGCTGGGTGACAAGGTCATGCAAATCAAGAATGACTATGACATCACCTTTGAGCGTCAGGGTGCGGAGGCCGGTGTCGGTGCCTATAACGGTGATATGGGCGTCATTACCGGCGTGGATGTGGACGCCCGCAGTGTTACGGTGCAGATGGATGACCGCAAATATACCTACACCGCCGACCAGCTTAATGAGCTGGAGCCGGCCTACGCTGTCACGGTACACAAGAGTCAGGGGTCGGAGTTTCCGGCTGTTGTGCTGCCGGCGGCCGATGTGCCGGCGAGGCTGTGCTATCGCAATCTTTTGTATACCGGCGTGACCCGCGCGCGCAGGCTCTGCGTGCTGACCGGCACAGCCCGCACCGAGCAGGCCATGGTGCAGAATGTACGCCAGAACATGCGGTTCAGCGGTCTGCGCTACCTTTTAAAAGAGGCCGCGACCCCGGCGGACAATGGCAATACCAACTTAGCTATGGAGAACGATCCATGAAACAATACGACATCGGAATTGATCTGGGTACAACCTCGATCATCATTGCGACCGAGGAGCAAGGTGTTGTGTTCCGCCAGCCGACCATCGGCGCGGTGGATACCCGCACCAACTCCATCCTTGCAGTGGGGGACGCCGCCCTGAAGATGGTGGGCCGCGCGCCTGCCCATATCGACCTTGTGCGCCCGCTGCGTGACGGCATTATACAGGATCACCGCATGACGAACGAATTGATCGTGCGGTTTGTCAACGAGGTCTGCCGCTCCCGTTTCTTCAAGCCGCGCATCGCCGTCTGCGTGCCGGCCGCTATCACCGGCATCGAGGCGGACGCCGTGGTGGAATCCGTCATGGCGGCAGGGGCCAGGCAGGTCTTTCTGGTGGATGAGCCTGTGGCCGCTGCGCTCGGCGCCGGGCTGCAGATCCGCCAGCCGCACGGCTGCATGGTTGTGGACATCGGCGGCGGCTCCACCGATATTGCTGTCATCAGCATGGGCGGCCGGGTCAAGGCGGCCAGCCTGCCGGTGGCGGGCAACGCCTTTGACAACTGCATCGCCCAGTATGTGCAGGAAAAATTCCAGATTGCCATCGGCCCGCTGACCGCCGAGCAGCTGAAAAAGCAGGTGGCCTGCTGCACCAAAAGCGAATTTGAGGGTGTTATGGAGGTGCGCGGTCATTCTTGGGAGACGAACCTGCCTGCCCGCCGCGTTGTCTACACCCGCGATCTCTATGAGCCTGTGCAGGAGCTGGCCGCCCGCATTGCCGCTGCCGCCCGCAATGTGCTGGAAAGCACCCCGCCCGAACTGGCAGCGGATGTATCCTCCACCGGCGTGCTGCTGACCGGCGGCGGCTCTCTGCTGCGCGGGCTGGCAAGCTATATCGCAGGGGAACTGCACACCGATGTGGCCATTGCGCCCGACCCGCTCAACTGTGTGGCGCGCGGTACGGCCATCAGCCTGAGCGAGGGAAAATATCTCACCGCGGGCTTCCGCGATGCCACGCCCAAAAGCTGGAACAAGCGCCTGAACCACACCTATGACCCTTTCTCTGCGGAGTGAAGTGTGGTATAATAAAAAATATTCTCTGCAGAGACAACCCGCCGTGTAGGGGTACGAACACCCCATGAAAGGACTTCCCATGCCCGACATCACCACCGAATATCTCGCCCTGCGCGATCAATATATCGAAGCCCGCTTTGCCCGGCTTAACTCTGTGCAGCGGCAGGCTGTCTTTGCCACCGAAGGCCCGCTGCTGATTCTGGCAGGTGCAGGCTCCGGCAAGACCACCGTGCTGGTCAACCGCATCGCCAACATCATCCGCTTCGGCTCGGCCCACGGCAGCCGCGAGCTGCCCCGCCCTGTGACCGAGGCTGACCTCAACGACCTGCGCACTGCTGTGGCCAACGGCCGCGACCTTCCCCGGGAAACCGCCTATCTGGCCGTGCGCCCGGCCCGGCCGTGGAATGTACTGGCCATCACCTTTACGAACAAGGCTGCAGGGGAGCTGAAGGAGCGACTGCGCGCCATGCTGGGGGACACCCTCGGCGGCGATGTCAACGCCTCCACCTTCCACTCTGCCTGCGTGCGGATGCTGCGCCGCGATGCCGAGCGCATCGGCTTTCCCAAAAGCTTTACGATCTATGATTCCGATGACCAGCAGCGTGTGATCAAGCAGATCTACAAGGATCTGATGATCGATGATAAGTTCCTGCCTGTCAAGTCGGCCATTGCGCAGATCTCCTCCTTCAAGGATAAGCTCATGTCTGCCGAGGAGGTGGCCGGTGAGCCGTTTGCCAACACCAAGGCGCAGCTTATCTCCAAAATTTACACAGCCTACGCAGGCCGCCTGAAGACGGCAGGCGCGATGGATTTTGACGACCTGATTTTCCACACTGTCCGGCTGCTGCAAAACGATGCCGAGGCGCGGGAATACTACCAGAACCGCTTCCGCTATGTCGTTGTGGATGAGTATCAGGACACCAGTGTGGCCCAGTTCCATCTGGTGCGGCTGCTCGCAGGCGGCACCAACAATGTCTGCGTTGTCGGCGATGACGACCAGTCCATCTATAAATTCCGCGGCGCTACGATCGAAAATATCCTGAATTTTGAGAAGGTGTTCAGCGGTGCCAAAACGATCCGGCTTGAGCAGAACTATCGCTCCACCGCGAATATTCTGAACGCCGCCAACAGCGTCATCAAAAACAATATGGGCCGCAAGGGCAAGACCCTCTGGACCGAGAGCGGGGACGGCGAAAAGGTCCACCACTACACGGCCACGAACGAGCAGGACGAGGCCAGCCATATCGCTGATGTCATCGGCGAGCATCTGCGCGAGGGCGCGAGCCTGAAAGATCACGCCGTGCTCTACCGCATGAACGCCCAGTCCAACCCCATTGAAACCTATTTCGCCCGTGCAGGCATCCCATACCGCATTGTGGGCGGTCAGCGCTTCTTTGACCGCAAGGAGGTCAAGGACATCAACAGCTATCTGGCCGTCATCGTCAACCCGCGCGATGATGTGCGGCTGCGCCGTATCATTAACGAGCCTGCGCGTAAAATAGGCATGACGACCATCGAAAAGATCGGCGAGCTTGCCTCCGCTGCCGGTGTGCCGATGATGGAGATCATCGCCCATGTGCGGGACTACCCTGCACTGCAGCGTGCCGCCGCACCGCTGGAGCGGTTCTATGAGATGTACCGCGAGCTTTGTGATCTGTCAGTCAGTGAGCCGCTGGATGTGTTTGTCGGTGATGTTATCAAAAAGAGCGGCTACGAGGCCATGCTCAAGGCCATGAAGGAGGAGGGGGAGACCCGCCTCGAGAACTTGGGGCAGCTCGTCAGCTCAATCAAGACCTACGCAGACCAGAACGGCGAGGACGCGACCCTTGCCGGCTTCCTCGAGGAGGTCGCGCTGATCTCTGACCTTGACAGCTATGACAACGATGCCGACAGTGTGACGATGATGACGATCCACTCGGCCAAGGGTCTGGAATTTCCCTATGTTTTTGTCATCGGCATGGAGGACGGCATCTTCCCCGGTGATATGGCCAAATATAACGAGGAGGACATGGAGGAGGAGCGCCGCCTTTGCTATGTGGCCATTACCCGCGCCAAAAAGGAGCTGTATCTCTCGTCCTCCCGCACGCGGATGATCTTCGGCCAGACGCGCCGCAACCCGCCGTCTGCCTTCCTGAGCGAGATTGACCCGAATCTGCTGGACGAGAGCCAAAGCCCCGAGCTTGCCGGTTATGGCGGCGGTTTCGGCGCAGGGTACGGCAGCTACAGCACCAATGTGCCGGGCGGGCGCAGCGGCTACTCCGGCGCGTCCCGTGGCTACCTGAACAGTGAGTACAACGCCCGTCCGCGCGGCGGTTTCGGCGGTGGCTACAGCAGCGGCTTTGCCAGCGGCGGGCATGAAAGTCCCAACAGCTATGGCGGCCGCCATACGGTGCAAAGCACAGGCTTTGGCTCCGGCTACGGCCGCAGCCGCGGGGCAGGCAGCGCAGTCCCGGCCGGGGCAGGCACCTCCACACTGGCGGGCGCACCGGCCGCAGCGGCCCCCAAAAAGAAGGAAACCGTCAGCTATGCGCCCGGCGATGTTGTGGATCACCGCGTATTCGGCCGCGGCACGGTATTGAAGGCAACGCCCATCGCGGGGGACTGCATCGTTGAAATTCAGTTCGACCGCGTAGGCGTCAAAAAAACAATGGCCAACTATGCGCCGCTGAAAAAGGTGGAGGAATGATATGTTAGTTCAGCTCATTGCCCATACGAATGACCCCGAGAAAACGATTGCCGCAGCGGCGAAGCTTTGCTACTCGGACGCACATATTGAAACGCTGCTTGACGGTCTGACGCCTGAAAAGACGGCGGCCTTCCTGCAAAAGCTGACGGATCTCGGCCATGCCAGCCCAATCGAGCATGCAAGCTTCACCTTTGGCATCGAGGGCGTGTCCCGCACCTTTTTGGCACAGGTAACGCGCCACCGCATCGGCAGCTTCAGCGTGCAGAGTCAGCGCTATGTCCGGCTGGACGATTTCCGCTATGTCATTCCGCCGGAGATCGAGGCTATCCCTGAGGCCAAGGCGCAGTTCATTGCCTCGATGAACGAGGATGCCGAAAAGTATCTTGCGCTCGTCCGTACATTGGAAGATGCCCACACGGCACGCTTTATGGCCGAGGGTCTTACGGAAAAGGCCGCCCGCGCCAAGGCCTCCAAGCAGGCCAATGAGGATGCGCGCTTTGTGCTGCCCAACGCCTGTGAGACCAAGATGGTCATGACGATGAACTGCCGCAGCCTGCAGAATTTCTTTAATCTGCGCTGCTGCAACCGCGCCCAGTGGGAGATACGCGCTGTGGCCGATGAGATGCTGCGCCTTGTGTTGCCGCTGGCACCGCATGTCTTTGCGGCGGCAGGCCCGCGCTGCCTGACCGGCCCCTGCCCGGAGGGTCGCATGTGCTGCGGCAAGCAGGCCGAGGTGCGCGAAAAATACGCGAAGCTCAAAGAGGAGGCAGTGTAAATGGGGCAGCTTATCATTTTTGAGGGGCTGGACGGCTCCGGCAAGGGAACCCAGACAAAATTGACGGCGCAGCGCCTGCAGCAGCAGGGGTACGATCTGCGGCAGATCACCTTTCCGGACTATGAAAGCGAGTCCTCGGCACTGGTCAGGATGTACCTTTCGGGTGCCTTCGGCGATAAGCCTGATGATGTGAACGCCTACGCGGCCTCCAGCTTTTATGCCGTGGACCGCTATGCCAGCTATAAGACCGGCTGGGGTGAGTTTTACCGGGAGGGCGGTTTGGTCCTCTCAGACCGCTATACGACCTCCAATGCGGTGCATCAATGCTCCAAGCTGCCGCCGATGCACTGGGATGGCTTTCTGAACTGGCTGTTCGACTTTGAGTATAAGAAGTTTGGCATCCCTGCGCCGGACGCCGTGGTCTATCTGGCCGTTGATCCCGAGGTCTCCCAGCGGCTGATCACCGAGCGTTACCACGGTGATGAAAGCAAGCGTGATATTCAGGAGCGGGATGCCGAGTATCTGGCACGCAGCCGCGCCGCCGCCGAGTACTGCGCCCGTACCCTCGGCTGGCACCGCATCGAGTGTACCGTCAATGTCAACGGAACAAAGACGATGCGCCCGGTGGAGGAGATCAACGATGAAATCCTTGCACAGCTGAAGACGGTCCTGTAAAATGGGACCGGCATTCCGCTGATATAAAAGAACCACTGTGCAGAAGTAAAATTTGACAAAAGAGGTGAGGCCCATGCTGCGCAAGGCAACCGAAGAAGATCTGTCCGCGCTGGTGGCGCTGCGCTGCAAAGCGGCCGGCACCAACCGCGCCGATGCCGCAGGCTGGCTGCAGAATGTGGCAGGGCTTGAAAATATTCTGGTGCTGGAAAAAAACGGCCAGCCCCCCGCAGCAATGCTGGCCGCCGTACCGGTCGAGTACGGCCAGCATCACGGCATCTGGCTTTGCGGGGCGGCGGGGGCACAGGGCGTGCCGCTGGACCGCCTGCTGCCCAAATGGATCGAAAGCTGTCTGCGTGCCTATGGGGCCAGCGGGTTTGACTTTGCCGTCATGACCTCCGATGGCACCCAGAATGCGGAAACGCTCAAGGCACTCGGCTTTGCCGGTCAGCTGCCCCTGCGGCTGCTGCAGACGCCCATCCGCCGCGATCTGCTCGCGCAGGCGGTGTTTGACAGCCTGACCGTACACAAGCTGGTCGAGATGCGCCATATCTACCAGCCCGGCTGCATCTGCCTGCCGGAGCAGGCGATGAATGAGATCATGACCCAGCTTTACCGCCGCGGGCTGACTGTGGTGTCCAACCGCCGCGGATACGGGTTATACTATACCAAGGGCGATACGCTGCAATTTCTGGAATTGCAGGCTGATAACGACCACTGCGCCGACCTGCTGCTGCAGGCTGCGCGGGAAAAAACCGGTGCGCAGAATGCCCGTATCCTGCTTGCGGAGAACCAGACCCTGTATCTGGGGGCCGGACGCCGCTGCGGCTACGGCATGATCGCCTTTTTGGGCAGACCATTCCCGACAACAGATGCGTATTTCAGGATGCTGTTGTGACCGCTGAATCAAAAACCATCAACAGGAAACACAAAGTTAGGAGTATCCCATGAGGATCAATCGTTCAAATCCGGAACCGTCCGGGGCGCAGCAGCCCGCCGTACAGCCGCAGACTGCTGCCCCGCAGCAGCCGGCCCCCCGCCGCGAGGAGCCGCGTCAGGAGCCGCCGAAGCCAAAAAAAGAAAAGCCTAAAAAACGCCCCGAGCCCGAGGAATACGAGGCGTATGAGGAGGACGAGGAGGAAAAGCCCCGCCGCCGTTTTCCGGTCGGCTGCCTGATCGTGCTTGTGATTTTGGCTCTGGTCGGCTTCGGCGGATATAAGGTGTCCCAGTTCTACGCCGAGCTGGACGGTCAGGGAACGCTGGGCGAGGTACAGACTATCACCGTGCCGGAGGGCTCCTCCGTGTCCAGCATTGCCACGCAGCTCAAGGATTCCGGCGTTATCCAGTATGACTGGCTGTTCAAGCAGTATGTCAAGTACAGCGGCAAAGCCGGGGAGATTCAGTACGGCAGCTTTGAGGTCCAGTCCGGCATGGCCTACAACGAGATCATCAAGGCCCTGTCCGTTGTGACCCGCCGTCCCACCGTCAATGTAACGATCCCCGAGGGCACGACCGCTGTGGGCGTGGCCCAGATCTTTGTCGATGCCGGCCTTGTGGAGGATGTGGACACCTTCCTGTCCTGCGCCAACGGCACCGATGGCTCGGACTGGAGCCAGTATGATTTCTGGAACGCTATCCCGGACAATGGCCGCCTGATGAAGTGCGAGGGGTACCTGTTCCCTGACACCTACAACCTCTATGCCGATGAGAGCGTCTATTACTATGTGAACCAGCTCTACGGTGAGTTTGACGCCAAGACGGCAGATCTGGCCGATACCATCGCCGCCAAGGGCACCAGCCTTGACGATGTTGTCAAGCTGGCCAGCTTCATTCAGGAGGAGGCCGGCCTTGCCAGCGAGGATTCCAAGGTCAGCGCCTGCTTCCACAACCGTCTTGAATCGGCTGACCCGCAGTGGGCGGAGCACAAGCTGGAATCCAACGCTTCGAGCTATATTATGCAGGACCGTGAGAACAACTATCTCTGGAATTCCCCGACTGCCGAGTATTTCGGCTGGCCGGAGCAGGGAGCTATCCCGGAGGATGTGCTGGCTCTCTATGACACCTACGCCATCAGCGGCCTGCCCGCAGGCCCCATTTCCTGCCCGGGCTATGCCGCCATCGAGGCAGCGCTGAACCCCGACCAGCAGTATCTGGACGAGGGATACTACTTCTTCGTCACGGGCCACCCTGACACCGATGTGGCCGGGCAGTATTTCTACGCCAAGACTGCGGACGAGCATTACCAGAACTGCGTCAAGGCAGGCTGGGCCTCGTAAGGCCCGCAGCTGTCTTTCACGACAGGGCCGGGCATACCCGGCCCTTACGGGTGAATCATGTAAAAACGGAGGAATCATCAATGCTGCAGCAACCGGAATTGCTGGCCCCTGCGGGCAGCCTGGAGACCCTGAAATATGCTGTGATGTACGGCGCTGACGCCGTTTACTGCGCCCTGCCGGAATTCGGTATGCGCGCGGCCCCTGTAAACCTGACGGTAGGGGAGCTGCGCGAGGGCTGCATCTTTGCCCATGCCCGCGGTAAAAAGGTCTACCTGACCCTTAACACCCTGCCGACCAATGAGGAGCTGTCCAAGCTGCCGCAGTATATACAGGATGCCGCCGAGGCCGGTGTGGATGCCTTTATCATCGCCGATCTGGGTGTGTTGGCGCTGGCCAAAAAATACGCCCCGCAGGTGGAGCGCCATGTCTCGACCCAGGCGGGCATTACGAACTATGAGGCGGCTAAGGTTTGCTATGAGCTGGGTGCCAAGCGCGTTGTCCTTGCGCGGGAGCTGCCGCTTACCGAGATTGCCCAGATACGCGACAACTGCCCGCCCGATCTGGAACTGGAGGCCTTTGTCCACGGCGCTATGTGCATGAGTGTGTCGGGCCGCTGCCTTCTGTCCAGCTATATGGCCGGCCGCAGCGGCAACCGCGGCGAGTGCGCCCAGCCCTGCCGCTGGAAGTATAATCTGGTGGAGGAGCATCGCCCCGGCCAGTACATGGAGATCGGGGAGACACCCGACAATGGCAGCTATATCCTGAATGCCAATGATCTTTGCACCGCTCCGTTCATTGACCTGATCTGCAAGGCGGGTGTTGACTCACTGAAGATCGAGGGGCGTGCCAAGACCTTCTACTATGTGGCCTCCGTGGTCAGTGCCTACCGCCGCGCGCTGGACACCTTCCTTGCTGATCCGTACAATGATAACTTTGAACTGCCCGATGCGGTCATCGAGGAGCTGAACCGTACAAGCCACCGCCACTATTCGCCGGGCTTCTACTTTGGCAAGGAGCAGGCCCAGCAGACGCCCAGCCACACCTATGTGCGCGACTGGGATTTCATCGGCACGGTGGAAAGCTGGGAAAACGGCATTGCCCACTGCACCCAGCGCGGTAAGTTCGCGGCAGGGGACAGCATCGAAATTCTGCAGCCTGACGGCAGCGTCATTCCGCTGGCACCCGCCTGGATCGAAAACGCCAACGGCGAGCGCGTGGACGCCACCCCGCATCCCATGATGCAGTACACCATCCCCTGTGAGGCCCCCCTGATGCCCTACAGCCTGATCCGTATGCAGAAAAAGGCGGAGTGAAGCCGAAATTATCTGCGAAAAAATAATTTAAAAATCTGCAGAAATCGCTTGACTTTTTGCAGAACATCCCTTATAATAGTTCCTGCGCTGGTCGTGAGGTAGACACCTTGCAAGGCCGCGCAGGCTGGGTATGGCCCGGTAGTTCAGTTGGTTAGAACGCTAGCCTGTCACGCTAGAGGTCGTCAGTTCGAGCCTGATTCGGGTCGCCATAAGCTGCTATAGCTCAGCTGGTAGAGCGCATCCTTGGTAAGGATGAGGTCAGCAGTTCAAATCTGCTTAGCAGCTCCAGTACAATACCCACAATGCGAAAAATAGCATCGTGGGTATTTTTTATAGGGGCATAGCTCAGTTGGTAGAGCAGCGGTCTCCAAAACCGCGTGCCGAGGGTTCGAATCCTTCTACCCCTGCCAAAAGACCGTCAGTGAAAAGCTGACGGTCTTTTTGTGTTTATATATCGAAAAATCTCCGGCAAGCAAGTGGGCCAGACTGCCAATACAGTGCTACCTGTACTATGCATGTGTTGTGTTCTCCTGATGGGCTTGCCTGCAGGGGTCAGTCTGCTTTCACATCAAAATACGCTTGCAGATGCCATGGCCGTCTTGCGCTATGCTGGGTCTGGCGACAACTGTAGGGGCGAACATTGTTCGCCCGCCAGCTTAACGAAACTGCTTCTTTTCCGGAACGACTATTTACGCAAAAAGTAGGGGTGCACACGGCGCACTCCTACAAAGCAGTCATTCGACATTCAAATTGTAAGTGCTGTCCGCCCACTCTATATTGCTCTGATGCGTTTTTTAATAAAGGACAATACCGCATAATTCTAAGTGCCGATACAGCGAGCGAGGTGCGGCAGCTGCCGGAGCGGTGCTTAAGCCGTCAGGCGGGAATTGTGCGGTGTTGCCATAGGTAAAATGGCATGACCTGCCCGATGTATCCAATGCCTGCAATCATGCTGTAAGACCTTATTTTCCGCCTGCAAATACAAAAAGACCGTCAGCTTTTCACTGACGGTCTTTTGGCAGGGGTAGAAGGATTCGAACCCTCGGCACGCGGTTTTGGAGACCGCTGCTCTACCAACTGAGCTATGCCCCTATGAAAAATACCCACGATGCCGTTTTTGCATTGTGGGTACTATACTGGAGCTGCTAAGCAGATTTGAACTGCTGACCTCATCCTTACCAAGGATGCGCTCTACCAGCTGAGCTATAGCAGCTTATGGCGACCCGAATCAGGCTCGAACTGACGACCTCTAGCGTGACAGGCTAGCGTTCTAACCAACTGAACTACCGGGCCATACCCAGCTTTGTGCGCTGCCGTGGCAGCTGCAACGTTGTCTATTATAGCGGCTTGCGGAACAAATGTCAACACTTTTTTTGAAAGTTTTTGCATTTGTTTCCACTTTCTTCGCGGCATTTGCAAAAGATGCTTTTCTTCGCTGTTTTTTCTCCGGCGTTGCAATTCGACACAGGGGGTGGTATCATAGTATCAGTGCTTCGGGCGGAAAAACTGCGGCTCCTCGCCTCGGTACATCCGCACAAGGCCCGCCCAATGCCGGGCCAGCATGATAGCAGCGCTGAGCAGCAGGATCGCACCGGCCTCGCCGCCGTACTGCAGCCAGCCTACCGGCACGGCCAGCGCCGCAATCAACACGGCGCCAAGTGGCAGGTAACCGGTCAGCAGTACCGCAATGCCGCCCGCAAGGCAGCACAGCACCCCTGTGACGGGCAGATACAGCATCAGCCATGCACAGGTCACGGCCACGCCCTTGCCGCCGTGCCCGTGGTTCCAGAAGGGCCAGTTGTGCCCCAGCACCGCACCGAACCCGCCGTACAGCAGGGCCGTGAGGTGCAGCTCCGGTGCAAGCTGCCAGCAGAACCAGCAGGCAGCGGCGGTTTTCAGCACATCGCCGGCCAGCACCAGCAGACCGGCGCGCTTACCCAAATGGGTCATGATGTTGGCCATGCCCGGATTTCCGCTGCCGATCTGCCGTGCGCTTTCCCCGGCTGTGCAGCGTGCCACCACCTCGGCCGTGAGAAAACAGCCGAACAGATACCCCGCCGCAAGGCAGAGCAACCGCAAAAATACCCCATATCCCCAGCTCACTGCCAAGCCCCCTCTTCGTTTTTATACAGTATAGGCGCACACTGCGCCGTTTAACCGTGAGGTGTTATAGATGGATTTGCAAGCATTGCAGAATGAATGTCTGAACTGCCGCCGCTGCGCACTGTGCGACACCCGCACACATGTCGTGTTCGGGCAGGGGGTTCCCACAGCAGAGGTCATGTTTGTGGGTGAAGGCCCCGGCGCCAGTGAGGACGAGCAGGGCCTGCCTTTTGTGGGGCGCAGCGGCCAGCTGCTCGACCATTATCTGGAAGCAATTGACCTGAGCCGGGAGAAAAATGTCTATATTGCCAACATCATAAAATGCCGTCCGCCGCAGAACCGTGACCCGCTGCCGGAGGAATCTGCCGCCTGTATGCCGTGGCTGCGCCAGCAGTTCCAGCTGATACGCCCCAAGATCGTTGTGTGTCTGGGCCGCGTGGCTGCACAGCAGATGATGGACCCGGCCTTTTCGATTTCCCGCGATCACGGCAGATTTTACGAAAAGCAGGGGACACTCTTTATGGCGACCTACCACCCTGCGGCGCTGCTGCGCTATCCGGTCAACAAGCCTGCGGTGTTCGGCGATTTTGTCAGCCTGCGGGAAAAGATCACACAGGTCTGTGAGCACACCTATTAAAACCAGTATACCACCCGATGCAAGGAGGAAAGCAGCATGGAGCCTGAGACACTGGCACTGACGCTGCCCATACGGCGTCTGGTGGAATTTTTATTGCGCACCGGCAGCATCGACAGCCGCTTTACCGGCTTTGACCGTGCCCTTGAGGGTGCGCGCCTGCACCGCAAGCTGCAGCGGGCCGCTGTCAAGGAATTCCCCGACTATCAGGCGGAGGTATCCCTCAGGCAGCAGCGCAGCTGTGCCGGTGTGTGCTACACGCTCGAGGGGCGTGCCGACGGCATCTTTACCGACACGGACGGCATGACAACGATTGACGAGATCAAGACCACAACGCTGCCGCCGGAGCTTATCACCGGCGAGCAAAGCCCGGAGCATTGGGCGCAGGCACAGATCTATGCAGCCATCTATGCCGCGCAGCAGGGGCTATCCGCCATGCGGGTGCGGCTGACCTACTATCAGGTGGATGAGGAGCTGGAATTTCGCTTTAGTCACGACTATACAGCGGATGCCCTGAACGCCATCGTCACCGACCTGCTGACCCGGTATGCCCCCTGGGCCAAGCGCGCCGCCGAGTGGCAGCGGCTGAGCCGGGCCTCGCTGGCCGCGCTCCGCTTTCCCTTTGACAGCTACCGGCCCGGGCAGCGGGCCATGATCGGTGCGGTGTACAAGGCCTGCACCGAGGGTGGGCACCTGCTCTGTCAGGCCCCCACCGGCATCGGAAAGACGATGAGCGTGCTTTTCCCTGCGCTGAAGGCTGTGGGAGAGGGCGGGCCGGTGTTCTACCTGACGGCGCGCGGCACGACCCGGGCAGCGGCCGAAAACGCCCTCGCGCTGCTGCGCGCAGCCGACCCGGCACTCAAGCTGCGCAGCGTCACCCTGACCGCCAAGGACAAAATCTGCCTGCAGGAGCATCGTGAGTGTACGCCGGAGGCGTGCCCCTATGCCAACGGCTACTATGACCGAGTAAAACAGGCACTGTGGGATGGTCTGGACACCCACGCCCTGACTGCCGAGGCCCTGCAGGCGCTGGCCCGCCGCCACAAGGTATGCCCGTTTGAGCTGGGACTGGATCTGAGCCTTTGGTGTGATGTGGTCGTGGGCGATTACAACTACCTGTTTGACCCGGTCGTGCATCTCGTCCGCTTTTTTGATACGGCGGGCGATTATATCTTCCTGCTGGATGAGGCGCACAACCTGCCCGGCCGCGCCCGCGATATGCACAGCGCGGTGCTGACAAAAAGTGCCTTCTACGATGCTAAAAAGAGGCTCGGCAAGGGGAAAAGCAGCCTGAAAAACGCCCTGACGAAGGTCAACAATCTCTTTATCGAGTGGAGGCACCGCTGTGAGGAAACGCCCGGCGACAGCCGCTTTGGCAGAACCTTTTTTGAAGAAAGTCGGGCAGAAGCACTGGACCGCGCCCTCACGAAGCTCTGTGAGCCGCTGGAAATCTGGCTCGATGAGCATCGTGACCCGGATGAAACGCATGAGGCGCTGCTGCAGCTCTACTTTGACATCCGGGCATGGCTGCGTGTGGCAGACACCTTTGACGACCACTTTGTGCTGCAGGTGTCCGCACACGGCAGTGAGGTCCGCGCCGCTATGCTCTGTCTGGACCCAAGCGATTTTCTGGCGGCGGATTTTGCCAAGGGGCGCGCCGCGGTGCTCTTCAGCGCCACGCTGGCCCCGGCAGGCTACTATAAAGATCTCTGCGGCTTGCCGGACGCCCGGGCCGTGGCGCTGCGCAGCCCGTTTGACCCCGGCAATCTGGGGCTGTGGTGTGCGTGTCATGTCAGCACCCGCTACAAGGACCGGGAGGACAGCATTGCGAAGGTGTCCGACCTTCTGGCGATCATGGCGGGTGCGCGGCGCGGGCATTATCTGGCGTTTTTCCCCAGCTACAGCTATCTGCAGCAGGTGCGGGAGGATTTCACAGCCCGCTATCCCGATATGCCGATCCTCAGTCAGGAGAGCGACATGGACGAAGCACAGCGTGCCGCATTTCTGGAACGCTTTAGAGAGCAGGGCGAGGAGGCGCTGCTGGGCTTTGCCGTGCTGGGCGGCGTATTCGGTGAGGGCGTGGACCTGACAGGGGAGAGTCTGATCGGCGCGGCTATCGTCAGCCCCGGTCTGCCGCAGATCGGCCCCCGGCAGGAGCAGCTGCGGGACTATTTTGAAAAGACCCGCGGCACCGGCTTTGACTACGCCTACCGCTATCCCGGCATGAACAAGGTCCTGCAGGCTGCCGGGCGGGTCATCCGCACACCGCAGGACCGGGGCGTCGTCCTGCTCATTGACGACCGCTTTGCCGCACCCGATACCCGCCGGCTGATGCCGCCGCACTGGGAGCATCTGCGGGTCGTGGAAAGCGCCGAGACGCTGGCCGGGGAGCTGGAACGGTTCTGGGGCAGAGAGGCTTCCCCCGAGGGGGAAGCTGTCAGCGGCCCCGCCCGCTGACTGATGAGGGCGGTACTTGCTTATGACACCCGCTTATAAGCGATTGCGCAGACTTGCCCCTCATCCGGCCCTGCGGGGCCACCTTCCCCCGAAGGAGAAGGCTTTAGGCTTATTTGCCCCAAAAATCGCAAAATTTGCATGATTTATCCTCTTGCATTTACAGGCGTGCGTGCTATAATACAATCCGCACGAAATTTTGCATGTATATAATAGGGCAAGGAAAAATTATGACGAAAGACCTCACGAGCGGCAGTCCGCTCAAAGTTATTCTGATGTTTACGCTGCCGCTGGTGCTGGGCAACCTGTTCCAGCAGTTCTATGCGCTGGCGGACACTATCATTGTCGGCCGCTTCTGCGGTGTCGGTGCGCTGGCCTCGGTCGGCGCGACCGGGTCGGTCAACTATCTGATCCTCGGCTTTGTCATTGGCGTCTGCAACGGCTTTGCAATCCCCATCGCGCAGCTGTTCGGCGCGCGGGATTACAGTGATCTGCGCCGCCATGTGGCCAACGCCGCGTGGCTTTGCATTGCGGGCAGCGTGGTGCTGACCGTGGCGACCGTGGCGCTGACGCGCCCCATGATGCAGCTGATGCAGACGCCCGCGGACATCCTTGACGGTGCTGTCATCTATATCGGCTGGATCTTTGCGGGAATCCCGTTCATCTTTTTGTACAACATGGTGGCGGCCATCATGCGCGCACTGGGCGACAGCAAAACGCCGCTGTACTTTCTGATCCTGACCAGTGCGCTCAACATCGGGCTCGACCTTTTGTTCATCATCCCGTTTCAGATGGGTGTTCTGGGGGCGGCGCTGGCCACTGACATCTCGCAGGTCATTTCCGGTGTGCTGAGCTTTATCTATCTGAGCCGTAAATTTGATGTGCTGAAGATGCAGAAATCTGACTTTACCTACAGCAAAAAGGCCTGCGCCCGTCTGCTGGGCATCGGTATACCCATGGGTCTGCAGTGCAGCATCACGGCCATTGGCAGCGTCATCATGCAGTGGGCGGTCAATGTGCTGGGCAGCACCGCCGTTGCCGCCGTCACCGCAGCAGGCAAGACCCAGAGTCTGCTGACCGTTCCGATGGAGAGCGTCGGCACGGCCATGGCAACCTACGCCGGGCAAAACCTTGGTGCATCCCGCATGGATCGCGTGCGGCAGGGCGTCAACAGCGCAATGCTCATTATTTTGATTTACGGTGTGGCATCGGCTTTCGTCCTGCATTTTACCGATGTGCAGATCATGGGGCTGTTTCTGGACACTGCCAAGGAAGTTGACATTGTGGCCATGGGGCGCGAATATCTGTTCTGGAACAGCGTATTCTTCGTGCCGCTGGGGGCATTGATCGTCTGGCGTTACACCATTCAGGGTCTCGGCTTCTCAACGCTTGCCATGATGGCCGGTGTGGCTGAGATGGTGGCCCGCACGGTGGTGGCTATTGCGCTGGTGCCGGTGCTGGGCTACTTCGGTGCCGAGCTGTCCAACCCGGCCGCGTGGATTGCTGCCTGCGTATTCCTCTATCCCGCGTATATATGGACCTGCCGCCAGCTGGACAACCGTCTGCTGGCTGCCAAGCTGCATATACAGGGTGACCACGCGGAGCCGATTTTATAATATTTGGGGCTGTCCCGCTAAGGGACGGCCCTTTTTGTATTTTACAGTGTGTCTGTTTTTGCATTGCCTATTGCTGTCGGTCGGCAAAGCGTATATAATAGAAGCATCTTTGAAAGTATATTGAGGGAAAGGAAAGTGTACCATGACGAAGAAAGTGCCGTTTATCACGCTTGCACAGGCGAAAGAGATCGCCGCCGATATTCCCACCCCGTTCCACCTCTATGACGAAAAGGGTATCCGGGAAAATGCCCGCAGGGTCAACGCTGCGTTCAGCTGGAACAAGGGCTTTAAAGAATATTTCGCCGTAAAGGCCACGCCGAACCCTTACCTGCTCAAGATCCTGCAGGAGGAGGGCTGCGGCGTTGACTGCTCCAGCTATACGGAGCTGCTGATGAGTGAGGCCTGCGGCTTCCGGGGTAGTGACATCATGTTTTCCTCCAACGACACCCCGGCGCAGGATATGAAGAAGGCCTACGACCTCGGCGCGTACATCAATCTGGATGATCTGACCCATGTCGAATTTCTCGAGAAGGTTGCTGGTGTGCCCAAGACCGTATGCTGCCGCTACAATCCGGGCGGTGTGTTTGAGTTGGGCAACGGTATCATGGACAACCCCGGCGATGCCAAGTACGGCATGAGCGAGGACCAGATGGCCGAGGCATACACCAAACTGATGGCTGCCGGTGCCGAGGAGTTCGGTATCCACTCCTTCCTGGCCAGCAACACCGTCACCGATGACTATTACCCCAAGCTGGCCGGTGTCCTGTTTGAGTTGGCTGTCCGCCTGCATAAGCGCACCGGCGCCAAGATCAAATTCATCAACCTGTCGGGCGGTGTGGGCATCGCCTACCGCCCCGACCAGCGCAGCAACGACATTGCAGCCATCGGCGAAGGTGTCCGCAAAAAGTTTGAGGAAATTCTGGTTCCGGCCGGTATGGGCGATGTGGCGATTTTCACCGAGATGGGCCGCTTTATGCTGGCACCCTACGGTGCGCTTGTCACGACCGTGCTGCATCAGAAGCATATCTATAAGGAGTACATCGGCGTGGATGCCTGCGCCGCCAACCTGATGCGCCCGGCTATGTACGGCGCCTACCACCATATTACCGTGCTGGGCAAGGAGGACGCCCCCTGCGACCATAAATACGATGTGACCGGCGGCCTGTGCGAAAACAATGATAAGTTTGCCATCGACCGCATGCTGCCCGAGATCGAGATCGGGGATGTCGTTTATATCCACGACACCGGTGCTCACGGCTTCTCGATGGGCTACAACTACAACGGCAAGCTGCGCAGTGCCGAGGTCCTGCTGAAGGAGGACGGCTCCCACCAGCTTATCCGCCGTGCCGAAACACCGGCGGATTACTTCGCAACCTTCGATTTCAGCCCTTTCTTCAAAAAATAATATCGGGAGGCAATACCCTTGTTTGAGTTTTTGTTTGTCATCGGCATGGTGCTGGCTTTTTACGGCTATTCCACGATGAAGAATCCCCGCGTCTGGGGCGATCAGGGCCGTGAGGAGATACGCCCCGAAAACTGGAACGGCTATGTTGTACACAACGGGCAGTTCATGATGTACGCCGGCTTTTTTCTGGCGGCACTGGCTGCGCTGGATGTCATTTTCACCTTTGCAAACTGGCTCTTTATCCTGATCCTGCTCGGCGGTCTGGCACTGCTGTTCTATCCCTTAGCCCACTGGATGCACGAAAAAGAGGGCAAATGGTGGCCCTGGCCGAAGCATAAAAAGAAAAAATAAGGGGGGCTTCATATGGCCTTTGATTTCAAGAAGGAATACAAAGAGTTTTACCTGCCCAAAACAAAGCCGGCGCTTGTTACGGTGCCGCCGATGAACTACCTTGCCGTGCGCGGCAAGGGTGACCCGAATGAGGAGAACGGCGCGTATCAGCAGGCCATTGGCCTGTTGTACGGCGTTGCCTATACCATCAAGATGAGCAAAAAGGGTGACCACCGTATCGAGGGTTACTTTGATTATGTTGTCCCGCCGCTCGAGGGATTCTGGCAGCAGGAGGGTGCGGACGCCGCGGACGCCATAAATTACGCGCATAAGGAGCGCTTTGTGTGGGTATCCGTTATCCGTCTGCCGGACTTTGTGACAAAGGCGGATTTCGCGTGGGCGGTGCAGGAGGCTGCAGCGAAAAAGAAGCAGGATTTCTCTGCCGTGGAATTTCTGACGGTTGAGGAGGGACTGTGCGTGCAGTGCATGCACATCGGCCCCTACGACAGGGAGCCGGAGACGATTGCGGTCATGGATGCTTTTTTGGCAGCCAACGGTTACACCAATGACTTGACACAGACACGCCGCCACCATGAGATCTACCTTTCCGATGTGCGCAAAACAGCCCCGGATAAGCTGAAAACCGTGATACGCCACCCCATCAGAAAGCTGTGACTCGCAGACATACAGAAGGCCCTGCAGTAAAAAGCGAACCCAAAAAGCAAAACGCCTGTGCGGTTTCAAAATCCGCACAGGCGCTCTTTAATTATTCCGCTGCTTCTGCCAGCATCTCCTCCACATCCGCTTTGGTGAAATCCCCCAGCGGCAGGACGAGTTTGGTCAGTATCTCCTGCGGCAGGTCGGCCAGCACCGCGCTCTGGTCGGCCTCGGCATCCTCGGCGGTCAGCACACGGGACAGCCCCTCGCTGTCCACCTCTATCCGCGCATAGTGGCCGGTGGCGATGAATGCACAGTCCAGCTCGGCAGCCTTGTCTGCCAGCAGGCGCAGCAGCTCGGCGGGGGTGACTGCATTTTCTGCGGTAAAGGTCTGCACGGCAAAGCCCTGCTGCTGCAAAATACGCAGTGCAGCGGCGGCATCGCGGCCGCTGTTCAGACCCAGCAGGACCTTATCCTGCTTTTCAAAAGTATTGAATCCATCCATGCTGTTTCTCCTTACAGTAAGGGCTCAGGCCTGACGCCCGCCGTATTTTTTGCTCTGCTCCACGGCCATCCGGTCGCAGCGCTCGTTTTCGGGGTGGCCTGCGTGGCCCTTCAGCCAGTGGTAGGTGATCTCATGCTTTTCGCTCTCGGCCAGCAGCGGGGCCCACAGGTCCGGGTTCAAGGCAGGGGATTTGTCGGCCTTTTTCCACCCGCGTGCACGCCAGCCCTTGGCCCAGCCCTTCTGCAGGCTGTCGATGACATATTTGCTGTCGCTGTACAGGTCGATGGCGCAGGGCTCCTTGAGCTGGCGCAGCGCCTCCAGCAGGGCTGTCATCTCCATGCGGTTGTTGGTCGTGTTCGCCTCCCCGCCGGAAAGCTCCTTCTCATACACCTTCTGCGCCGTGCGAAACCGCAGGATCGCCCCCCAGCCGCCCGGCCCGGGGTTGCCGCTGCAGGCACCGTCCGTATAAATTTCAATCTGCTTCATGTGTTGCACTCCGAATTTCTGTCTATAATATTCTATTATACCCGCTTTGAAATCATATGGCAAGGGATTTGACATGGACGCCGATTCTGATTATAATAAGATGTAATTGCAATGTTGTGTGTTTTATCGGGCCTGGCCGCGTCTTTTCAGGCGGGCTTTCCGCGCCCATCTCATAGGCATAGGAGTGTAATCGCTCTGAAAAATACATAAATCGCAACCGTTTGACAGGGAGTTCGGTAGCTGCAGCAGGCAGGTATCAGCCCAGAAATACGATGATTCGGAGGTTTTCGATGGAAGAGTTTAAGCCAAAACGCAAAAATAACACCCAGCCTGTTCAGGCCGGACAGAATACCGGCCGTGCGCCGCAGCAGCGCCGTCCCCGCGCACCCAAGCCGCAGGGCGAGAATGCCGCTGCCCCCGCGCAGCATAAGCCGCGCACCCGCAAGCCGCGCCCGGCAGCCCCCGCCGCCGCAGAGCAATCCGCCGTGCAGAGCATCCCGGCTCCGCGGCCCCGCCGCCCGCGCCAGAGCAGCCAGAACGCTGCCGCCGGGCAGAATACCGCCCCGCGCCCCCAGCGCCGCGGCCGCCGCCCGCAGCGCGCAGCGGAGCCCTATGAGATGACCCCGGCCACCCCCATGCACATCTGCCCGCTGGGCGGCCTCGGTGAGGTCGGCAAAAACATTACGCTGTATGAATGCCAGGGGGATATGATCCTCGTGGACTGCGGACTTGTTTTCCCCGATGCTGATATGTTCGGCGTTGATCTGGTCATTCCGGATTTTACCTATGTGCTGGAAAATAAGGACCGCATCAAGGGTCTGTTCATCACCCACGGCCATGAGGATCACATCGGCAGTCTGCCGTACCTGCTCAAAAAATTCAATGTGCCGATCTACGCCGCCAAGCTGACCATCGGCCTGATCAAAAACAAGCTGGAGGAGCATGGTCTGGCGTCCAGCGCCATCTTCCATGAGATCCGCCCCCGCCAGAAGGTCACGCTGGGCTGCTTTACTGTGGAGCCCATCCATGTCAACCACTCCATCCCGGATTCGCTGGCCTTTGCCATCGACTGCCCGGCCGGCGTGGTCATCCATACCGGTGACTTCAAGGTCGATTATACGCCGCTGTCCGGTGACGCCGTCACCGACCTGCCCACCATTGCCGAGTACGGCCGCAGGGGCGTGCTGGCACTGCTGGCGGATTCCACCAACGCAGAGCGCCCCGGCTTTACCGCGACCGAGCAGACGGTTGCGGAAGGGGTGCGCCGCCTGTTTGCCAAGGCGGGCAAGCGCCGCATCATCGTGGCAACCTTTGCCTCCAACATCTACCGCGTGCAGCAGATCATTGATCTGGCCATTGAGTCGGGCCGCAAGGTGGCCGTCAGCGGCCGCAGCATGGTCTCCAACACCGAGATGGCGAAGGAGCTGGGCTACCTGCATGCCCCGGATAATGTGCTTATCACGATCGACGAGATCAACAAGTACCCGCCGGAAAAGGTCGTCCTCATCACCACCGGCAGTCAGGGCGAGCCGCTGAGCGCGCTCTCCCGCATGGCGCAGGCCAGCCACCGTCAGGTGCGCGTCGGCCCCAATGATTTTATCATCATCTCGGCCCGGCCCATCCCCGGCAATGAAAAGACCGTCACGAAGGTCGTCAACGGCCTGCTGACGCTGGGTGCCGAGGTCATCTACGAGAACATGTATGACACCCATGTATCCGGCCACGCCTGTCAGGAGGAGCAGAAGCTCATGTTGACGCTGGCGCATCCGCAGTTCTTCCTGCCGGTACACGGTGAGTTCAAGCAGCTCAAGCGCCACGCCGAGACGGCGGAGCATCTGGGTTATATCCCCAAGCAGAATATCTATATTGCCGAGAACGGCCAGAATATCCGCATCTCTGCGGACGGCATGACCGTTGAAAATACCGTCACGGCGGGCGCTGTGATGGTGGACGGCTACGGTGTCGGCGATGTCGGCAATGTGGTTCTGCGGGACCGCCACCATCTGTCGGAGGACGGCATCATCATCGTGACGGCCGCCATCGACGGCAGCAACGGGCAGGTGCTGTCCGGACCCGATCTCGTCAGCCGCGGCTTTGTCTATGTGCGCGAGAGCGAGGAACTGATGGAGGGGGCCCGCACGCAGGTCGAGATGGCCCTTGACCGCAGCCTCGCCGACAATATGCATGACTGGGCCAGCGTAAAGGCTCGTGTGCGGGAATCGCTGTCCAGCTATATTTACCGCCGCACCAAGCGCAGCCCGATGATCCTGCCGATTCTGCTGGAAGTATAAAGGCAACCCCGCACGATTTGCGCCTGCTGCTAAGCACCGCTCTGCGGATGCGGAACTTGAAATTGTGCGGCATGGACTAAATGCTTTTTCCTGATAGAACAGGGGAGTGTACGATGAAACACAAGGATGGTCTGGATACGGCCGCCGTCATGCTGCTGTTGCTTGCAGCGGTTGCCGTCATGGTCGTGCCGGTGGCACTGGTCAAGCCGCAGCTGCTGGCGATCCCTGCGGTGCTGATCCTCATTGCGCTGTGCGTGGTGCTTTATCAGCGCCGCCGTCTGCGCACCTTTCTGGCAAAGCAGCTCTGCAGCACGGACTTTGAGAACAGCCGCATCCAGTACAGTCTGACCAACCTGCCCATCGCTACCGTGCTTGTGAATGACGGGCGTATCCTGTGGTACAACGGCCACTTCAGAGAGCAGGTTCTCGATGACTGTGACGCCGTGACCCGCCCGGTGGACCGCGTTCTGCCGGAGCTGGATCTGGCCGTCTGCTCCCGCCCGCACGGGCAGGATCTGACGGTGGGGGAACGGCGCTTTACGGCGTACTCCGCCGCCGCCAAGGGCAGCCGCGGTGCCAGCCTTGTGTATCTGATCGATGATACCTTTTACAAGGAAACACTTGACGAGTATAATGAGAGCCGTCCTGCCTGCCTGATCATCGTCATTGACAGCTATGACGAGCTGTTTGACGATATGAAGGACAGCGAGCAGGCCAAGGAGCTGGAATCCATCAACAGCCTGCTGGAGGAGTATATCGGCCACAGCACCGGCTTTTTGCGCCGCGTTTCAAACAGCCGCTACATTGCAGTGGTCGAGGAACGCGATGTCCGCTGGATGCTGGAGGGGCGGTTCGACATTCTGGACAGGGTGCGCGCGCTGCATCCCGGCGGGCTTACAACTCTTTCCATCGGTGTCGGCCACGGCGGTAAGACGCTGCAGGAGTGTCACCAGATGGCGCGGGAGAGCATTGACATCGCCCTCGGCCGCGGCGGTGATCAGGCGGCTGTCAAAACGGTGGATGGCTTTGAATTTTACGGCGGCATTTCCCACGGCGTGGAGAAACGCAGCCATGTCCGCAGCCGCATCATAGCCAATGCACTGTGCGACCTGATCCGCCGCAGCGACAGCGTGATCATCATGGGCCACCGCATGTCCGATCTGGACGCGATCGGCTCGGCTATCGGTGCGCTGCGCATCTGCAAGATGTGCGGCGTCCCGGCGGTCATTGCCGTCAACAGCGAGGCAACACTGGCCGGGCCGCTGCTTAAAACCGTGATCGATGCAGGTGAGGGGCATGATTTTATTGCCCCGGATCAGACGCTGGATGTCATCACACCCAACACGCTGCTCATCGTGGTGGACACCTACCAGAAGCGCCTGCTTGAAAGCCAGAAAATCTACGAAAAATGCAGCCGCGTCGTTGTCATAGACCATCACCGTATGGCGGTGGGCCATATCGACAACCCGCTGCTGCTCTACCATGAGCCCTATGCATCCAGCGCCAGTGAGCTTGTGTGTGAGCTGCTGCAGTTCATGCCCAAGGAGAATAACATAACCCCGCTGGAGGCCAACGCATTGTTGGCAGGCATTATGCTCGACACACGCAGCTTTGCGCTGCATGTGGGTGTGCGCACCTTTGAGGCTGCCGCATGGCTGCGCAGCCGCGGCGCCCAGACTGCTGACACCAAGCTGCTCTTCAACACTTCTAAAGAGGAGTATGAGGCCCGTGCCCATATCGTGGAGGGGGCCTACATATACAAGGGCTGCGCGATAGCCCTGTCTGATGAGCTGGATGCCGGTATGAATGTTGTGCTGCCGATGGCGGCCAACGATCTGCTGACCATCAACGGTGTGGACGCCAGCTTTGTGGCAGTCGCCAAAAACGGCGGCGTCAATATCTCTGCGCGCAGTATGGGCGCGCTGAATGTGCAGGTCATTCTGGAGCCCCTGGGCGGCGGCGGTCATCTGATGATGGCGGGCGCCCAGCTGCAGAACTGCACACTGGAGGATGCGGAACATCGCATCCGTGAACAAATTGACCTGTACCGCGCGGCGCAAAAGGAAAATACCGCACGGTAACCGGGATATAAATTCGGGAGGGAAATCCTTATGAAGATCATTCTCAAACAGGACGTCAAGAGCATTGGCAAGAAAGATGAGATCCATGAAGTTTCGGACGGCTACGCCCGCAACTTTCTGTTCCCGCGCAATCTGGCAGCCCCCGCAGATGCTGCTGCCCTGAATCAGGCCCGCACCAAGAGCGAGGCCAAGGCCCACCACGAGGCCGAGGCCCGCGCTGCAGCCGAGGCCCTTGCCGCCAAGATCAAGGGCCAGACCGTTACCGCCAAGGTCAAGGGCGGTGCGTCCGGCAAGCTGTACGGCAAGGTCACCGGCAAGGAGGTCGCAGATCTGCTGACGGCCCTGACCGGCACCGAGATCGACAAGAAGAAGGTCGAGCTGCCCTCCGCCATCAAGGAGTTCGGCAGTTACGATGCCTCGGTGCGTCTGTACGCCGGTGTTGTCGCTCCCTTCAAGCTGAAGGTCGAGGAGCTGTAATTACTTTGCGGGAAGGGAGAGGATGTCCGCCATGCCGAAAAATGAGGAAGTAAGCCTGTCCAGCCTGGGCATCCAGATGCCCTACAATATGCAGGCCGAGCAGAGTGTGCTGGGTGCCGCGCTGATGGATGAGACGGTGCTGAACCGCCTGATCACAGACATGGAGCCCGAGATGTTCTACTCGGACCAGAACCGTGCCGTCTATGAGACGATGCGCGCGCTTTATACCGAGAGCGAGGCGGTCGATGTCATCACGCTGGTCAACGCTCTTGCCAACGGCGGGGCCTTTGCCAGCGCCGATGACGCCAAGGTCTACATCACCCGCATTGCCGAGACGGTGCCCGCCATCTCCAATGTTGATTCCTACTTCAAGATCGTCAAGGAGAAGTATCAGGCCCGCCGCCTGATCGATGCGGCCCGCGGTATCCTGAGCGAGACAGCCTCCGGCGAGGACGCCGATCTGCTGCTGGAAAGTGCTGAGCAGAAGATCTATGACATCCGCTCCGGCCGCGACAAGACCGGTGTCAAGACCATCCGCGAGTCCATTCTCGAGGTCATCGACACGATGCAGAAGCTCAGCGGTGCCGACCGCGATAAGTTCGCCGGCATTCCGACGGGCTTTAACTATCTGGATACCGTGCTGACCGGTCTGGGGCGGTCGGATCTGATCATTCTGGCCGCCCGCCCCGGTATGGGCAAGACCTCGTTTGCGCTGAACATTGCAACGAATGTGGCCCGCCAGCAGAAGATTCCCACGATCATCTTCAGTCTGGAGATGACCTGCGAGCAGCTGACGGATCGTATCCTTTCCAGCACGGCCAACATCGACAGTCAGGCGTTCCGTACCGGCCGTTTGAACAACTCCGACTGGAACGACTTTGCACAGGCAACCTCGCTGCTCTACAACGCCCCTATTTATATGGACGATTCCTCCGGTATTTCGGTGCCGGAGATCAAGGCGAAGATCCGCACGATCAATCAGGACCCCAAAAAAGAAAAGATAGGGCTGGTCATCATCGACTATCTGCAGCTGATGCAGAGCGCCAAGCGCACCGAGAGCCGCGTGCAGGAGATCAGTGACATAACCCGAAACCTGAAGATCATGGCCAAGGAACTGAATGTTCCGGTCATTGCGCTTTCGCAGCTGTCCCGTGCAGCGGAAAAAACGGCGGGCCGGTCTGACCACCGCCCCCAGCTGTCTGACCTGCGTGACTCCGGCTCGATCGAGCAGGACGCCGATATCGTGCTGTTCCTCTACCGTGCAGCCTACTATAACTCCCAGAATGGGGAGGACAGTCAGGCCAACGAGAATGAGGCCGAGTGCATTGTCGCCAAAAACCGCCACGGTGAGACGAGCGTTGTCCGCCTTGGCTGGGACGGCGCCCACACGCGGTTCAGCAATCTGGATGTGAGCCATGAATTCTGACGCAGAAAAAACAGTACAGCGTATGGAGGAGACTCTTTTGGCGGACTGCCGCCGACAGGGTCTGTTCAAGTCTGGCGACAGAGTCATTGCTGCCTGCTCCGGTGGGGCAGACTCAATGGCTTTGTTGCTTTTTTTGCTGCGCCACCGCCGCACACTTGAAATTGAGGTGCAGGCCACCCATGTCAACCACGGGATACGGGGCGCGGCCGCCGCGCGTGATGCTGATTTCGTGGCGGATTTCTGCCGCCAAAACGGTGTTGAGCTGTTCTTATATGATGCTGTGCAGGAGGGAATCGAGATTCCGCCCCACCCCAGTGAGGATTGGGCGCGCGGGCTGCGCTACGGCTGGTTTGACGAGCTGGCCGCCCGGCAGGAGGCTGTCATTGCCACTGCGCACACAATGTCTGATCAGGCCGAAACGGTGCTGTTTCGTCTGGCGCGGGGGACAGGCCTCCACGGGCTGGCGGGCATACCGCCGCGCCGCGGCTGCTATGTGCGGCCGATGCTCTGCCTGACCCGTGCCGATACCGAGGCATACTGCGCCGCGCTGGGGCAACACTACATACAGGACGAGACAAACGCCGAGGATGTTTACGCCCGCAACCGCATCCGCCACGATGCCATCCCGGCACTGCAATACGCAAACCCGGCAGCCGAACGCAGCATTGCCCGGCTCTGCCGCCAGATGCGCGCCATGGACGAGTGGCTTACGGCGGAGGCCGCCGCGCTTTTGCAGGCGGCCGCTGTACCGGGCGGCTATGATGCGGCCACCCTGCGCCGTGCAGAGGGACCGGTGCTGGACGCAGCGCTCCACGCGCTGGTCAGCCCCGTGCGCGATGCGGAGGAAAAGTATGTCAGTTTGCTTCGCTTTCTCGTTTTAAAGGGGGAGGGCGGCGTTCAGCTGACCCCGCAGGTGAACTATAAGCTCCGTGACGGAATGCTTGTCTGCCTGACGGGGGAGGGCGTGCAGAGGCTGCCCGCCCCGCCGCAGCCCTTTGAACCGGGCGCGTATCGCCTGCCGGGTGGTTATTTTGTGAAATTTCAGGTCGTAAAGTATGAAGAATTTCTAAAAAATCAACCAATTTTCAAAAAAGACTTAAACTGTTGCGCAGATTGTGCTAAAATACAAGGGAATGTTATTCTGCGCACAAGGCAGCCGGGGGATTTTTTCCGCCCGGCCGGACGCCATCTGCGCAAGACACTCAAAAAATATTACAATGAACTCGGCATTCCGCAGGCAGAGCGGCCGCTGCTGCCGCTGCTGGCGGACGGCAGCGAGGTACTGTGGCTGTGGGGCTGCGGCTTTGCCGAGGGATGCGCCCCCGATGAGTACACCCATGAGGTACTGACGGTGCGGACAGAGAAAACAGGGGAGGCATAATCCTATGCACAACATGGACAACGATATTGACCACATTCTTGTGCCGGAAGAAGAACTGAAAGCCAAAGTCACCGCACTGGGCGAGCAGATCACCCGCGATTATGAGGGAAAGGATCTGCTGATGGTTTCCATCCTGAAAGGCTCCGTTGTCTTTATGGCGGACCTGATGCGTGCAGTCAAGATGCCCTGCGCCATTGATTTTATGGTCGTTTCCAGCTACGGCGGCGCCAACACATCCTCGACCGGCCTTGTCAAGATCATCAAGGATCTTGATGCAGACCTGACCGGCAAGGATTTGCTGATCGTCGAGGATATTCTTGACACCGGCATCACGCTGTCCAAGCTGGTCCCGGTGCTGAAAATGCGCAATCCCAACAGCGTCAGGATCTGTACCATCCTCAGCAAGCCCAGCCGCCGCATGGCGGACATCGAGCCGGATTACTGCGGCTTTGAGGTCCCGGATGAATTTGTGGTCGGCTATGGCCTTGACTACGATGAAAAATACCGTAACCTGCCCTATGTAGGCGTACTCAAGCCGGAAGTATATTCCGACTGAGCCATAAAACCAAAATGCCCGGTGGCTACACCGGATAGGAGTTGATTTCTTGCAGCACAAACAACCGAAGTTCAGCGGCATCCTTGTGGTGGCCGTCCTGATGGTGTTGGTCCTGTTCTTCGTCAGCCTTTCGCCCCTGTTGGCAGCGTCCGGCAATAAAGACACGACCTACTCCGAAATCTATTACTACTTTGAAAACCAGCAGGTGACCTCGTTCCGTCTGGACTTGGGCACCGGCAGCCTTGAAATGTGGCTCAAGGAGGGCAAGGCTGCCCTGCCGGAGTCCAACGCAGCGACCACCATGCCCAGCGGCGGTCTGCTGAGCATGGGCAGCACGAACAACGATACGCTCCCCGCCAACGGCGGCACGGTCTATATGACCTACAAGCTGCCCTACGGCGGTGACTTCAACACCGGAAAGATCTCCGACTTTGTGGATGAATACAACGCTGCAAATCCGGATGCCCCTATGGTGTTTGACTATGTTGCTGCCAAGACCAGCGTGCCCTGGCTGGAGATCATCTTCTATGTGGCGATGATCGGCAGCATCGGTATGCTGTTCATGTCGATGTACCGCGGCGGTGCAGGCGGCGGCATCATGAATGTCGGCCGCGCCAAGGTCAAGGATCAGCAGGAAAACCAGCGCAAGGCAACCTTTGCCGATGTCGCCGGTGCTGACGAGGAAAAGGCCGAGCTGCAGGAGGTCGTTGAGTTCCTGAAGGCTCCCGGCAAGTTCAACTCTCTGGGTGCCCGCATCCCCCACGGCGTATTGCTGGTGGGCCCCCCGGGTACCGGTAAGACCCTGCTTGCGCGCGCCTGCGCCGGCGAGGCGGGGGTGCCGTTTTACGCGATTTCCGGCTCCGACTTCGTGGAAATGTATGTCGGTGTCGGTGCCTCCCGTGTGCGCGACCTTTTTGAAAAGGCAAAAAAGACGATGCCCTCCATCATCTTTATTGATGAGATCGATGCAGTGGGCCGTCAGCGCGGTGCAGGTCTCGGCGGCGGCCACGATGAGCGCGAGCAGACCCTGAACCAGCTGCTGGTTGAGATGGACGGCTTTGATGCCAACGATGGCGTCATCGTCATGGCCGCCACCAACCGCGCGGATATTCTGGATAAGGCGCTGCTGCGTCCCGGCCGTTTTGACCGTCAGGTCTATGTCGGCCTGCCCGATGTGAAGGGCCGTGAGGAGATTCTCCGCGTCCATACCAAGAACAAACCCCTCGGCCCCGATGTGAGCCTCAAGACGATTGCCCGCTCCACCGCCGGCTTCTCCGGCGCTGATCTGGAGAACCTCGTCAACGAAGCTGCGCTGCTGGCCGCCCGTCAGGGCAAGAAGGCCATCACCGAGAAGGAGATTGAGGAAGCCTCGGTCAAGGTCATGATGGGCCCTGAGAAAAAGAGCCATGTTGTCACCGATGAGGAGCGCCGCCTGACTGCCTATCATGAGACAGGCCACGCCATCACGGGCTACTTCAGCAAGCACCATGACCCGGTACACCAGATCAGCATCATCTCCCGCGGCGGCGCGGGCGGCTATACGATGTACCTGCCGGAAAAGGATCCCAGCTATATCACCAAGACCGCAATGTTTGAAAATATCGTGACGCTGCTGGGCGGCCGCGTGGCAGAGCAGCTTGTGCTGGAGGATATTTCCACCGGTGCATCCAGCGATCTGCAGCGCGCCACCGATACGGCCCGCGCCATGGTCACGCGGTACGGCTTCTCTGAGCGGATGGGTCCGGTTGTCTACGGCAGCGATCCCGGCGAGACCTTCCTGGGCCGTGATTTCGGTCAGGGAAAGGGCTATTCCGAGGCCATCGCCTCCGAAATCGACAACGAGATCCGCGATATTGTGGATGAGGCCTATGAGACGGCCCGCCGCACCCTGACCGAGCACATGGACGAACTGCACAAGGTGGCAGGCGTCCTGATGGAGCGCGAGAAGATCAGCGGCGAGGAGTTCAAGACGCTGATGGAGGGCGGGACCCTGCCGCCCTATGACATCGCCAGCGGTGAGACCGCCAAGCCCGAAGCACCTGCGCCGGAAAATGCAGAACCTGTGCAGCCTGCCGAACAACCCGCAACCCCGCAGCCTGCCGAGCCGGACAATGCCCAGCCCGACACGCAAGAGTAAAGAGTAGGTGTAAACTATGGATCAGAATTTTACCCTGATGGCGCAGTCCCGCGCAAACTATTACACGGCTGGCAGCCCGGTGCAGTTCGTGCGTGTCGAACTGCTGAAAGGCGATATGACCGGCGAGGTCGCAGTCTGCCTGACCTTCAAGAATGTCGGCACCGAGCCGCTGACCGGTCTGGTTGTCCACTTCAAATGCAAGGATGCCGCAGGTCAGGTCCTGTGTGAGGATGACTTCTACTATGAGCAGCTCAACGCCCAGCCCGGCGCTGTGTTCGGCAGTGATGATGCCGTTTATGTCAGCGATACGCCGGTCTCCAGCGTTGAGGTCGAGCAGGACCGCGCCTTCCTGAACGGCCGCGGCGTTGACCTGCGCAGCTATAAGCGTGTGCGCCTCAACCTGCCCCGTGTACTGCCCGGCTCCATTGCCAAGACGCTGCAGCAGCGCACCGGCAATGCCCAGCTGACCTGCGTACCCCAGGATAACGAGTACGGCTGGTTCTGCGCCTGCGGCGCGTTCCATCCCAATGAGGAAAACACCACCGTCTGCTCGGAGTGCGGCGGTGACCGCGCCTCCATCAAGGCTACGCTGACCTCCATTCTGGAGGAGGCTCGTCAGGCGGTGGAGCGCCAGCAGCAGGAGGTTAATTCTGTTGCCAGCAGTGTAGCGCCCCAGCCTCAGGTACAGCCGACCCCGGCCGCCAGCGATCCGCGTGCCACGGCAGCTGCTGTGCAGGCCGCCATCACCGGCCAGCAGGAGATCCCGCCGCAGCAGGCCTATGAGCCCGAGCAGGCTACCGCTGCCTTTGAGCCGCAGTCCGAGGACGATGAGGACGAGGAGGCCGAGCGTGTGCGCCGTTATGCCCCCAAGGGCCGTCTGTTTGACGATGAGGACGATGATGAGGGCACCCAGATGTTCGATTCCGAGGATCTGGATTATGACGATGATGACGATTACGAGGACCGCAAAAAGTCCAAGAAGCGCGGTCGCTACGCCGATGACGACGAGACCAGCGAGGATGATGTCATGGCAGAGCGCATCATTCGTCTGGCACCGCCTATCACGGCCATCACCTGCGCACTGATCGTAGCGCTTTCTCTGGTATACCATTTCGTTCTGGCATAAAAAGTTGCCGGGCCGTCTCCCTGAAGTGGGGACGGCCCGGCATTTTTCTTTTAAATAATGGCGCGGCGTATTACCGCTCCGCCGTCAGGCGGTCAAAGGTTCTGACAATCTCGGGGTCATTCAGCTTGATGACCTTTCCGGAGAGGTAGTGCAGTGTGTTCTCCTCCGGAATGCGCCCAAAGGTGAGCCGCTGGGCACAGAGCGCCTGCGTTTTAAGCCCGGTGCGCTCGTTCATCTTGCGGTTGCCGTACTTGATGTCGCCAAGCACAGGGTGGCCCAGATATGCGAGATGCGCACGGATCTGGTGGGTGCGTCCCGTAATCAGCCCGATACGGCAGAGCGCAAAGGGACCCGCCTGACGAATTACCGTAACCTCCGTGATGATCTGCTTATAGCCCTCGCTCTCCCGCGCATGGATGCGCACTTTGTTGCCTTTTTCACTGTGCTGCAGCCACGCTATAAAGCGACCCTGCGGCGGCGCTCCCACCGTGATAGTCAGATATTCCTTGCGCATCATATCATCGCGGATGATGGCGTTCAGATCCCGCAGCGCGGTATAGCTTTTAGCTGCCAGCACCAGCCCCTCGGTGCCGCGGTCGAGGCGGTTGCAGAGCGCCGGCGCAAACCGCTTTTCGGCGCGGGGGTCATATTCACCCTTGCTTTCCAGATACGCTGCAAAGGCATCAACAAGATTGGGGTCACCGGTACGGTCGCTGTGGCAGAGCAAGTGGGCAGGCTTGTACAGCACGGCAAAGTTGTCATCCTCATACACCACCGTAACAGGGGGCTGCTTTTTGGGCGGCTTGGACGTTTTTACTGCAGTGCCGCCCGCCGGGAAAAACTCATCATTGATATACATCTCGATCAGGTCACCGGTCTGCAGCCGGGTGTCAGGCTCGGCGCGCTTGCCGTTGACCTTGATGCGCTTGTTGCGGAACGCCTTGTACATCATGCTGCGGGGCATGTCCTTAGTCACACCCTCGACAAAACGGCTCAGACGAACGCCGTTCTCATTCGGTCCTGCGGTAAAACTTTTCATCGTATCCTCACTATGCTCATAAAACAGCCCGCACAATTCCGCGCTGCGGTATGGCTTTAGAATTACTCGGGATTCTACTTGATAAAATGGTTGGCAAACGCCTTTATAGAGTATATAATAAAATCAGTAAAAGGTAAAGACAGGGGATGAGAAAAAATGGCAGCGAGCAACCTGCACGAAAACCACCGCGCGCGGATGCAGGCCCGCGTGGAGCGCGACGGTTTGGAGAGCTTGGCGGAACATGAAGCGCTGGAATATCTGCTGTACCTTTCTATCCCGCGCATGGATACCAATGAATTGGCACACCGCCTGATCGAGCATTTTGGTGATTTCTGCAAGGTCATGGAGGCTGAGCCGGAGGAGCTGGCGCAGGTAGATGGCATCGGCCCCAAAAGCGCCCATCTGATCTCGACCGTCATGGCGTACAGCCGCTATTATACCTTGAAAAAGCGCGTCACACGCCAGTCGCTGCGCAAGGCAGAGTCTGCCATTGAATATGTCAAGCCGCTGTTCCGCGGTATCCAGAATGAACAGCTCTATCTGATCCTGCTGGATGATGCCTGCCGCCCCATGCAGGACCTGCGCATTGCCGAGGGGGTGCCAAACCGTGTTACGGTTGACACCCGCAAGCTGCTGCGGGCCGTGGCGCGCACCAACTCGACCTGCGGGATTCTGGCCCATAATCATCCCTCCGGGCTGGCGCTGCCATCGGAGGCTGACCGCCTGACGACCTACCGCATCATGGAGGTCACCGGCCAGCTTGGCTTTACAATCATAGACCATATTATTGTGGCGGGGGAGGATGCCTGCTCGATGCTCATGCGTGGCAGCCTGCCGGAATACCGTGCGGACGGCGGCGTTGTGCAAGCCGCAAGCCGATAACGCCCTTTTCATCAAAGCATATTACCTGCCCCGCGCCCTGCCGCCCAAACCGGCAGGGCGCATTTTCAGGCCCCCTGCGTACAAAATATAGACAGGGGGCTTTACAGGGGAAAGGTGTCGTGTTATAATCAACATACAACTAATTGTTGTATGCGAAAGGATGCGCTATGGAAGAGCAGCAGTTTCATTTACAGGCACCGTTCCAGCCGACCGGTGATCAGCCTCAGGCAATCGAGGCTTTGGTGAAGGGGATTGAGGAGGGCGACAGCGCCCAGACCCTGCTGGGTGTCACAGGCTCGGGCAAGACCTTCACAATGGCGAACATCATCGCACGGTGCAACCGCCCCACACTGATTCTGGAGCCAAACAAAACGCTGGCAAGCCAGATCTGTACCGAGATGCGCAGCTTTTTCCCGGACGATGCGGTGGAGTATTTCGTCTCCTACTATGACTACTACCAGCCCGAGGCTTATATCCCTTCCACCGACACCTATATAGAGAAGGACAGCGCCATCAATGACGAGATCGACCGCTTGCGCCACTCAGCTACGGCCGCGCTGTCGGAGCGGCGCAATGTCATCATTGTGGCATCGGTATCCTGCATCTACTCGCTGGGTGACCCCATTGACTACCGCAGCATGGTCATCAGCCTGCGCCCCGGTATGCAGATGGAGCGTGATGTACTTTGCAGCCGACTGGTCAAGTTGCAGTATGAGCGCAATGATATGAACTTCATCCGGAACAAATTCCGCGTAAAAGGGGATACGGTGGACATTCATCTGGCCTACAACGACGAGTACGCCATCCGGGTAGAGTTCTTTGGCGACGAGATCGACCGCATCATTGAATTTGACCCACTGACGGGCGAGCATAAAAATGTGGTGCGCCATGTGGCTATCTTCCCGGCCAGCCACTACATCGTCGGGCCTGAGAAGATGCAGGAGGGATTGAAAAAGATCCGCACAGAGATGGAGCAGCAGGTCCAAAAATTTACCGAGGAGGGCAAGCTGCTGGAGGCCCAGCGAATCCAGCAGCGCACCAACTACGACATGGAAATGCTGCAGGAGGTGGGCATGTGCAAGGGTATCGAGAACTACTCTGCCGTGCTGTCCGGCCGTGCGCCGGGCTCGACCCCGACAACGCTGCTGGATTATTTCCCGGATGATTTCCTTTTGATGGTCGATGAGAGCCATGTCATGCTGCCTCAGGTGCGCGGCATGTTCGGCGGTGACTACAGCCGCAAAAAAACGCTGGTGGAATACGGCTTCCGTCTGCCGTCCGCCTTTGACAACCGTCCGCTGAAATTTGAGGAATTCGAGGCAAAGATTCATCAAAAGATATTTGTCTCCGCCACGCCGGGCGAATACGAGCGTCAGCATTCCAGCCGTGTGGCAGAGCAGGTCATCCGTCCGACCGGCCTGCTCGACCCGGTCATTATGGTGCGCCCGGTCGATGGTCAGATCGAGGATCTGCTGGGCGAGATACGCACCCGCATTGAACGCGGTGAGCGCGCTCTGGTCACAACGCTGACCGTCAAGATGGCCGAGGATCTGACCGATTATCTGGAGGAGCACGGCGTTAAAACCAAATATATGCACCATGAGGTGGATACCTTTGAACGAATGGAGATCATCAAGGATCTGCGCGTTGGTGCCATTGATGTGATCGTAGGCATCAACCTGCTGCGCGAGGGACTTGACCTGCCGGAGGTTTCGCTGATTGCGATCCTCGATGCCGACAAGGAGGGCTTCCTGCGCAGCGAGACGAGCCTGATTCAGACCATCGGCCGCGCGGCCCGCAACGCAAACGGCGTAGTGCTGATGTACGCCGATGAGGTGACACCCAGCATGGAGCGTGCTATCACCGAGACCGAGCGCCGCCGCGCGATTCAGGACGCATACAACAAAGAACACGGCATCACGCCGAAAACCATCGTCAAGGCCATCGGCGGCGGGCTGGAAATCAGCATGAGCGAGGAAAACAAGCGGATGCGCCAGCACCGCATGAGCCGCGCCGAGCGTCAGCAGACCATTGAGCGGCTGACCAAGGAGATGAAGGAGGCCGCCCGCCTGCTGCAATTTGAGCTGGCCGCCCAGCTGCGCGATGAGATCCAGCGTCTGGAACGAGGCGAGGACCCCACCACGGCTGACACCAGCGAGCGCAGAGCTGCTGCCAAAACACGAAAGGGCAGGAGGAAAAAGTAAATTGAGTACCGTACCCGAAAAAACGCCTGCAAAACGCAATTCAAAAATCAAGATCGACCCGAACAACCGCATTGTCATCAAGGGCGCGCGGGAGCATAACCTGAAAAATGTTGACTTGACGCTGCCGCGTGACAAGCTGATCGTCATGACCGGTCTGTCCGGCTCCGGCAAGTCGAGCCTTGCCTTTGACACGATCTTTGCGGATGGTCAGCGCCGCTATATGGAAAGCCTTTCCAGTTACGCCCGCCAGTTTCTGGGGCAGATGGAAAAGCCGGATGTAGATGAGATCACCGGCCTTTCCCCGGCCATCTCGATCGACCAAAAGACCACAAGCCACAACCCGCGCTCTACCGTGGGCACGGTGACCGAGATCTATGACTACCTGCGCCTGATGTACGCCCGCATCGGTGTGCCGCATTGCCCTATCTGCGGGCGCGAGATCACACAGCAGACTGTGGACGAGATGGTGGACGAGGTGCTGAAGCTGCCGGAGCGCACCCGCTTTCAGGTGCTGGCCCCGGTCGTGCGTGCCCGCAAGGGTACGCAGGCAAAGGAGCTGGATGCGGCCCGCCGCGCCGGCTTTGCCCGCGTGCGGATCGACGGCAATATGTACGATCTGAGCGAGGAAATCAGCCTTGAAAAGAACATCAAGCACACGGTCGAAATCGTGGTAGACCGCCTTGTCATCAACGATACGGTCCGCGGCCGTCTGGCTGATTCCATCGAGACCGCGCTGGCGCAGGCCAACGGACTGGTCGTTATTGATGTCATCGGCGGCGAGCCGATGATGTTCAGCCAGAGCTATGCCTGCCCTGAGCATGGTGTCTCGGTCGAGGAGCTGACCCCCCGGATGTTCAGCTTCAACAACCCCTTCGGTGCCTGCGAAAAATGCACCGGCCTCGGCACCTTTATGAAGGTAGACCCCGCCCGCGTCATTCCCGACAAGCGCAAGTCCATCCGTGAAAGCGCTATCAAGGCCAGCGGCTGGTATTATGCCGAGGGTTCGATCTCCGAGATGACCTACAACGCACTCGGCAAGCGGTACGGCTTTACGCTCGATACTCCCATCAAGGATTTCAGCAAGGAGGCTCTGCATGCCCTGCTGTACGGCACCGGTGAGGAGCGCATCGAGATGCAGCGTGAGAGCATGTTCGGCTCCGGCACCTACTACAACCAGTTTGAGGGCATCGTCCCCAACCTTGAGCGCCGCTTCCGCGAGACAAGCAGCGAGTGGGTCAAGGAAGAAATCGCCCTCGTCATGTCCAGCGAGGTTTGCCCGGCCTGCCACGGCCGCCGCCTGAAGCCGACCAGCCTGGCTGTCACGGTGGGCGGCATCAACATCTCTGACTTCTGTGAGAAAAGTGTCAACGAGGAACTGGAGTTTATCAGCACGGCCAAGGTCAGTGCCCGCGATGAGATGATCGGTGCGCCGATCTTTAAAGAGGTGAGGGAGCGGCTTGGCTTTCTGAAAAGTGTTGGCCTTGGCTACCTGACGCTATCCCGCGGTGCAGCATCCCTGTCCGGCGGTGAGAGCCAGCGCATCCGTCTGGCAACCCAGATCGGCAGTGCCCTGACCGGTGTGCTGTATGTGCTGGATGAGCCGAGCATCGGTCTGCACCAGCGTGACAATGATAAGCTGATCGCCACGATGAAGCGTCTGCGCGACCTTGGCAACACCCTGATCGTGGTGGAGCATGACGAGGATACGATGCGCCAGGCGGATTATATTGTGGATGTCGGCCCCGGTGCCGGCGTCCACGGCGGTGAGATCGTAGCCGCCGGCAGTGTGGCGGATATCTGCAAGGTCAAGCGCAGTATCACCGGTGCATACCTCTCGGGCCGCAAATATGTCGAGGTGCCCGAAGCGCGGCGTCCCGGCAATGGGAAATTCCTGCGCATCGTCAAAGCACATGAAAATAACCTGCAGGACATCACGGTGGATTTCCCGCTGGGCAAGATGATCTGTGTCACGGGTGTGTCCGGCTCCGGCAAGTCCACCCTTGTCAATGAGATCCTGTATAAAACGCTGGCAGCCTCGCTCAACGGTGCCCGCAGCCGCCCCGGCCAATGTGAGGAGGTTCAGGGCATGGAGTGGGTCGATAAGGTCATCGGCATTGACCAGTCGCCCATCGGGCGCACCCCGCGCTCCAACCCGGCTACCTATACCGGCGTGTTCGGGGACATCCGCAGCCTGTTTGCCAACACACAGGACGCCAAGATGCGCGGCTATGGACCGGGACGGTTCAGCTTCAATGTCAAGGGCGGCCGGTGCGAGGCCTGCGAGGGCGGCGGCATCCTGACCATCGAGATGCACTTCCTGCCCGATATTTATGTGCCCTGCGATGTCTGCAAGGGCAAGCGCTACAACCGCGAAACACTTGAGGTCAAGTACAAGGATAAGAATATCTCCGATGTGCTGGACATGACGGTGGAGGAGGCCTGCGTATTCTTCGCCAATATCCCGAAGATCGCACGCAAGCTGCAGACGCTGCAGGAGGTCGGTCTGGGTTATATTCAGTTAGGACAGGCAGCCACAACGCTTTCGGGCGGCGAAGCCCAGCGCGTCAAGCTTGCCAATGAGCTGGCCCGCCGTGATACCGGCCAGACCGTCTATATTCTGGACGAGCCCACCACCGGTCTGCATGTGGCGGATGTTCACCGCCTTGTCAAGGTGCTGGATAAGCTGGTCGATGCAGGCAACACGGTCATCGTGATCGAGCATAACCTCGATGTCATCAAGCGCGCGGATTATATCATTGACCTCGGCCCGGAGGGCGGCAGCGGCGGCGGTACCATCGTGGCCACCGGTACCCCGGAGGAGGTCGCGCAAAACCCCGACTCCTTTACCGGGCAATACCTCAAGCCGGTGCTGGAGCGGGCAGCAGAACTTAAACAATCACAAAAATAACACGGACAGCTCTCCTGCGGGAGAGCTGTTTTTTGCTGTGCCATTTTTTTGCGCGCACCATTCCATACATTGGGATTTGCATACGGCGCGGTTTTGTGGTATAATACCCGCAAGTAGGCTTTAAGGAGGGCGGCACTGTGACCGTTTTGCGATATACCGTGCCGCCGGAAAACGATGGCTGCCGACTGGGGCTCTTTCTGCGGATGCAGGGGGTTACGGCCGGGCTGATCAAATCCGTCAAGTATGACGGGGACGGCTTTTTTGCCGATGACCGCGCCATCCGCACGAATGAGCCGGTGCATACCGGCCAGTGTATCCGCTTCGCGCTCCCACCAGAGCGGGAGACAAGCGTTGTACCGCAGCCTGTGCCGTTTTCCGTTGCCTATGAGGATGCGTTTGCCGCCGTGCTGGACAAGCCGGCCGGCATTGCCGTACACCCCACACTGAATTACCCGGACGGCACGCTGGCCAACGGCTGGCTGTACCGGCTGCATCAGCAGGGGAAGGACGGTATTTTCCGTCCTGTAAACCGCATTGATAAAAACACAAGCGGACTGGTGCTCTGCGCGCAGAACGCTTTTGCTGCCCCGCTGCTGGCAGGCAGCGCCCGTAAATGCTATCTTGCGATCGTGGAGGGCACGATGCCGCTCGGTCCGGGCCGTATCGAGGCCCCCATTGCGCGGCGCGGTGATTCGATCATCGGCCGCTGCGTGCGCGCGGACGGTAAGTACAGCCTGACCGAATACACGGTCTTGGCTGCAGGGCACGGCCACAGTCTGGTTGCCTGCATACCGCGCACCGGCCGCACCCACCAGATCCGGGTACACATGGCCCACATCGGCCACCCGCTGGCAGGCGATTCTCTCTACGGCGGCTCGGATAAAATGATTGCCCGCCATGCGCTGCACTGCGGAATCATCTGCTTTGCACACCCGCTGACAGCAAAAATCGTCCGGGTCGAGAGCGCACTGCCTGCCGATATGACCGCACTGGCCGAAGTTGAAAACCTGCTGCAGGGCTGGACCCTGATGCAGCTGCCCTGTGAGTGAGGGCTGCAAAACCGCTTCACACGGAAAGGAGCTTCCGTATTTTGAATCCCACGCAAACTGAAAAAGAAAACCGCATCGAGACGGCGGATAAGCCGGCCGAGCGTTTTGCGCATACCAATCAGGAGAAAAAGCGCAGTGAAAACCGCCGCAAAGCCTCCCAATATATGAAGGATCTCAACCGCCGGAATGCGATCGGCGACATGCTGTACATGGTCGGCTTCTGGGTCGAGTATGTCGGTGTGTGTGTCCGCCGTAAGGTCAGCACTGTGGTACGCGGCATCGCGGATACCGTTCTGAATCTGCTTCTGATCGTATTGCGCCCGATCCTGATCGGCCTGATCACCCTGATCGAAGATCTGGCCGGCCCCTTTGTTCGCATCGCATCGGGCATCCGCCATATACATGAGCTGCCTGCGCAGTTGGAGGACAGCGGTGCCGGGGAGGTACGCGCAGCCAAGGCACGCTATCTGGCCAGCGGTATCCGTAAGTATTCGGTCCTTCTGTGGAACGCTATTACCTACATACTGCCCGCTGTGGCAGCGGCTGCGCTTGTGGTCGTTGTGCGCGGCGGTCTGGGCCTGCATTTTGTGCTGAATGTTCAAGTGGACGGCGAGCATGTCGGTGCTGTGGAGAGCGAGCAGGTGTTTGAAAACGCCCGCGAAGATGTGCAGTCCCGTATCAATACGGCCAAGCGTATGCTGCAGGCCGCCGGCTCCGATGCGGCGGATACAAACTGGGATGTTTACCCGACCTATACGCTGGCCATCGGCGGTCAGACGATGACTGAGAGCGAGATCGCAAACGCCATCCTGCGCACCGCCAGCGATGAGATCATCAACGGCACGGCCGTCTATGTTGACGATCAGCTGCTCTATGTCACGACCGAGGGTGACCATCTGCGCACCTATCTTGAGAATGTAAAGGCACCGTTTGAGGATTCGATGGACAGCAATGTCTACACCGCCTTTGCGCACAACATCCGCCTTGTGGACGGCGTTTATCTGCAGAAATCCATCAGCTCTTATGCCGATGTTATCAGCGCCCTGACGGAGGGCGGCGGTATCCACACCTACACGGCCGTGGAGGGGGATACGGTGCAGAGCGTTGTCTATACGACCGGTGTTTCCTTTGACTCTCTGGCGCAGATGAACCCGGAGCTGCTGACGCTGGATCAGGAAATTCCGGAGGGTACTGTTCTGCTGACCGGTGCCTCCTCGGCCGAGCTGATCAAGGTCAAGGTCGTGCGCCGCGATACCGAGACGGTTCCGATCCCCTATGACACCCAGAATTCTGAGTCTGACCAGTACGATTTCGGCAAGGTCGTGACGCTGCAGGAGGGTGTTGACGGCTCGGAGGAGATTACCTATGAGACCACGATGATCGACGGGACCGTGACGGACCGTCAGGCTGTGGCCTACAATGTGCTGCAGGCCGCCACGCCGAAAATTACCGTGACCGGCACGAAGCTGAAGAGCGGCATGGTTGCCAAGATCGGCTCCGGCTCCTTCATCTGGCCGGTGCCGGGCTACAAGTATGTCAGCCGCTGGGCAAGCCTTCCGGGCGGACACCGCGGCGCGGACATCTGCGCTGCCTACCACACGCCGATCATCGCCTCCGACTCCGGCACGGTCATTGCAGCGGGCTGGCATTACTCCTACGGCAACTACGTCGAGATCGACCACGGCAACGGCTACAAAACGCTGTACGGCCATATGTCCGAGATCGCGGTCACGCAGGGGCAGGCTGTCACGCAGGGTCAGACCATCGGCTATGTCGGCTCTACCGGCAACTCCACCGGTAACCACTGCCACTTTGAGATGCTCCGTAACGGTGTTTTGTTCAGTGCTTACACCCTGTTCCCGGGTATGTGATTCTGTAAAAAGCTTTCACCGCCGGGCCTGCAACTTGTACGATTTTACAAATTTATTGCAAATATATAGAACAGGACTTTTCAACCATCGCAAAATGTTGTATAATCTAGGAAAGTGTGTACTATAGGTTTGCCCTGCAATGAGGGTCGGACAGACCGCCGCACAAAGGAGAGCTACACTTGGAGAAATATGTTATTCGCGGAGGGAAGCCGCTGGTTGGCGATGTCAACATTGGCGGCGCAAAGAACGCCGCGGTTGCAATACTGCCCGCCACGATTTTGGCAGGCGGAAAATGCCTGATTGAAAATCTGCCCTGCATCAGCGATGTGATGGCATCCCTGCAGATTTTAAGCGAGCTGGGTGCCAATATCCGCATGGTCAGCCGCAGTACCTATGAGATCGATACGACCCATCTGGAATGTACCGAGGTATCGAACGAGCTGTCCCGCCAGATGCGCGCCAGCTACTATTTTCTGGGCGCGCTGCTCGGGCGCTTCGGCTCCGGTCAGGTTGCCATGCCGGGCGGCTGCAATCTTGGCCCGCGCCCCATTGACCAGCATCTCAAGGCCTTTACCGCCTTCGGGGCAGAGGATTCCGTTGAGTACGGCCAGATTCATGTCAAGGCTGAGCATCTGACAGGCGCACATGTCTTTTTCGACACGGTTTCTGTTGGCGCCACGATGAATGCCATGCTGGCTGCCGTGCTGGCCGAGGGCACGACTGTCCTTGAAAATGTTGCGCGTGAGCCGCATATCGTAGATCTTGCCAACTTCCTGAACATGATGGGTGCTGATGTACACGGCGCCGGTACCGATGTCATTAAGGTCCACGGCGTCAAACAGATGCATGGCTGCAACTATTCCATCATTCCTGACCAGATCGAGGCAGGCAGCTATATGGTGGCCGCCGCCATCACAAAGGGTGACATCATGCTGCACAATGTCATCCCCAAGCACATGGAGCCTATTACGGCCAAACTGCGGGCTGCAGGCTGTGAGATCGAAGAATTTGACGATGCATTGCGCATCACCCGCAGCGGAGAGCTGAAGCCGCTCAAGCTCAAGACGATGCCGCATCCCGGTTTCCCAACGGATATGCAGCCTCTTATGACGGCGCTGCTGACGCTGGCAAAGGGTACCTCCATCGTGACGGAGGGCATCTGGGAGAACCGCTTCCGCTATGTGGATGAACTGGTCCACATGGGGGCTAACATTCAGGTGGACGGTCAGGTGGCCGTCATTGAGGGCGTGCGTGAGCTGCACCCCGCGCCGCTGCGCGCAACCGATTTGCGGGCCGGTGCTGCCATGGTTATGGCCGCCCTTGCCGCCAACGGTGTCAGCGAGGTCGACGAAACGATTCACATCGAGCGCGGCTACGAGAACATCGTAGAGAAGCTGCAGGCACTGGGGGCGGACATCCGCCGCGTCGAGATTCCGGCCAACGCTGTGAGCCGGGCAATGTAAAAGCACTTTGGGCCGCTTTCTGGCGGCCCAATTTTTATGGAAAGCGTTAGGAAGAATAAATGGCATATTTCACCACCCTGTATTCAGGCTCCTCCGGAAACTGCGGGCTTGTCCGCTGCGGTCAGCAATATCTGCTTATTGATATGGGCAAAAGCTGCCGCACGACCCTTACAGCCTTGAAATCCCTCGGTCTGGCGGTCAGTGACTGTGTGGGCATCCTGATCACCCATGAGCATTCTGACCATGTTTCCGGACTCGATACCTTTCTGAAAAAGCACCCTATCCCGCTGTACGGCTGCGCCGACACGCTGGACACGCTTGCCTCACGCGGTACAATCCCGCCGGCAGTGGACGCCGTTCCCGTGGACGGCCAGACGCTGGAAATCGGTGATTTCACGGTGACAAGCTTTCCCACCAGCCATGATGTGCCCTGCTGCGGCTATCGCATCCGCACGGCGGACGGTCATGTCATGGCACTGGCAACAGACCTCGGCTATTTGACACCGGTGGTGCAGGACAAGCTGATGGGCTGTGACCTTGTGGCGCTTGAGGCAAACTATGATGCCTTCAGCCTGCACGGCGGGCCGTACCCCTATTATCTGAAGGTGCGCATCGCCAGTGACCGCGGCCACCTTGACAACAAGGCCTGCGCAGCGGAAATTCTGGATCTCATTCAGGACGGCTGTAAGAAATTCGCACTGTGCCACCTGAGCCAGACGAATAATTCGCCTGAGCTGGTGATGACCACCGTGTACAATGTGCTGCTTGCGGCGGGCATACAGCCGGGACGGGATGTGCTGATCCAGACGCAGTCCCGCAACGAGGTAAGCCCGTACATCGAGTTTTAAGGGGGCTACCATGCAAAATATTGATTTGATCTGTATCGGCAAGATGAACGCCGCCTACTTTGCGGCCGGTGTGGCCGAGTACCAGAAACGATTGGGCGGCTTCTGCAACTTCCGCATCGTGGAGTTGCCGGAGGTACAGATCGCGGACAAAAATGCCAGCGATAAGCAGATAGCCAAAGCCCTGCAGAAGGAGGGCGAGGCCATCCTTGCATCGGTGCGCAAGGGCGTGTATCTTGTCGCGCTCTGTGTGGAGGGCAAACAGGTGTCGAGTGAGGATCTGGCTGCTATGATCGCCGACCGTGCCATGAGCGGTGCAGGGGATATGGCCTTTGTCATCGGCTCCTCCCACGGGCTGGACGACAGTGTTAAGCGCGCGGCGCAGGCACGCATCAGTCTGGGGCGCATCACGCTGCCTCACCAGCTTGCCCGCCTTGTCTTGACGGAACAGCTCTACCGCGCCTGCACGATCAATGCGGGAATGAAATACCATAAATAATTTTTTGTAAAACAAAACGCCCTGTGGAGCGAATCACTCCACAGGGCGTTTGCTATTTATAAATTAGTAGTGCAGCAGGTTGAGAGAATCCTGATACGGGGTCTCGGTGGCAACCTTCATGCTGGCTTCGTTCTTGTACTTGTTCAGCATGGCAACGCTCTTGGCGGGGTCAGCCAGCGTACCGGCACCGGCAATGCAGCCGCCGGGGCAGGCCATACCCTCCAGTAGGTAACCGTTGTACTTGCCGGCCTTGGCCATCATCATCATCTTTTTGCAGTCGGCCAGACCCTGTGCGCTCATGACCTTGACCTCGCGGTCGGGATCCATCTTTTTGATGGCGTTCACAACGGCCTGCGCAACGCCGCCGGAGGCAGCAAAGCCGCGGGCATCGGCACTGGCATTGTTGAAGGCGTCTGCCGGGTTGTCAGGCAGGGAGGCAAAGTCAACGGACTTGGCCTCAAACAGGCCCATCAGTTCCTCAAAGGTCAGAACGAAGTCGACCTCACTGCGGACGGAGCGGCGGCTGGCCTCCAGCTTCTTGGCGGCGCAGGGGCCGACGAAGCAGATGCGGGCGTTGGGCTTTTCCTTCTTGATGAGGCGGGCGGTCAGCACCATGGGGGTCATGGCCATGCTGATGCACTCGGCCTGCTCGGGGAAGAGCTTCTTGGCCATAACGCTCCAGGCCGGGCAGCAGGACGTACCCATGAACGGGATCTTGCCGGGGACCTCTTCCATAAAGTCCTTGGCCTCGTCGATGGTGCAAAGGTCAGCACCGATGGCAACCTCGTCCACATCGGCAAAGCCCAGCTGACGCATGGCTTCCTTCAGCTTGGAGGGGGTCATGCCGGGGAACTGGTTGATGAAAGCGGGGGCAACGATAGCAACAACCTCATCGCCGCGCTTGATGGACTGGATCAGCTGGAAGATCTGGCCCTTGTCAACGATGGCGCCGAACGGGCAGTTGACAAGACACATGCCGCAGGAAACGCACTTATCGTAGTCAATCTCGGCACGGCCGTGTGCATCGGAGTGGATGGCACCCATGCCGCAGGCCGCAGCGCAGGGACGCTCGGTCTTAACAATGGCGCTGTAAGGGCAGCTGTTGACGCAGCGGCCGCACTTGACGCAGAGGCTCTGGTCGATGTGGCTCTTGCCGTTGCGGAAGCTGATGGCATGCTTCGGGCAGACCTCCTGACAGGGGTGAGCAAGGCAGCCCTGACACATGGCCGTGACCTTGATGATCTTCTCCGGGCAGGCGTTGCAGGCGAACTTGATAACATTGATCAGCGGCGGCTCGTAGTACTTGTCGGCGATGACGCTGTGCTCCAAGCCCTCGCTGGCAGGGACGCTCTCGTCCAGCGGGCGCAGGGACATGCCCATGGCCAGACGGACGCGCTCAGAGATGATAGCTCTCTCCAGAAAGATGCTGCTGCGCAGGGACTTTTCCTCACCGGGAATAATTTTGAAGGGCAGCTCACGCATCAGCTTCTCGTAATCGGAAAGCTCGTTGACCTCATAGGCCATGCGGGCAACCTCAGTGAACACCTTACGACGGATATCCGTTACGGGTGTATAAATGCCTCTCATTGTTTTTGCTCCTTTTTAATTGCTCCGTTTGCTACAAAAGTGACTTGTCGGCGGGCAAACCCGCTCCTGTTAAAATTTTACCAAAAAACCGTATTTATTGCAAGAGGGCAGGCAACAAAAAAGCAGGAAAATCCCTGCAAAATCCAGAAATTTTCCTGCGCGTGGGTAGATTTCTTTTTGCTGCATGGCGGCATACTGAATTTGCAGGGGTCTATGCGAGCATCATCTCCTACAGCTACATGGTTTACACAATCGCTGCACGGCAGCGCTTGCCGTCCCATTCGCCGAGTGTTACCTCTACAATATCGCCGGTCTTGCAGCCCGGCGCGTTGACCAGCACGGGCAGATACTGCCGCGTATAGCCGGTGAACATCGTGGCGGACAGTGGGGTCTCCAGCAGCACACTGGCGGTGCGGCCCTGTACGGCACGCACCTCAGCGGCACGCACCTCCTCCACGGCGGCAGTCATGCGGCGGCTGCGGGCCTCCTTCTCATGCTCGGGCAGCTGGTCCGGAAAATCGTAGGCTGCCGTACCCTCGCGGCGGGAGTAGGGGAACACATGCACCTTCAAAAAACGCATGCCCGTCACAAAGGCCATGCTGGCTTCAAAATCCTCCTCGGTCTCGCCGGGGAATCCTACGATGACATCGGTGGTAAAGCTGACATTTTCCGCGCCGAAGGCTTCACGCAGCTTATCAGCAATCTCGGCATACTGCGCGGTAGTGTAGGGGCGCCGCATCGCGCGCAGCGTCTTATCACAGCCGCTCTGCAGGCTCAGGTGGAACTGCGGGCAGAGCTTTTTCACCGCAGCCATCCGGCGAATATCCTCATCGTGCAGCATATCGGGGTCCAGACTGCCCAGACGGATACGCTCAATACCGGGCACGGCGGCCGCCTTCTCAATCAACTCTGCAAGGCTTGTGCCGCTGTCGGTGCCGTAGCTGGGCAGGCTGATGGCCGTCAGCACGACCTCCTTGTAGCCGGCATCCGCCAAGCGGCGCAGCTCGTCCAGTATGCTGGCCTCGTCACGGCTGCGCACCGGCCCGCGGGCGCGGGGGATCACGCAGTAGGCACAGCGGCGGTTGCAGCCGTCCTCCACCTTGACAAAGGCGCGGGTGTGCTCGGCAAATTTGTCCATCGGCAGTTCCTCGAACCGCTCTCCCTTTTCGTGCGGGCGGATGTCCACCACACGCTCGGTCTCGCCGTCCAGCACCTTCTGTACATCGGCCAGAATGGCGCGGCGGTTGCCGGAGCCGGTCACGACATCGGCCTCGGCAATTTCGGCGGCCTCCTCGGGGAAGGCCTGCGGGTAGCACCCGGTCAGCACCGTCACGGCACCGGGATTCTCGCGCTTGGCGCGGCGCAGCCACTTGCGGCTTTTCTGATCGCCGAAGTTTGTCACAGTGCAGCTGTTGACGATATAGACATCGGCGCTTTCCTCATTGGAGACAACGGTGTAGCCGTTCTCCTCAAACAGCTGCGCCAGCGCGCCGGTCTCGTTCTGGTTTACCTTGCAGCCCAAGGTGTAAAAAGTTACCCGCATGGTTTGTGATTCCTTTACTTTCAATAGAGTGTACAGATACAATTTATTATAATGGAATCTGAAGCAAAGCGCAATACTAATTCGGAACATGACCGCATAGCTTTATACAAAGCGATTTGCGCCGGAGGTGTGCTGCGATGAAAAACCGTGCTGTGACTCTGCTGCTCTGCCTGATGCTGGCAGCGCTTTCGATTCTGCGCGCCTTTCCGGCCTCGGCGGAAGGCGTCACCCCGGCAACGGCGGCTGATTTTGACCTGCCCTGTGCGGCGGCTATCCTGATCGATGAGGACTCCGGCACCGTATTATATGAAAAGAACGCCGATGACCGCCGCCCCATTGCCTCTATCACCAAGGTCATGACGCTGCTGCTGACCTTTGAAGCATTGGAGGCGGGCAGGGTGCGGCTTGACGATGCTGTCCCTGTCAGTGAACACGCCTACCATATGGGCGGCAGCCAGATCTGGCTGGAGCCGGGGGAACAGATGACGCTGAAGGAGATGCTCAAGGCGATCTGCATTTCAAGCGCCAACGATGCCGCCGTGGCGGTGGCTGAATATATCGGCGGCAGTGAGACTGCTTTTGCTGAGCAGATGAATGCCCGCGCCGCAGAGCTTGGCATGACAAACACCCACTTTGTCAACGCCTGCGGCCTTGATGCAGAGGGGCATCTGTCCAGCGCCCGTGATGTAGCTCTGATGAGCCGTGAAATACTGCTTCACCATAGCGAGGTACGGGATTACTGCTCCGTCTGGATTGACACCCTGCGCGGCGGCGCTACGCAGCTTGTCAACACAAATAAACTGCTGAAAAGCTATACCGGCATCACCGGTCTGAAAACCGGCACGACCGGCAAGGCGGGCGTCTGCATCTCGGCCAGTGCCGAGCGGGACGGCCTGCGGCTGATTGCGGTAGTGCTGGGTGCAGCCTCCGGCAAGGAGCGGTTTCAGGCAGCCACTACGCTGCTGGACTATGGGTTTTCACACTTTGAAAGCGCCGAGGCAGAGCTGCCTGCCGATGCGCCCCAGACCCTCCCGATCAAGCGCGGCGTTACGGACGCGGTGGCACTGACCTACGCAGCACCGGGGCGCTACCTGATGCCGAAGGGGGAGGGCGGCACGCTGCAGGCGGTTGTGGAGCTGCCCGAAAGTCTGACGGCACCCATAGCGGCGGGGCAGACGGTGGGGCGCGTGACGATACGAAACGGCGGCGCTGAGCTGCAGTCCTACCCCATCACAGCGGCGCAGGACGCTGAAGCGTTAAGTTTCGGCTACTGCCTGCGCAGACTGGCCGAAAGCCTCATCCTGCAAAACTGATTTTGTGCAAATTTCATGAAAAAGTCGAAAAAAGCCCCCGGTTTTTGCTTGACAATACCGACAGAAAACGGTATGATTGGGATATAAAAATAACAAAGGAGGAGTTCAAGATGGCTGTTACTTTTAACGGTAAGCATCTTACAAAATTCATCCGTCCTGAAGAATATGAGGCAATCTATCCGCAGGTCGAGTTGGCCCATAAGCAGCTGGAAACCAAAACCGGTGCCGGCAATGACTTCTTGGGTTGGCTTGACCTGCCTGTTGCTTATGACAAGGAGGAGTTTGCCCGCATCAAGGAGGCCGCGCAGAAGATTCGTTCTGACTCCGATGTGCTGTTGGTCGCCGGCATCGGCGGCTCCTATCTGGGCGCCCGCGCCGTGGTCGAGGCCGTCAAGGGCCTGTACCACAATGAGGTTGATGACGGCCTGAAGATCTACTTCTGCGGCAATACCATCAGCCCGACCGCGCTCAATGACATCATCAAGCTGACGAAGGGCAAGCGTTTCTCCATCAATGTCATCTCCAAGTCCGGTACCACCACCGAGACTGCCCTCGCTTTCCGTGTGCTGCGCAAGCTTTTGGAGGATTCCGTTGGCGTCGAGGAGGCCAACAAGCGTATCTACGCTACCACTGACCGCGCCAAAGGCACGCTGAAGCAGCTGGCCACCGAGCAGGGCTGGCCGACCTTTGTGGTTCCCGATGATGTCGGCGGCCGTTATTCCGTCCTGACCGCCGTGGGCCTTCTGCCTATCGCCTGCGCCGGCATTGACATTGATGCGCTGATGCAAGGTGCTGCCGATGGCCGCGAGAAGTTCGGCAAGCTGAGCATGGATAACGATGCCTATCGCTACGCCATGACCCGCAATATCCTGTACCGCAAGGGCCGCAGCGTGGAAACGCTGGCCTGCTTTGAGCCTGACTTTACCATGATGAACGAGTGGTACAAGCAGCTCTTCGGCGAGAGCGAGGGCAAGGATCAGAAGGGCCTGATGCCCACCTCCTGCATCTTCTCCACCGATCTGCACTCGATGGGCCAGTTCCTGCAGGACGGCGCCCGCGTCATGTTTGAAACTTATGTGGATGTGAAGAACACCCGCGAGGACTTCTACATTGAGGAGCTGGAGGGCAACTTTGACGGCCTGAACTTCCTCGCAAATCAGAATATGAGCGTTGTCAACCGCAAGGCGATGGAGGGCACGATCCTTGCCCATACCGATGGCGGTGTGCCGCTGGGCCTGATCGAGGTAGACAGCCTTTCCGCCCACGATGTCGGCGAGCTGATCTACTTCTTCTGGAAGGCCTGCGCAGTCTCCGGCTATCTGCTGAGCGTCAACCCGTTTGACCAGCCCGGCGTTGAGAGCTACAAAAAGAATATGTTCGCCCTGCTGGGCAAGCCCGGCTATGAGGACCGTAAGGCAGAGCTGGAAGCAGCCCTGAAAGACTAAGGAACTACGCGTTATACGCGCTGACGAATATAAGGAGGTAACCCCCTATGCTGAAACTGATTGTTGGAACCAAAGGCTCCGGTAAGACCAAGACCATGATCGACATGATCGACAAGGCCGTCAAGACCACCTCCGGCAACATTGTTGTCATTGAAAAGTGCATGAAGCTCACCACCGAGATCAACCACTCCGCCCGTCTGGTAGACGTTGACGAGTATGGCGTTGCCGGTGCTGATATGCTGTATGGCTTTGTGGCAGGCGTGCTGGCAGGCAACTACGATATTACCGAGCTGTTCATCGACGGCATCCTGCGCATCATCGACCACGATATGGACGCTGCTGTCAAGGTTCTGAACGCAATCGACAAGATCACCTCCAACATCGAGGTCGTTGTCACGGTTTCCGCTGACGCAGCCGATCTGCCGGAGGAGCTGAAGAAGTTCGTTATCTGAACGGTCTGAACCACTGGATTTGAGATTTCAGGGCGGGGAAGTGCTTCCCGCCCTGATTTTGTGCAGAAAATCTTAAAAAATATCAAGTTTTTGTGTTTTATGTGTTGACAAGACCCCTCAGCTTGTGTATACTATTTAAGCAACCTTTTGAGGTGTACTATGCAATTTGATCTTCGTTCATTTCTGGAAAGCGGCCGAAAGCCCTATGCGGCGCATTATGAGGCTGACTTTTCACAGGCGGATTTCGGGGGATACCGTGTAAACGCCCCGGCCATATGTGACTTTACGGCGACGCTCACCGAGGAAGGCGCAGCGTTGCTGTTGCATGTAAAGGCACATGTTGATGCCGAGTGTGCGCGTTGCCTTGAGCCGTTGAGCCGTGATTACGATTTTGAGCGCGAGTATTTTGTGCGGGATCGTGATCTGGATGACCCTGATTTTGAACTGCCGTGCAATGAAAAGGATTGTCTCGACCTTGAGGAGCTGGCTTATCAGGAGCTGATCTTTGAGGTTCCCGCAGTGCTGCTGTGCAGTGCTGATTGTCAAGGTCTATGCCCCATCTGCGGCAAGAAGAAGGCGGCAGGGTGTTCCTGCCAGCCGGCAGACGATGCTGCCCCTGCAGATGCAAGGCTTAGCATATTAAAACAACTATTAAGTTGAATTTCACCAAGGAGGTGTCCGATTATGGCTATCGTACCCAAGAGAAAGCATTCTCAAGCCCGCCGCGATAAACGTCGCTCTAATGTCTGGAAACTGGAGGCGCCTACGCTGGTGAAGTGCCCGCAGTGTGGCGAACTGAAGGTTCCCCATAAGGTTTGCGGCAAGTGTGGCTACTACAAAGGCCAGGAAGTCATCAAGAAAGAGGCGTAAGTCTCTTGCGTGGGGAGGGCGATGCCTTCCCCATTTTTTGTTGAATAACCATCGGAAGAGGAGTGTGACGAATGGCCCTGTATGTGACGGCAGTAGATGAAAATTCCCCCGCAGAAAGGCTGGGTATTTCCGTGGGCTGCGCCCTGCTGGCCATCGATGGCCACCCCCTGAACGATGCACTGGACTATCAGTTCTATACAACGCCGGCTCAGTTTTCGCTTGCCCTGTGTGAGCATGAGCAGCACCGTACCGTGCAGGTAGAAAAAGGGGAGTATGAGCCGCTTGGCTGCAACTTCAAGACCTATCTGGGCGATGAAAAGCACAGCTGTTCCAATCACTGCATGTTCTGCTTTATTGATCAGCTGCCGCCCGGTATGCGGGAACCGCTCTACTTCAAGGACGATGACGAGCGCCTCAGCTTTCTGTTTGGCAACTATATCACACTGACAAACCTGTCAGAGCATGAGATCGACCGCATCATCCAGATGCACATCAGCCCCATTTTTGTATCAGTCCACACTACCAACCCGCAGCTGCGGGTGCGGATGCTGGCCAACAAGCGCGGCGGTGAGGTACTGCAGTATCTTCCCAAACTTGCGGCGGGCGGCATTGAGCTGAACTGTCAGCTGGTGCTGTGCCGCGGCATCAATGACGGGGAGGAACTGCGCCGCACCCTGCAGGATCTTTTGGCCCTGCACCCCCGGGTGGGCAGCATCGCCGCTGTGCCGGCCGGCGTGACCGATTACCGAAAGGGCCTGTACAAGCTTACCGCGTATGATAAGGAAAGCGCCGCCGCCACGCTCGATATACTCGAGGAATTCGCGGCCCGATGCCGCGCCGAGTACGGCCGCAGCATCGTCTATCCCAGTGACGAGTGGTATCTCACCGCTGAGCGCCCGATCCCCCCGGCAGAATTCTACGATGAATTTGCCCAGCTGGAGGACGGGGTCGGCATGTGGCGGCTCTACCATGACACCTTCATGGAGGAGCTGGATAACTACGCGGGCCTTGTGCTGCCGCACAGTCTTGATGTTGTAACAGGCACGCTCGCTGCACCGCTCATCCAAGACTGCGCCGAGGCCCTGATGCGGAAATATCCGCAGGTGCAGGTCACAGTCCACGCGATCCGCAATGAATTCTTCGGCGGCAATGTCAGCGTGGCGGGGCTTGTGACCGGCACCGACATCATCAGGCAGTGCCGTGGCAGGCTGCAGAGCGACCTGCTCGCCGTGCCCGAGGTTATGGTTCGCGATGAAAAGGGCCAGTTTCTGGACGACATCACGCTCGAGCAGCTTGGCAGGGAGCTGGGCTGCCGTGCTATCAGCATCCCCACCGATGGCGGCGGGTGCTGTAAGGCATACCTGAGCAGTCATAAACGCAAGATTAAACTCAAACGATAAGAGGGAGGAAGGCAGACATGGCAAAACCGATCGTAGCCATTGTGGGCCGCCCCAATGTGGGTAAGTCCACCATTTTCAATAAGCTGACCGGCCAGCGCCTCGCCATTGTCGAGGACACGCCGGGCGTTACCCGCGACCGTATCTTCTGCGATTGCGAATGGTCCGGCCACAAGTTCCTGCTGGTGGACACCGGCGGCATAGAGCCCCGCATTGATGACGGCCTGCTGGCCCACATGCGTGAGCAGGCCCAGTTGGCCATCGACTCCGCCGACTGCATCGTCATGGTGACTGAGCTGTCCGCCGGTGTGACGCCGCAGGATCAGGATGTTGCCAGTATGCTGATGCGCAGCGGCAAGCCCGTGGTGCTGGCCGTCAACAAGTGCGACAAGGTCGGCGAGCCGCCGATGGAGCTGTATGATTTTTACAGCCTCGGCCTCGGTGAGCTGATCCCGGTCTCCGGCGTACATGGCCACGGCACCGGCGACCTGCTGGACGCCGTCTGCGCTCACCTCAATTTTGAGGAGGAGGAAGAGGACACCGATGACCGCATCACCGTTGCTGTCATCGGCCGCCCCAATGTCGGCAAGTCCAGCCTGATCAACCACATTCTGGGCGAAAACCGTCTCATCGTTGCCAACGAGGCAGGCACCACCCGCGATGCCATCGACACAATGGTCGAGAACAAGTATGGCAAGTTCGTCTTTACCGATACCGCTGGTCTGCGCAAGCGCGGCAAGGTGGAGAGCGGCGTGGAGCGCTACAGCGTTCTGCGCAGTCTGGCCGCGGTCGAGCGCAGCCGTGTCTGCGTCATCATGATCGACGCCACGGTCGGCTTTACCGAGCAGGACTCCAAGGTCGCGGGCTATGCCCACGAGCAGGGTAAGGCCTGCATCATCGCCGTCAACAAGTGGGACGCTGTCGAGAAGGACAGCTACACGATGGACGCCATGCGCAAAAAGCTGGAGGAGGACTTCAGCTTCATGTCCTATGCCCCCATCATCTTCATCAGCGCCAAGACCGGCCAGCGTGTCGATAAGCTGTTTGAAACCATTCATTTTGTCGATGTCCAGAACGGCACCCGCGTGCCCACCGGTGCGCTGAATGAGATGCTGGCCCGTGCCACCGCCAAGGTCCAGCCGCCGTCCGACAAGGGCAAGCGTCTGAAGGTGTTCTATATTACTCAGATTTCGACCCGCCCGCCGACGTTCGTCTGCTTCGTCAACCAGAAGGCTCTGTTCCATTTCTCGTACCAGCGTTATCTGGAAAACCAGATCCGAGAGACCTTCGGTCTGACCGGCACCCCCATCAAGATGATCACCCGCGAGCACGGCGACGGCGCGGTCAAAGCAGGGAAGGTGTAACCCATGGTGAAAAATATCCTTCTGGCCTGCGTGCTGACCGCAGCAGGCGGTTACCTGCTGGGCAGTATCCTGTTCGGCGTGCTGATTTCTAAAGTCATGTACAACGATGATGTGCGCAACCATGGCAGCGGCAACGCCGGCATGACGAATGTGCTGCGCACCTACGGCAAGCTGCCCGCTGTGTTCACCACCATCGGCGATGTGGGCAAGAGCGTGGCCGCCGTCAACCTGGGCCGCTTTATCTTTGACGCGCTGCTCTCCGGCACAGGTGCGGCCTGGCAGAATCCGCTGGACCCCGTCTGCGGTGCGTATCTGGCCGCCATCTTCTGCATGATCGGCCACAGCCGCCCGATTTTCTTCGGCTTCAAGGGCGGCAAGGGCGTTCTGGTGGGTGCCGGTGCGGCGCTTGCCACCGAGCCGCTCGTCTGTGCAGTCCTGCTGGTTGTTTTCCTGATCGAGGTTGCGATTACCCATATCGTCTCGCTTGGCAGCATTATCATCGCTGCTCTGTACCCTGTCGGTACCCTCATCAACCTCATCGCGCACGGCGCAGGCGTGCCGACAGTTGTGTTCAGCACGATTTGTTGCTGCCTTATGGCCGCTATGGTTATCTGGCTGCACCGCTCCAACATTGAGCGGCTGCGCAAAGGCACCGAATACCGTTTCGGACAGAAGAAGTAACCTGTCCAATTCCACCGCATGATTTTGGTCATGCGGTGTTTTTTGTACATTGAGTTTCCGTTTGTTTATCCGTTATACTAGGGAGGTAACGCGCCATGGCAGATTCGATTGATGCTGTCTGGGCACTGCTGCAGCAGCACCAACAGGAGGTATTTCACACAGCCAAGGGTCTGCCCTTTACCTACACGATCCGGGGCGGGGAGCTGTTTGTGGATCGACGGCAGAAGTCTATCACGGTCTCTACCGTAGCAAACGCACTGGGAAAAATTTCCGCCCTGGAGGAGGCGGGGATTGAGATCAGCGGCCCTAAAAAGCTTGGCTTCTATGGGGCAAGCTATCTCTATCCGGTATTGCTGACACTGGGGGTCATAGCGGCACCCGCACCCGGAGAAGCAGAGCAGCTGCATTTCGGAGAGACAGAATTTACCATGTCGTAAATTGTGAACACAGTATGAAAACTATACAAAATACATGGCGCGCGTGAAAAATAACTGTTGAAATACAGTGCACTCTGTTGTATACTGTGAGTATACGGCAAAGGTGGGGAACAGTATAATGAAAAGCCTATACGATGCCGCCCGCCATCTGGTCTGGCTGACCCAGTTTGGGTTGTCTGTTGTGATTCCGCCTGTGGTGTGTATCATAGGTGCGGTCTGGCTGCGCCGTCAGCTTCAGCTGGGCGGATGGATCGTAGGCGTGGGCGTAGCCATCGGTGTGCTGGCGGCTGTCAGCTGTCTGCGCAGCTCGCTGCAGGCGCTGGACAGGCAGGGAAAGACAGCAGAGCACAAGGAGCCGCCATCGGTTTCCTTTAATAATCATTAGAAAGGGGCATGACCCTTGCGCAAGCATCAGGACATTTTGCGGCAGTCCGGCCAGTTGGCCGTTGCCGTGGCACTCTGTATCGCCGCTATGCTGGCAGTGTATGCGCTGGCCGGTTATTATACTACGGAAGTGCTGGTCGGTGCGCTGATCGGGTTTGTGCTGGCCATGGGCAACTTCCTCGCGTTGAGCATCACGGTGTCCAATGCGCTGGATCGCGCTGCCAACGGCGGCAGCCCCCAAAAGGCACAGCTTGAGATCCAGACCTCCAGCGTGGTGCGGCCGGTAGTGCTGGTGATCTTCTATATCCTGATCTTCCGGGCAAAGCTGTGCGACCCGGTGGCGGCGATCCTACCGCTTCTCTTTGCACAGGTCAGCCTGAAGCTGATCGAATTTTTCCGTAAGGACCCCGCAAAGTCTGAAAAGGACGGTGATTCAACCCCATGAATGGTCCGAAAATCTACTTTACTATACCGCTGCTCGGCGGCATCGACATTACCCAGACGACCGTTTCTTCCTTTGTAGTCATGGTGCTGCTCTGCACGGCGGCCGTTGTGCTGGGCGGCAACCTGCAAAAGAGACCCGGTCGGCGGCAGGTGCTTGTTGAAAAGGGCGTGACGATGCTCTACGACATGGTCGAAAGCACGATGGGCAAGCACAACAGCTATTGGACGCCCTATATCGGCGCGCTGTTCCTCAGCTCGATCTGCGGTTCTTTTATCGGCATGACCGGTATTTTCCGCTCATCTACCGCTGATTTGTCCACGACCTTTACTTGGGCACTGATGACCAGCTTTCTATGCTGGGGCTGTTCCATCAAGCGCAACGGCGTGGGCGGCTGGCTCAAGGGCTTTACCGAGCCCATCGTGGTTATGACGCCGATGAACCTTGTCTCTGAAATCGCACAGCCGATCTCTATGGCGTTCCGTCATTTCGGCAACATTGCTGGCGGCAGCGTTCTGACCAGTCTGGTCTATTCGGCGCTGGCAACCGTCTCGGCTGCCGTGCTGGGCCTTGTGGGCCGCAGCATTGTGGTGGGCATCGTGATCCTTGCCATTGGTGCGGCGCTGCTGTACAGCGGCGTCAAGGGCAAAAAAATGGCCCGTAAAATCTTTGGCACGGTCTTTGCCGTGACCGGCGCACTCTCCCTCTTGGGGCTGACAGGCGTACCTTATCTGGAGGTCGGTGTTCCCGGCATCCTGAGCCTGTATTTTGATATTTTCTCCGGCGGCGTACAAGCCCTTGTTTTCAGCCTGTTGACAATGGTGTACGTGGGCAATGCCTGCCCGCCCCCCGGAGGAAGCCTGAATCCGTATTTATTATTTAGGAGGATATTTCTATGGAAGCTGCAATCGTAAAAGCTGCCTGCGCCATCGGCGCCGGTATCGCAATGGGCTTTGGTGCTATCGGCCCGGCTATCGGTGAAGGCAACGCCGTCGGCAAGGCGCTGGAGGGCATGGCCCGCCAGCCTGAAATGGCCAACGACCTGCGTACCAACATGATTCTGGGCTGCGCCATCACCGAGTCGACCGGTATCTACTCGCTGGTCATCGCGCTGCTGCTGCTCTTCGTCTTCTGATACTACTGCCGAAAATGGAGGAATAGCTCATGACGGGCTTTGAAAGTTTTGTAGGCGTCAACCCGTGGACTGCGCTGTTTACCTTCTGCAATATGCTCATCACCTTTGCCGTACTGAAAAAGTTCCTTTTCAAGCCGGTAAAGCAGATGATCGATGACCGTCAGCAGGAGATCGATACGATGTACGCCGATGCCGATGCTGCCAAGCAGAAGGCCGCCGACCTTGAGAAAGAGTACGCGGATCATCTGCAGAGCATTAAGGATGAGCGCGACACAATGCTGCGTGAGGCGACCGCCCGTGCCCAGAAGCGCGAGGAGGAGATCGTCAACGAGGCAAAAGCCGAGGCTGCATCCATACGCGCAGCGGCGGAGGCTGACATTGCACAGGAACGCAAGAAGGCTGTCAACGACCTGAAAAACGAGATCGGCAGCATGGCTGTCGAGATCGCGGGCAAGGTCGTGGAACGCGAGATCAGAGAGTCTGATCATCAGGCCCTGATCGATGAATTTATCCGGAATGTGGGGGATGCCTCATGACCGAGCTTGCGAAACGCTACGGCGGCAGCCTGTATGATCTGGCGGCAGAGGAGGCTCTGACCGATCGGCTTTTACAGGAGCTGCAGACTGCGGTGGACAGCATCAAGGCCGAGCCACAGTATCTGCGGCTGCTGGCAACGCCCAGCGTACCCAAACAGGAGCGCTGCGACCTGCTGGCAAAGGCCTTCGAGGGTGCCCACCCGTATCTGGTCAACTTCCTCAAGCTTCTGTGCGAGGAGGACCTCATCGCTGAGCTTCCCGGCTGCCTGCGGGCGTACCGCGACCGCTACAACGCCGACCACGATATTCTCGAGGTCACGGCGGTGTCGGCTGTTGCGCTGACCGCGGCCAACCGTGAAAAGCTGCTGGCAAAATTGCAGAATATGACAGGCAAAAACATCGTCCTGACCGAGACCGTGGACCCCACCGTTCTGGGAGGTATCCGGCTGGATATGGGCGGCACACGCCTGGACGGCACCGTGCAGCGCCATCTCGAGCGTCTGCGTGAGGAAATCGACGGTGCCACCCTTTAAAGGAATTGCACCCATTCTATAGATTGTGTGGTGAACCAAACAGTGCAACTGAAACCCGAACAGATCTCCCGCATCATCCGTTCCCAGATCAAGTACTATGAGAATGCCATTGAGCAGACCGAGACGGGCACGGTAACGATGGTGGGCGACGGTATTGCGCGCGCTGCGGGGCTTGACAACTGTATGGCCGGTGAGCTGGTCCAGTTTGAGAGCGGTACCTACGGCATGGCGCAGAACCTGGAAGAAAACAGTGTCTCCATCGTCCTGCTTGGTGACGATGAAGGCATCAAAGAGGGCAGTACCATCAAGCGTACCGGCAAGGTCGTCTCCGTGCCTGTCGGTGAGGGTATGATTGGCCGCGTGGTCAACGCGCTGGGCCAGCCCATTGACGGCAAAGGCCCCATTGAGGCTGCCGACTACCGCGCCATCGAGAGCCCGGCCCCCGGTATTCTGGAGCGCCAGCCGGTCAAGCAGCCGCTGCAGACCGGCATCAAGGCCATCGACTCGATGATTCCCATCGGCCGCGGCCAGCGTGAGCTGATCATCGGTGACCGCCAGACCGGTAAAACGGTCATTGCGACCGATACGATCATCAACCAGAAGGGCAAAGATGTCCTATGCATTTATGTTGCCATCGGCCAGAAGCGCTCTACCGTGGCAACGCTGGTGGAGAACCTTGAGAAAAACGGTGCTATGGCATACACGACCGTTGTCTGTGCGACCGCATCGGAGCTCAGCCCCCTGCAGTATATCGCCCCCTACGCAGGCTGCGCTATGGGCGAGTATTTCATGAACAAGGGCAAGCATGTCCTCATCATCTACGATGACCTGTCCAAGCATGCTGTTGCCTATCGTGCGCTTTCGCTGCTGATCCGCCGTCCCCCGGGACGCGAGGCCTATCCCGGCGATGTCTTTTACCTGCACAGCCGTCTGCTCGAGCGCGCGGCCAAGCTCAGTGATGCCAAGGGCGGCGGTTCTCTGACCGCGCTGCCCATCATTGAAACGCAGGCCGGTGATGTCTCGGCATATATCCCGACGAATGTGATCTCGATCACGGACGGACAGATCTTCCTCGAGACGGAGCTGTTCCACGCAGGCATCCGCCCCGCTGTCAACCCCGGTATCTCGGTTTCCCGTGTCGGCGGCAATGCCCAGATCAAGGCGATGAAGAAGGTCGCCGGTACGCTCAAGCTGATCTACTCTCAGTATCGTGAGCTGCAGGGCTTTGCCCAGTTCGGCTCCGATCTGGACGCCGATACCAAGGCGCGTCTGGCACAGGGCGAGCGCATCGTTGAGGTGCTGAAGCAGGACCGCAACAGCCCTGTTGCCGTTGAAAAGCAGGTCGCTATTCTCTATGCAACGATCCACGGCTACCTCAAAGAGGTTGCGGTGCCCGATATTGTCGAGTATGAGCGCCGCCTGTACACTTACCTTGACGAAAATGTCACCGCCGCCGGTGTGATGGAGACCATCCGCACCTCCGGTGATCTCAAGCCTGAGACGGAGGAGCAGCTCAAGCAGGTGCTCGCCGACTTTACGGCTGAATTTTTGAAAGAAAAATAAACTGCAAAGGAGGTGCCGCCGATGGCCGGTTCCATGAAAGAAATCAAGCTGCGTATCCGAAGCGTCGAAAGCACCATGCAGATCACCAAGGCCATGGAGCTTGTTGCGTCCAGCAAGCTGCGCCGTGCAAAGGAGCGCGTCGAGGGCAGCCGCCCGTATTTTGAAACGCTCTACCGTACCCTGTACGACATCGCCAGTGCAGATTCAGACTTTGACAGCCCCTACCTCGCCAAGCGGGCGACAAACCGCCGCCTGTATATCGTCATCGCGGGTGACCGCGGTCTGGCGGGCGGTTATAACTCCAATATCCTGAAGGCTGTCGAGGCCGATGCACAGGGCAGCGACTACTGTGTGCTGCCCATAGGCAAAAAAGCGGTCGAGCATTTTGAGCGCCGTAAGGCTGAGATTCTGACCACAAGCTTTGCCGAAGCAGGCGATTTGTCGGTCAGTGACTGCTTTGAAATTTCGCGGCTGGTCTGCCGGAAGTTTTTGGCAGGGGAGTTTGATGAGATACGCCTTGGTTTTACGCAATTTGTCTCTATGCTGACCCAGACGGCCACCGTGCTGCCGGTTCTGCCTTTCGATGCGCCGCGCCCGGACCCGGGCTACGAGCACGAAAGTCTGATGCTGTATGAGCCGGACAGCAAGGCGGTCTTTGATGCGATCATCCCGGAGTATCTGGCCGGTGTTGTCTACGGTGCCCTCTGCGAGAGCGTTGCCAGTGAGCAGGGCGCGCGCCGCATGGCCATGGATGCCGCCACCAAGAATGCCGGTGAGATGATCGACCACCTGAACCTGTACTACAACCGCGCCCGTCAGGCCGCTATCACGCAGGAAATTACCGAGATTGTGGCCGGTGCTGACGCGGAAAGCTAACGAAAAGCCCACTAAAGGAGTGTGTGCTATGCCAGAAAAACACATCGGAAAGGTAGTGCAGGTCATGGGACCTGTACTGGACATCCGATTCAAGGACGGTGAACTGCCCGCCCTGCTCAACGCTATCGAGTTGGAGAACAACGGAAAAAAGCTGATCGTTGAGGTTGCCCAGCATGTCGGTGACAATGTGGTCCGCTGCATTGCGATGGCCGCCACAGACGGCCTTGTCCGCGGTACGGATGCGATCGACACCGGTGAGCCCATCAAGGTCCCCGTTGGTGACGAGTGCCTCGGCCGCGTATTCAACCTGCTCGGTGATCCCGTTGATGAGCAGCCTGCTCCCCAGAATGCGGAGCATTGGCCCATCCACCGTTCAGCCCCTGCCTTTGATGAGCAGGAGTCTGCCACTGAAATTCTCGAGACCGGCATCAAGGTCGTTGACCTTATTTGCCCCTACGCCAAGGGCGGCAAGATCGGTCTGTTCGGCGGTGCCGGTGTCGGCAAGACCGTTCTGATTCAGGAGCTTATCTATAACATTGCCACGGCCCACAACGGCTACTCTGTCTTTACCGGCGTCGGCGAGCGCACCCGTGAGGGCAATGACCTCTACGGTGAGATGCGCGAGAGCGGCGTTCTGAGCAAGACGGCGCTGGTCTACGGCCAGATGAATGAGCCGCCGGGAGCGCGTATGCGCGTGGCCCTGTCCGGCCTGACGATGGCGGAGTATTTCCGCGATGTCAAGCATCAGGATGTGCTGCTCTTCATTGACAACATCTTCCGTTTCACGCAGGCCGGCTCTGAGGTCTCGGCGCTGCTGGGCCGTATGCCCTCCGCCGTTGGCTACCAGCCCACGCTGGCCACCGAGATGGGCGCCCTGCAGGAGCGTATCACCTCCACCCGCAAGGGCTCCATCACCTCGGTGCAGGCTGTCTATGTGCCTGCCGATGACCTGACCGACCCGGCGCCTGCCACGACCTTTACCCATCTGGACGCTACCACGGTTCTGAGCCGTGACATTGCCTCTCAGGGTATCTACCCGGCCGTGGACCCGCTGGACTCCACCTCGCGTATCCTCTCGCCTGAAGTTGTCGGGCAGGAGCATTACGAGGTTGCCCGCGCCGTGCAGCAGGTTCTGCAGCGCTATAAGGAGCTGCAGGACATTATCGCTATTATGGGTATGGACGAACTGTCCGAGGATGACAAGATTACGGTTGCCCGCGCCCGTAAGGTGCAGCGCTTCCTGTCCCAGTCCTTCCATGTGGCAGAGCAGTTTACCGGTATGCCCGGTCAGTATGTGCCGCTGAAGGAGACCATCCGCGGCTTTAAGATGATCCTGAACGGTGAGTGCGACAGCATCCCCGAAAGCTGCTTCCTGTTTGCCGGCACCATTGATGATGTTCTGGCCAAGGCCAAGCAGCAGTAAGGCGGTGGTCGTATGGCAACTTTCCCGCTCAAGATCATGACGCCGGACGGCGTCGCCTATGACGGGCTGGTCACATCGGTGTCCTGCCGCACGATCAACGGTCAGGTCCAGCTGCTGGCAAAGCATATTGACTTCTGTACGGCACTGGGCATGGGCGAGGCTCATATCAAGCTGGAGGACGGTACCACCCGCCGCGCCGCCTGCATGGGCGGTATGCTCAGCATGATGCAGGGCGAGTGCCACCTGCTGGCCACTACCTTTGAATGGGCTGATGCCATTGATGCCGAGCGCGCGGCCCGCAGCAAGGCGCGTGCCGAGGAGATACTGGCCCAGAAAAATCTCGACAAGCGCGATATGGAGCTGGCCGAGGCTCGCCTCAGACGCGCACTCGTGCGCAGCAGTGTAGCTGCCCGCAAGGATATCTGATCTACACCTTTGCCCCCGCTTAATGGCGGGGGCATTTTGCTATGTCTTGCGCTTTACAATAAGAGCGCGTATAATAATACCATGAATACTGCACTGATATATTCTATGATAATAAATACGCTGGCCCTTTGCCTGATGGGGATTGATAAGCACCGCGCCCGCACGCGCCAATGGCGTATCCCGGAGCGCGTGCTGTTCGGCGCAGCCCTGCTGGGCGGCAGTGCCGGAGCTTGGGCCGGTATGTATCTGTTCCATCATAAGACCCGCCACTGGTATTTTGTGGTGGGTATGCCGTTGATCTTGGCGGTACAGGCAGCGGCTGTCATCTATCTGACGCACTGAAGCAGGGGAGGTGTACCCGGTGTCATTCTGGAACAGACTGCTCCGCAGACAGGCTTCGCCCGTACTGACACCGCCGGACGGAATGCAGGAGTCTGATATAGCACTTGAGAGCAGCATCTGCACCGGTGAGACGGTCATTGGCTTTCGCAGCAAAGCGGATGGCAGGCTGCTGAACGCAGTGGCTGTGCGCAACCGCGCGGATATTGCGGCCTTTTACAGAAGCTATGGCTTTTCTTACACAGGCAAATTTGATAAATAATTCGCAATGTTTTCTTGACATTTTATTAACTTTGTGAATTATCTTGCTTTTGTCTGCCAAACTATGCATTTATTGCGGAGATTCCCCCGCATTCGCACATTTTCTTTGCAAAGCGCAAAATGGGTGCTATAATAACAATGTAAGTGTTGAGCAGCCGTAGACTGCTAAAATCATGGAGGTTATCAGAGTATGTCCATTTTCGAGAATTTTGAGAAGAAGCTGCAGGCTGAGCCGAAGTCCATCGTCTTTACCGAGGGCACGGACGCCCGTATCCTGTCCGCCGCAAGCCGTCTGCTGGCCGGCAAGACCCTGAAGGTCATTCTGCTGGGCGAGGTCGAGGCTGTCAAGCAGGCTGCTGCCGAGGGCGGCTTTGATATTACCGGTGCCGAGATCATCGACCCTGCTGCATATGCCGGCTTTGACGAGATGGTCGCCAAGATGGTCGAGCTGCGCAAGGGCAAGATGACCGATGAGCAGTGCCGTGCCGCTCTGTCCAAGGGCAACTACTTCGGCACCATGCTGGTCAAGATGGGCAAGGCTGACTGCCTGCTGGGCGGCGCCACCTATTCTACCGCTGACACCGTGCGTCCCGCACTGCAGCTGATCAAGTGCAAGCCCGGCATCAAGTCCGTCAGCTCCTGCTTTATCCTGATGCGCGGTGACGAGAGCATTGCCATGGGTGACTGCGCCATCAATATCGACCCCTCCGAGGATGAGATCGTTGAGTCCACCATCGAGACTGCACATACCGCCGAGGTCTTTGGCATCGACCCTCGCGTTGCACTCCTGTCCTACTCCACAAAGGGCTCCGGCAAGGGTGAGACTGTTGATAAGATGCGCAATGCTACCCTGCGTGTGCAGGAGGCTTGCCCCGATCTGAAGGTTGACGGTGAGCTGCAGTTTGATGCCGCCGTTGCCCCTGAGGTCGGCCAGCTGAAGGCACCCGGCTCCAAGGTCGCAGGCTATGCCAATACCTTCATCTTCCCCAACATCAACGCCGGCAACATCGGCTATAAGATTGCACAGCGTCTGGGAGGCTTCGAGGCCTACGGCCCCATTCTGCAGGGCCTGAATGCCCCTATCAACGACCTGTCCCGCGGCTGCAACGCCGAGGAGGTCTACAAGATGGCCCTCATCACTGCCGCGCTGATCTGAGTTAAGATCCCTGCATAATGATACCGCCACCCGCTGTTTTTCAGTGGGTGGCGGTTTTTGCGTTGCAGGAGCGGATATGGAATTCGCCCCTACAAGAGCTTTTTGACAGCTTGCTATGTATACCCCTGTATTCTGTAGGGGCGGATTCCATATCCGCCCGCTAAAAATGCCCGCTTCGTTTCCGCAGCGGGCATACTATTTATATATTGCTGATTAGTAATGCAGCTTTTCAGCGTCCAGAGCCTCCAGCACAGGCAGCATGGCAGCGGCCTCGGCGCGGGCAGCGATGGGATCCATCATCAGATAGTTGCCGCATTCCACGGCGGACGCTCCGGGGATCTCTCCTTCAAATTCAGCCATCCATGCAAAGGCGCTGCGGGTCAGCTCCAGTGCCTCGGCAGGGGTCAGACCGGTGGTGACCAGATAAAACCCGGTCAAGCAGCCCATCGGGCCGACATAGACAACGCCCTTGCTGTATTTGCTGTTGCGCGCGTAGGTGGCAAACAGATGCTCCAGCGTGTGGGCGGCAGCCGGGGAGAGGTAGCTGCCCTTGTTGGGCTGCTTCATCCGGATATCCCAGGTCAGGATCTCGCCCTCGGCTCCGTCACGGCGGGAGAGGTACATACCCGGCAGCAGAGTGGTGTGGTCAACACAAAAGCTTGCAATGCGTTCCATTTCACAGCCTCACTTCGCCATAGCCTGCACAATACCGCGCGAGCAGTCCATCGAGATGACCATACCGTCCTTCAGCGTGCGGGTGGCATTGGTAGCACCAACGATAACGGCCTTATCCAGCGTCAGACCGACAATGGCGGAATGGCTGTTCGTACCGGCCTCCTCGGTGATGATACCGGCAGCCTCACGCATGAAAGGCAGCGTGTCGTTGGTGGTGAAGGGTACGACCAAAATCTGGCCGGGTTTGAACTTCTTGGTAGCCTCGGTGGCGTTGCGGCACACGCAGACCTCACCCTTGGCGTTGTGGTTGCCGATGCCGACACCGGCCAGCAGGGAATCGCCGACCATATGGACCTTAATCATGTTGGTGGTGCCGGAGATGCCGACGGGAACACCGGCGGTGACGACGACGAGGTCGCCGTCCTGCACAAGGCCCGCGCTCTTGGCCTTCGCAACCGACATACTGATGAGCTCATCGGTGGAGGTTGCGTAATCCATCATCAGCGGGGTGACACCGCGATAGACATTGAGCTGACGGCGGGTCGTATCGTCCAGCACGCAGGCAATGATCTGGGTGTCAGGACGGAAACGGCTCAGCAGGCGGGCGGTCTCACCGCTCTTGGAAGCCGTGATGATGGCGGAAGCGCCGATGTCTGTAGCGGTGGTGCAGGCGGCATGGCCAACGGCAGCGCTGACATTCAGGCGGGAGGAATCGCTGCGGGAGTGATGGACCAGACTGTCAAAGCTGGAGTCTGCCTCGGTGGTCTCGGCAATCGTAGCCATGGCCTTCAGCGCCTCGACGGGGTACTTGCCCGCGGCGGTCTCGCCGGAGAGCATGACAGCGCCGGTGCCGTCATAGATAGCGTTGGCAACATCGGTGATCTCGGCACGGGTCGGGCGGGGGTTGACAATCATGGAATCCAGCATCTGGGTAGCGGTAATGCAGATCTTACCGGCGCTCATGGCGCGGTCGATCAGGTGCTTCTGGATGGCCGGGATCTCGGCAAAGTCGATCTCAACGCCCATATCGCCGCGGGCAACCATGATGCCGTCGGCCACGGTCAGAATCTCGTCGATGTTGTCGATGCCCTCCTGATTCTCGATCTTCGCGATGATGCGGATCTTGGAGTTGTGCTCGTCCAGAATGTGGCGGATGTCCATAATGTCCTGCGCGTTGCGGGCAAAGCTGGCGGAGATCAGGTCAAAGCCCTGCTCGACACCAAACAGAATATCGCTCGTGTCGCGCTGGCTCATATACGGCATGGACAGATGCACGCCGGGAACGTTGACGCCCTTCTTGGTCTTGATGGTGCCGTCATTGCAGACGGTGCAGGCAATATCGGTATCGCCGACTTCATCAATGCGCAGCTCGATCAGGCCGTCATCCAGCATGATGCGGCCGCCGGGCTTGACGTCGTGGGGCAGGTCCTTGTAGGTGACGGAGCAGATCTCGTTGGTGCCCTCGACATTGCGGGAGGTCAGGGTGAACTTCTGGCCGGTGGTCAGCTTCTCCACACCGTTCTTGAACTCACCCAGACGAATCTCGGGACCCTTGGTATCCAGCATACAGGCAATGGGCAGATCCAGCTCCTTGGAAAGGGCACGCACCTTGTCAAAGCGGCCCTTATGCTCCTCATAGTCGCCGTGGGAGAAATTGAAACGGGCAACATTCATGCCATTTTCCATCAACTGACGCAGGATCCCCGGCTTATCGGTAGACGGACCCATTGTGCAGACAATTTTCGTTTTGCGCATAAAACATATCCTCCATAAACATTCCACATATTTATATACTTTGGCAAACCTTAGCGGTATTATACTACAAGTCAGCCCGGGGAAACAAGAGGGAAAAAGTTGCGGACAAAAAATTTTACCATACATTTATTGCTCTTTTACAGGTGGTGTGCTCTGCATTTCGTGTTTACTTTTTGGCAGCTTTACGGTATAATAGCGATAATAATAACTGTATACCAACTTACACAGGAGAAAGATTATGGCAAAACGCGTATTTTTGATCGTGCTGGATAGCTTTGGCGTTGGCGCAGAGCCGGATGCGCCGCAGTTCGGCGATGCCGGTACAAACACGCTGGCCGCTATCGCCGGTCATCCCAATTTCAAGGGAGAAAATCTGGCAAAGCTTGGCCTTTTCAATCTGGACGGTGTGACCTGCGGTAAGCCGGAGGCAACGCCCGTTGCCAGCTTTGCCCGCCTGCGCGAGGCAAGCGCCGGCAAGGATACGACCATCGGCCATTGGGAGATCGCGGGTCTGCTCAGCGCTGAGCCGCTGCCCACCTTCCCGGACGGTTTCCCGCAGGAATTGCTTGATGCATTCACGGCCAAAACCGGGTATCAGGTCCTCTGCAACAAGCCCTATTCCGGCACCGATGTCATCCGCGACTACGGCGAGGAGCATCTCCGGACCGGGGCGCTCATCGTTTACACCTCCGCCGACAGCGTGTTCCAGATCGCTGCGAACGAAGCCCTTGTCCCTGTGGAAAAGCTCTATGAGATCTGTGCCGAGGCGCGGGAGCTGCTCACCGGGAAGTACGGCGTCGGCCGTGTCATTGCCCGACCGTTTGTGGGGGACTGCGCCGCCAACTTTACCCGCACGCCGCGCCGCCATGACTACAGTCTGGTGCCGCCGCGCGATACAATGCTGGACGCTATCCTCGCTGCCGGAAAGCAGACCATCGGTGTGGGTAAGATCCACGACATTTTTGCAGGCAAGGGCATTGGGGAAACCATCCGCACCTCCGGCAATACCGAGGGGCTCCGGGTGACGCTGGAGCTGGCCGACCGCGATTTTGAGGGCCTTGCCTTCGTCAACCTCGTTGACTTTGACATGCTGTATGGCCACCGCCGTGACATTGCCGGCTATGCCGCTGCCGCTGCAGAGTTCAATGACTGGCTGCCGACCTTTATGGACAAAATGTGCCCCGGCGATGTGCTTATGGTCACCGCTGACCACGGCTGCGACCCCAGCTACACCAAGACCACCGACCACACCCGTGAGCATGTGCCGTTCCTTGTGTATGGCGATGAGATCCGCCCCGGTGTGAACCTGCATACACGCTACAGCTTTGCGACCATCGCCGACACGGTCTGCAAGGCGCTGGGCGTTGCGTACTGCCCGGCGGGCTGCGGCGTCTATGATGAAATTGCGAAGTAACGTGGGCGTACTGCTTCTTTACCTGCTGGCGGCGGTGCTGGTGGTTTACTCCCTCTCGCTGGTGTTCCTTTCCAACTTCAACATGGGCAACCTTATGGTCTGGCTGCTCACCGGCTGCGTTACCGGCTACGCTGTCTTTCGCAGACCCGTTAATGCGTGGTTTTCTGCAGGTATCGGGCGCGTGGTTTTTGGGGTGCTGGCGGTGCTGGTCTGCCTTTATCTGGCTGTTATTGCCTTTGTTGCTGTCAGCGGGTATCTTCACCCGCCTACAGGGAACGAGCAGGCCGTGATTGTGCTGGGGGCGGGCCTGCACAGGGACAAGCCCAGCAAGCTGCTGCAATACCGCCTTGACAAGGCCTATGCGTTCGCCGCTGCCCACCCCGACACGCTGGTCGTCACCAGCGGCGGGCAGGGCCGTGATGAGTGGGTCCCTGAGGGCGATGCCATGCGGGACTATCTGATTGCGAAGGGCTTGCCGCCCGAGCGGGTCCTGTCTGAGAACCGCTCCACCTCCACGGAGGAGAACTTTGCCTTTTCACTGGCGCTGCTGCAGTCGCGGGGCTTTTCACAGACGACCCCCATCGTCTATGTCTCCAATGAATTCCACTGCTACCGCGCTGGGCAGTATGCCGCAATGGCTGGCTTTACCAATGTGTCTGAGCTTGCCGCTGCAACACCGCTGCGCAGTGTGCTGCCCTGCTATATGCGGGAGGCACTGGCGCTGCTTTATTACTGGGTATTCAAAACCTCATCCTCCGGGCCGATGCATGCAATGGTCGGTCTGCTGGATCTGAATAAGAAATTCTTTTACAAATAGGAGGGGACTGCCATGCAGATCCGCTATTACAAAGAGTACAGCCGTTTTCTGAACCGATTTATGGAGTTCAAGGTCTACGGCCACGCCGGACGGCCCATCGTGATTTTCCCGTGCCAGAGCGGCCGCTTCTTTGACTGGGAGGACCGCAACATGTGCAACGCCGCTGCCCGCTGGGTGGATGACGGCCGGCTGCAGATCTTCACAGTGGACAGCATCGACCCCGAAAGCTGGGACAACAACGGCCCCGAGCGCCCGCGTATCGAGATGCAGGAGCGCTGGTACAATTATATCTGCGAGGAATTTGTGCCCCGCCTGCTTGAGATCAACCGTGAGCAGGGCGATGACCACACCGGCAAGATTCTGACCGGCGGTGCCAGCATGGGCGGCGGCCACGCCGTCAACTTCTTCCTGCGCCGCCCGGACATCTTCAACGGCACGATCGCACTCAGCGGCCTGTATTCCTCCGGCATGTTCTTCGGCGGGTATATGGACGATCTTGTCTACCGCAATTCCCCCTGCGATTACATGCGCAATTTTCCCACGACCCACCCCTACATGAAGCTGTTTGAAAAGGCCGATAAGTTCATCATGTGCTGCGGTCAGGGTGCCTGGGAGGGGGACCTGCTGGCCTCCACCCGAGAGCTGCAGGCCATTCTCGAGAGCAAGGGCATCCATCCCATCGTTGATATCTGGGGCGAGGATGTGTCCCACGACTGGTATTGGTGGGAGAAGCAGTGGGTCTACTTCCTGCAGATGACGCTGGATGACAAGAAGTAAGGATTTGTATATGGATTTCTGGCACGATGCAGCCGCGCAAAAGCGCTGGCTGCGCCGTTTTGCGCTGTTGATCGGCCTGCTGCTGGTGCCGGTGTTTGCACTGGCCGTCTTTGCCCGCCCCTCGGCGGATGATTATATCTACGCGGCCCGCACCCATGCGGTCATACAGCAGTACGGCTTCGACCTGCCGCGGCTGCTCAAGGCCGCGTGGGACACCAATGTCTACTACTATCAGAACTGGCAGGGGCTGTATGTCTCCGGCTTTACGCTGGCGTTTCAGCCTGCTATCTTCGGCAACCGGGTTTACGGCGTCACACTGCTCTGTGTGTTGCTGCCGCTCTTTTTCTGCCTGTACGGGCTGGCGCGCTGTGTAGTGCTGCGCTTGTCTGCGGCGCAAAAACGGCTGCCTTGGGCGCTGGCGCTGCTGCTGACCTTCGCTTTTATCGAGGGAATGCCCGCCCCGGTCGAGGGGCTGTACTGGTTCAACGGCGCGATGAACTACCTGCCGTATTTCTCGCTTGCGGTGCTGAACGCGGGCCTTGCCTTTGCGCTCTGCTTTGCTGCGCAGCTTACGCTGCGGCGCAGGGTGCTGTACGCAGCCGCAGGCTGCTTGTGCAGTCTGGTCATCGGCGGCGGCCATCAGGTAGCCGGGCTTTTGAATCTTCTTTTGCTGCTGCTCGCGGCAGTGCTCTGCGCACGGCGGCGTAACTTCTGGCAGTTGCCCGCCTTTGCGGCGGCAGTCCTTGGGCTGTTGCTTAATGTGCTGGCCCCCGGCACGCGGGTGCGCACAGCAGGCTTTTCCGGTGCAGGCTTCGCCGAGGCTGTTATCAAAAGCTTTATCCTTGCCGCGATGGAGTGGATCCGCTGGCTGGATGTACCACTGCTCTGCCTGCTGGCGCTGCTGGCGTTTCCGCTGCTTCACCTTGCCCGCAGTGCCGCTCTGCCGGACCGTGTGTTCCGCTACCCGTTTTTTGGCGCGGCAGTCACCTTTGTACTGATGTGGGGCATGATTTTCCTGCCGTCCTACACAATGGGCGGCATCGGCGCGGGGCGGCTTTTGAATGTCGTCTGGATGACCTTTGTGCTGGGGCTGGCTGCTACAGAGTTTCTTCTGCTCGGCTGGCTTGAGCGTGTGCGCGGCCTTTCCCTGCATGGTGCAGAGCAGTTTTGTAAACGCCATGCCCGGCGTCTGCCGCAGGCGACTGCCTGTATGCTGGTTTGCATGGCCTGCATCGGCAGCCACACCGTTAAGGAGGGGCAGGATAACCACTTTGCCACCAGCTTGGAGGCCGCCTATGAGCTGGCAGACGGACAGGCCGCACGCTACGCTGCGGCACTGGATGCGCGGGAGGCGGTTCTGACCGATGCCGTCCAACAGGATGTAACCATCCGCCCGCTGAACGGCGAGGAACGCCCCTGGCTCCTGTTCTACACTGATGTGGCGCCCGGGCCGGACATGTGGGGCCTGACGCCCTATTTTGACAAGCAGTCCGTCACGATTGCTGAGCCGAACGGATGATTTCCCCGGCCTTGTGCAGGGGGGTTGCGTGGTGTCAATTCCTATTGACAAAGTAGGAAACTGCGGTATACTATTCCGGTATACTACTGTAAAAGAGGGCACACGCCATGATCTACCTTGATTATACCGCCAACACCCCGGCAGACCCGGTCGTTTTGAACGCCTTTATCGCGGCGGAGCAACGCTACATTGCCAACCCCAACTCCACCCATATCGTCGGGCAGCAGGCCCGGGCTGAGATGGACCGTGTGACGAGCTCTATTGCGCAGCGCCTCGGCGTGCAGCCGGCTGAGATCATCTACACCTCCGGCGCAAGCGAGGCCAACAACCTTGCTGTCAAGGGCATTGCACAGGCCGCACGGCATATCGGTAAGCACATTATCTCCACCGAGCTGGAGCATTCCTCTGTGGGGGCGTCCTTATCCGTCCTGCAGCAGCAGGGATACGAGATCGACCTGCTGCGCATCGGCCGTGACGGCAGAGTAGACCTTGACCAGCTGCGGGAGCTGCTGCGCGATGATACAGTTCTGGTAGCAGTCTGCGCCGTGGACAGTGAGTTGGGCACCGTGCAGCCCATTCGAGAAATTGCAGAGTTCGTCAAAGCGTACCCCGGCTGCCGCCTGCATGTGGACGCAACACAGGCCGTTGGCAAAACGGACCTCTGGCTGGACGGCGTGGACACCATGAGCTTTACGGCCCATAAATTTTACGGCCTCAACGGCATCGGTGCGCTGTATAAGCGGCGCGGGCTGGTGATCACACCGCAGATCTCCGGCGGGGCCAGCACTACGATCTACCGCAGCGGCACACCAACGCTCGGGCTGGCGGTCAGTCTGGATGCGGCGTTGACCTTGGCGCTGGATGCACAGGCGGCGCGCACTGCGCAGGTCCGCTTGCTGCATGACCGCCTTGTGGCAGCGCTGCGGCGCTACAGCCTTGTGCGCATCAACAGCCCCGAAACTGCAGTGCCGCACATCATCAATGTCAGCGTCACTGGCATCAAGGGGACGCGGTTCCAGCAGGCTCTCAGCGAGCAGGGGGTCTGTGTTTCGGTCAAATCTGCCTGTTCCTCGGACGGGATGCCGTCCAAGGCCGTGTTTGCCGTCAGCCGTGACCGCCGCAATGCGCTGTCCAGCTGGCGCATCAGTATAAGCCACCTGACGACCGAGGAAGAAATCGAAGGTTTCCTGCAGGCCTTCGATACCTGCTACAAAACCCTGACAAACAAGGAGAATTGACCGTTGGAACGCCAATTAGAAGCATATCAAAAAATCGAGCGCAGCATCATCAAAAAATTTCGCAAGCAGTTGTGGACACCCTTTATCGTGGCCGTAAAGCGGTATGAGCTGATTCAGGCGGGGGACAAGATCGCCGTCTGTATTTCCGGCGGTAAGGATTCTATGGTCATGGCCAAGCTTTTGCAGGAGCTGCAGCGCCACAGCGAGGTTCCGTTTGAACTGGTCTATCTCGTCATGGACCCCGGCTATAACGAAATCAACCGCCAAAAGATCGAGAGCAACGCCGCACTGCTGCATATTCCCATCACGGTGTTTGAAACAAATATCTTTGATGTGGCGAACAACAGCGATAAATCCCCCTGCTACCTTTGTGCCCGGATGCGCCGTGGCCATCTGTATAAAAAAGCGCAGCAGCTTGGCTGCAACAAAATCGCGCTCGGCCATCATTTCAATGATGTTATCGAGACAACCGTCATGAGCATGTTCTACGGCTCGCAGCTGCAGGCCATGCCGCCCAAGCTGCACAGCACAAATTTCCCGGGTATGACGCTGATCCGACCGCTCTACTGCATCCGTGAGGAGGACATCATCGCATGGCGGCGGTACAATGACCTTGAATTTATCCAGTGCGCCTGCCGCTTTACCGAGGCATGCACCATCTGCGACAATGGGGGCGGCGGCTCCAAGCGGCAGGAAATCAAGGTCCTGCTGCGCCGCCTGATGCGTGACAATCCGAATATTGAGAACAGCATCTTCCGCAGCATCCACGCTGTTGCGCTGGACACGATGCCCGGCTACAAGACCGAGGGAGAGGAGCATTCCTTCTTAGAGCGGTTTGACCGTATTGAGGAGGAGCTGAAAAACGCCCGGGAATGATTTGGCTGCTATACACAGGGGGTACCTATGAAACGGATCCTTTGCGCCCTTGTAATACTGCTGCTGGCAGGCTGCGCGTCACGGCCGGCTGATGTGATCGGCACACCTGCGCCGACGACAACGCCCGCTCAGATACCGGAAACTGCCCCGACCAGCCAGCCCGACCAAACAGATGAAACCGCAGCCAGTGAATATACGGCCATCCAGCTGCAGCAGCAGGATACCCGAAGCGGCCAGCTGCTGGCGCAGGACGGGCTTGCCACAGACGGCTATTATACGATGTGTATGGACGGAAAATGGGGCCTGATGAAAAGTGACGGCACCGTCCTGCTGCCCTGTATCTCCGACCGGCCGATCGAACGCTGCGCCAACGGCTGTCTGCGCTGGCATTTTCTCAGCACCTCGGCCCCGATGGATGATGCGGAGCGCAACAGCTATGAGGCGGCGCTCGCCGCAGAAAATGCCGGTACACTCTGCACCGGTGAGCATGACGGGCAGAGTTATACATGGACCTATGACATCAACACCGGCCGCGTATGCAAAAGCGCCGGCATGATGGGCGGTGCTGCCGAACTGAACGATGGCGATGCTCTGTATGGGGATTATCTGCCCTGTGTGCGGAGTGTGTGGACATCCGGAAACGGTGACCCGGACTATTATACGACAGCCGAGGGCGGCGGAATTGTTTTTGCCAATTCTGAAGGAGACCTTCTGAACGGCATTACCTATGCGTCCGCAGGCTGCTTTTATGACCAACCCCTGGCCCCGGTGAAAATCGGTGACAAATGGGCCTACCTTGACCGGAAGGGAAATCAGGTAACACAAGCCGTGTATGACGCAGTCTACGGCGGCCTGGATTTTTATGAGGATTACACGCCAAAGTATGCCTCGCCCCTGCTGAATGGGTATGCTGCCATCTGCCGTGACGGGAAATGGGGTGTGCTGGACGCCGCCGGGAAGGAGTACATCCCCTGCGATTATGCAGGTGCCGCTTGGAATGGCCATATCCTCTGGCTGCAGCGGGACGGACACTGGCAAAGCAGAACGCTGCCCGGCGTGCCGGAGCATTGGCAGGATGCCAAAATGCGCTTTCAGGTTGGTCCGAAGGAGCTAAAGGCAACAGACGCCTTTTGGCGGGTCACCGCAGCCGGAGGCCTGCGGCTGCGTGTAGGGCCGGACACAAGCTACGAAAAAATCAGCCTTGTGCCGGAATACACTGCCCTGCAGGAGTTGGGCCGCAGCGAGGATGGTTGCTGGATGCTGACTCTTTACGGCAGGTGGCACGGCTGGGTCAGCATGGATCACCTTGAAAAAATAACGCAATGAAACAACGCAGGAGCCATGCCGCCCAAGCATGGCTCCTGCGCTTTGCTTACCATTGCCGCCGGTACTGACCCGGTGTTGTGCCCTCCACCTTTTTGAAGATGCGTGAAAAGTAATTGGCATCGCTCATGCCGCATTCCTGCGCAATGGTCTCAATATTTTTATCGCTGAATCGCAACAGGCGCTTTGCCTGTGTGATGCGCAGCTGCATCAGGTAACCTGTGACCGTCTGACCGAACTGCTCCTTAAAAACGCGGGTCAGGTAGAATTTGTTGATGTAAAACTGCTCCGCCAAAGCGTCCAGCGTGATCTTTTCTCCATAGTGGGCGTCAAGATAGTCCTTGATCTCCTGCAGATTCTGCCGTTTTGCACCTCCTGCGCGCACGGCCTCGGGGTGCCAGCTTTCCTGCATCAGCAGGGTCAGCAGGGCCAGCAGCTTTTCGCATATCTGCATGTCGCGCACATAATTGTCGGAATCTGCCAGCGTATACAGGGTTTCCAGCAGCGCGGCATAGGCGGCTGCATTCTCGGCGCGGAAGCTTGGCTGACCGCCGCGCTCCTCGTACTTTTTGTAGATAGCCCCCATGTTCGGGCCGTAAAAATGCACCCAGCGCAGCTGCCACAGGTCCTCGCCCGTATAATGGCGGTACGGCTTGCGGCAGTCAAGAAATGCGCAGTCCCCGGCGCGCAGGGCGCGAGTGGTGCCATCATATTCCAAGGTGCCGCTGCCGCTCTCCACCATGAAGAACAGGTAGGAGGCCAGCCCCTTGCGGGTGCTGGCATGGGGGCTGCGCGCCTGCAGCCGGCCAACCTCCTGCAAATGCACAAGATTCGACCGTGCAAAGGGGGAGGGTGTATAAATAATGCGCTGGGAATGCACCAGCTTGCCGTCAAATAACGGTGCTTCCATAACTGTACCTTCCTTGTTTTGTGTGGGTAAGCAATGCCCGCCCCGACATCTTAGCCTCTCAGCACTGCAAACCCAGTATACCAAAAAAGTCAATATAATGCTAGTCTTTTGCAAGATTCGCCCTGCAAAAAAGAAAAATAATGCGGTAGAATAACAAACATACAGAGAACTACGCGCAAAATCACCGCGCAAGATACAGATGAAAGGGAAACCGCATTATGAAAAAAGCACTGATCACCGGTGTTACCGGTCAGGACGGCAGCTATCTGGCAGAGTTTTTGCTTGAGAAGGGCTACGATGTCCACGGCGTTATCCGCCGCTCCTCCGTTGATTACCGTGAGCGCATCGCCCATCTGGAGGGTCACCCCAACTTCCACCTGCACTACGGCGATCTGAGCGATTCGATGAGCATCCTCTCGGTCGTCAGCACCGTGCGCCCTGATGAGATCTACAATCTGGCCGCCCAGAGCCATGTGCAGGTCAGCTTCGATGTGCCGGAGTTCACGGCCGATGTCGATGCCACCGGCGTACTGCGCGTGCTGGAGGCTGTGCGCCTCTGCGGCCTGAAGGACACCTGCCGCATCTATCAGGCCTCCACCTCCGAGCTGTACGGCAAGGTCGAGGAGGTCCCCCAGAACGAGAACACCCCGTTCCATCCCTACAGCCCCTACGCTGTTGCCAAGCAGTACGGCTTCTGGATCGTCAAGGAATACCGCGAGGCTTACAACATGTTCTGCTGCTCCGGTATCCTCTTTAACCACGAGTCTGAGCGCCGCGGCGAGACCTTCGTCACCCGCAAGATCACGCTGGCTGCTGCCCGCATTGCGCAGGGCAAGCAGGACAAGCTCTATCTCGGCAATCTGTCCAGCCTGCGCGACTGGGGCTATGCCAAGGATTATGTCGAGTGCATGTGGCTGATTTTGCAGAACAAGACCCCCGAGGATTTTGTGATCGCCACCGGCGAGCAGCACTCCGTGCGCGAGTTCTGCGAGCTGGCCTTCCACAATGTCGGCATCGAGCTGGAATTTGTGGGCGAGGGCATGAACGAAAAGGGCATCGACAAGGCTACGGGCAAGGTCGTCATCGAGGTCAGCCCCGATTTCTACCGCCCCACTGATGTTGTCAACCTGTGGGGTGACCCCAGCAAGGCCAAGCGCGAGCTGGGCTGGAACCCCACCAAGACCACCTTTGCAGAGCTTGTCAAGATCATGGTCGATCATGATATGAAGAAGGTCGCCGTAGAGCGCGCCGAGGAGCATATCAAGACCAATCTGGCTGAATATCTCGAGAAGGGCGTTATCAAATAATTTCATCAAAAGCATCAAAAGAAGGTAACAATCATGATGGAAAAGAATGCTAAAATTTATGTCGCCGGCCATCGCGGCATGGTGGGCAGCGCCATCGTGCGCGAGCTGCAGCGTCAGGGCTACACCAATATCATCACCCGCACACATAAGGAGTTGGACCTCTGCCGTCAGGAGGATGTCGAGCGCTTTTTTGCAGAGGAAAAGCCCGAGTATGTCTTTCTGGCAGCCGCCAAGGTCGGCGGTATCGTTGCCAATCAGGAGGCACTGGCTGACTTTATGTGGTTTAATATGACGCTGGAGATGAATGTCATCCACTCCGCATGGCAGAACGGCTGCAAAAAGCTGGAATTCCTCGGCTCCTCCTGCATTTATCCCCGTATGGCGCCCCAGCCGATGAAGGAAAGCTGCCTGCTGACCAGCGAGCTGGAAAAGACCAACGAGGCCTACGCCCTCGCCAAAATCAGCGGCCTGAAATACTGCGAGTTCCTGAACCGCCAGTACGGCACCGACTATATCTCGGTCATGCCCACGAACCTGTACGGCCCTAACGACAACTATCACCCGACCCACAGCCATGTGGTCCCGGCGCTGATCCGCCGCTTCCATGAGGCCAAGGTCAACGGTGTGGAGAGTGTTACCTGCTGGGGCGATGGCTCTCCGCTGCGCGAGTTCCTGTATGTGGACGATCTGGCCAACCTGTGCGTTTTCCTGATGAACAACTACTCCGGTAACGAGACGGTCAACGCCGGCACCGGCAAGGAACTGACCATCAAGGAGCTGACCGAGCTGGTTGCCAAGGTCGTGGGCTATACCGGCGAGATCAAGTGGGATACCTCCAAGCCCAACGGCACGCCCCGCAAGCTGCTGGATGTCTCCAAGGCTACGAATCTCGGCTGGACCTACAAGACCGAATTGGAGGACGGCCTGCGCCTGTCCTATGAGGACTTCCTACACAACCCGATGCGCGCCGAGCGCTGAAAGGAAATGCTATGAATATCATTCTGCTGTCCGGCGGCTCCGGCAAGCGCCTGTGGCCGCTGTCGAACGATATCCGTTCTAAGCAGTTCATCAAGATCTTCAAGACCGATGACGGCTACGAGTCGATGGTCCAGCGCGTCTACCGCCAGATCAAAGAGGTGGATGCTGATGCCAGCGTGACGATCGCCACCAGCAAGACGCAGGTGTCGTCCATCCACAACCAGCTTGGCAATTCGGTCGGCGTCTGCGTTGAGCCCTGCCGCCGCGATACCTTCCCGGCAATCGCACTGGCCACGGCCTTTCTGCACGATGTAAAGGGCGTGGGCCTCGATGAGGCTGTGGTCGTCTGCCCGGTGGATCCGTATGTCAACAACGACTATTTTGCCGCGTTAAAGGATCTCTCCGATCTTGCGGAAAAGGGCAGCGCCAACCTCTCGCTCATGGGCATTGAGCCGACCTATCCCAGCGAAAAGTACGGCTACATCATCCCGGAGAGCGCCGATGCTGTCAGCCCGGTCAAGACCTTTAAGGAAAAGCCCGATGCCGCCACAGCGGAAAGGTACATTGCGCAGGGGGCGCTTTGGAACGGCGGCGTATTTGCCTACAAACTGCGTTATGTGCTGGACAAAGCACATGAACTGATCGACTTTACCGATTATCAGGACCTTTTCCGTAAATATGAGACGCTGAAGAAGATCAGCTTCGATTATGCGGTCGTTGAGAATGAATCGAAGATTCAGGTCATGCGCTTTGCAGGCCAGTGGAAGGATATGGGCACCTGGAACACCCTGACCGAAGCCATGCAGGAGCCGAGCATCGGCAAGGCCATGCTGAATGAGACTTGTGAGAATGTGCATGTTCTCAATGAACTGGATGTACCGGTGCTTTGCATGGGACTGAAGGATGTTGTTGTCTCTGCCAGCCCGGAGGGCATCCTTGTCTCCGATAAGGAGCAGTCCAGCTATATCAAGCCCTATGTGGACAGCATCCACCAGCAGATCATGTTTGCTGAAAAGTCGTGGGGCTCCTTCCGTGTGCTGGATGTCGAGGATGAAAGCCTGACCATCAAGATCACGCTGAACGCCGGTCACGGCATGAACTACCACAGCCACGAGAACCGCGATGAGGTCTGGACCGTTATCTCGGGCACCGGCCGCGCAATTCTGGACGGCAGGGCACAGCCCGTCAAGGCAGGGGATATCCTGACGATGAAAGCCGGCTGCAAGCACACGATCCTGGCTGATACCGAGCTGAAGGTGATCGAGGTGCAGCTTGGCAAGGCCATCAGCGTGGAGGATAAGCAGAAGTATCCCATGCCGCAGGCTTGACAGGCCGCAAATTTCGCGCTATACTAAACAAGTATTCGCAAAACACAATGACGGAGTAAGTACGCGCAATGCGCCTTGGGTAAGAGAGGGCGGTCACCGGCTGTAAGCTGCCTGCAGGGACTATGCGCGGAAGTTCCCTCCCGAGTGGTGCGCGGGAAAGGCCCAACGGCCCGGTAGTGCGCAACGGCCCTGCACCGTTACCCGCAGCAAAGAGTGCCGTATTGCATAATACGGAACACGGGTGGTACCGCGGAGAATTGTATTTACAAGGCTTCGTCCCTGATTTCACACAGGGACGGGGCCTTTTTATTTGGCTCCGGCCCAAAAGCCAAGCAGAGGTGTACTATGGAAGAAAAAATCAAGGAGCTGCGCGCCGCTATTGAGCAGGCCGGCGCAGCCGTCACTGACAAAGCCCAGCTTTCTGACTTCTGGCAGAAATACCTGAGCAAAAACGGCGAGGTCGCAGGCCTGACCAAGAGCCTGCGCGATGTCCCCAAGGAGGATCGCCCCGCCGTCGGCAAGACCATCAATGAATTCAAGCAGTGGGTCGAGGCTCAGTACCAGACCCTGTCTGAGCAGGTCGAGAAGGCGGCGCTGGCTGCCCGCAACGCTGCCGAGACGGTGGACATTACGATGCCTGCCAAGATCCGCACGACCGGCAACCTGCACCCCATCACCCTCGTCAAGAACGAGATCATTGATGTATTCTCCGGCATGGGCTTTGAAATTTATGAAGGCCCCGAGATCGAGGACGATGACCACAACTTCACCCGCCTGAATGTGCCGAAGAACCATCCCGCCCGCGATATGCAGGATACCTTCTATGTCGCGGATGACATTGTGCTGCGCACCCAGACCAGCGGCGGCCAGATCCGTGTAATGGATCGTGAAAAGCCCCCTATCAAGGTGCTGGTACCCGGCCGTGTGTTCCGCTCCGACTCGGACGCGACCCACTCCCCGATGTTCCACCAGATGGAAGGTCTGGTCGTTGACAAGGGCATCACCCTCTGCGACCTGCAGGGCATGCTGGATAAGTTCGTGCAGGCCCTGTTCGGTGCCGAGGTCAAGACCCGTCTGCGCCCGTCCTACTTCCCGTTTACCGAGCCAAGCGTTGAGGTCGATGTTTCCTGCTTTGAGTGCGGCGGCAAGGGCTGCCCGCTCTGCAAGCATACCGGCTGGATCGAGGTCCTGGGCGCCGGTGTTGTGCATCACAGCGTGCTGGAAAACTGCGGCATCGACCCCAATGTCTACTCCGGCTTTGCCTTTGGCATCGGTATCGAGCGTATCGCCATGCTGAAATACGGCATCAACAACATCGGTCTGATGTTTGAAAACGATCTGCGCTTCTTGAAGCAGTTCGAGGATTGACAGGGGAGGAGTACAGAGTATGAAAGTACCATTCAGCTGGTTAAAGCAATATGTTGACATTGATGTCACCGCGCAGGAGCTGGAGGATAAACTCTTCGGCTGCGGCTTTGAGGTCGAGGAGCTGATCGACCTCGGCGGTGAGATCTCCAAGGTCGTTGTCGGTGTTGTGACAGAGTGCGTCCCGCAGGAGGGAACGCATCTGCACATCTGCAAGGTGGACTGCGGTGACTATGGCCACGACATCCAGATCTCTACCGGCGCAGCCAATGTCTATGCCGGTATGCACACCGCCGCCGCGCTGGACGGCTCCACGCTGCCCGGCGGCATCACCATCAAGGCCAAGCCCCTGATGGGCATTGAGTCCAACGGCATGCTCTGCAGCGGCGAGGAACTGGGGCTGAACGATGATCTTTATCCCGGCTCTGAGGTCTACGGTCTGCTCGACCTGCCGAAGGACACCGTTCCCGGCACGCCGATTCAGGAGGTCGTGGGACTCAACGATTATATCTTTGACATCTCCATCACCGCCAACCGCGCCGACTGCCAGAGCGTGCTGGGCATTGCCCGCGAGGTTGCAGCCGTGCTGAAAAAGCCTCTCAAAATGCCCGCCACCGACTACACCGTCAGCGATTACACCGAGCCGCGCCTCTCCATCCGCGTTGAGGCGGAGGATCTCTGCCCGCGCTATATCGGCCACTATGTACGCAACATCACACCGGGCGAGTCCCCGCGCTGGATGCGCCGTCAGCTGGCCCTGTGCGGCCTGCGCAGCATCGACAATGTAGTCGATATTACCAACTATGTCATGCTGGAGATCGGCCAGCCGATGCACGCCTTTGACATGGACACGCTGGATAGCTGCCAGATCCTCGTCCGCCGCGCCAAGGACGGCGAGAAGATCACAACGCTCGATGAGAAGGAGTTCACCCTGACGCCCAACAACCTCGTCATCTGCGACGGCTCCAAGCCGGTCGCGCTGGCCGGCGTCATGGGCGGGCTGAACAGCGAGATCAAGAGCACCACGACCCAGCTGCTGTTTGAGAGCGCCAAGTTCGCCCGCGACAACATCCGCAAGACTGCCCGCGGCCTGGGCCAGAGCACCGATGCCTCCAGCCACTACGAAAAGGGCATCTCGGAGTATACAACCGAGCTGGGCATGGCCCGCGCCCTGCATCTGATTCAGGAGCTGGGCTGCGGCGAGGTCACCGCCACCCATTTCGACTGCTCGGCCGGTGCCCCGCGTGAGGGTAAGCATTTCACTGCCAAGGTCAGCGGCATCAACGCGATTTTGGGCATCACCGTTCCGACTGACGCCATTCTCGACATTCTGAACCGCCTGCAGTTTGAGGTCAAGCTTGCGGCGGACGGCGACATGATGCAGGTCGTTGCGCCCCGCTGGCGCGAGGACATCGAGGTCGGCGAGCCCGACCTTGCCGAGGAGGTCATCCGCGAGTACGGCTATGAGCATATCGTGCCTACCTTCCTGAAGGCTGCCACTGTCACCACCGGCGGTCTGACGGCGGAGCAGAAGGCACAGGCCAAGGCCAAGCGTACCATGTGTGCGCAGGGCTTCTATGAGGCAGAAACACTGGCCTTCTACGCTGATGCAGATCTGGATATGCTACACATTGCCGCTGATGCCCCCGAGCGCAATGTCATCCGCATTTTGAACCCGATCTCCTCTCATCTGACCATCATGCGCCCGCTGCTGGCACCGTCCCTGCTGAATGTGGTCGTTGACAACCTGCGCAAGGGCAATGCCGAGGGCCGCCTTTTCGAGATGTCCAACATCTACATTCCGAAGCAGCAGCCCATCACCGAGCTGCCGGAGGAGCGCCTGCATCTTGGCTTTGCCGCATGGGGCAGCGAGGAGGACTTCTTTGCCGTTAAGGGCGCGGTCGAAAGCTTCGGCGCAGCATTCGGTGTCGAGCTGACCGTTGCGCGTGCGGCCGATGTTGCATGGCTGCATCCCGGCATCGCCGCCTATATCCTCTGCAAGGGGGAGCGTATCGGCGTTTTCGGCAAGCTGGCCAACGATGTCACCGCCGAGCTTAAGCTGCCCAAGGATAGCCGCGGCAACCTGAACATCTATCTGGGCGAGATCGACTGGGTGGCCTTCCACGCGCTGGTGCCCGCAGCCATCCACTACCAGCCCATCCCTGCGCTGGCCCCGGTACAGCGCGATCTGGCGCTTGTAGCCCCCGAAAGCATGGAGTGCGGCACCCTCGTAAGCGAGATGCAGCGCGCCTGCAAGCAGCTTGTCAAGGTCGAACTGTTTGACATCTACCGCGGTGAAAAGCTGGGTGCGGGCAAAAAGAGCATGGCGTTCAGCCTCTCCTTCCAGCCGGACGCCAAGCCCCTGACGCCCGATGAGATTGACCGCTTCGTCAAGAAGATTCTCGGCAACCTTAAATTCAAGCTGGGCATTGAGATCCGCGAGTGATCCTTTTGTGTAAATAAAGTGCTGCTGCATCTGATTCTGGTGCAGCAGCACTTTTTTTGCAGCGTTTTCTGTGGAAGCGCTATCTTCATCTGGCTTTACAATTCTGAGGCCGATTTTTCGCCCGTATCCTCTTGCATTTTCTTCTGCAGCATCGTATAGTAAACCTAGACTTGACATTCAGACAGGGAGAATCACTATGGCAAAAATCCATCGCAGCGACCTTGCGCCGCAAGAGCCGCCCGCCGCGCCCCATGCAGCCCTTTACGATCAGGACAACGATATAGACTTTGCCCCGACTGCACCTGCTGGCCCCGAGAAAAAGCGCGGCAGCCTTGCCTACACGCTGGCCATGCTCTTTTTCGGCGTTGTTTTTCTGGTCAGTGCCGGGCTGCTTGTCAAGCGCTTTGCGGATGACCGCAGGACAGAAAACGAGTTTGCCGAGCTGCAGTCTATGATCGATACATCTGCCGAACCACAGCCGTCCGGGGAGAGCGTCAACCCCAACGGAGCCAAGTTTGCCGCCCTGCGCGATAAGAACAGCGATTTCATCGGGTGGCTCTCGATTGATGGCACAGAGTTGGATTTCCCGGTTATGTACGCGCCAAACAATAAGGATTTCTATCTTCGTCACGACTTTGACAAGAGCTACAGCATCTACGGCGTGCCGTACCTTGACGAAAACACAACGCTCGGTGCCAATGCTGAGAGTGATAACCTTGTCATCTACGGCCACAATATGAAGACCGGCGCGATCTTTGGCTGCCTGACCGAGTATAAAAAGGCCAGCTACTATCAGGAGCATCCCTTCATTGAGTTTGACACCGTGTACGGAGATGCAAAATACGAGGTATTCGGCGCGTTCGCCATTGATGTTGTAAACGACACCTCGTTTGTCTATAACCAGTATATTGATATGGACGCGCAGACCTACGATGCCTATGTGGAGGAGGTTCTGTCCCGCAGTGATGTGGACAGCGGCATCCGCCCGACTTACGGGGAGCAGCTGCTGACCCTTTCAACCTGTGAGTATTCGTCCGCTAATGGGCGCTATGTGGTTGTGGCGCGCCGGGTCTCCTGAAAGGGGGATATCGCACGAATGGCAGCAGGGACGATACGCCCTAATTTATCAAAGCAATGACAGCACAAACTTAATAATCTTTTGTAAGCAGCACAAAAAGCAGGAAAAATTCCGTTTTATACTTGCTATTCTTCGCCGGATATGGTACGCTATCCAATGCGCGATACTTTTGATTCGGTCTTATATGGTGTAAGAAACGGGAAAAGGAGAATCCGCGCAGCGGGCGGCCGTAGCCCTTGACGGCCGCCCGCATTGTTTTTGTGTGGCATACAGTATAGCAAATTTAGGCCAAACAGTAGACATTTTGTGCAAAAAGGAATATACTATACAAGTATTTTTTACTTTTGCCCGTTAAAGTGGGAAGGTCTTATTGAACAACTGCATAAAGGAGGATACCTGTTATGTGCGGAATCGTAGGCTTTACCGGTGCAGCACAGGCTGCACCTATTCTGCTGGACGGTCTGTCCAAGCTTGAATACCGCGGTTATGACTCGGCCGGCATCGCGGTGCAGAACGCCGCAGGCAAAATCGAGGTCGTAAAGGCAAAGGGCCGCCTGAAGGTTTTAAGCGAGATGACGGACGGCGGCAATGCTGTACACGGCAGCTGCGGCATCGGCCACACCCGTTGGGCCACCCACGGGGAGCCGTCTGTGGTCAACGCGCACCCGCATTATTCCCGTGACCAGAAGATCGCCGTGGTGCACAACGGCATCATTGAAAACTATCAGGAGATCAAGGACCGTCTGCTCAACAAAGGCTTTACCTTTGTCTCTCAGACCGACACCGAGGTCGTGGCACAGCTGCTGGACTACTACTACACCGGCGAATCTGCAGGCAACGCGCTGGATGCCATCACCCGCATGATGCTGCATGTACGCGGCTCCTATGCGCTGGGCGTGCTTTTTGCCGATGAGCCCGGTGTCATCTATGCCGTGCGCAAGGACAGCCCGCTCATCGTTGGCCAATGTGAGGACGGTGCCATCATCGCCTCCGATGTGCCTGCACTGCTCAAGTACACCCGCACGGTCTACTACATTGACAATCTCGAGATCGCACGCCTAACCCCGGACTCCATCGAATTCTTCAACATCGACAAGGAGCCCATCACCCGCGAGTCCACAACCATCGAATGGGATGCCGAGGCTGCCGAAAAGGGCGGCTATGAGCATTTCATGATGAAGGAGATCAATGAACAGCCTGCGGCCGTGCGCGACACGATCTCTCCGCGCCTGAAGGACGGCAAAATCGACCTGTCTGAGCTGGCACTGGACGAGGAAGCAATCAAGAATGTGCGCCGTCTGTATATCATCGGCTGCGGCTCGGCCTATCATGTGGGCATGGCAGCGCGCTATGTGTTTGAAAGTCTGGCCCGCATCCCGGTCGAGGTCGATGTCGCCAGCGAGTTCCGCTACCGTGACCCCGTGCTTGAGCAGGACTCTCTTGCCATGGTCATCAGCCAGAGCGGTGAGACCGCCGATACGCTGGCGGCACTGCGTCTGTGCAAGGAGCGCGGCGTGCGCACCGTTGGCATCGTGAATGTAGTCGGCTCCAGCATCGCCCGCGAGGCAGACGCAACCATGTATACCTGGGCCGGACCGGAGATCTCGGTGGCCACCACCAAGGCTTACAGCACCCAGCTGGCAGCCTGCTACCTGTTGGCTACTGAGTTTGCCCGGGTGCGCGGCACACTGGCTGACGGCCAGTATGAGCAGCTGGTCGCAGAACTGGAGGCCCTGCCGGAGAAGATTGAAAAGACGCTGGCGGATAAGGAACGCATCCAGTGGTTTGCCAGCAAATATGCCAACGCCAAGGACGCCTTCTTCATCGGCCGTGGCCTTGACTACGCCGTTGCGCTGGAGGGCAGCCTGAAATTCAAGGAGATCAGCTACATCCACTCTGAGGCCTTCGCCGCAGGCGAGATGAAGCATGGCCCGATCTCGTTGGTCGAGAACGGCACCCTTGTGGTCGGCATCCTGACACAGCCCGACTTATTTGAAAAGAGTGTTTCCAACATGGTTGAAGTCAAGAGCCGCGGCGCCTTCCTGATGGGTCTGACCACCTACGGCAACTACAGCATCGAGGACACAGCCGGCTTCACGGTCTATGTCCCCAAAACCGACCCGCATTTTGCCACCAGCCTGTCTGTCATTCCGCTGCAGCTTCTGGCCTACTATGTCAGCTGCGCCAAGGGTCTGGATGTCGATAAGCCCCGCAACCTTGCCAAGAGTGTGACGGTCGAGTAAAAGCTTCGTCTGTTTTACCAAAAATTACTGGTAAATTTTATATAAAATTAGCCCCGTTTGTCACTGCAAAAGTAGGACAAACGGGGCATTTGTGTGTTATAATACTTTTATATGGCTGCATTTAGCAGGGGTACCGTTCAACCGGCCCCCCTTTGGTATAGAGAATAGAACTTTGGTAAAGGACGAAACAGATGCAACAGGATTCCAAACAAATCATTAAGGGTCTGCCGCGCCGCATCGCCTTGATGCTGCTGGACTGCGGGCTTATCGTAGTATGCTACTGGCTGGCCGTAATGCTCCGCTTTGACAGCGGCGATGCCTACCGCCGCGTAGAGATCGTGCGCGCCATGGCTCCCATGCTGCTGTATGTGCTGCCGATCTATATGATCGTATTCTGGTTCGGCGGCCTGTATGAGATCATGTGGGAATATGCCGGTATGCGGGACCTTGCCCGCCTGACCTGCCTGTCAGGTCTGGCTACCGGCCTGATCATGCTGTTTGACCTCATCTACCACAACCGCCCAATCTCCGGTGCCGTGCTGATCTTTGGCGCGGTGTTCAATACGGCGGCAATCGCAGGCGTGCGCTTCCTGTGGCGTCTGCTTCGCACCGTGCAGGATACCAAGGCCAACAAGCCGGAGGATGATACGCCGCTGCTGATCGTCGGCGCTGGCAATGCCGGTGCATGGGCGGTCAACCTCTGCAAAAACAAAAACCAGAGCTTCGGCAACCCGGTCTGCCTGGTGGACGATGACCTGACCAAAAAGGGTCTGCGCGTGCAGGGTGTGCCTGTGCGCGGCACGATCTCTGACATACCGGAGCTTGTGCGCAAATATCATATCCTCGAGATCGTCATTGCCATCACCACCGTCAAGGGCGACCGCCTCAGTGAGATCATCAACCTCTGCAACTCTACCCACTGCCGTGTGCGGATGCTCAGCGACCCGCAGGCTGTCGATGAAAACGGCAATCCTGTCGCAGCAGGCTTCCGTGAATTGAACACGGCCGACTTTCTCTCCCGCGATGAAATCCAGCTGAACAATGCCCAGATCTCGGAGTATCTGCATGACAAGGTCGTGCTGGTCACGGGCGGCGGCGGCTCCATCGGCAGTGAGCTTTGCCGCCAGATCATGCGCTACCAGCCGCGCCGGCTGCTGATCTTCGACATCTATGAAAACTGTGCCTACGAGCTTGAGACAGAGCTGAAAAACAAGTACGGCCCGGAGGCTCCCGTCATCACACTGATCGGCTCGATCCGCGACAAAGCCCGTCTGGATGAGGTGTTTGACACCTACCATCCGTCCGTTGTCTTTCACGCTGCGGCCCACAAGCATGTGCCGCTTATGGAGATCAGCCCGGCCGAGGCCGTCAAGAACAATGTGTTCGGCACTAAGAATCTGCTGACCTCTGCGGCGGAGCACGGCGTGGAGCGTTTTGTTCAGCTCTCCACCGATAAGGCCGTCAACCCCACCAATGTCATGGGCTGTACCAAGCGCCTGTGTGAAATGCTGATCCAGACCTTCTCCCGCGGCACAGACATGACCTGCGTAGCTGTGCGCTTCGGCAATGTGCTGGGCAGCCACGGCAGTGTTATCCCGCTGTTTGAGGAGCAGATCAAGCGCGGCGGCCCCGTGACGATCACCCACCCGGATATTGTGCGCTACTTTATGACCATCACCGAGGCTGCGCAGCTGGTGCTGCAGGCGGGGGGACTTGCCAAGGGCGGCAGCATTTATGTGCTGGATATGGGGGAACCGGTCAAGATCATGGACCTTGCTAACCGGCTGATCCGCTTTTATGGCTACGAGCCGGGCGTCAACATGCAGGTCAAGATCACCGGCCTGCGCCCCGGCGAAAAGCTGTATGAGGAGCTGCTCATGGACACAGAGCAGGACAAGATGGCCAAGACGGCCCACAACAAGATCTTCATTGCGCCGCCGATGCAGATCGACCTTGAAAAATTTTACACCGATCTGCAGACGCTCAAAACGGCCGCCCGTCACAACGATAACGATGTTGTTGACATTCTGCAGGAGATGGTGCCCACCTATCACCCCAACCGGCGTGTGCGTGCAGACCATACCGTTGTGGCCGCCACCGGCAACACGGCCATCTTCTCCAAGGAAGAAGTCAACCGCAAGCTGCAGGGGGACAAGCCCGCTGCCAAGGAGGACTGACCTATGTATCAGCGTTATGTAAAGCGTCTGCTCGATATTATCCTGTCACTGGCCGCCACGATCCTTCTGGCAATTCCAATGGGGATCATTGCGCTGTGGATCAAGGCGGATTCCCCGGGGCCGGTCTTTTTCAAGCAGCGCCGTGTCGGCAAGGGCAAAACGCATTTTAACATTCTTAAATTCCGCACGATGCGCGGAGATACTCCCCACGATGTGCCGACCCATCTGTTGAAGAATGCCGACAGCTACATAACCCGCAGCGGTGCCTTTCTGCGTAAGACGAGCCTTGATGAGCTGCCCCAGATCTACAATATTCTGGCCGGGCAGATGAGCGTCATCGGCCCGCGCCCGGCGCTCTACAACCAGTATGATCTGATCGAAGCGCGGGACAAGGTACACGCCAATGACATTCGTCCCGGCCTGACGGGGCTTGCACAGGTCAACGGACGCGATGAGCTGCCCATTGATGTGAAGGCGCGCTATGACGGCGAGTACGCCGCGCACCTGACCTTCTGGGCGGATCTGAAGATTTTCTTCCGCAGCATCACCTATGTATTCCAGCACCGCGGTGTTGTCGAGGGCGGCACAGGCGCGCTTGACCAGACAAAAACCGGAAAATCGTCAAAATGACGGACGCTGTACCTGCCGCAAACCCTGCGGCGGGTACATTTTTTTGCTCGATTTGAAAAATGTACAAGAAAATATTGCGATTTTCGTGAAAATATGTTGCAAAAGCCAAGTGAATTGTGTAAAATATACATTATGAAGATTTGGTTTTCGGGCAGATTACCAAACGGCAGTTTTGCCAAACATGTATAGCCCGCACTGCACGCCGGTGCAGACTGTCTAAATAACAGCAAAAGGGGAGTCACATATTATGGCTAACAGGGTATTCCAGAATGTGGTGTACCAGATGAAGGACGCAGTGGACCGTGTTGTCGGCGTTATCGACGAGACAGGCACCGTGATCTCCTGCTCCGAACTGGGGCAGATCGGTGAGGTGCGCGAGGGCGTAGCTACCGTCCGCCAGACGGCCGGCGATGCCTTTGTGCGCGATGGCTATGCCTACCATCAGTTCTCCAACGCCAAGCATAATGACTACGCCGTCTTTGTGGAGGGCACCGATACCACGGCGGAGCAGTTTGCCGCCATGCTGTCCATCAGCCTGCAGAGCATCAAGCAGTATCACGATGAAAAGTTCGACAAGACAAACTTCATAAAAAATGTCGTGCTGGACAACATCCTGCCCGGCGACATCTACGCCAAGGCCCGCGAGCTGCACTTTGTCTCCGATGTACAGCGCGTTGTGCTGCTCATCCGCGTGACCTCCGGCAATGACATTTCCGCTTATGATGTTGTCAGCGGTCTTTTCCCGGACAAGCAGAAGGACTTTGTCTTTAACATCAGCGAGACGGACACCGTCCTCGTCAAGGAGATCAAGCCGGACAACAACACCCGCGATATGGAAAAGCTGGCTGCCTCCATTGTGGATACGCTGCAGGGCGACCATTACATCAAGGCCGTGGTCGGCATCGGCACCCCCATCGGCAACATCAAGGATCTGGCCTCCAGCTTTAAGGAGGCACAGATTGCAATGGAGGTCGGCAAGGTGTTTGACACCGAGCGTCAGGTCATCAGCTATGACCATCTGGGCATCGCCCGCCTGATCTACCAGCTGCCCACGACCCTCTGCGAGGCCTTCCTGCGGGAGGTCTTTAAGCAGGAGAGCATTGACAGTCTCGACGCTGAGACGCTGTTCACCATCCAGCGCTTCTTTGAAAACAACCTGAATGTCTCGGAAACGAGCCGCGGGCTGTTTGTCCACCGCAACACGCTGGTCTACCGTCTGGAAAAGATTCGCAAGCTGACCGGCCTTGACCTGCGCAACTTTGATGATGCCATCGTCTTTAAGGTGGCCCTGATGGTCAAGAAGTACCTCTCCGCCAATCCGGCCAAATATTGATTTTAATAAAACTTTCACAAATGGCGCTGCACCGCAAGGCAGCGCCATTTTTCTGCTTTTGGCAGCCGGAAAACACCTTGACCGCAGGCGCGCTGCATGGTATTCTATTATATGTATGACTGTAACCGTAAACAGGACAGCCGCGCTGCGGCAGGAGAATCCTCAATGATCGATTTTGAGCATGTATATAAAACCTATGAGACCCACAACGATGAAAATGTTGCGTTGGAGGACATCAACATCCATATCGAGGAGGGCGAATTTGTCTTTATCCTTGGCCACTCCGGTGCAGGCAAATCTACCTTTCTGAAGCTGATCCAGATGGAGGAAAAGCCCACTGAGGGCAAGGTATTCATCAATGGGCAGGATCTGACCAAGATCCGCCGGCGCAAGGTGCCGTATCTGCGCCGGCAGATGGGTGTTGTCTTTCAGGACTTCCGCCTGATTCCGACCATGACCGTCTATGAGAATGTGGCGTTCGCCATGCGTGTGACGAACATCTCCACCAAAAAGATCAAGGACCGCGTGCCCTTCGCGCTCTCGCTTGTCGGCCTTGAGGACAAGATGGATCGTCTGCCGGACGAGCTCTCCGGCGGCGAGCAGCAGCGTGTCGCCGTAGCGCGCGCGCTGGCCCACGGCCCCAAGCTGATCATCGCGGACGAGCCCACCGGCAACATCGACCCTGAGATGTCCATGGACATCATGCAGCTGTTTGAGGCCATCAATAAGGTCAACATCACCGTTGTGGTCGTCACCCATGAGCATGAGCTGGTACATAAGCTCGCCCGCAAGTATGGCAACCGCGTCATCACTTTGGCCAACGGCATGGTTGCCTCCGACACCGCGCACCCCGAGGCCGCCCGCCGCTACGCAGCCGCTATGGCCCAGCGGGAAGAGGACGATTACGACTACGATGAAGACTGATCTGTGATATTAAAGAGGGGACACCATGCGTTTTTCCAGCTTTACCTACCTTGTCGGTCAGGGCCTGCACAATCTGCGTGCCAACCGGCTTATGACCTTTGCCTCGATGGGCGTGCTGACCGTCTGCATGCTGCTGATCGGCGCTGCCTACCTGCTGGGCGTCAACATTGATTATATGGTCGAATATATCGGCAACCAGAATGAGACGGTCATCTATATGGACGATGCCACCGAGGACCAGATCGCCGCTGCCGATGCGGCCATCCGCAACACCCCCCATGTTGTGGGTGTGACCTACATGTCGCCCGAGGATGTTCTTGCGACCTACGGCGATATGCTTAAGGACTATACCAACCTGCAGCAGGTCTTTCAGGACGATAACCCGTTCACGCCCAACTACCGCGTGACGGTGGATGACCCTGACAACATTGAGGCCGTCTCCGCCCAGCTGATGCAGATCGATGGCGTGGCCAGCGTCAAGGCGCCGCTTGCCATGGCAGACACCTTTACCTCACTGCAGCGCGTCATCAACTACGCCTGCTACGGCATTGTAGCGGTGCTGGCTATCGTGTCCATCGTGGTCATCAACAATACAATCAAGATCACGGTGTTCAACCGCCGCAAGGAGATCGGCATCATGAAGCTGGTGGGTGCCACCAACGGCTTTATTCGTTTCCCGTTCTTTGTGGAGGGTGTTACCTCCGGCTTGATCTCCGCTGCGCTTGCCTCCGGCATCGTCTGCGGCGCGTACTATGCCCTCTGCCGCTGGTATGCCGAGAACCCGTCCAACCTCTCGCAGATGTTCGGCGGTCAGCTGGTTCCGCTGGAAAATGTATGGTATTACATTGTCGGCGGCTTTGTGCTGCTGGGCTTTGTGCTCTGCGGCCTCGGCACCGCCACCAGCATCCGCAAGCATCTGAATGTATAACAGCAACGAGCAGGGGAATTGCAAACAAAGATGAAGCATTTTTCGCACAGCAAAAAATTTATCTCACTGCTGCTCAGCGTAGCAGTTGCCATGACGATGACGCTTTCCACCGTTATGACGCCGCTGGCGGCTGCCAGTGTCAGCGACCTGCGCCAAAAGCTGCAGGAGCAGCAGGCCGCATTGGAAAAAGTCAACCAACAGCTGAAAGAAACACAGAGCGACAAAGCGGACGCGCAGGCGCTCAAAACACAGCTGGAGCAGCAAAAATCACTGCTGCTCAGCCAGATTGGCACATTGACCGAGCAGATCGGCGGTCTGGATAATGATATCGTCAACAAACAGGACGAGATCAATCAAAAGCAGCAGGAGGTTGACCAGAAGCAGGCTGAATACGATCAGCGCTGGGCAGATTTCAAGGACCGTATGCGCGCGATGCAGCGACTGAATGACGGCGGTTCCATTGCGCTGCTGTCCAGTGCGACCAACCTGTACCAGCTGCTTACCTTTGCCACCACACTGGAGCAGATTGTCAGCAAGGACGAGGAGATTTGCCAGCAGCTTGAGGACGAGCATACCCAGCTGGAGCAGCAGCGCGCCGAACTGGAGCAGGCCAAGGCGGATCTGGAGGCAACAAAAGCCGACTACGAGGCCCAGAAGGCCGCACTGAACAGCAAAACCAGTGAGCTTGCGGAGAATATCTCCCAGACAGACGAGAGCATCTCCAAGGCGGAGGCCGAGGAACAGGCCCTGAAAGAGGCCCAGATCGAGGCCAACAAAAAAGTGGACGAGGCAGCCAAAGAGCTGGATGCAGCCCTGAACGCCGCCAACCAGGCCTACGGAAACGCCTCAATACAATGCTCGCTGGATTTTGGCCGCCCGCTTGCCACCTATAAGTATGTTTCCTGCTACTTTGGCGGCAACGGCCACCGCGGCACCGACTATGCCGCGCCGGGCGGCACCGAGATCTACGCCGTCAGCGGCGGCGTTGTCACCGCAGCCGCCTACCACTACAGCTGGGGCTATTATGTTCAGGTCTACCACGGCAAGGATGACAACGGCAACAGCTATTCCACACTGTACGCCCACATGAACAGTGCGCCCATCGTCAGCGTCGGGTCGAGCGTTTCCAAAGGACAGACGCTGGGGTATGTCGGCTCCACCGGCAACTCCACCGGCAATCACCTGCATCTGGAAATGAAGGTCAACAATGTTCTGGTCAATGTCATGAATTACTTATCCTAAGAAAGGGGAGTCCTTATGAAGCCGCAGAAGCATAAAACCGCCGTGCGCATTTTTTGTCTGGTGGTCGCCGTTCTTATGGTGCTGAGCCTTTTCTCTACGGTATTTTTCTCCCTTGCCTACGGGGCATAAACGCAAAAATAGTAAGGAGCCATCAGAGCCATGAGCAAAAAAATCAGTCTCGGCGTGGCAGCCACCATCGCCATCATCGCAATGGCTGTCACCTTCTCGCTGACGATGGTCGTGTCGATGAAGATGTTCAACACGACCGTGTCCAGCGTCAAAAATAAGGAACGCCAGTACAACAAGCTGTCGGAGATCGACCGCTTTGTCCGCGCAGGGGAGTTCTTCACCATTGATGAGGACACCCTGAACGATAAGCTGGCCGCCGGCTATATGAGCGGCATCAACGACCGATATGCTGTCTACTATACCGCCAAGGAGTACAGCGAAAAGCAGGCCATCGAGAAGGGCACCCTCACCGGCATCGGCGTGGCCGTTGTCAACGATGCCTCCTCCGGCTATGCGCGCATCATCCGCGTATACAACAATTCCCCCGCCAGTGAGGCCGGCCTGCAGGTCGGCGGCTTTATCACTGCCATTGGCGAGGAATCCACCAAAAATATCGGATCTACCGCGCGTTTGACCTCCCGCCTGCTGGGTGAGGAGGGCACTACCACAGTCATCACCTACCTGACGCCCGACCGTCAGGAGCAGCAGCTGAGCCTTGTACACTCCAACTATAAGACCCCCACCATCTCAACAAGCCAGCTGACCGCCGGCACCTGCGGCTATCTGCGCATCGACGCCTTTACCACAGGCACCGCCAGCGAGTTTAAAACTGCCGTGGACAACCTGCTGCAGCAGGGGGCAACCTGTCTGGTGTTTGACCTGCGCGACAACGCCGGTGAAAACCTCAATGCAGGGCTTGTCGCAGCGGATTACTGCGTACCCTCCGGTGAGATCGCCAAGCAGCAGGATAAGGACGGCAATGTGACCGTGCTGCGCATGTCCGATGAGAACGAGATCAATGTTCCGATGGTCTGCCTCGTCAATGGAGCTACCTCCAGCAGTGCCGAGCTGTTTGCCAATGCCCTGCGCAAGATGGGCGGTGCCACGATTGTCGGCACCAAAACGGCCGGTATGGGCGTTGTACTCAGCGATGTGCAGAGCTTCTCGGACGGCTCTGCCGCCTATATTACCTCCGGCCTGCTGCTCGACAACGAGGATCAGAGCTGGAACAACGAGGGTCTGAAGCCCGATATTGACGCGACACTCTCTGTTGATGAACAGAACTCCTACTACGACTACACGATCGACACTGACCCGCAGATCAGCAAGGCCGTTAATGCGGCCATGTCGCTGACCGGCCAGAACTGATATACGCTGAAAGGAAGCCGCCGTGCCCACATTGACCGACTTGTCTACCATCCGTGACCTCTGTGCGCGGTACGATTTTGCCCTTTCCAAAGGGTTTGGCCAGAATTTTATCATTAACCCGGGTATATGTCCCCGCATTGCCGAAGCCGCCGGCATCGGCCCCGGCTGGGGTGCCCTTGAGGTCGGCCCCGGCATCGGTGTACTGACCGAACAGCTCTGCAAGCGCGCGGATAAGGTCGTTTCCATCGAGGTAGATAAGCGTCTGCCGCCGCTCCTTGAGGAGACGATGGCAGGGTATGATAATTTCAAGCTTGTACTGAACGATGTCCTCAAGGTGGATTTGAAGGCGCTGCTGACTGAGGAGTTTGGCGATAAGCCGGTGGCTGTCTGTGCCAACCTGCCGTACTATATCACCAGCCCGATCCTGATGCGCCTGCTGGAGGAAAAGCTGCCTATCCGGAACATCACCGTCATGGTGCAAAAGGAGGCCGCACAGCGTCTGTGCGCCGCCCCTGGCACCCGCGATGCGGGTGCGATCAGCTACGCGGTGGCCTATTATGCGGAGCCGAAATTATTGTTCAGCGTGCAGCCCGGCAGCTTTTACCCCGCCCCCAAGGTGACAAGCGCCGTCATTCGCTTGGATGTGCGCAAGACTCCCGCCGTACAGGTTCCGAACGGTGACGAGGCCGCCTTCTTTGCGTTGATCCGCGCTGCCTTCTCACAGCGCCGCAAGACCGCAGCCAACGCCATTGCCAACGGCCTGCACCTGCCCAAGGCACAGGTCCTGACCGCGCTGCAGTCAGCCGGTCTTGATGAACGCGCACGCCCCGAACAGCTTACGCTGGAGGAGTATTGTGCCCTGCAGAACGCGCTGCATACAAAATAATTCCTCAACGATGCCATACTAAACAAACTCCCGGTCGCTTGATTGCAGCCGGGAGTTTTTACTGAAAATATACGACACCGGAAAAGGCATAGTTTAACAACTAAAAAGAGCGCTGCAAGGTAAAATTAAACCTTGCAGCGCTCTTTCGTATGGAGCTAGTAACAGGAATCGAACCTGCAACCTGCTGATTACAAATCAGCTGCACTGCCAATTGTGCTATACTAGCGGGTACTAGATAATAATACCACAAACAGCAGCGCTTTGTCAAGACTTACAGCAATTCTACACCGGCATTACGGCAGGCTTTTACCGTGGCATCATCCCAAAGGCTGACCTGAACCTCACCTACATGAGCTTTGCCGAGCAGCAGCATGCAAAGGCGGCTCTGGCCGATGCCGCCGCCCATCGTCAAGGGCAGCGTGCCGTCCAACAGCATCTTGTGGAAGGGCAGCTCTGCGCGCTCGGGGCAGCCTGCCTCGTCCAGCTGGCGGCGCAGCGATTCAGCATCCACGCGGATACCCATGCTGGACAGCTCCAGTGCGCAACCAAGAGGCTTGTGCCAGAACAGAATATCGCAGTTCAGCGCCCAATCATCGTAGTCGGGGGCACGGCCATCGTGGGGCTTGCCACTGCGGAGCTTGCCGCCGATCTGCATAATGCAAACCGTGCCATGCTCCTTGGCAAAGGCGTTTTCGCGCTGCTTGGCGGTAAGTTCCGGGTAGAGGTCCTCCAGCTCTTGTGTCGTGATAAAAGCTACATCGCGGTCGAGATGAATGTTCTTCAGCTCAGGAAACTTCCAGCGCAGCTCATCCGAGGTCGCGCAGACCGCATCCACGATGTCGCGGACGGTCTCCCGCAGAAAATCCAGCGTGCGCTGGTCAGCGGTAATAACACGCTCCCAGTCCCACTGGTCAACATAGATGCTGTGCAGGTTGTCCAGCTCCTCATCACGGCGGATGGCGTTCATATCGGTCACAATGCCCTGACCGGGGCGGAAGCCGTACTTGTACAGGGCATAGCGCTTCCACTTAGCCAGACTGTGGACGACCTCGGCCTGTTCGTTCAGGCTGGGCACATCGAACGCAACGGGGCGCTCTACACCGTTCAGGTCATCATTCAAACCGCTGCCCTGCATGACAAACAGGGGAGCCGTGACGCGCTTGAGATGCAGTGCCATGCAAAGCTTTTCCTGAAAGATCGTTTTGATAAGGCCGATGGCCTTCTGGGTGTCATACAGCCCCAGCAGGCTTTGGTACCCTTCCGGAATGATAATGCTGCTCATAGTAGAATCTCCTTTTTCTTTCCCAGATTTTGACCCTATGCTTACGCCTTGGCAAACTGACTTTCGTAGAGCTGCTTATAAAAGTCGCCCTGCGCCAGCAGTTCATCATGCGTACCGCGCTCGATAATGTTGCCGGCCTTCATCACCAGAATCTGGTCAGCATTTTTGATGGTGGACAGGCGATGGGCCACAATAAAGCTTGTGCGGCCCTTCATCAATTCCTCAAAGGCATCCTGCACCAGCACCTCGGTGCGGGTGTCAATGCTGGAGGTGGCCTCATCCAAAATCAGAATCGGCGGACGCCGCAGCATGACCCGCGCAATACAGAGCAGCTGCCGCTGCCCCTGGCTGATATTGCCGCCGTCCTCGGCAACCTGTGTGTCGTATCCGTTCGGCAGGCGGCAGATAAAGCTGTGGGCGCGCGCCTTCTTGGCTGCGGCTATGATCTCCTCGCGGGTGGCGTCCGGTTTGCCGTAGGCGATGTTTTCTGCAATCGTACCGGCTTTGAGCCATGTTTCCTGCAGCACCATGCCAAGATTGGCGCGCAGGCTGTCCCGCGTTACCGTGTCGATGGGGTGTCCATCCACCCGCAGCGTGCCGCTGTTGATCTCATAGAACCGCATCAGCAGGTTTACAAGGGTGGTCTTGCCGCAGCCGGTCGGACCGACCAGCGCGATGCGCTGCCCCGGCTCGACCTTGAGGTTCATATCCTCGATCAGGGGTACATCGTCCTGATAGCGGAACCGCACATGCTCAAAGGCCACGCTGCCGGCGCCGTGGGGCAGGCTCACGGCATCGGGGGCATCAGGGATGATCGGTGTCTCATCGATCAGATCAAACACCCGCTGCGCACAGGCCAGCGCATTCTGCAGCTCGGTCATGACATCGGAGATGTCATTGAAGGGCTTTGTGTACTGGTTGGCATAGTTCAAAAAGACGCTCAGCTCACCGACCGTGATACCGCCGGCAATCGCAACAAATGCGCCCAGTATGCCGACCGAGGCGTAAACCAGTGAATTTACAAAGCGGGTGCAGGGGTTCGTGGTCGAAGAAAAGAAGGTTGCCCGCACACCGCAGCGCTGCAGGTCGCGGTTGATACGGTCAAAGCGCTCCTCGGCGCGCGCCTCATAGCCGAAGGCGCGAACCAGATGCTCGTTGCCGATCAGCTCCTCCACAAGGCTGGTCATCTCGGCGCGGGTCTCGCTCTGCACCCGGAACATAGAATAGGTGTGTGTCGCAATAAAGCGCGCCACAAAAATGGAGAGCGGTGTCAGCGCCACGACCACCAGCGCGATGCGCCAGTCTATATAGAGCATGACCCCCAGGGTACCCAGAATGGTCAGCACACCGGTAAACAGCTGGGTAAATCCCATCAGCAGGCCGTCACTGAACTGCTCCACATCGGTCGTGATGCGGCTGATCGCATCGCCGGGGCGGTGGGCGTCCATATATTTCAGTGGCAGAATCTCAAGCTGCTCAAACACGCGCACCCGCATATCCCGCACGACCTGAAAGGTGATGCGGTTGTTGACAACATTCATCAGCCATTGGGAGAGCGCCGTGCAGGCGATCGTGGCAGCCATAGCCAATGCGATGCGGCCAAGCCCCTGATAATCGACCTGCCCGGGCCCCACGATCTTATCGACCGCCCTGCCGGCCAGCACCGGTGCAAGCAGGGTGGTGACAACGGTGATGAGCGCCAATGTAAGCGTAAGAATGACCATGCCCTTGTAGGGGCGGATCAGCTGCAGAACGCGTTGGATCGTATTGCGGTCAAGCTTCTTCGATGTCTTGCTCATAGTGTTTTGGCCACCTCCTCCTTGCTCAGCTGGCTCAGGCAGATTTCCTTATAGACCTCACAGCTCTGCAGCAGTGCGGCATGGGGGGCATCACCGGCCAAAGTGCCGTCATCCAGCACAAGAATGTGGTCAGCGCGCTGCACGCTCGCCGCGCGCTGGGAGACGATAAAGACCGTCATACCCTGCGTTTTTTCTTTAATGGCCTTGCGCAGGGCTGCATCGGTGGCGAAATCCAGCGCGGAGGCACTGTCATCGAGAATCAAAATTTTCGGCTTCGGTACCAGTGCGCGTGCAATCGTCAACCGCTGGCGCTGCCCGCCGGAAAAGTTGCGTCCGGCCGTTTCCACAGGGGCATCCAGCATGCCGGGCTTGCTGCGGACAAAATCTGCGGCCTGTGCGATTTCAAGCGCCTCCCAGATTTCCGCATCGGTGGCATTTGGGGCGGCCCACTGCATATTGTCGCGGATGGTGCCGGTAAACAGCACCGCCTGCTGGGGTACGATGCCTACAAGGCTGCGAAGCTGTGCAAAGCTGTACTGCTTTACATCATGGCCGAACAGTGTCACCGTGCCGCGGTCGGCATCGTAAAAGCGGCAGATCAGATCGATCAGGGTCGATTTGCCGCTGCCGGTACCGCCGATCACGCCGATGGTCTCGCCGCAGCCGGCCGCAAAGGAAATATCGGTCAGGCTGGGTGCGCCCGCACCATGATAGGTGAAATCCACATGCTCAAACCGGACCGCCTCGCCAGCACCGTCAACCGCGAGCGGTGCCGTACCGGGGTCTTCCATCGTAGTGCGGGTGTTCAGAATCTCATTCACACGCATACCGCTGGCCAACGCGCGCGTTACAGAGACGACCAGGTCTGCCAGACGCAGCAGACTCAGAAGGATCTGGCTCATATAGTTGATCAGCGCGATAACCTCACCCTGAGTCAGCGCACCGGCATCGACCTCCATGCCGCCGCGCAGCAGCAACGCTACCACGGCGAGGTTGACTACCAGATAGGTCAGGGGATTCATCAGGGCGGAGATGCGGCCCGCTGCAAACTGCAGCGATTTCAAATGATCGTTCGTCTCGACAAAGGCAGCCAATTCATCGGCCTGCCGGGCAAAGGCGCGCACCACACGGGCACCCACATAGTTTTCACGGGTCAGCAGCGTCACACGGTCAAGGCCGTTCTGTGCCTCATGGTAAATCGGCACCGTGATCCGCATGATTGCCCAGATGATCAGCGAAACCGCAACGGTAACGCCGAGGAAAAGCAGCGTCAGTTTGGGGCTGATTGAAAATGCCATGATAAGTGCGCCAATAACAATGAACGGCGAGCGCAGCAGCAAGCGCAGGGTCAGGTTCACACCGTTCTGGACCTGATTGATGTCACTGGTCATCCGCGTGACCAGCGTGGGGGTACCGATACCGTCCAGCTCGCTGTAGCTCAGCGTGTCAATATGACGGTACAGGTCCCTGCGCAGCGCCGTGCCAAAGCCCAGTGCCGCCGTGGCTGAAAAGTATTGGGCCGTCAGGCTGCTGGCAAGACCGATGGCAGCCAGCAGAACCAGCAGGCCGCAGCGCGTCCAGATAAAAGCTGCATCCCCGTTTTTGATGCCTGTATCAATGATGCTGGCGATGACCAGCGGTACAAACAGCTCAAAACAGGCCTCCAACATCTTGAATAGCGGTGCCAACAGGGCTTGTCGCTCATAGCCCTTGATATAGCGCATCAATTTGTGCATGAAAGACCACCTCATAGGTACAGATTGCGTGTAACTGCATTATTATACCACTAATTCGGGAATTTGTCATATCCTGATTCAACCGATTTCGATGATTATTTATCCGTCCGGCGTCTATACTTTCAATGGGCAGATACAAGAGGAGGATATGCAGATGTTCTGGGTCTACAGCTACAAAGGTTTTTCACGCACGGCGGCGCGCACCGTCCGCACCGCGCTGGTACTGGCAGGTCGGCAGGGCTGCTGTCAGGCCGACACAGGCCATCTGCTGCTGGCGCTGGTGCAGACGGCACGCGGCAGTGCAGCAGACTTCCTGCGCCGCAAGCGGGTCACCACCACAGCGCTGGCCAACTGCAGCGCCGCCCGGGCCGAAGGCGCACCGCGCAGGCTGCACCGCTGCGACCTTGCACCGGAGCTGCGCAAGGCGATGGAGTTTGCTGTGCTGGGGGCGCACGCTTCCAGTGCTGCCCGGGCCGAAAATGAGCATCTGCTCTGCGCCATGCTTGAGGATTCCACCTGCACAGCCAGCCGCTGGATGCTTTCCCTTGGTGTCGAGCTGCCGCAGGCCGCGCGGGAGTGCCGCCAGCTCTCGGGTCAGCTGGTATTGCCCGCACAGCCCCGGATGGCAGCCAGCCGCACGGGCCGACCCAGCGAAAAATACGGCCGCGACCTGACACGCCTTGCACAGGAGGGTCGTCTGGACCCGGTGCTGTGCCGTGACAGTGAGCTGGAGCGGATGGTGGAGATCCTTTGCCGCCGCCAGAAAAACAATCCCTGCCTGCTGGGGGAGCCGGGTGTCGGAAAAAGCGCACTGGCCGAAGCGCTGGCCCAACGCATTGCCTCTGGGCAGATTACCCCGGCCCTGCGGGGCAAACGGGTCTTATCGCTCGATATGGCCTCGATGGTGGCGGGCACGAAATACCGCGGTGATTTCGAGGAGCGCTTTAAAAACCTGCTTGAGGAGCTTTACCGCGACCGCTCGACCATCCTGTTCATTGATGAGATCCACATCATTGCCGGTGCCGGGGCAGCGGAGGGGGCTATCGATGCCGCCAGCATCCTAAAGCCGATGCTGGCGCGCGGGGAGATACAGCTCATCGGTGCGACCACGCCGGAGGAATACCGCAAGACAATCCAGAAGGACTCTGCGCTCGAGCGGCGGTTCGGGCGGGTGATGGTCGAGGAGCCGACACCAACCGCTGCCGAAACGATTCTCGCGGGCCTGATGCCCCGGTATGAGCGTTACCATGGGGTGGCCATCCCGTCCACAGCCATCCATGCGGCAGTCGAGCTGAGTGTGCGGTATCTGCCGGGGCGGTATCTACCCGATAAGGCCATCGACCTGCTGGACGAAGCCGCGGCTGCACGCCGCATTGCCGAAAACAGCAGCGAGAAAAAAGCGCTGACCCCGGCAGACATTGCCCGTGTGGTGAGCAAGGCGAGCGGTGTACCCGCCGAGCGTGTGGGGGAGGCCGAGCGTGAGCGGCTTGCACAGTTGGAGCAGCGCCTTGCCGCAGAGGTCATCGGCCAGCCGCGGGCTGTAGCCTCGGTAGCCGCCGCTATACGCCGCAGCCGCACCGGCCTGCGGGAGAACAATCGTCCCATCGGCGCGATGCTGTTTTTGGGGCCTACCGGTGTGGGTAAGACCCAGCTGGCCCGCACACTGGCCAAGGGCTGGTTCGGTAGCGAGAAGGCACTGCTGCGCTTTGATATGTCCGAATATATGGAGCGTCACACCGTGGCACGGCTCATCGGCGCGCCTCCGGGCTATGTAGGCCACGACGAGGGCGGCCAGCTGACCGAGGCTGTGCGCCGCCGCCCCTACAGCGTTGTGCTGTTTGATGAGATCGAAAAGGCACACAGCGATATTCAAAATCTGTTGCTGCAGATTTTGGAGGACGGCACCTTGACCGATGCACAGGGCCGCAGAGCGGATTTTTCCAACACCATCATTTTGCTTACCTCCAATCTGGGTGCGCGGTGCCTTGCCGGGCAGACGGCCCCCATGGGCTTCGGCGCTGCCGGGGCGGAAAAGGACCGCCGCGGCCAGCAGGCAATCCGGGAGGCGAGGGAGTTCTTCCGCCCCGAGCTGATGGGGCGTCTGGACGAGACCGTGCTGTTTGACCCGCTCGGCCCGGAACAGCTGGCAGGCATTGCCGACCGGCTGCTCTGCGAGCTGGAGGAACGCGCAGCCGGGCAGGGCTACACCCTGCGCCATACTGCCGCAGCCGCCAAGGCGCTGGCAGGGGATAAGGTGCCGCCCTACGGCGCGCGGGAGCTGCGCCGCACGGTCAGCCGTGCAGTAGAGCAGGCACTGGCCGACAGGATCGCCGATGGCACTGCCCAGCCCGGCACAGTCTACACGGCCGATGCCGATGCAAACGGGCACATCATCCTGACGCAGGACACCCTGACGGCCTGTGTGTAACGCCGCTGCACAAACAAATAGGGAGGCATCCGCCTGTAGCAGACGGATGCCTCCCTATTTTTATCAGGGCAATACCGCATAATTCTAAGTGCCGATACGGCGAGCGAGGTGCGGCAGCTGCTAAGCCAAAAGCGCAGATAATACTGGATGTCTTATCGAGCATTTTGGCAACGCAGATGCCGTGCCGCAGCCGCCGGAGCGGTGCTTAAGCCGTCAGGCGGGAATTGTGCGGTGTTGCCTTAGCTTCGGAACAGCCTTCAATCCTTCACATACAGGCCGCAGTGGCAGGGGCCGTGATAGTCCGGGTCGGCCAGCTGCTGCTTGAACTCGCTGCAGATGCAGATATTTTCCGGGATATGCTGCAGACGGCAGGGGCAGTATCCGCCCGTACGCTTTAAACCCTCACGGATGGTCTTGACAATCTCCTCGTTGGGATTCAGATGAAACTTTGGCTTTTCCATCGCAGTTACCTCACTTTACGGTTTGACGCGGAACTCCTGCTCGCAGTAGATGCAGCGGTAACGGCCGCTCGGCGTCAGTGCAAAAATATGGTCGCAGCCCTCCTCGATAGAAGTGATGCAGCGCGGGTTCGTGCATTTGATGACGTTGACCAGCCGCTTGGGCTGCTCGGGGTGTTTCTTCTCCGTCACCTTGCCGTCCCGGATAAAGGTAATGGAGATTTTCGGGTCGACATAGGCGAGAACGTCAAAGCTCATCTTGCTGACATCGCCCTCGATCTTTATTATGTCCTTTTTTCCGTCCTTTTGGCTGCGGACGTTCTGCAAAAGTGCCACGCTGGCATTGTTCAGCTTTTCCAGCTCCATCATGTGGTAGAGCGCCAGACCCGTGCCTGCGGTAATGTGGTCAATGACCACGCCGTTCTGGATTTCATCAACCTTCAACATTGAACGCTACCTCCCCGGTCTTGGGGTCTTTGAGACCCAGCAAAGTCATGATCAGCGCCATGCGCATATAGACACCGTTCTGCACCTGGTCAAAGTACGCTGCGCGCGGGTCGTCATCCACATCCAGCGTGATCTCATTCACACGGGGCAGGGGATGCAGCACCGGCATATCCGCGGGGGCCAGAGCCAGCTTTTCCTTTGTCAGGACATAGCTGTTTTTCAGACGGATGTAATCTTCTTCATTAAAGAACCGCTCTTGCTGGACGCGGGTCATGTAGAGGACGTCCAAATCGGGCAGAGCCTCCTCCATGTTGCGTGTCTCAACATAGGGGATGTTGTTAGGCTCGAGGATTTCGCTGATGATGTAGTCCGGCACGCGCAGCTCCTCGGGTGAGATGAGCACAAACTTCATGCACGGCAGACGGGACAGGCTCTTGATCAGGCTGTGCACCGTGCGGCCAAACTTGAGGTCGCCGCAGAAGCCGATGGTCAGATGATCCAAGTGCCCCTTGCGCTGGCGGATCGTCATCATGTCCAACAGCGTCTGGGTGGGGTGGCTGTGGCCGCCGTCACCGGCGTTGATGACCGGAATGCGGCTGTAGCGGGACGCGCGCAGCGGGGCGCCCTCCTTGGGGTGGCGCATGGCGGCAATGTCTGCCACACAGCTGATCACGCGGATGGTATCGGCTACGGTCTCGCCCTTGGAGGCGCTGGAAACACCGGCATCCGGGAAACCCAGCACCTGACCGCCCAGGTTCAGCATGGCCGCCTCAAACGAAAGGCGGGTACGGGTGCTCGGTTCGTAGAAAAGCGTTGCCAGACGCTTGCGCGCGGCAACATCCTTATAAGCGGCCGGATCATCGTGGATACGGTCGGCAAGGTCCATCAGGCTGAGCGTTTCTTCCAGCGTAAAATCCGCCGGGTCGATCAAATGTCTCATACACAATCCCCTTTATAATAGCTCTATATTCTAAGCGGCGGTATGCCGCTTACAATCAAACCAGTTTGCGCACCATGGCAAAATCAAAGAAATCCGTGTAGCAGGTCTGGCAGCAAAGCACCGGCTTGCAGGTGCGGGAGTAGCAGATCTCATCCAGCTGCAGCAGCGCCTGATCAGGCCGCACCCCCAGCTGGCGGCGGATGCCCGGTGAACCCATTACAGCGTGCAGCGTTGTCAATGTCTCGGCTACCTCCACGCGGCAGTGCTGCTCAACGATCTCAAAAATCGGGCGGCTGAAGTCGATCGAATCGAGCCGCTTGCCGCCGAACAGTGCCAGCGGCAGAATATCGGTGGAGTACAGCACCGGCGTTTCATCTGCCAGCACGCGGCGGCGCACAAACACCAGCGTATGTTCCTTCTCCGGGTCAAGGGCCAGCCGCTCCATCAGTTCGGGCGTTGCGGTTTCCCGTGTGACCATCAGGTTATCGCTGTGCGGCACTCGCCCGATTGCGCGGATCATCTTGTTGAACTCCAGCTTCTGATCCATGCGGTTCTCAACCATCAGCACATCACGGTTGACAAGCGTACCGATGCCGCGCACCCGCTCCAGATAACCGTCGCGCTCCAGCTCACTCAGGGCATCGCGCACCACGGTGCGGCTAACCCCCAGCGCCTCAGCCAGCTCCAACTCACTGGGCAGCTGTGGTGCGGCAGCGTAGATTCCATCGCGCAGCTCCTCCAGCAGGCGTTGGGCGGTCTGCTGGCTGCGCAGCTCGCCGCCAAGGCGGTTTTCCGTCGTTTTATTCATTGGCAAATTCCTTTCGCGCCCGGCAGATATCGGCCAGACAGCATTTGTCACAGTAAGGCTTTGTGCGCGCCGTGCAGACTGCGCGGCCGTGATCCACCAGGCGGTGGCAGAAGCCGTTTCCCTCCTCGGGGGGAATGATCTTCCACAGCTCCCTCTCGACCTTAGCCGGGTCCTTGCAGTTGTCCACAAGACCGATGCGGTTGCACAGGCGGATGCAGTGGGTATCTGTCACGATGGCCGGCTTGCCGAAGACATCCCCCATTATCAGGTTGGCGCTTTTGCGGCCAACCCCCGGCAGGGAGAGCAGCGCATCAAAATCATCGGGCACACGGCAGTCAAATTTATCCCGCAGCATCCGCATACAGGCGGAAATGTCCCGCGCCTTGCTATGGCCCAGCCCGCAGGGCTTGACAATGGCTTCGATCTCCTCCGGGCTGGCGGCGGCCAACTCCCTGACGCCGGGAAACCGGGCAAACAGCTCCTGCACAACGACATTCACCCGTGCATCGGTGCATTGGGCTGCCAGCCGCACCGACACCAGCAGCTGCCATGCGTGGTCATAGTCCAGCGTGCAGTCACTTGCCGGGTATTCGGCCTTAAGCCGCGCAATACAGACCGCTGCGAGTTCCTTCTTGGTCACCGTGTATTTCTCCGTTTCGTGCTATTTCTTTAATATTACCACGATACTGCCCTCTAATCAAGTCCAGAAGTATGATGTTTTGGGACACAATGCGGTAAATGTTTTTGCCCGGGCAGCACCATACCCCTGCTGTCCATCGGGCAGCAGGGGTTCGGTACGGCTGTGCTTTATCTTTTGTTATTTTCCGGTGTCGTTTGCAACAGCTTCGTCAATCAGCTTTTGCAGTGTAGCCATGTTGGCCTCCTGATCAATGCCACCCATGATCGGCTCACCGACGATGTTGCCCTGGCGGTCCACAACACAGGTAGTGGGGAAGGCCATGATGCCCAGTGCAAACTTACCGGCCTCGCCGTTCGGGTCAAAGTAGATATTGCGGAAGGATGCGCCCGCGGATTCCAGAATTTTCTTGGCGGTGGCGATGTTGTCCGCGTTGCCGTCCAGTGTCTCGGTATTGACGCCGATGACCTCGCCGCCCTGCTCCTTGATGCGCTGGTTGAGTGCGTCAAGGTCATCCATCTCATCCACGCAGGGCTTGCAGCCGCTGAACCAGAAGTTTACAACGGTGAACGCATTGTTGGCAAACAGGCTGCTGTCAACGCTGTTGCCGTCAAGGTCCTTACCCTCAAACTGGGGGAAGGTGCTGCCGTTCTCCGCTGCGCTCTGGCTGGCGGCATCCTCCTGAGGAAGGGCTGCGATCTGATTTTCGATCTCACGGATCTTATCCGCGTCCGCCTTGAGGGAGGCGTACTCCTCCTCGGTGAACTGATCCTTCGCGTTGTCCACGGCACTCATAAGGAACTCGCCGTAATTGTTGCTGAGGGTGGTCTGCGTCACATTCTTGTCCATCGAGGCAAAAACCTTTTCCCACAGTTCATCGTTCGCGCCCAGAATGTCGTTTTCCTCTGCAAGAAGCTGCTCCTCGGTTTTTGTCTGTGCGGTGGAGGCTGCTTCACTGCTGGCGGCGGAGGCTGCTTCACTGCTGGCGGTGGAGGCTGCTTCACTGCCGGCGGCGGGGCCTGCCTGCTGGCTGCCGCAGGCGGCGAGGGAAAATACCAGAACCATGCTGGTCAAAATTGCTGCAATTCGTTTCATACTCAAATCTCCTTACTGTTATCTGCCTTATCGCCAAAGCCGTACTGATAGTGTATCGCCTTGGTGGGGCAGGATTTTATACACATACCGCAGCGGATACACTCCGCGTGGTTTGGTGTCTTTGTAATATCCACATCCATCTTGCAGGCCCGCGCACAGGCACCGCAGGACACGCATTTGTCGGTGTCTACCCGCATCTGGAAAAGAGATACTCGGTTCATGACCGCGTAAAAGGCCCCCAGCGGGCAGAGCCACTTGCAGAACGGGCGGTAAAACACCACACTGGCAGCAACGACCGCCAGCAGGATGCAGAGCTTCCAGCTGAACAGCTTGCCGAGCGCGGCGCGTATCCCTGCATTGGTCAGTGAGAGGGGAATCGCACCCTCCAGCACGCCCTGCGGGCAGAGATACTTGCAGAAGAACGGATCACCCATTCCCATCTCGTTGACAACAAGCGCAGGCAGCAGCACCACCATGATGAGCAGCACGGCGTATTTCAGATAGCGCAGCGGCTTCAGTCGCTTGGTGGAGCGCTTGGGCGAGGGATCTTATGCAAAAGCTCCTGCAGCCAGCCGAACGGGCAGAGAAAGCCGCAGATAAACCGCCCCAGCAGCACCCCCAACAAAATCAGGATGCCGGTAATATAATAGGAAAACCGGAATTTTGACGAGCCGACCACAGCCTGAAACGCGCCGATCGGGCAGGCCCCCGCCGCGCCCGGGCAGGAGTAGCAGTTCAGCCCCGGTACACAGACTGTTTTTCCCTTGCCCTGATACAGAACACCCTTGGCAAAATTCGGCAGGTGGATGTTCGTCAGCAGCGCTGCGCCTGCCTGTATCCAGCCCCGAAAACGGGCCAGAAAAGAACTTTTTTTCTTATCCAATGCCAACACACTCCATACACAACCGGATAGCCTTTGCCATCACCGTATTTGCCTCCCCGCGCCAGATGCCGAAGCCGATCATCAAAACGGCGGCCAACAGCAGCACCGACTGGGCGATTGCTTTTTTGTTTATCACTTGCGGTTGCTCCTTTCTGTTTGATGAGATTAGTATACACCTGCCGGTATAAAATTTCTGCTAAGAAAAAATTAACGCAGACTTTATCGAAATCTGCTATAATGACTGTTATAAAGGTATCGCTGCAATGCTTTTGCCGTGTGCAGCGCCAAAAAGAACCTTAAAAATAAGGGAGATGATCGCTTATGCGTCTTTTGTTGATAGAGGATGAACCGACCCTGCGGGAAAGCGTAGCTAAAAAGCTGCGCCGCTCCGGCTACGAAACGGATGACTGCGGTGACGGAGAGGCCGCGCTTGAGCTGCTTGCCGCAGAGCGGTACGATCTTGTCCTGCTCGATCTCAATCTGCCGAAGGTGGACGGCATGACCGTTCTGCGCACGCTGCGCAGGACCGACCTTGAAACGCCGGTGCTGATCCTGTCCGCCCGCAGTGAAATTTCCGACAAGGTGGAGGGGCTGGACGCAGGTGCCAATGATTATCTGGCCAAGCCGTTCCATCTGGCTGAGCTGGAGGCCCGTGTGCGCAGCCTGACCCGGCGGCAGTTTATCCAGCGTGATGTATGCCTGCGGTGCGGGCGGCTGACCTTTGACACCAAGAGCCGCCTTGCCATGGCAGACGGCCAGCCCATCCCGCTGACCCGCAAGGAGAGCGGCGTGCTGGAATATCTGCTGCTGCATCAGGGGCGTCCTGTCAGTCAGGAGGAGTTGATCGAGCATGTCTGGGACAGCAGTGTCGATGCGTTCAGCAACTCGATCCGCGTGCATATCTCAGCCCTGAGAAAAAAGCTGCGCACCGCACTGGGGTATGACCCCATCCGGAACCGCATCGGTGAGGGATATGAATTGGAGAAAAATGAACCATGAATCGCATATCTTTTCAGTGGCGAATCACGCTGATGACCGCTGTGCTGATTGCCGGGGCCTGCATCTGCCTGAATCTGCTGCTCTACCGCTCCGGCGCCACCGGTATGGACAATCTGAACGGGTATGTCCTGCAATACCAGCAGAGCGATGATGAAAACCTGACGATTGAAATACCGGACGATCAGATGTCGGACTTTCTTGTACAGTTTTCGCAGGAGGTCTACGATGCCAAGGCTGTTTTCGGGCGCAAGGGCTGGTGCATCACGGCAGCGGTAACGCTGCTGAGCGCAGCGATTGCCTATTTCGTCAGCGGCAAGGCGCTGGAGCCCTTGAAAAAGCTTGCGCAGCAGGCCGAACGCATTGATCAGGACAGCCTTGTGGAGGTTCGCTTAGAGGAAAACACGATCCCGGAATTTCGCAACCTGAGCCAGTCCGTCAACCGTATGCTGGACCGGCTGGCGCAGTCCTTTGACCTGCAGCGTCAGTTTGCCGGCAATGCCGCCCATGAGCTGAAAACACCGCTGGCCATCATGCAGGCCAAGCTGGAAATGTTTTCCGAGGAGCACCCCGATGCCGACAGCGAGGTCGCCGACCTGATCCGCTTTCAGACAGATCAGGTGTCCCGTCTGGCAGGCCTTGTCCGCACACTGCTGGAAATGAGCGATCTGCAGTCGATCCCGCGTGAGGATCTTATCGAGCTGGCCCCGCTGGCCGATGAGATCGTGGCCGACCTGAGCCCGCTGGCACAGCGCCGTAGCGTCACCCTCTTTCAGGAATGTGAGGATGTCAGCATCAGGGGCAGCGACACCCTGATCTACCGCCTGCTCTTTAATTTGGTCGAAAACGGCATCAAGTACAATACCCCCGGCGGTTCTGTGCATATCACGATCCAACAAAAGAAAAGCAGCGCTGTGCTGCGTGTTGCAGACACAGGCTGCGGCATTCCTGAGGAGTATAGGGCGAGTGTGTTCCAGCCCTTTTTCCGGGTAGATAAATCCAGAAGCCGGGAGATGGGCGGCGTGGGCCTTGGGCTTGCGCTTGTGCGGGAGATTGCCCTGCTGCACAGCGGCACCGTTACAGTTGAACCGGCTGACGGGCAGGGGACGGTGTTCACGGTCACCCTACCGATTCAGGCTTGACAGCCGTGTCTGCGGTGTCTTGTTCCTCTGCCAATTCTACCACCAGCTTTGCCTCACTGGCGGCAATGGCAAGCTGCAGCTTGTTTTCCAGCCCGGTCTTTTGCAGCATATTGATGACATGATATTTAACGGTCGAGGGTTCCACACAAAGCGCCTTGGCGATCCCGCTGTAGGAAAGCCCGCGCACCAACAGGCGCAGCACGCGCATCTCAGCAGGGGTAAAGTCGCTGCTCATCGTCATGCCGATCTTTACGCTCGGCGGCATATCGGGGAAGATATGCGCCCCCTGCACAGTACTGCGCACGACCTGCATCAGGGTCCTTTCATCCCCGTCCTTATACCACAGGCTGTTTGCACCTGCCGCCTTGGCGCGCTTTAAAATTTCATGGTCGATCAGCGAGGTAACGACCACGATTTTGATGCCCGGGTGCGCCTTATGGATCTTTTCGGCGGCGGCCAGACCGTTTTCGCGGTGTTCGGTCTGCACATCCATCAGCACAAGGTCGATGTCCTCGGTATCGCACAGGATCGGAGCCTCTGCAGCGCCGGGGATAGACACAGCAAGCTGATACCCGTCCTCGTTCTGAATATAGCTTTCAAGCAGGCTCCGGACCAGCTTTTGGTCCTCAACGATCATAACGCGTATCATAAATGCTCTCCTTATCGGGCAGGGTTACTTCCAGAACAAATACAGGCAGGGAGTGTACGGTTACCGTACCCCCTGCTTTTTCAATACGGCGGCGGAGCGAGGAAAGCCCGCCGCCTTCTTTTATCTTCGCCTTGGGCGGCGCGCCGTTGTTCGTGATGCAAAGGTGCCATTCCTGCGGCCGATGCTCGGAGTCGGCGTACAATTCCGTGGCGCCCGCATGCCGCACAGCGTTGGAGGTACACTCCCGCAGGATCAGTGCGTAGAACTCGCGGGTGGCGCGTGCCGCAGGGTACGCACCGCGCAGCTGTACGGTTGCGCCCAGAACAGCCGCCCGCCTTTGCATATAGCTCAGCGGGTCCTCAGCAGCATTCTCCTGCCGGGTGCGGCATAGCAGGGAGATGGAACTTTCCCACTTTGCAGCTTCGCTCTTGATCCGGGCAAGGTCATGCTCATGCCGCAGTGCGCGCCGTGCGGCAAGCAGGGTATGGCCGATGTCGTCATGCACCCGCATCTTCATTTTCAGAATTTCTTCCTCCCGCACAATGTCGGGCATATTGTCATATAAGCGCTTTGCGCGGCGGTTCGCATCGGCAAGGCGCTCGTTTTCCTGCTGCAGTGCAGCATGCAATGCCGCCAGCCGGGTAACATCGGTGGCCATCACCTCGGTGTACTGTATGCCGTATTTGTCCTGAACAGGGCGCACCGCAAAATGGTACACCGTTCCGTCCGGGAATGCGTAGATGCGGGCGGCCTCATCGCGCAGCTGCACACCGCCGCCGGGACTGTGCAGCGCCTGCTCCAGATCCGTAAGGGTCTGCAGATCGCGGCCGCAGAGGACTGCGGAGATTTCCTGCATCCTGTGATTGATCAGGCGCAGCAGGCCATTGCGATCAAAGTAGCAGATGGCCGCCGGCAGCGTGTCAAAGCCTTCCTTGACAGCGTTGCGGGAGATTCGGAAAATCATAGGCCGCCTCCTTCTGCCGGAAACATCGTGAAATACAAAAGCCCGTCATCATCCCGTTCAAGCTGCATCTGCGGCAGGCCGGGCAGCGCAGCGGGAGCGTCGGTGCATTGAACGCTGCAGCGCAGCCCCCAGCCCTGCGCCGTATGCTCGGCGCAGAAAAGGATCTCCTGCAATCCCGGCAGGGTCGCTTCTATGATGGCTTCAAAGGCGTCATAGATTACCACGGCGGACGCAGGGGGAATCTTTGCTGTGTCGGCGATCTGTACGGCGCAGCGTATATCACTCAGGCGCAGGCTCTCTGCCGATTCAAACAGGCTCAGCCGCAGCTCTGTGGTGTCGATATCCTCCGCCTTGTCGCAGACAAAAACAAGGTTGCTGCGCCGCTTGATATAGGTCCCCAAAATGACGATGTGCTTCAGCAGCCGGCGTGCGGCATCGACATCGTCTGTGGCTTTGAGTGCAATCAGGTATTCCTGTATCCGTGCCAGCTGGCGGGCTGTGACGGTCTCGATTTTGTCATACAGCCGGTTCTGCTCGCTCAGCTGCAGCCATTGTGCCTTCTGGGCTGTTTCCGCCTGTATGACATCCCCGATGTCATGCAATTCCTCCTGCGTGAGGCGCAGTTCCTCCAGCAGTGCCACCAATTCGGTGATGTCCTCCTGCCAGAAAACATACCCTTTCCGGATCGGGTGGCCGTGAAGCTGGGTCGTGGCGTCCAGCTGGACACTGCCGGTGAGCGCCTGCCGCAGCTGCTCCTCGCGGAGCGGCGCTGCCTGCATCGAGGATTGCACAGGCACAAACGCCCGGTCTGTGATCAGCCCTTTGGCCATAGATACCTCAAACAGCGTGGCATACCCCATGTTGGATTGGATAAGCCCGCACCGGATGCACGCCTCAAAGGACGCTGTAAAGGTCAGGCATTGCACCACGGTCATATCACCGGCGATCGCATGCATCCACGGCACATGTAAAATATGCTTGTACAGTAAAGCATAGAGCGTGGCCAAAAAAATCGGCACAAGCGGCAGCCATAGGATGCGCTTTGTATGCGGAATACGGCAACGCCGTACAAGGTACACCACCGTGAACACGGCACAGGAAAATATCCACAGCAGACAGAGGTAATATACGAATCGATAGGTGTAATCGGGGCTGCCCAGTACCTCCTGCCCGGGTGGGAACGCAAACGCAAGCTGATGGCAGTCGTTTGTCAGCACGAGGCAGAACAGCACCACAGGAAATACAAAGATCAGATGCCGATATTTGTACAGTGGACCGGACTGCCCCCGATCCAAAAAGAAAAGCGTATAAAGTGCAAGGGTCGGGATCAGCAGCATCGGGATATAGTATGCATACCACAATCGCCGCAGCATCTCCGGTGTCTGGGCAAAGTCATAGCGGATCAGGCGGATATCCAGCCAGAACAGCATCAGGGCGGCAGCGCCCAGCAGGCAGCGGCGGGTCTGTGCGTGCAGGATACGCCACCAGACCGATACCGCCCATGAAAAGATCAGAATATTATACAGCACTGTGCGCAAAAAGCCGGAATACGGCATATAAAATGCCCGCATCAGGACAGCGCAGAGAATCACCCCTGCAACCGCAGCGGCTAAATACAGATTGCCAAGCCGTACCTTTGTCATAGCGCCTGTCCTTTCCGAAAGGGTATCGTGCTGTCTTTTTACAGTATTATTATGACGCAATCCGCCTAATTTTGCAATAGTGTTGGAAAAGGCAGAAAAAAGTTTAAAAAAACTATCCAAATGGTGGGGGCAAAAATTCTTCCGATCCTGTATGATGAAATTGACAAATCGTATTCTTTGCAGGGAAGGAGGGCTGCGCCGTGCGAAGGATCGTTTTGGACGCCCAATACTCTGTGATGACGAGCGCATTGACAATGGCACTGAAACACGGCAGACCGGATTTTCAGGTACAAAACGCCGGCCCTAAGACAAAGGATATTATAAAGCTATGCCGTTCTTGCCGGGCGGATGTCCTGCTGCTGGAGGTCTGTCCGCATCCGCCGCGCACCCTGCAGGACAGACTGCTGCTGGCAAACGACCTGCGGGGTGTCTGCCCGCACTGCAAAACGGTACTGCTTGTGGATGAGGCCGAATATCCCGAGTTGGCTACCGCCGTGTGCCTGGCAAAAAAGGACCACATTGTCGATGATTTCGTCTACGCTTCCGTCTCGCCTGCCTATTTGAGCGCTATGATGGACACTTTATGACCAAAAGGAGGACAGCTATGAAAAAAGTACAACGAACGCTCGCTGCCGCATTGGCAGCCATGATGCTTATGGCTTTGGCCGGTTGCTCCAAGGGGGATGTGACCAAAGAGGTCGATTCCGGTTTATCCGACCTGAAAGCGCAGGCCGCCGAACCGGCTGTTGAACCCCAGACGGAGACCCCGGCGGAGCCCAAGACCGACACGGCATCCGAGCCTGCATCGGAGCCCGCTGCAGCGTCGGAGCCGGAAGCCACCGCCGAACCGACTCCTGCTTCCGCGCCTGCGGACAATCCCGATTATCCATCGGCCGCCGGCCTGAACACCCAGACGCTGGAGGCATTCGGTTCAGACTACACACTGACACTCAACGTAACCTGCCCCGACCAGGGCTGGTACAAGTCCGTTTCGCCCCGTTTCGCGGATATCAAGCTGTTCCCGACCGATGACCCCAGCCATATCTTCTCCGGTGACCCGCGCATAACCTTTGAGCTGCAAAGCGGTCTGGACAAAATCAACTATTATTACGACGACTTTGAAAATGTGCAGGAGCTTGCCCCGCGCACCATCGGCGGCGTGGAGATGGCCGGACGCACCTACAAAAACGTGGGCATGTGGTGGACGGAATACTACGGCGAGATGCCCACCGGCGGCTGGCTGGCCATCAAGATCTCCGGCGTGGACATCGACCCCGGCACCGAGGGCGACACCATTCTGAACAGCGTCACCTTTGGCTAAGCACAGGCAGCTTACTGCACTCTCAACCGAAAGGCGGGTGAACCAACCATGAAAAAACGCTTTGCCGTACTATTGGCGGCGGCGATGCTGCTGTCTGCGGCAGGCTGCGGACAGGACAGCAAACAGCCCGAACCGACCGAACCGGCCGCAAGCGCAGTGAGCGAGACCTCCGTTAAAAATGTAGAAGCTACGGAGGAGACCCCGCAAAAGCCGCAGTCATCCCGCAGGTTTGATGATTCCCGCATCTCTACACTGTATGATGTGGAATTCAGCTACACCAACCCCTACGACATCGAGGACACCTACTTCTACCAAGTCCCGCAGATCGATGATGATACCGAGGGCGCAAGGAACATCAACGAAATGATCGGCTACCGCTTCGGCTATCTGGTAGAGCGCGCCGAGGATGCCCGCTCCCGCAATGATTTTATCGACACAAACTACATCATCTGGATAAGCACCTGGACCGGCCCGGTATTGAGCCTGCAGATCACAAGCGTTGACACAATGTACAACCGCGATGTGGGCACCTACCATTACAACTTTGAAACCGGCAAGGAACTTTCCAACATCGAAATGCTCGAATACCTTGGCTACACCGACAACGACCTGACCTTAAAAGCACTGCGGCGCGCCGTGGCCCAGCATTTCGATACCTACTACGGCGGCGACGACCCCAGCTACGCATCCCAGCTTTACCAGATGCGCGCACAGAGCCTGAACGAGCTGAGCAATGTGTTTACCTACTTTGCCGTCTACCCCTACTACACAGGCGGTCTTATCGTCACCGTGCCGATATACAACCCTGCCGGGGCCGGCATGATGTGGACGGACATAGATGTTTACCCCGACAAGCGGCAGGCCAGCGGCCAGATCCTGCACGGGCAGGATGAATGGTTTACCTGCGATGTGACTGCCACAGGCGAGGTGACGGTACGCGCCCTGACCGACTATGTTACCCCTGACGGTGCTATGACCTACCAAGCCATGAAGGAATGGTACGAATTGGGCGACAAGACCGAGTTCGCGGTCAGCGGCTGTTACGGCAACTATGTAAAGATGCTGATGACCAGCATCGGGCAGGACTACGCCCCCTATGTTTTCCTTCTGACCGAGAACGGCAATGTCGAATACATTGATGTCATCAGCGGCGCACAGTGCGGCACCATGGTCAACGGCGGTCCGCTCTTCGGCATCAACGGAATTGTCCGGTTTGAGACCGGCACGGCCTACGATGCGGAGTACGGCGCCGAGTACGCGACCGTGTACGGCGTTTCCCGCGATAACGAAAAATTCAACCTGATGGAGGCTGTCTGGAACACCGCCCCGCTGAGCATTCCGAGCATGGTCGGCTCCTTTGTGAGTGAGGAGACCGGCACTTGGTTTGAAATCTGCGAGGATCAGCCGAACTTCTATACCGGCGCATACGCCAACGGCCAGAGGATTCCGGCCACATGGGACAGCAGCATCTCCTACCTTGGTATGGATGACCGCGGCTGGATCTGCTCCGTTTCGTTGTTCCGTATGGATTCAGGGCGCACGCAGCGCGAAACGCTGGCTATGATGCCCGATGATTACGGCGGAGTCAGTGTAATGCACATCGGCGGGGAATCCCTGTTGAACCTGCCGCAGCAGGAAGCTGTATGGTTTGAAATGACACAGGAATAAGCAAGAGTCTGAAATATTACTTTATAAAAGGAGGCAGACACTATGGCAACATGTACGCAATGTGGTGCCGAGTTAAAGCCCGGTGCTAAATTCTGCGAGAATTGCGGTGCAAAAGTATCCGTACCGCAGCCCGCCGCACAGCCCGCAGCTGTGCCCCAGCCCCCGGTTCAGCCGACTCAGGCTGCACCGCAACCCCCACAGCCTGTACAGACGCCCCCACAGCCGCAGGCAAGCGGCGGCAATCCCTATGCAGGCGGCGCACCTGCCGCCCCGCAGCCCCAGACGAACGCAGCGAATCCTTACGCAGGCAATGCGCCCGGCACACCGCCGCAGACCGGCGCAGGCACACCGCTTTACGCCAGAAACACACCCCCGGATGCTCCCCATGCTGTCACGCCGCCGCCACCCGGCGGCACGGGCGGCAACCCTTACGGCAATGTAGCCCCCGGCGGCAAGCCCAAGCGCCCCCGCGCACCAATGACCCCCAAGCGGATGATCCTGATCGCCATCCCGGTGATATTCCTGCTTATGATCATCGTAACAATGATCAGCGGCTCCATCCGCACCGGCAAGCCGAACGCCAGTGACCCGAATCAGGGCACTTGGGAAGCAGCCTACGCCGAGATCGGCGGCTCCGTGACGCAGGTCGAGGATGCCTTCGGCAGCGGGTTCCTGATGGATCTGAATGATAAGGGCAAGTGCGTTGTAACGGTGGACGGCACCAAGTCCTACGGCAAGTGGACGCTGAACGGCGGGGCCTTCCAACTGGATTGCGGCGGCCTGAGCTGCACCGGCACCCTACAAGACGAGATCCTGACCCTGAACGATGTGCAGGGACAGGGCGTGACGCTCTACTTCGTCAAGTCCGGCAGCACCATGCAGCAGCCTCTGGACGGTGACAGCATGACGCAGGACGCCGCCGCAGGCAGCGATACCGATGTGGGCATCTATGTGCTGGAATCCGCCTCCGACAGCGAGTACACCCTCTCCAAGGAGGAGCTTGCCCTCGTCGATATGGAGGACTTCTACATTGAGCTGCGCGCGGACGGCACCGGCGAAACCTACATGGAGGATTTTGTCACCTTCCAATGGAAGGACGGCAGCTTCTACGCGCTGACCGACCCCAATACCCCGGCCATGACCTACACCCGCGAGGGTGACCTGCTGACCATTGAGTTTGACGGTATGACCATGGTCTTTAAGCGCAGCGACACCAAGCCCGAAATTGACCCCGCTTTGCTGGACGGCGGCGATGACGAATATGACGGCGACGACTGGATCGACGGCCCGGATGAGCCTGACCCGCCCTACACCTACGATGACGGCAACACCTACGCTGATTTGGGCAACACCAACTGGTACGGCTGGTTCCGGATGGAAAACTACAAGAATGTACCGAACCGTGACTACTTTGACACCGACACCTACGATTGCTGGGGCTACATCGGTGAGAGCGAGGACGGCAGCCACTACTTTGAGGTTTACCGTGACGGCATGCCCGATGACCCGGTCATCACGATGTGGGTCAATGTCTATGATGACCATATCGAGCCTATTCTGGACGGCTACGACTGGGTGCTTGACCAGAACATAACCAAGAGCGATGCGTATAAGTTCAACCTGTACCCGTATAACGACAGCATCTCGCTGTTCATGTATGACTACGAGGGCGAGGACGGTACGGCCTGTGCAATCAGCTTCTACATGAGGCTGGACGGCACCGAGTGGAACGAGGAGCTGGAGGAACTGCCGCCCCGCTATGAGGAGTACAAGGCCGCCTTGGCCAACAAATAACGACCTGATTTATCTGTACAAAATGGGGCGGGTTCTGCCCGCCCCTGACATAGGAGGATCATTATGGGACTTATCAGAGCTGCAATGGGCGCTGCTGGCGGCGTTATGGCCGACCAGTGGAAGGAATACTTTTATTGTGAAGCCATGCCGGCTGACCTGTTGGCTACCCGCGGCTGGAAACGCCAGAGCGGACGCAGCGCCAACACAAAGGGCAGCGACAACATTATTACAAACGGCTCGATCGTGGCCGTTGCCGACGGCCAGTGTGCCATGATCGTTGAGCAGGGCAAGGTCGTGGATATGTGCGCCGAGCCAGGTGAGTACACCTACGATACCGGCAGCGCGCCCTCGCTCTTCAGCGGCGACCTGTCCGACTCGATCGGCGCAGTGTTCCAGAACATCGGCAAGCGCTTTACCTTCGGCGGCGAGGCCCCGATGGATCAGCGCATCTATTACTTCAACACCAAGGAGCTGGTGGGCAACAAATACGGCACGCCCAGCCCGGTGCCCTTCCGCGTGGTGGATCAGCGCGCCGGCATCGACATCGACATTGCCATCCGCTGCTTCGGTGAGTACAGCTACCGCATCACCAACCCCATTTTGTTCTACACCAATGTCTGCGGCAATGTGGAGGAAGGCTACACCCGCGATGAAATCGACGGGCAGCTGAAATCCGAGCTGATGACCGCCCTGCAGCCCGCCTTTGCCAAGATCAGCGATATGGGCATCCGCTATTCCGCACTGCCCGGCCATACGATGGAGCTTGCCGAGGCTCTCAACGATGTACTCTCCGCCAAGTGGGGCAAGCTGCGCGGCATTGAGATCGTATCCTTCGGTGTTTCCAGCGTGAAGGCCAGCGAGGAAGACGAGCAGATGCTCAAGGAAATGCAGCGCAACGCAGCCTTTATGGACCCGACCCGCGCCGCTGCGCATCTTGTCGGCGCACAGGCCAGCGCCATGCAGACCGCAGCCGGCAATCAGGGCGCAGGCCCCGCCATGGCCTTTATGGGCATGAATATGGCCGGTGCGGCGGGCGGCATGAACGCCCAGAACCTGTACCAGATGGGCGCCCAGCAGCAGGCCGCCGCACAGCCCGCCCCGGCCCCGGCAGCCGCTCCCGCAGGCTGGACCTGCAGCTGCGGCCAGACCGGCAACACCGGCAAATTCTGCGCCAACTGCGGCAGCCCCAAGCCTGCCCCGGCACCCGCAGCCGGCAGCTGGGTATGCAGCTGCGGCACCTCCAACACCGGTAAGTTCTGCTGTAACTGCGGCAGCCCCAAGCCCGCACCGGCTCCCGCCAAGTGCAGCCAGTGCGGCTGGACCCCGGATGACCCGGCCCATCCGCCCAAGTTCTGCCCGGAGTGCGGTAAGCCGTTTGGCCAGTGATGCGCAAAAAAATTGCTGCGGTGCTTTGCGCCGCAACTGCTTTTCTGACAATGTCCGGCTGTAAAAAAGCGCCGCCCGGCACACTGACCGGTATCAGCATCAGTTATTCCGGCATGTGCTATGACGACACCTATGGGTTTAGCATAAGAAACGACCCGGCTGACGGCTGCCTGTTCAGCTGTAATTACAAGGATGATGAATGGGTGGAGCTGGAAAACATCCCTGTTGAGGACACCCATTGGCAAGAAGCCCTGACTCTGGCAGAAAAGCTGGGGCTGGAAAGCCTGCCGGACGAAAAGAAAAATCCTGCCGGCTTATTTATTACCGATGAAACGTTAAATAGCGTTTGCCTGATTTACAAAGCCCCGGATGACGAGATCATCTACCGTTATCTGGATGCCGATGGCAATACGCGCAGCGCCCTGCGTGACTTTTTTGAGGATCTGGCAGGGCAGCTGCAAACCGAAGGAAAGAGAGGTGACGCATAATGGCAACGCAGCTTACCAACTACCAATGCCCTGCCTGTACCGGTCCGCTTCACTTTGACGGTGCCAGCGGAAAGCTGGTGTGTGACTTCTGCGGCAGCAGCTACGATACTGCTGAGATCGAAGCGCTCTATGCCGAAAAAGAAGCCGCTGCCGAAACCGCAGCACAGAATAAACAGGCACCGCCGCCCGACTCCGTCTGGAGCGAAAACGAGGCCGCCGGGCTGCGCAGCTATTCCTGCCCGTCCTGCGGCGCAGAGCTGATCTGTGACGAGACGACCGCCGCGACAAGCTGCCCGTACTGCGGCAACCCAACGGTCATTGCGGGGCAGTTCAGCGGCATGCAGCGGCCTGAGCTTGTCCTGCCGTTTGTGCTGGATAAGAACGCCGCCAAGGCCGCGCTGAAAAAATACTATCGCGGGAAGCGGTTCCTGCCCAATGCCTTCTCCTCGCAGAACCATATCGAGGAGATCAAGGGCGTGTATGTCCCGTTCTGGCTGTTCGATGCCAACGCCTCCGGCTCGGGCCTATATGAAGCCACGACCAGCTCCAGCCACCGCAAGGGCGATTACGTCATCACCACGACCAAGCACTATGATGTCCGCCGCGCCGGTACCACGCAGTTCATGGGCGTGCCGGTGGACGGCTCGACTAAGATGCCCAACGGCCATATGGATGCCATCGAGCCTTATGACTACCGCGCGTTCCAGCCCTTCTCGACCGCCTATCTGCCGGGCTACATGGCCGACAAATACGACGAGGACGCCGACACCTGCCAGGCCCGCGCCCACAGCCGTATGCAGAATTCGGTCAGCAGCGAGCTTTCGGCCAGCATTACCGGCTACAACAGCGTAAGCACCCTGAGCGAGAATATCAGCATTGATTACACCGCCAAGCACTACGCGCTGCTGCCGGTGTGGATGCTGCACACCAAATGGCAGGGCAAGGATTATCTGTTCGCCATGAACGGGCAGACCGGCAAGTTGGTCGGCGATCTGCCGGTTGATAAGCGAAAGGTGGCCGCCTGGTTCGCGGGCATCAGTGTTCCGCTGATGATCCTGCTTGCCATCCTGCTTTGAAAGGGGGAAACAGAGTATGAAAAAGAAACTGTTTTCTCTGCTTACGGCACTGGTGCTGTGCTTGCTCTGCGCTGTACCGGCGTTTGCCGAAATGCCGCTGGTGATGGACACCTACGAGCTGTTCAAACCCGAAGTGACCGCTGAATTGGAGCAAAAGGCGCAGGATGCCAGTGCCGGACACGGTGTCAATGTCTACCTGTTGACAGTGGCTGACATCGGCGGCCAGAACGTGCGCGAATTTGCCAAGGACTGGTACCGCAACTATGACCTTGGCTACGGCGAGGGCAAAAGCGGTATCCTGTTTTTGATTGCGCTGGATTCCCGCGATTATGTGACCATCACCTACGGCGGCGGCGTGACCGCCTTTACCGACTACCGCATCGCACAGATCGAGGATAAGATCGTGCCGATGCTCTCGGACGGATCGTATTACAAGGCCTCCGACACTTACATAGAAATGTGCGCTGACACGCTTGATTTCTATGCCGACAAGGGTGCGCCGCTGGACAGCGGCAACGACCCCGCCAAGGGTTGGATCAAGTGGGTGTTTGTGTTTGTCATTCCGCTGGCTGTGGCGAGCATCGTCTGCGGCATCTTCTACGCGCAGATGAAAACTGCCAACGAGCAGACCCATGCCAACGCCTACATGCCCGCCGAGGGTCTGGCGCTGTCCGTGGTGGAGGACACCTACACCCACACCACCGAGACCGAAACGTACGACCCCGTCAAGGACGACAGCTCGAGCAGCTCGAGCGGCTCGAGTACCGACAGCGATGGCTTCGGCGGCAGCTCGGGCGGAAAATTCTAAACTGTACCGTTCTCATTGCAGAGAATGCAGCACCGCTTTTTCGGCAAGGTCGGTCCTTTGTGCGAAAAACAGGTACGCCTTTCAGACAATCTATATAACAAACGCCGCCAAGGGCTGCGATTCTGTATCGCGCTCTTTGGCGGCGTATTTGTTTGGTTTATTATGGCTGACCGTGATCAGCGGCTCTCCGTCTGCTTAACGGCAGCTGTCAACCAGTGCAGATCCTCTGCGTCCGGGTGGGTGGCTGCGCGGTCAAAATTCTCGATCAGGCTGTCAAGATTCGGGATGGGCAGGGGACTGGCCTGCATCTTCACATAGCGTTCCCGCACAGACTGGGGCATCTTACCCTGACACATATAGGTGCCGATCACCGTATTGCTGCGGTCAAGGTGCTTTTTGACGGCGGTAAGTACCTTATCAAAATAGGCTGCGTCCCCGCCAAAGCCGGCTGTGCCGAACAGGAACACCTCCTTGCCCTTGACCTGCTTCAAAAAAGCGGCGATCTCACGGTTGCAGCTGCCTTTATCCGTCCAGAACCCAATATACAGGCGGTCAGCCGCAAGGGCTGCCTCATTCGGCGCACCGGTATACAGGAGCTCCTGCTTCGGCAGGGCAGCGGCAACGGCATTTGCCAGCTGCTGTGTGTTGCCGGTCTTACTGCTGAACACGACAGAAGTCTTCATAATCAGCCTTTCTCATAAATGCAGTGCGTGCCCTGATGCTGCTGCAGGCCGCCGAGGCACTTTCTGTTGCAGCGTACACAGCGGTGGATTTCCTTGAGCTGACCGGCGGCAACCTTGTTCGGCCATTCCGGGTCAGCCAGCAGCTGGCGGCTCATGGCTGCGCAGGTGATGCGGCCAGAGGCAAGCTGATCGTCCACAAACGCGGGATCAGTCAGACCGCCCACACCGGTGATAGGCTTATCGGTAAACTGGCGCACCTCATCACAGTATTTCAGGAAGCAGCCCTGACCCTTGAAATAGGGGTGGTTTGCCGGCGGGATCGTATCCTCCAGGCTGGAATGGTTGGCCAGTGCTACATGGAAGCTGGTGACACCGGCATCTACCAGCATCGGCACAAAGACGCCCAGCTCAGACTCCAGCACACCGGCGTTGCCGTAATGCGGCTCCTCCTGACGGACAGCCAGCTTGTAGTCGATGGGCAGCTCCGGCAGACGGCTGCGAATGGCCCTGACAGCCTCGACCGCAAAACGGGCACGGTTTTCAGCACTGCCGCCGTATTCATCGGTGCGCTTGTTAAAGACTGTCGAACTGAAGCTGCCGCACATACGGTCACCGTGGACCTGCACCATGTCAAACCCGGCCTTGACCGCCAGTTCAGCGGCCTTGCCGAAGCCATCGGTGATCTTTTTGATCTTCTTCACAGACAGTTTGGAGATGTAGGGCGCGACCTCGGCGTTCAGCAGGGGACGCAGCTCCTGCATCGAGATTTTCTTGGTCAGCACGCCGGGCACATACTTGAGCATGGCAAGCATGTTGGAATCCGACTGGTGCAGCTGCGCGCAGATACGGCAGTCGTAGCTGTGGACGATCTCGGTCAGCTTCTGGTAATAGGCAAAGCCCTTCTTGTCGAACAGAGATTTCTCGATCATACTTTTGCCCACAGGCACATCGCCGATGATGACCATGGCGCAGCCGCCCGCAGCGATGCGGCGGATTTTTTCAAAATACTCCTCGTCCGACAAACCGAAGGTCGTCGGCGCAAAGATGATGCGGTTTTTCAGCTCCAAACCGCCGTAATTGACAGAACTATTGATCGTTTCGTACATGATGCGGTACCTCCTGTGCTGCTTTTTCCAGTAAAGTAAGCAACTGCTCTTTTTCCTTCGCGTTGAGATTCGTCATAAAAGTGCTGTCCCAGTCAAAGAAAACCCGGTGGGCGGCCTCAAAGGCCTCCTGCCCGCGCTCCGTCAGGTTCAGCAGGTAATGGCGCCCGGATTTTTCTTTGGTTATAAAGCCGTCCTCCACCAGTCGGTTAACACATCGCTGGCTGTGCCCCCAATCAAGGGCCAGCTCCTTAGTCAGCTCTGACGGTGTGCAGTTTGGCTTTTTCCCGATATACACGATAAAAAACACGAGTCCGAAATTCAGACCTACCGCCTGAAGGCGCTCCCCGGTAAAGGCGGAAAAACTGCGGTACAGCATAGCGACATAATAGGAAAGTGTTTTCTGATACATGGCAGATGGATTTCAACTCCTTTCGATTGTCAGTATAATCCAGATACTTGATTTTGTCAAGTAGCGAAGATGTAAAAAATTGCTGTCTTGCGCTCTTTAAAAATTGCGTTTTTTCGCAAATCGGCTGTTTTTTATCGGCTGAGGGCGGTCAGGCTGCTTTTCTTCTGCCGTTTCCGGTGCTGATTGGCAGGGAAAAGCAAATAAAGCACCTACTCATTTGAAAAATCTTGCGATTTTTTTGTCTTTTCCTGTTGTATGACAATTCATCTTCTGCTATAATATCACACGCAACTGACTGTTTGGGGCCCGCGGGGCAATGCGACAGGTATGATGACTACCACTTGTCAAAGCTATTCTAACTGTCAGAAGGCGGACGGGCTTTTATCCAAAGCCCGGGGGATTGTTTTATTGACAAGGGGAATGAATGAAATACAAACTGCGGAATAACAAAAGGGGCTTCACTCTCGTGGAGCTGATCGTTGTTCTTACCATTCTCGCGGTTCTTGCAGCGATGCTGATACCCGCCCTGCAGGGATATATTGAGAAAAGTCTTGAGACCGCTGATGTCCTCCATGTGCGCGAGGCGTATATGGAGGTGCTGACGGCCTCGCTGACCAACGACACGGAGAATCAGGTCAAAACGGTAAACCTCAAACAAAAGCAGGATGACTGGCAGTCCATGGATCCCATCACGATTGCGGGCATCACGCATTATAAAGCGGATAAAGAAACCGCCAACTGGAAGGGCATCCCGACTGCAGGCGGGGTATGTGAGGTTTCCTACGATGCTACGGTCGGCGTTGTTTTTACATGGAGCGGAAGCGGTGGAAACAATACAAAGGTGGAAATGAATTTCAGTGATATACACGGTCTGGTGAATAAAGCCGGATTTTTGGTTAAGTACCCCACTCCTACTTTTGAAATAGACTCGAAATGCCCAAATTCAAGTATGTTAAAGCAACTACAACAAGGTATCATCGAAAACAGTTTACTGAGTTATGGCACTTGGGCGTATCTCGGGGATGCACGACCCGAATACAAGCATACCTATTTGTTTTGGACCTCTGTGGATACAAATAAAGTCGGTGCCGACACAACGATTCCTGTTATTATCAGTACGGATACCGGCGGGTTCTATATTTCAGAAACAATAACCGCCGAAAGACCTGTCAAAAACAGTTCTCAAACATATGTCGCCATCTCGAAGCGCATTCCCAATGGTGATAGATTCAAAGATTATACCAAAGGCACAAAATATGAAACCCTTGAGGATGCCTACGCCGCTTATTCAGAGTTTGTAAAAGATAAATATTCCAAATACGCGGAAACTCTCCCCAAATAATCCCGCTAAAAGCGTTGCTGCATCAGGCTTTCGAACAAACACTGTTCGCCTCAGGCTATCAAAAATCTCTTGTAGGGGCGAGCATTGCTCGCCCCTGCCCCTTAGCCTGTGAAAAGCTTTCCCGGAAAACGCGTTTCTTCGCCAAGCCAGCGGGCACCGAATGGTCACCCCTACACATTCAATAGGCCAAGAATGTGATTTTTTGACATGCAATGAAAGACGCGCTTTTCAACACACTAAGCAGCACCGCGATATGGTGCTGCTTATTTTTTTCCTCACAGATTACCCCCGGCAACGCACTTTGTTATCCTGCACGATTACACTTGATTCTGCTGCCGTTATTCCGTATAATTGTCTATAGCAGCATCGCTTTTGCTGCACAATCGGAGCATCAACCTATTTATAATATAAAAAGGGAATCACAATGGAGCCATTGGCACAACGCCTGCGCCCGCGCACGCTGGATGAGGTCTGCGGGCAGCAGCATCTACTCGGCAAAAATCAGGTCTTTCGCCGCACGGTCGAAAGCGGCAGAATCCCCAATATGATCTTCTACGGCCCATCCGGCGTTGGCAAAACCACCGTTGCCAGCATCATTGCGGCGGGCAGCGGTATGCAGCTGCACAAGCTCAACGGTACCACGGCCTCAACCAGCGATATCAAGTCCGTGCTGGCAGACATCGGCACACTGGGGGCAGCGGGTGGCATTCTGCTGTATCTGGATGAGATCCAGTACTTTAACAAGCGTCAGCAGCAGAGCCTGCTGGAATGTGTTGAGCAGGGCACTGTCACCCTTATTGCCTCCACCACGGAAAATCCCTACTTTTATGTATATAACGCCCTGCTGTCCCGCTGCACGGTGTTTGAATTCAAGTCGCTGACCGCCGACGATATTCGTGCCGGTCTGCGCAGCGCTGCCGCACGGCTGGGCGCTGAGGATCAATCGCCGGTTTTCATTCCGGAAGATGCCCTTGACTATCTGGCCCAGAGCGCTGGCGGTGACATGCGCAAGGCAATCGGCAATCTGGAATTTGCCGTCACAGCAGCCCCCATCGAAAACGGCTGCCGCACCATCACGCTTGACATGATCCAGCAGGTGGCCACCCGCACCGCCATGCGGTATGACAAACTGGGCGATGACCACTATGACATCGTTTCCGCCTATCAGAAATCCATGCGCGGCTCTGACCCGGACGCTGCACTGCACTATCTGGGCCGCCTGCTTGAGGCAGGGGATTTGCCCAGCGCCTGCCGCCGCTTGATGGTCTGCGCCTGTGAGGATGTTGGTCTGGCGTGGCCGCAGATCATCCCCATCGTAAAGGCTGCGGTCGATATTGCCAATGCTGTCGGCCTGCCGGAGGCTCGTTTGCCGCTGGCGGATGCTGTGGTGCTGGTGGCCACCGCCCCAAAATCGAACTCCGCCCATGACGGCATCAATGCAGCCATTGCCGATATTCAGGCCGGGCGCACCGGGCCCATCCCGAGGCAGCTGCAGAATAAACACTATGACGGCGCGGACGCTAAAGTCAAAGGCCAGCACTATATCTACCCGCACGATTATCCCAATCACTGGGTCGAGCAGCAATATCTGCCGGATGCTATCAAGGATCGGCGCTATTATCAGCCCGGTGACAACAAGAATGAGCAAGCCTTCGCACAATACTGGAAAAAAATCAAAGGAGAGCTGTGACCATGCCCGAACTCCACTGCGAAACCATTACCTTCCCGTCCTCGGACGGCCGCCATACCTCCTCCGCTGTGCTGTACACCATGCCCGGCAAGCCTGTGCGTGCGGTACTGCAGCTTAGCCACGGCATGTGCGAGTATGTGCGCCGTTATGCCCCTATGGCAGAGTTTTATGCCGCCCACGGTATTGCCCTTGCGGGCAATGACCACCTCGGCCACGGCGACACCGCCAAGGCAGGGGAGCACGGCCACTACGGCGAGCCGGATGGCCGCCTGCATCTGCTGAACGACCTGCACACAATGAACGGCTTGCTCCATGAGCGTTTCCCGGATACGCCCATTATCCTGTACGGCCACAGCATGGGCAGCTTTTACGCCCGCTGGTACGCCGAAAAGTGGCCGGGGAGCATCACGGCACTGGTCATTTCCGGCACAGCAGGTCCCAGCTTTATGAATGTCATCGGCCAAAAACTAGCCGGGCTGATTGCCCGCGTCAAGGGGCCGCGCTATGTTTCGCCGCTGATGGTCAAGCTGAATTTCGGCAGCTACTGCAAAAAAATCGAGAACGCGAAGTCTGCCAATGACTGGCTGACCCGTGATGAGGCTGTTGTTAATGCCTATGATGCGGACGGTCTGTGTACCTTCCAGTTTACGGCCTCCACCTACCGGGAGATGCTGGCCACGCTGAACCATGTCAGCAGCAAGGCCTGGGCTGAGTCGATCAACAAGGAACTGCCCGTTCTGTTGATTGCCGGTGACGGCGATCCTGTTGGAGATTACGGCAAGGGCGTCCGCAAAGTCTGGGCGATGCTGGGCGATGCCGGTGTCAAGGATCTGACCTGCCAGATTTTTGAGGGCGGCCGCCATGAGCTGCACAACGAGACCAACCGTGATGAGGTCTTTGACTATGTGCTGACATGGATCGAGGATCACATTTCCTGACGTTGTATCATGCAATATTCCCTCCGCCAGCCCGGCGGGGGATTTTTTTTGTTTTTTCTATTGACAAGGCTGCATCCCACGTGTATTATTGTATTAAGCTCTTAACACAATAATACAAAAGGAGCATGAAACACCATGAACTGGAACATTACTGCGGGCCGCCCGGTCTATGTGCAGCTGGTCGAGCAGTTGGAGCTTGCCCTCGTTGCGGGGGAGTTCCCGCCCGGCAGCCGCATTCCACCCGTGCGGGAGCTGGCCGCTGACGCCGGGGTCAACCCTAACACCATGCAGCGCGCTTTGCAGGAGCTGGAAAGCCGCGGCCTTTTGCAGGCGCAGCGCACCGCCGGGCGCACCGTCACAGCGGATGACACTGCCCTGCAGGCCTTGCGCCGTCGGCGCGCCGGTACGCTGGCGGCGGAGTTTCTGCACCAGATGCAGGCCCTCGGCCTGACCAAAGCCGAAATCGAGACCCTGCTGCGCGAGACCGCACAGCAGGCACCAAAAAAGGAGTAAACTATGGATACAATTTATGAGGTACACGGTCTGACCAAGCGCTATGGCCGCACTGCTGCGCTGAACGGCGTGGACTTTGCCGTCACGCCGGGCAAGCTCGTTGGCCTGCTTGGCCCCAACGGCAGCGGCAAAACAACGCTTATGAAAATCTCTGCCGGGCTTTTGCAGCCCACGACGGGCAGCGTCATTATTGATAAAGTTCCTGTCGGCGTTTTCACCAAGGCCGTCACCAGCTATCTGCCGGACCGTATGGCCCTGCCGACGGAGTTCACCGCCGACGATGCCGTAAGCCTGTACGCGGATTTCTTCACTGATTTTGACAAAGTCAAGGCAAACGCCATGCTGGCCGACCTGCATATCGGCGGGCGGGACAAAATCGGTTCCATGAGCAAGGGCACACAGGAAAAGATGCAGCTCTGCCTGACGATGAGCCGTGCCGCCAGGCTCTACCTGCTGGATGAGCCTCTGGGCGGCGTGGACCCCGCCGCCCGCGACTACATTTTAAGCACCATCCTGCACAACTACAGTGAGGATGCCGCGCTTATGCTGTCCACGCACCTCATCGGCGACATTGAGAAGGTGCTGGACGAGGTCATTCTTTTACAGGACGGCAAGGTCCTGCGCCAGGCCGCCGTTGACGAGCTGCGCGAGGAAACAGGGGAGAGCGTAGACGCTTACTTCCGGGAGGTTTACAAATGCTGACGAAGCTTTTACATTATGAGTTCAAATCCACAGGCCGTGTTGTTCTGCCCATTGCGGCGGGCGTGCTTGTGCTGAACATTTTTACTAATATTCTGAGCCATTTTGTCCAGAACACCTCCGACAGGTTGCCGCTGGCCGGGGTCGCCATGGCCTTGCTGGCACTGGCATCTGCCGTGAGCCTTCTTGTTGTGCTCGCCATCTGCGCTTTTATTGAAATTCAGCAGTTTTACCGCCTGTTGGGCGAGCGCGGGTACTTGATGCTGGCTCTGCCCGTGCCCATTTGGCAGCACATTGCTGCTAAGGTCATCTGCGGCACGGTATGGACGCTGTTCGGCATGGTATTTTTTACACTTTGCGGCATGCTTACTACCGACACGGTCAGTGGCGGCGGGTTTGCATCTGATTTCAGTCGCGTCACTGCCGAGGATGTCGCCATCTGGTCTGCAATGCTTTTGATTATACTGGCCCTTATCGCGGGCGCACTGCTGCACGCATATCTGGCCTGTGCCTTTGCCGCGCAGTTTACCCAGCAGCGGCTGCTCATCAGCATTGCCGCCTACTTTGTCATCGGCTTTATCGGGCAGATGGCAGCCCTTGTGACGGCAGTCTTTGTCGCGTTCCGCGGGTATAAGTACCTTAACAATACCGGCTTCAGCGGCGCGTCGTTTTTTGGTTCCGACAATACCTTGGGCGTTATCGTGCTCACCTTGTTCGCCATCTTTGCGCTGATTGCCCTTGTCGATGCCCTGCTGTGGGCACTGACCCAGTGGCTCATGACAAAGCGGCTGAATCTGGCGTGACTATAGCCAAATAGCCAAACGGCACAGGACGCAAAGCTGCAGCGTTCTGTGCCGTTTTTACTTTATAGAATCTGCTATCACCTGCGCGCCGTGCCGACCCTTTTCATAGAGCTTTTTCAGCGCTGCATGTAAAGCAGTGCAGCTTGCCAGTTGTGGCGTTGGTGGCGTTCCTAACAATCCGGCGCAAATGTCTTGACTTTGCTTACAATTTGCAGTATAGTAAGCATACAGACCAGCAGTCTGTAAAAAGGAGTGTATCCCATGCCGCGCAACAAATACCCGGAGCAGACCGTAGAAAAAATCCTGAACGCCGCCGCCGAGCTCTTTGCGGAAAAGGGCTATGCCCACACAACGCTGCAGGACATTATTGACGCCACCGGCCTTTCCAAGGGAGCCGTCTACCACCACTTCCAATCGAAGGAGCAAATCGCTGCCAGGGTCGGGGACCGCCTGGGCACACAGGTCACGGGGGAGTTGGCCCGCATCCGCGACGATGCCTCGCTGACCGGACTGCAAAAGCTGCAGGCTGTCTTTGCGGTGTGCCTGGTTCCGCAGCGCCAGCAGACCTTGCAGCGCGCACTGCCGCGTCTCTGGGACGACCCGCAGTTTTTATCCATCGAGCTGCACGACCTGCTGGAAAAGACCATCCCCCTGTATCTGGAGCCGATGGTCCGGCAGGGAACAGCAGACGGCAGCATTCACACGCCGGACCCCGACGCCCTGTGCGAGGCGTTGTTCCTGCTGGCGGACCTCTGGCTGAACCCGCAGACGCGCCCCACCACGCCCGCCCGGCAGCGCGCGCGGTGTGCGGTATTCCAACAGCTGACACAGGCCCTCGGCCTTGATCTTCTCACTGACGAGCAGTCGGAGGAGCTGGCGGCGCTCTGCGAAGCAGAGTGATGCTTTTCGGGCTTGATTGCTCGCCCGCAGAAGCCGTGTGGCGTCGGGCATCTCCGGGTCGATGACGAGCATCGGCCCCTACACCGTAGGGGCGGATTCCATATCCGCCCGGGGACCTTGCTGTTGCCGCAACCCCGGGTGCGCAGCGATCACCCCCACAAAGCCCCTTATCCTTATATAATACAACCTATCATTCCAACGGCGGTTTCAGCCGCCGTATTATTCATCCCGCATACAAACCGCCAGTCGGTATGTATGTACAAAACTATCATAACAGGGGGGGGCACATCTCCATGAATCCTACATTTTATAGAATAACAGTCTGCCAGATCATCACGCTGTTCGGCAATGCCGCACTGCGGTTTGCGCTGCCGTTGTATCTTCTGCGCCGGATTGACTCCGCCGCACTGTACGGCAGTGTCACAGCGCTGGCCCTTGTGCCGATGCTGCTGGGCACGCTGGCAGGGGGCGTGCTGGCAGACCGCTGCCGTAAACAAAAAATCATGGCTGTGCTGGATACCGTATCCGCCATCGGCATGGCCGCAGCCGCAGTCATACTTCCCGCTGCGCCCGTAACGCCGCTTGTGCTGGCCGCACTCTGCCTGCTGTATGCCGTGGAAGGGCTGTACCAGCCCGCCGTGCAGGCCAGTCTGCCTCTGCTGCTGGACGGGGCTGCGCTGGCCCGGGGCAATGCAGTCATCCAGCTGGTGGATACCATCGACGAGCTGCTTGGTCCTCTGCTGGGCAGTGTCTTACTGCACACTCTTGAGCTGCGCGGCTTGCTGCTGCTCTGTGCTGTCTGCTTTGCCGTATCCGCCTTCTGGGAGCGTACACTGCCAATTCCGCATGCACCCGCCGCACGTTCATGCCTGCGTCTGCCGCCCAAAGCACTTTTCCTCCGGGCAAGGCCGCTGCTTCGGCTGGCCGCGGTGCTGGCCCTGCTCAATTTGGCTGTCGTACCCGCGGTTACTGTCGGTGTGCCGCTGCTGGTCGTCCGCTATTATGCCTTCTCCGACACCGCTCTGGCCATCACCCAGTCTGCCATGAGTGCCGGTGGTCTGCTGGGCGGCGTGCTGGCCGGGGCGTTTGCAAAGCGGTTGTCCCTGCGCCGCGGCACAGCGGCTCTCTGGTGCATTACGGCAGTGTGCGCACTGCTCGGGCTGGCCGTTCTGCCGTGTATGCCTGCCGCAGCCGGGTACATCGCCGTCACAGCACTAGCTTTTTGCATGATGGCTGCCGCCGCACTGTTTCAAATCCTGCTGTTTACTGCAATCCAGGCCCATGCCCCCACCGGGCAGACAGGCCGCTTTATGAGCCTTATCACTGTCTGTGCCTGCCTGACCCAGCCAGCCGGGCAGGCTGCGCTCGGGCTTTTGTATGGCCTCTTTGCCGCTTTGCCCAGTGCCGTGCTTTTTGCGGCGGCGGCTGCCTCGATTTTTATAAACCTTGCTGCATCGCACATTTTCAAAAAAGCCGTCTCTTTTACAAAATCATGAACGCTTCTTTACCAATTTATTAAAAAGTTCTTATTGACAAACATTCTGCAAACCGTATAATGTATCTTGTGTGTGCATCTATAGGGCAAATCTTTTCTGCCCTGACACATTGGCGTTGTATGTGCTGCTGCAGCGGCCCCCTGCGCGTGGGGCCGTGTAACAAACCTTTGCGGGGCGGCATAATTGACGCTGACTCGTCAAGGACTTTGTGCCGGCCTAAGGAAGAAACGGCGCAATGAGAAGGTCCTGTGCCGGGAAATTCCGCAAAGGGGGATGCAATAAAAATGAATGAAAATCTGATCGTATCTCTGAAAGACATTGTTGTCGATTTCGATGGACAAAAGGTCCTGGACGGACTCTCGCTGGACATCCACGACAAGGAATTTGTCACCTTCCTCGGCCCCTCCGGCTGCGGCAAGACGACAACCCTGCGTGTGATTGCCGGTTTTGTCACCCCGAAATCGGGCAATGTCTTTTTTGATGGCAAGGACATCGCCAACATGCCGCCCTACAAGCGGCCGGTGAACACGGTGTTCCAGAAGTATGCGCTCTTCCCGCACCTGAATGTGTTTGAGAATGTCGCTTTCGGCCTGCGCCTGAAAAAGATGACCGAGGAGGAAATCCGCCCCAAGGTGCTGGAAATGCTCGAGATCGTCGGCCTGAAAGGGTTTGAGCGCCGCAGCATCCATCAGCTGTCCGGCGGTCAGCAGCAGCGTGTTGCCATTGCCCGCAGTCTGGTCAACCAGCCGCGCGTCCTTTTGCTGGACGAGCCTTTGGGCGCACTTGACCTCAAGCTGCGCAAGGAGATGCAGCTGGAATTGAAGCGCCTGCAGCGTGAGATGAACATCACCTTTGTCTATGTCACCCACGATCAGGAGGAGGCCCTTACCATGTCGGACACCGTTGTGGTCATGTCCGGCGGCAAAATTCAGCAGATCGGTTCCCCGCAAGACATTTACAACGAGCCTAAAAACGCTTTTGTCGCGCGCTTTATCGGTGATTCCAACATCGTGGACGGCGTCATGCTCAAGGACTTTCTTGTCAACTTCGGCGGGTATGATTTCACCTGTGTGGACCGCGGCTTCAAGCCGAACGAGCCTGTGCAGGTCGTTATCCGCCCCGAGGATGTGCAGATTGTGCCGCCCTCTGTCGGTATGCTGACCGGCCTTGTGCGTGAGGTCATCTTCAAGGGCGTTCACTTTGAAATGCATGTTGATGTCGAAGGCTATGAGTGGATCATCCACTCCACGCAGGCCAGCCAGCCCGGTGAGCTTATCGGCATGAACATCGGCCCGGACGAAATTCATATCATGAAGCGTTCGGAGGTGTAAGCAATGCTCAAATCCAAGTCCTCCCGCTGGCTGGCAGGACCGTATCTGCTCTGGATGGCCGTTTTCACTGTCGTGCCGCTGGTCATCGTCGTCTGGTACGCCATGACGAACGCCGACGGGCAGTTCACCCTTGACAACCTGACCCAGATTGGCCGGTATTCCAGTGTGTTTGCCCGCAGCCTGATTCTGGCCGCCATTTCCACAGTAGTCTGCCTGGTCATGGCGTTCCCGGTCGGGTATTTTCTCTCCCGCCTGCGCGCCAACAAGCAGCATATCATGCTCATGCTTATTATGCTGCCCATGTGGATGAACTTTCTGCTGCGCACCTACGCATGGATGACCCTGCTTGAGAAAAACGGCCTCATCAACAAATTCTTCGGCCTGTTCGGCCTTGGTCCCTTCAACATGATCAACACCTCCGGTGCCGTTGTGCTGGGTATGGTGTACAACTATCTGCCCTTTATGATCCTGCCCATCTATACCTCGATGACCAAGATCGATGATTCGATCATTGAGGCAGCACAGGATCTCGGCTGCAATGTCTGGCACATTTTGTTCCGCGTGCTGGTGCCGCTGACCGGCCCCGGCATTGCCACCGGCATTACGCAGGTATTTGTTCCGGCTGTTTCCACCTTTATTATCAGCCGTATGCTGGGCGGCGGCTCCAACCTGCTGATTGGCGACTTGATTGAGCTGCAGTTCCTCGGCAACTCCTACAACCTGAACCTCGGCTCTGCCATGAGTCTGGTGCTGATGGTTATCGTCCTGCTCTGCATGAGCTTCACTTCGAGCTTTGACGAGTCCGAGATGGAAGGAGTGATGTGAGATGGCAAAGAAACATTCCGCGCTGCTCATGCGCACCTACGTCATTCTGGTGTTCTGCTTCATGTACCTGCCCATCGCAGTCATGATTGCCTTCAGCTTCAACGAGAGCAAGTCCCGTTCCAACTTTACGGGCTTTACCCTCGGCTGGTACAAGAGTCTGTTCCACAACGAGATGATCCTCTCGGCGCTGGGGCTCAGCCTTGTGCTGGCGCTGGTTTCTAGCGTCATTGCCACGGTGCTGGGCACGCTGGCGACCATCGGCATCAACTCGATGTCCCGCAAGAGCCAACTCATCGTCAACAACATCAGCTATGTGCCCGTCGTCAACCCGGAGATCATCACCGGCGTTTCGCTGATGCTTCTCTTTGTCATGGCACAGAACTTCGGCATCGGCGGCGAGAGCGGCATCTTCGGCTGGACAACACTGCTGATCGCGCACATCACCTTCAACATTCCCTATGTTATCTTTAACGTAGGCCCCAAGCTGCGCCAGCTCGATCCCAGCCTGTACAATGCAGCGCTGGATCTGGGCTGCACACCGCGCCAGGCTTTCACCAAAGTCATCATGCCACAGCTGTCCCCGGCCATCTTGTCGGCATTCCTCATTTGCCTGACCTACTCTATTGACGACTTCATGATTTCCTACTTCAACTCCGGCACAATGCAGACACTGCCTATCGCCATCTACTCGATGACCCGCAAGAAGGTCAGCCCCGAAATCAACGCGCTGTCGGCGGTCATCTTCTGCGTCATTCTGGCAATCATCCTGATTTCCAACGCCGCAGACTCCCGCGCCTACCGCCGCAACCAGAAGGCCATCCGCAAAGCCATGCTGGACGAAGGGGGGCGCTGAAGATGAAGCTGAAAAAGTTTTCCGCTGCAGCGCTGGCCGCACTGACTGTCACCATGATGAGCGCCGCGCCGGTGCTGGCCGCCGATGACATCGAGGTCAACGAGGATATTTCCGTCTCCGGCGACTACGATTGGAAGCGCTTTGCCAACGACCATATCACGCTGAATGTCTACAACAACGGCCTGTACATCTCCGATGGTTCTGACGAGAGCATCAACGTTCTGTCCGCCTTTGAGGATTTGACCGGCATCAAGGTCAACTACACGACCTACGACTCCAACGAGAGCCTGTATGCCAAGCTGAAATCCGGCGGCGTATCCTATGATGTTATCTTCCCGTCGGATTACATGGTGGGCAAGATGGCCAAGGAGGGCATGCTGTCCGAGCTGAACATGGACAACATTCCGAACTTTGCCGGCATCGGTGAAACATATCTGGACCGCAGCTTCGACCCAGGCAACAAGTACAGCGTGCCCTACATGTGGGGCACAACGGGCCTGATCTACAACACGACGATGGTCGAGGAGCCGCCCACGAAATGGGCGGACATGTGGGATGTTGCGTACACAAACAATGTGCTGATGTTCAACAATTCCCGCGACGCTTACGCGATTGCAGCCAAGACGATTGGTCTGTCGATGAATCCGCAGTCGGTGGACGAGATCACCGCCATCACCGATGCGCTGAAGGCCCAGAAGAACATCGTGCAGGCCTACGTCATGGACGAGGTCTTTGACAAGATGGAGGGTGGCGAGGCCGCCATGGCGCCCTACTATGCGGGCGATGCCATCACGATGATCGACGAAAACCCAGACCTTGCTTTCGTCCACCCGGAGGAAGGCGTCAACTTCTTCATCGACAGCATGTGCATTCCGGCCAACGCCAAGAACAAGGAAGCCGCCGAAATGTTCATCAACTACCTGTGTGAGCCGGACGTCGGCCTTGCCAACGCGGACTTCATCGGCTATTCCACCCCCATCACCGCCGTGTGGGAGATGCTGGACGACGATTTGAAGTACAGCGAAATCGCCTACCCGAGCGCGGAGGTTCTGGACAAGGCGGAGGTCTTTGAGACGCTGCCCGATGACATCAACGCCGCCATGGATGCCCAGTGGAGCGAGATGAAGAGCTTTGAGGATGGCGGCAGCGGCTGGATGGTCGTTGTGCTGCTGATGCTCGCGCTCCTCATTTCCGCATTCAACATCTGGCGCAAGCTCCGCAAGAAATCGCGCGACAATTACTGACCCCCTGCAGTGCATCGCTTCATGATGCACTGCATTTTTATTTTCACTGCGCTGGCACGCCGCTTTGCATTTTTGCTCTGACTGTGCTATACTCCATTTGAGCATTTGTAATTTTTGATTTGATTGGTAAGGAGGGCGCATCTATGCCCGAAAAGCAAACCACCTATACAGAGAAATTCACCGTCTACCGCACGGACGGCGACCACCTCGGCAATGTCAAGCTGGGAGCCCTGCTGCGCTATGCCCAGCAGGTCGCTACCGCCCACGCCGAGGCCGTAGGGCTGAACGATGCCCTGTACCGCAAGACCCACACCGCCTATGTGCTGGCCAAGCTGGCCCTGCACATTGAGCGCCTGCCCCGCGTTGATGAGGAGCTGACCCTGCTCACCCAGCCGGAAAACTGCAAGCGGGCTGTCAACAAGCGCATCACTCATTTTTATGATGCCTCCGGCGCAGAGGCCGCCGTCATGGACAGCCGCTGGGTGCTCATTGATACGGAAAAGCGCATCATCCTGCGCAAGCACCCCGAACAGTTCAATGACCAGTGGGCCGCCGATGTCCCGTTTGAGCTGCCGATCAAACTGCCCCGCATCGCCCCTGAGGACTGCGAGGTGCTGGGGGAGCAGCAGGCTGTCTACTCCCGCTGCGATATGAACGGGCATCTGAACAATACCCGATATGCCGACATCGTCTGCGACGCCGTGCCATGGGAGGTGTGGGATACCGCGCAAATCCGCGATTTTACGATCAGCTACCACCGTGAGGTTCCCCGCGGGGAGTGCTTCACCCTGCGCCGCGCCAGACCGGCAGAGGACACCTTCTATTTTGAAGGCGAGCGGGAAGGCAAATCCGCCTTTGAGGCACAGCTGATTTTCAAACGCTTATAATTTCTACACAAACCCCTGTTACACTGTTTACATCGACAATGTAAAGGGGTTATTATTATGACAAAGCAAAAATTCGGCCTGACCGGCACGGCGCTCAAAACCATTGCGCTGGTGCTCATGGTGATGGATCACATTCACTACTTTTTTGAATTTACGGGCGTTGTGCCGGAATGGTTCAGTATGCTGGCACGGCTGTCCGCGCCGCTGTTCCTGTTCTGCACCGTGGAGGGCTTCGCCCACACCCATGACCGCAGGCGCTACTTTCTGCGCATCTGGGCCATCGGTACTGCGATGGGCACGGTGGAATTTTTCATGCTCTATGCAGGGGCCTTCCGCCGCGGGGACGGCTTCTACCCGATGAATGCCATTTTTCAGGATCTGATGCTGCTCTGCATCATCTGGCAGGGCATTGACTGGCTGCGTCAGCGCCGGTTTGTGCGGGGCGCACTGGCTGCTGCCATGCCGATTCTCTGGCCGTTTTGCATCGTAGCGCTGCTGATGCTTTTTCCCAAAATTCAGGACGCGCCGATCGGCTCCTCCGTGTTGGCGTGGGTCATCACCGCGCCGCTGCCTTTGTGGACATCCATCACCGATGGCGGCTGGTCTTTTCTGGCCGGCGGCATCGCGCTGTATGCGCTGTATAACCACAAGCGCCTGCGGCTGGTCGTTTGGGCGGCTATGACCTTCCTGTGTGATTTTGTTCTGGTCTTTCTGCAGGTTCGCGGTCTGCCGGATTTTGCCTTTTCCCAGATGTTCACAGTCTACTATGAGTGGCTCGGCGTTTTTGCCGTTATCGGCATGGCGCTGTACAACGGCCAGCGCGGCAGCGGCCACAAGCAGCTGTTCTACCGGTTCTACCCGGCACATGTCTACCTGCTTTACGGTGCATCCTGTCTTGTTTACAGCTTACTGCAATAAAAGGGGCTATTATGGCAAACATTCTGGCGGTCGATGATGACCGTGACCTTTGTACGCTGCTAAAAACAGCGCTTGAGCGTGACGGCCACACCGTAGAAACGCGCACCTCCGGCACGCAGCTGACCGATACGCTCTGCCGCTGGGCAGACTGCATCCTGCTGGATGTGATGATGCCCGGCGAGGATGGCTTCGCCGTCTGCAGGCGCATCCGCGCCGAGACAGACGCGCCGATCTTATTTTTGACCGCGCGTACCGATGAGCCGTCGGTGCTGACAGGCCTTGGCCTTGGCGCGGACGATTACCTGACCAAGCCGTTCCGCATAGCGGAGCTGCGTGCGCGTGTTGCAGCACACCTGCGGCGGCAGAACCGCACACCGTCCCATAAGATCACCCGCGGCGGGGTGGCGCTGGATCTTTCCGCCAAGGAAGCCAGCGTTGGCGGCACGCCTTTGCACCTGACAAAATCCGAGTACGCTATCTGCGAGCTGCTGACCCTCCATGCAGGGCAGACCTTTTCCAAAGAACAAATCTATGAAGCGGTGTTCGGTTACGATGGTACAGCGGATGACACGGCCATCACCCAGCACATCAAGAACATCCGCGCCAAGCTGCGCGCGGCCGGGGCAGGGGAGGTGCTGCAAACGATATGGGGAGTAGGCTACCAATGGCAAAACGAAAACTGACATCCCTGCGCAGTGTTCTGCTGCGGTATCTCCTTTTGTGCGGCGGCGGGTGCGCTCTGATTCTGGTGCTCTGGTGGGGCATTTTTATGCAGCTGATAAACATCGGTTTTCTGCTGCCTGCCGTGGCGTCTGCCCAGGCCTGTGCCGAGGCCCGGGAGACCGTGGCCTCGATGACGGCAGACACCTTCGATTCCCTGCAGATCAGCGACTTATGCCGCTGGGCTGTGGTGCAGAATGACGCAGTGCTGCAGACCAACATGGATGACCGGCATCTGAAAATTGCCCTCAACGCCTTTCACGGCGGCAGCGGCAATCTGGTGCTGATGCAGTACCAGTACGATGTTAAAATGGCGGACGGAAGCTTTTGCCTTTTACAGTACGACTATGCCTTGCCCTACGCTGACCCGGCCCTGCGGGACACGCTGCCGGATTTCCAGACCTGCTATATTTTGCTGCTGGCGGTGCTCATCCTCGTTTGGCTGGGCTGGCAGACCCACTGCACCGTGCGCGCCTTTGCCGCAGAGACTGCCCGGCTGAACGCGGCCGTAGATGCTATTGCCGCCCGGCAGCTGGAGCAAATTGACACGGACGGCGTGCGCATCCGGGAATTTGCCGCCACCTTACAGGCCTTACAGACGATGGGCCGCGAACTGACGGACAGCCTGCAAAGCCAGTGGCGGATGGAGCAGCAGCGCACCGAGCAGATCGCCGCATTAGCCCATGACTTAAAAACACCGCTGACCGTCATACAAGGCAACGCCGACCTGCTGGCCGAGGATGCTCTGTCCGCCGACCAGCAGACACAGGTCGAAGCCATCCTGCGCGGCACAGAGCGCGCACGCCACTATTTGGCCGCTCTGCGCACAGCCGGCGCAGCACCTGCCGTACAAACATCGCTGGCCAGCCACGCCCTCACGGAACGGCTGGCGCAGACAGCCCGCGCCCTCTGCGCGCCTGCCGGAATCCAATTTATACTACAGGAGGAATGGCAGGGGACGATCCGTGCTGCAGAAAACGACCTGTTGCGTGCTGCGGAAAACCTTTTGGACAACGCCGCCGCCCACACTCCGCGCGGCGGAACCGTCACCCTGACCGTTGCAAGGGAAAACAACCGCTTTATTTTGCGCGTGACCGATACCGGCCCCGGCTTTACCGCCGCAGCACTGGCCCGGGCGGGGGAGATGTTCTACACAGATGCCGCGCGCAGCGACAGTGCCCATCAGGGCTTGGGACTGTATTCTGCACGCAGGACCGCTGCAGCCCATGGCGGTACCCTGCGGGTATCCAACACACCCGGCGGCTGCGCCGAGCTTTGCCTGCCCATTTGTGAATAAATTGAGAAATTACAAAAAAATGACAAAACACTCTTGACATTCGGTGACAAAACAGTTACAATTTAGTTGCAAGCTAAATGAACCCCAAGTCAAATAGCTTTAACCACATTTTTCATGTGTTCTTCTCCTCCTTTCTTGTAAATCCCCGCCCATCCCTCAGGGCGGGGATTTCTTTTTTTGTATCTCCATTTCACATTCTTAAGACAGCATTTCACTTTACAAGGTTTTTCAATCGTGATAAAATAAAAGTCGTATGTCCTTATCCGCCTGTATATGCAGGCTGTATTATTATAAACTGTATGCATATCGTTTTTTGAGAAAGCAAGAGAGGGAAAAGCAATACCATGGCACAATCTCGTTCCGGCAAAAAATCCACAAAGAGCTCCGGCACCAAAAAGCGCTCCGGCTCTGCCAAAGGTACCTCCCGCAGCAATGCGGGGCGCACTGCGTCCGCACGCAGCAGTGCCGGGCATGAACGGCAGCCGTCCCGCCGCGCCCAGCGCCGTGCGCAGACCCCGAACCTTACCCGCAGTGTTCTGCTGGTAGGCCTTGGCCTGCTGTGCGTAGCGCTTGTGCTGGTGCCCGGCCAGAATTTCTGGAGCACGCTGCGCAGTTGGTATTTTGGCATCTTCGGCATCACGACCTATCTGGTCGGGCCGTTTCTGCTGTATCTTGCCTATCTGCTGGCCTCCGGCTACCGCGTAGCGCTCTTTGCGGGGAAGGTCTCCCTGATGGGGATTCTCTGCGCCAGCGTGCCGGTCATCTTCTCCAAGCTGAATGTGGAAAGCCTCAAGGTAGGGGAGATCATCAAGATGCTCTTCACCCGCGGCGGCACCTATTTCTGGGAGGGCGGCGTTCTGGGTGCCCCCATCGGCGCCACCCTGCTGGCGCTGTTCGGCCGTCCGGCTTCCAATATTATTATGCTGCTCGTCCTTCTGCTGGGTGTGATGTTCTTTTTTGCCATCACCCCGGTCGATATTGTCCTCTTTCTGGACGCGCGGTATAAAGCCTTTCAAACGCGCCAGCAGGAGCGCGCTGCCGCTGAAACAGCCTACGACACCCGGCTTTTCAACGCTGCACCGGAGGAGGAGAGCGTTGAGAACCTGACCGGTGCGCTGCCCGATTCCGCCACCCGGCCGCACCATCCTGTCTATGATGTCATTGCTGACACCAGCCGCTTCCCGAAGCAGCAGGCTGCACCGTCCCGGCAGCCGTACACAGCCCCCGTCACACCGGTCACGCCCGAAGCCCCCTTTACTGCGCAGTCTGCCGCAGCACGCCCGGGCTTTGATGTAGACCTCGGCCCGTCCAGCACCGAAAGCGCCCGCCGCAAGGCGGAGGCCAACGACCCGCTTGAGCCGGTCAGCATCGGGCCGGGCGGCACCTTCGGCATGGACCCCCTGTCCGGCAAGGCCAGCGGCCCGCTCCATTACGCCCAGCCGCCGCAGCCCGCGCCTGCCCCGCAGGAGGATTTTGAGCTGCAGCTAGAGCCTGCCGAGGAACCGGCATCGCCCGCTGCTGCACCGGCTGCCCAGCAGCCCATTGATGAGCTGGACGCACTGATCAACCGTGCCGTCAGCGGACATGCCCCCTACTACACCCCGCAGGAGGTCAGCGCCGAGACAACCCTTGAACTGCCTGTGCCTGCAGAGTTTGAGACCCCGCTGACCCCGGTGCCGCAGGAGCCGCGCTTTGACACACCGCTTATCCCTGTGGAGGAGGAGCCGGAGCAGACCCCCGTACAGCTGCCGCAGCTCGACATGACCGGGCGGGTACAGGGCGATACCGTAGTGCTCTCTCCGGCGGATCTTGCCGCCGGTATGGCTGCAAAGGACATGCCCCCGCTGGGTACGCCCGCTCCCGCAGCCCCGGCAGCCCCCATTGCCGCACCGATTCCGACGCTGGGCGGCAGCTTCAGTGATACGGGCAGCGCAGTCAGCGCCGCCTGGGAATCCGGCCGCTCGGTGTCCGAGATGCTGGACGCTATGGCGGCAGAGCCTGCAGCGGCTCCCGCTGCCAACAGCACATCCGCAGCACAGCCCATGACCCGCCCGGCTGCCGAGACGACCCAGAGCAGCTTTACCGTACCTCAGCAGGGGCAGGCTGCCCGCGTGCAGGTCAGCACTGCCGTCGGCAACTCGGCCGGTGCGCCGGTCCATACACCGCCCTGTGCGGCGAAGGCTGACCCGAACGCCATGCGCCTGCCCACCTCCGTGGAACAGCCGCCTGAGCCCTACTGCTATCCGTCGCTGAATCTCTTCAACGCGACCCGCCCCGATGACGAGGCCGGAGCCGCCCGCGAGATGAAGAAAAACGCTGATATTCTGGTAAATACGCTGGACAGCTTCGGCGTCAAGACCACGATGCTCGACATCTGCCGCGGCCCCTCTGTCACCCGGTATGAGCTGCAGCCCCAGGCGGGCATCAAGGTCAGCCGCATCACCAGCCTTTCCGATGATATTGCACTGAATCTTGCCACGGCAGGCGTGCGCATCGAGGCCCCCATCCCCGGCAAGCCCGCAGTCGGCATCGAGGTTCCCAATAAGATCCGCTCCACGGTCAACATCCGCGCGGTTTTTGAATCCCAGAATTATATCAATATGCGCAGCCCCCTCACGATGGCGCTTGGCAAGGATATTGCCGGCACGGCGCAGGTTGCTGACCTGTGCAAAATGCCACACCTGCTGATTGCAGGCTCTACCGGCAGCGGTAAATCTGTCTGTGTCAACTCTATCATCATCAGCTTCCTGTTCCGCTCCGGCCCGGAGGATGTCAAGCTCATCCTCATCGACCCGAAGGTCGTTGAGCTTGCGGAGTACAACGGCATCCCGCATCTTTTGATGCCCGTTGTGACCGAGCCGCGCAAGGCAGCCGGTGCGCTGGGTGCAAGCGTAGCTGAAATGGAGCGCCGCTACAAGCTTTTTGCCGAGAACAATGTCCGTGAGATCAAGGCCTACAACAAGCTGGCTGCCCAAACGGGCATGGAGCATCTGCCCTATATCGCCATCGTCATTGACGAGTTGGCGGATCTGATGATGGTTGCCGGCAAGGAGGTCGAGGATTACATCTGCCGCATTGCGCAGAAGGCCCGTGCCGCCGGTATCCACCTGATCGTTGCGACACAGCGTCCCAGTGTCGATGTCATCACCGGCCTTATCAAGGCCAACATCCCCAGCCGCATCGCGTTTGCCGTTTCCAGCCAGATCGACAGCCGTACCATTCTGGACTCCGGCGGCGCCGAAAAGCTGCTGGGCAACGGTGACATGCTCTTCCTGCCGGTCGGCGCATCGAAGCCGGTCCGTGTGCAGGGCACCTTTGTCACTGATGAGGAGATCGGTGCCGTGCTGAGCTTTATCAAGTCCACCTCCACCGCACAGTACGATGAGGAAATGATAGCCGAGATGGAGCGCCGCGCCGTTGCCGAAAAGGGCAGCAAGCGGGGCGGGGACGATGACGGCGAGGCAGGCGGCGCACTGGATGCCATGTTTGAGCAGGCTGTTGAGTGCGTCATCGAGGCCGGACAGGCCAGCACCAGCCTTTTGCAGCGCCGCTGCAAGCTGGGCTACGCCCGCGCGGCCCGCATCATGGACCAGATGGAGCAGGAAAAGATCATCGGCCCCTATGAGGGTGCCAAGCCCCGTGCCGTGCTGGTGACAAAAGCCCAGTGGGAGGAGCGCAAGCTCAACGGTCAATATGATGAATAAGCAGAAGGGCTGGCGCATCGCAGCCGCTGTGCTGGCTGGCTTGCTGCTGCTTTCTGCCTTTATCATTCAGCTGGCGGGCGGCCGCGGCCCTCTGCCAGACTGGCAGCAGCTGCGCGCTGCGCTGGGCGTACCGCTCCGCACGGAGGAAAGCGTACCAAAGCCTGCCCCCGGCAGCACCGCCGTGTATGTGCTGGATGTCGGGCAGGGGGATGCCGTTTTGATCTGTCAGAACGGTGTGTATTGCCTGATCGACACCGGCCCCGCCGAGGCCGAGGATGCACTGCTCTACGACCTGCATGCACTCGATGTCGAATCGCTGGACTATCTGGTGCTCACGCATCCCCACGCCGACCATACCGGCAATGTCCGGGCGGTGCTTTCCGATTTCCCGGTCAAACAGCTTTTGCTGCCGCTGTGGGAGCCGGGTGCCGATGATACCGCTGACTGGCCCCGCCAGCTGGCTGAATGTGCCGCAGAAAGCGGCACCGAGCTAATCACTGCGGAGTCCGGGGATCGCTACCCGCTGGGCGGCGGCACACTCATGATTCTGCAGGGCGGCAGCGAAGATGCCGCAAGCGTCAACGATATTTCGCTCTGTACGATGTTCACGGTCGGAGACTTTCGTTTTCTCGACACCGGCGATGCCGAGGAAGCCGCTGAGCAGCGGCTTCTTGATACCTACGGCCCCGCCCTGCATGCCGTGCTTTACAAGGCAGGGCATCACGGGTCGTATACCTCCAACAGTGCAGCCTTTTTGCAGGCTGTCAGGCCTGCCGCCGTGGCCGTCAGCTGCGGGCTTGATAATGATTACGGCCACCCCCACCGCGCCGCACTTGAAAATTTTGCAGCTGCCGGGGCCGAGGTGTACCGCACCGATCAGGAGGGCAGCCTCACCTTTCTATGGCAGAATAACACGCTCAGCGTGGAGACCACCGCAGATGCCTGCGCGCCTGCGGCGTAACGACAAGGAGTTACAAATGACGATCACCGAACAATTCAAAGCTAAACGCTGTGTTTTCTCGATCGAGTGCTTTCCGCCGAGACAGACCACCCAGATGGACAAGCTGAAAGCCACCCTGCAGCAGATGCAGACGCTCAACCCCGGGTTCATCAGCGTCACCTTCGGCGCGGGCGGCTCTGCCGGCGGCGTTTCCACTGCCGAAGTTGCCGACTATATCCAGAACGAGCTGCAGATCCCCACGCTTGCGCATCTGATCTGCATGGGCAACGACCAGATCCGCGCGGCTGAGATCCTCGACCAGCTCGAGGCTGTCGGTGTCCGCGATGTACTGGCCCTGCGCGGCGACCGCAGCCCCACCCGCCCCGAAAGCCCGGACTTCCGCCATGCAAGCGACCTGACTTCCTTCATCAAATGGAAGAAGCCTGATTTCTCGGTACACGGTGCCTGCTACCCGGAGGGGCACCCCGAGGCCGACACCCTGCTGCACGATGTTGAGAATCTGCGGATCAAGCAGGCCGCCGGTGTCGAGCATCTTGTGACCCAGCTTTTCTTTGACAACATGCATTTCTATCGCTTCCTCAATCTGGCGCGCCGTGCCGGCATCACGCTGCCTGTTTCGGCCGGTGTTATGCCGATCGTCAAGCGCAGCCAGATCGAGCGCACGGTTTCACTTTCCTCGGCCAGCCTGCCCTCGGAGTTTACCCGTATGATCTCCCGCTATCAGGACGATCCGGCCTCGCTGTATGATGCCGGCATCGACTATGCTGTCAAACAGCTGCGCGATCTGATCGAGGGCGGTGCCGATGGTATCCACCTGTATGCCATGAACGATGCCGCCGTGGCCGCCAAGGTCTACGACGGCATCCGGGATCTGCTGTAATGGAGCGCCGCAAGCCCGCCGCCATTGACCGCGCCACAGCGCTGCGCTATATGGGGGCCGCCGGTTGGACGCCGGACACCGCTACCGCAGCCCTGTTGGACAAGGCAGAGGAGCAGGTGCTGGCAGCGGCTGCTCCGCGCGCCGTATACCGCCGCCTGCCGCGCACAGCACTGCCGCTTGAGGACTGCGGCACAGATCTTACCCGCCACCTGCTCGGCTGTGGGGAGGTGCTGCTGCTGGCTGCGACTCTTGGGTCTGAGATCGACAAGCTGCTGCGCCGGATGGAGGTATCCGACATTGCGCTGGCAACCGCCGCCGATGCACTGGCCTCCGTACTGCTGGAGCAGGTCTGTGATGAGTTGGAAAGTGAGCTGCGCGCCGCTGTGCAGGCGCAGGGCGTTTTCATGACGGGGCGCTATGCACCCGGCTACGGCGACTGCCCGCTGGAACTGAACGATACCCTTTGCCTGACCGTGGACAGTGTGCGAGGCTGCGGTCTGGCTGTGACCCCCCAGCACCTGCTGACCCCACGCAAAAGCACCACCGCCATTTTAGGCATTGCCGATCACCCCGTGACTGGCACCCGTGCAGGCTGTGCGACCTGCCATCTACGGGATACCTGTTCGTTCCGCAAGCGCGGCACGACCTGTTTCAAACAAGATCGATAGGGGAGAATCGTATGCAGATCCGTGAAGTATTTGACCGTAAACGCTTTGTCCTTCTGGACGGCGGCATGGGCACCCAGCTGCAGACCCGCGGCCTGCAGCCCGGGCAAAAGCCCGAGTTGGCCGCTCTGGAAATGCCGGATACTCTGACTGCCATCCACGCCGATTACGCCCGCGCCGGCGCGGACATCCTGCTGGCCAACACCTTTGGTGCCAACGTCAAAAAGCTTGCAGGTTGCCCCTGCACGGTCGAGCAGGTCGTTTCTGCCTCGATTGCCTGTGCGCGCAGCGCCGCCGCAGAAACCGGTGCACTGGTAGCCTTGGACATCGGCCCTCTGGGCGAGCTGCTGGTCCCGGCCGGCACCCTGCGCTTTGAGGATGCCTACGCCGAGTTTGCGCAGGTCATCCGTGCCGGTGCGGCAGCCGGGGCGGACCTTGTCTTTCTTGAAACGATGACCGATCTGTATGAATTGAAGGCGGCCATTCTCGCCGCCAAGGAAAACTGTGCCCTTCCGGTCTTTACCTCAATGAGCTTTGAGAGCCGCGGCCGCACCTTTACCGGCTGTACGGTGGAAAGCTACGCCGTCACGGCAGCCGGTCTCGGTGCCGATGCCGTGGGCATCAACTGCTCGCTGGGTCCCAAGGAGATCCTGCCGTTTGCACAGCGGCTCTGCCGCAGCGTCCCGGCCGGTGTACCGGTTTTTGTCAAGCCCAATGCCGGTCTGCCCAACCCGGACGGCAGCTACAACCTGAATGCCGCGGAATTTGCCGCAGAGATGAAAGCTTATGCCTCGATCGGCGTTTCCATGGTGGGCGGCTGCTGCGGCACAACGCCTGACTTCATCGCCAAGCTGCGGGAGACCTTTGCCCCGCTGGTTCCTGCTGACAAGATCCCTATCCGCCGCAGTTGTCTGTGTACGCCGGTTCGCTTTGTCGAGGTGGACGGCATCACCGTTGTGGGAGAGCGCATCAATCCCACCGGCAAAAAGCGGCTGCAGCAGGCTTTGCGGGACGGTGACAGCGCCTATCCCTGCGCCCAAGCCGTAGCCCAGGCCGAGGTCGGTGCCCAGGTGCTGGATGTCAACGCCGGTCTGCCCGGTATTGACGAGGCCGCCACGCTGGAGCAGCTTGTCAAGGACCTGCAAGCCATCACGGATCTGCCGCTCCAGCTCGATTCCTCCAATCCGGAGGCTCTTTCCCGCGCGCTGCGCATCTACAACGGCAAGCCCATCGTCAACTCGGTCAACGGTGAGCAGAAGACGCTGGACACCATCCTACCCCTATGCAAGAAATACGGCGCTGCCGTTGTCGGCCTGGCACTGGACGAGCATGGCATCCCGGCTGACGCCGAAGGGCGTTTTGCCATTGCAAAACGCATTGCCGCTGCCGCCAATGCGGCCGGTATCCCGAATGAGGATATTTACATTGATTGCCTGACGCTGACCGCCAGCGCCCAGCAGGAGGGTGCCGTTCAGACGCTGGAGGCGCTGACCCTCTGCAAAAAGGAGTTAGGTGTGCGCACGGTGCTGGGCGTTTCCAACATCAGCTTTGGTCTGCCGTGCCGTGGCTATCTGAACACCACCTTCCTGACAATGGCCATGGCGGCGGGGCTTGACCTTGCCATCATGAATCCCAACACGCCGGAGATGATGGCCGCCGTGCGCGCCTACCGAGTGCTGACAAGTCAGGACAAGCAAAGCTCCGACTATGTAGCCGCCTACGCCGATGTACAGATCCAGACCACCCAGACGAGCAAGTCCGCCGCCACCGTGGCCGAGGTCGGCGCGGCCGCCCCGGGCGGAGATGCACTGTTTGAGGCGGTGCGGCGCGGCTTAAAGGCCGAGGCCCGCGCGGCCGCAGACGCCGCCCTGACGATGCGGGAGCCGCTCGATGTCGTAAACACCTCTCTGATTCCCGCGTTGGACGCCGTGGGGGATGGCTTTGAAAAGGGAACGGTTTTCCTGCCGCAGCTGCTGCAGGCAGCCACCGCTGCTCAGGCTGCCTTTGAGTCCATCAAGGCGAAGATTGCCGCCTCCGGGCAGGCGCAGGGCAGCAAGGGCAAGATCGTCATTGCCACCGTCAAGGGCGATGTACACGACATCGGCAAAAACATCGTCCGCGTTATTCTGGAAAACTACGGGTACGATGTGCTTGACCTTGGCCGCGATGTCGCCCCCGAGCGCGTGGTCGAGGCTGTGCGACAGACGGGTGCAAAGCTTGTAGGTCTGTCTGCCCTGATGACGACCACCGTCCCCAATATGCAGGCCACGATTGAGGCGCTGCACGCCGCCGGATTAGACTGTAAGGTCATGGTGGGCGGCGCTGTTCTTACACCGGACTACGCCCGCAGCATCGGTGCCGATTACTACTGCAAAGATGCCAAGGCCAGCGCTGATCTGGCCAAACAGCTTTTGGGATAATACCACCGCCGCGTTTTGCTGATGAAACGCGGTTTTTTCGCAATAAGTTGTAAAAAATGCAGGTATGCCCCATACACCTTGCAGTTTCTGTAAAAATGCGGTATACTAGCTTTGTTTAGCGCTTTTGTACATTTTCCTTATTTTGTGTGGTTTACAGGAGTTTTCTTTTGAAACATGCTGCTAAGGTCGCCGCTTTTCTGGCGATTTTCGTCTTTTTAAATCTGATCCTCTGCTGCTTTATGCCGCCGGACAATGGATCCAGCCTTGCCATGTGGCGCAACTATTATCAAAAAACAGACATCGACTTGGCTGTTTTCGGCTCGTCCTTGGCTACTTGTGCCTTGCCAGAGGATGAACTTAGCCAGAACACAGGTCTATCCGTCTGTAGTCTTGCAACTAATATGCAATCCTGGGATATGACTGAGATTGCAGTCGATACGATATTGCAGGAGCATCATCCCAAAACCGCAATTTTGGTTATGGATTACTACAATATGGGAAGTGACCCCTATCCAAAGGCTCAATATGCTTTTCTGTATGGTAAACTGGAGACTGCACCTGTAGCGCAGATTCCCTCCGTATTACTGCGCTACATGACAGGCAAAACAAACTTTTTCAAGGACACCTCACTTAACGCACTTATTCCTTGGCAAAGCGGTACTTGGCCTAAAGACTGGAAAGCGGCTATCACACAAGAGACAGCAAACATCAAAGAACGATTACAGTCTAATTTTGCCGCCTCTTCTGTTGGCGAAATCGATGTATCCCATCGGCAGAATGCGCCAGATAAAACGATTGATTTCGATACCATTGGTGTTGAAAATACATGGAATTTTTCTGCGCATACCTTTTTACAGAAAAGATATGACGAGCTTGCTGAAATCTGCGACCAATGTCGTACACATAATGTTGACTTGATTGTAATTTGTCCTCCGAAACCGGTACTGGATATTGTCAGTTATGAAAATTACTTTGAGACCTACCAGACCTTCTGCGATTTTTTTGCGGCGCACGGAGCGACCTATTATGATTTTAATCTTGCAAAAGATTCTTTATTTAAAAATAAAGAGCTTTCCTACTATAGCGATCATACTCACATGAACAAAACTGGCGGACGAGCCTTCTGCCAGTCGATGGCAAAGTTTCTGCAGTTGCGTCAGAGCGGCGCGGATGTCAATGCCCTATTTATAACTCCGCAGGAATATTTAGCCCGGGTAAATTATATCACAAATGTTTATTTTCTAATTGAATCGCATAGTGACAAATTTATTCTGCTTGCAAATTGCTACCACGGCCCCAGTGTACAGGCAGAGTATGAATACCTTGTCAAAGGTCCTAATGACACAGAATACCACACTTTTTCAAATTATACAGACCGTTCTTGGGCTGAATATCCTGTCACGGAGCACGGCACCTACACCTTCCGCGTTAATGCTCGTGTTGTAGGCTCTGATGTTCCTTTTGAACGCTACTATGAGCAGCAAGTTGATTATTAACAGAAAGAAAGGAAAACTGTGGAGATTTACTCATTTGCATTTGTCCTTCTCGTCACAGTCGGGCTGGTGCTGTATTACACCGTGCTGCGCCGCTGCCAGTGGCTTTGCCTGCTGGCGATCAGCCTTGTCTTTTTTGCGGCAAGCGGTTGGCAGGGAATTTTCTTTCTGTTTTTTACCGCACTGACCGTCTGGGGCGGCGGGCTCTGGCTTGCCCGCCTTGACGCCGACTGCGCCGCACGGCGCAAAGCGCCCGGCATCACAAAGGACGAAAAGAAAGCTGTCAAAGCCAAGACGCAGCGCCGCAAAAAGGGTGTTGTTGCGCTTGTGCTGGTCACTAATTTTTTGGTGCTGGGCTATTTTAAATATTGGTCATATTTTGTACGCCTGCTGGCTGGTGCGGTGGCGGCCACCGCACCCTCGGCTCTGGGGCTGGTCATGCCGCTCGGCATCAGCTTTTATACCTTTCAGGCGATTGGTTATCTGATTGACTGCTTCCGCGGCCGCCACCCGGCTGAAAAGAACCCCGCCCGTTTTCTGCTGTTTATTTCATTTTTTCCGCAGCTGATCCAAGGCCCCATCAACCGGTACGGAGCAATGGAGCCCCAACTGACCGCCGCGCATTCTTGGGAGTGGGAGCGCACCAAGCGTGCCCTCTTTGTGATCCTGTTCGGTGCGATGAAAAAGTATGCCATTGCCAACCTGACTGCGCCTACGATTGCCGCGATCCTTGACCGGAACGATCCCACCCTCGCCGGGTCGATGGCACTGCTGGCGATCCTGCTCTATTCGCTGCAGCAGTATGCGGATTTTTCCGGCGGCATCGACATGGTGCTGGGTGTCGCGCAACTGTTCGACATTGAGATGATGCCCAACTTCCGCCAGCCGTATTTTTCCACCTCGCTGGGAGATTTCTGGCGGCGCTGGCATATCTCCCTCGGCGCATGGATGCGTGATTATCTGTTCTACCCGTTCGCGCTGACCAAGCCGATGCAGCGATTCGGCAAATGGGCCACCGGGCACTGGGGCAAGCACTTCGGCCGTGTTTTGCCGGCTGCAGTTGCCAACCTGCTGGTGTTCGCCGTAGTCGGCATCTGGCACGGTCCGCAGGCACATTATCTTGTATGGGGCCTGTATAACGGTATGGTCATCGCCCTTGCCGATCTGCTCGAGCCTGCCTTCAAAAAAATGAACACCGCCCTGCATATCCCCACCGAGAGCCGTACATGGCATATCTTCCGCATCCTGCGGACCTTCGTCATCGTTAATATCGGCTGGTATTTTGATCGGCTGGGGCTTTCCCTCGGAGCCGCTTATCTGCGCAACACCTTTGTGAGCTTCCGCCCCGAGGCGCTGACTGCTGAGGCTCCCGCCGCCTTTGCCGCTGTCACGGGGCCGGCGTGGGGCATCGTTGCCATCAGCACTGTGCTGGTCTTTGTTCACAGCCTGATTGCAGAGCTGGGCCGCGAGCCGTATACAGAGGTTCAGCGGCTGCCGCTTGCCCTGCGCTGGGGTCTTTACTACCTTGTAATGTTTCTGGTCACCCTCAGCTTCATCTGCGTGACCGAGACCTCCGGTTTCCTTTACGCAAACTTCTAAGAAAAGAGATTTTATATGCAGACCAATATTCTGGATTGGCTTGAAGCTACCGCAGCCCATACTCCGGAGGGCGCCGCTGTCGGCGATGCGCAGCAGGACTACACCTGGGCGCAGCTGGCAGAAAACGCCCGCCGCGCCGGCAGCTTTCTGGCCGGTCATACCGCGCCGCGCTGCCCGGTCGCGTTCTATCTGGAAAAATCCGCGCCGGTTTTCGCCGCAATGCTCGGCACTGTCTATGCGGGCTGCTGCTATTCCGTGCTGGACACCCGCCAGCCTGCCGCTCGCACACAGCAGGTGCTGAGCACACTGCAGCCGTGCCTGCTCATCACTGACCGCGACCATGCGGACGCCGCCGCGGCGCTCGGCTGTTCCTGCAGCGTTTACCTGCTGGAGGATCTGCTCACAGCAGCGGTACAGCCTTCGCTGCTGGCTGCACGCCGTGCGCAGGCTGTGGATGTAGACCCGCTGTACATCAACTTTACAAGCGGCAGCACCGGCGTTCCCAAGGGGGTCACGGTCAGCCACCGCTCGGTGCTGGACTTTATCCCGCAGTTTGCCGCCATCTTTGGCATAAAAGCGCAGGATATTCTCGGCAATCAGGCTCCGTTTGACTTTGATGTTTCAGTCAAGGATCTCTACACCGCCTTATACACCGGTGCCAAGGTGCAGATCATCCCGCGTGCCTATTTCAGCCAGCCCACCAAGCTGATGGACTATCTGGCAGATCATGCGGTCACAACGCTGGTCTGGGCTGTCAGCGCGATGTGTTTTGTCTCGATCATGAACGGTTTCGGCTACCGCGTGCCTACCGCAATACGGCAGGTGTTGTTCAGCGGCGAGGTCATGCCCATAAAGCATCTCAACAAATGGAAGGCCGCCCTGCCGCAGGCCCGTTTCGTAAACCTCTACGGCCCTACTGAGATCACCTGCAACTGCACCTACTACATCCTGCCGGACCGTGTCTTTGCCCCGGAGGAGGTGCTTCCCATCGGACACGCCTTCCCCAATGAAAAGGTGTTTCTATTGGACGAAAATGACCGCCTTGTCACCGAACCCGGCCAGGCAGGGGAGTTGTGTGTCTCCGGCACGGCGCTGGCGCTTGGCTACTACGCCGACCCGGCCCGCACGGCGCAAGCCTTCACCCAAAATCCGTTGAACACCCGCTGGTATGAGCGCATCTATCGCACAGGCGACCTTGCACGCTGCGATGCGGCGGGGGAGTTCTATTACATAGGCCGCAAGGATTTTCAGATCAAGCACATGGGGCATCGCGTAGAGCTGGGCGAGATCGAGGCCGCAGCCATGCGCTGCGATGCTGTGACGCGCGCCTGCTGCATCTTTGATGCAGAGAAGCAACGGCTGCACCTGTTCTATACCGGCAGCTGCGAAAAAGCGGCCCTGCTGGCCGCGCTCAAAGCAGCCCTGCCGCCCTTTATGCAGCCGAACACGGCCCTGCAGCTGGACGAGCTGCCGATGAACAAAAACGGCAAGATCGACCGCACGGCACTGGCCGCACTGACCAAAAAAGGAGCCCGAAAATGACAGATGCCATTTTGCAGCAGCTTGCGGCCGCCTACGGCACGCCGACCTTTGTCTTTGATGCAGATGCCCTGCAGGCGCGTGTGCGCGCTATACAGGAGGTATTCGGCCCGGACATTAAGCTCTGCTATTCCATCAAGGCCAATCCGTTTTTGCTGCCCGCCATGTCCGCCGTCACTGCGCGGCTGGAGGTATGCAGCCCCGGCGAGCTGTCCGTATGTGAGAGCCTGCAGGCAGCGGATGCGCGTGTCATCTATTCCGGCGTCAACAAAACACCTGCCGACATTGCCCGTGCCGTCGCAGACGGTGCCGGAAACTACACCGCAGAATCCCTTTTGCAGGTCCGCTATCTGCAGGAGGCTGCCCGCGCGGCGGGCCGTCGTCTGCCTGTGCTGCTGCGGCTGAACGCCGGCAGTCAGTTCGGCATGTCGAAGCAGGATCTTTTTTCCGCCTTAAAAAACCGCGCAGAAACACCGGATCTTGACTTTATCGGCATTCACTATTTTGTCGGCACCCAGCGCAAAAAGCTGACCTCCCAGCAAAAAGAGCTGACCATGCTGCAGGCGCTTTATGATGAGATCGAGCAGACCTTCGGCCTGCGCCTGCCGGAGCTGGAATATGGCCCCGGCCTGCCTGTGCCGTACTTTGACGGCGATGACTTCACCGACACCCTTGCCCCTGCCAGAGCCCTCGCCCCTGCACTGCAGGAGGCTGCAGGGTGGGCGCACCTGACTGTTGAGATGGGCCGCTTTTACACCGCCGAATGCGGCTTTTACCTGACAACCGCCATGGACTGCAAGGATCATGACGGCCAGCATTACTGCATAGTGGACGGCGGCATGAACCACCTGAACTATCTGGGACAGATCATGGGAATGAAGCGCCCGCACCTGCGCCATTTTGCCGCGCAGCAGGGGACGCAGCAGGACTGGACACTCTGCGGCAGCCTGTGTACGACCAACGATGTTCTGGTGCGCAGCATCTCCCTGACCGGGCTGCAGCCCGGCGACCTGCTCGTCTTTGAAAATGCCGGCGCTTACTCTGTCACAGAGGGACTGGGGCTTTTCCTCAGCCGCGACCTGCCGCAGATCGTACTGTGGCAAAACGGCGCGCCGCAGCTTGTCCGCGCCCTCACACCAACTCACCCCCTCAACACCCCGTTGGGGGATATGTAAACCAAAAAGGAGCATTATTATGGAACAATTACTGGAAATCCTGAGCGAGATCAAGGAGGATGTAGATTTCACGACCTGCACCACGCTGATCGATGACGGCATTCTCGATTCCTTCGACATCCTGCAAATCATCTCCGCACTGAATGAAGCGTATGACATCTCTATCCCCGCCTCTGAGATCATGCCGCAGAACTTCAACAGTGCTGAGTCCCTTTACAAGATGGTGGAGCGCCTGCAGGAAGATTGACGGAAAACGCTTGCATTTATCCGGGACTTATTGTATAATACTAAAAGCGGACAGGGCTGAATTGCGCTGTTTCGCGTACAGATGCAGGTCCCGCGCGTGGGCAGCCTGTGAACCATGTCAGGCGGGGAACCGAGCAGCATTAAGCGGTGCTTGCACAGTGCCGCGGTCAAGCCTGCATCTGTACGCAAAGCAGCGCAGCCGCGTGCTCTGCCCGCTTTATTTGTATCTTAACGGGAGGTGGGCAGATGTACCGCGCCTTATACCGCAAATGGCGCCCCCAGCGCTTTGCAGATGTTGTCGGCCAGACAGCCATCGTCACAGCCCTGCAAAACCAGATCGCAGCGGGCCGCATCGGCCATGCGTATCTGTTCACCGGCACCCGCGGCACCGGCAAAACGACCTGCGCCAAGATCTTCGCCAAGGCGGTCAACTGTCTGGATACCTCCAGCCCTGACCCCTGCGGCGAATGTGAGATCTGCAAGGGTATCGACTCCGGCGCTGTCATGGACATCATCGAGATGGACGCTGCCTCCAACAACGGCGTTGACGACATCCGCGACCTGCGGGACGAGGTGGCGTATCTGCCCTCGGTCTGCAAGTACAAGGTCTATATCATTGACGAGGTCCACATGCTCTCCACGGCAGCCTTCAATGCGTTGCTGAAAACGATGGAGGAGCCGCCCGAGCATGTCATCTTCATTCTGGCAACGACCGAGGTTCAGAAGGTCCCTGTCACGATCCTGAGCCGCTGTCAGCGGTACGATTTCACCCGTATCACGGCAGATGACATTGCCAAGCGCCTGCTTTATGTAGCCGGGCAGGAAAAAATCGATCTGGACGAAAACGCCGCACAGCTGATTGGCCGCCTGGCCGATGGTGCCATGCGTGATGCACTGTCTATACTCGACACCTGCGCCGGTGTGGATAATAAGGTAGATGAAGCGCTGGTACGCCGTATGGCAGGCGTCACAGACAGGGGATACCTGTTTGAGATCAGTGATGCGATTGCAGCCGGGGATTCGGTTGCCGCGCTTGAAAAGATTGCCGCCCTGCGCCAGCAGAGTGTTGACATGCGGCGCCTCTGCATAGAGCTTGCCGGTCATTACCGAAACCTGATGCTCAGCGCCCTGCCGGGCGGCACGGCACTGCTGGCCGGTATCTCTCCCGAGGAGGAGGCTGCCTACAATCAGCGCCAGGATTTCCCGCAGGGCGATGCCATCCGCGCCATCAACGCCTTCGGCTCCGCACTTGAGAAGATGAGCCGCGGCACCGACCAGCGCATCGAACTGGAGCTGGCTGTCTTTTCGCTGACGCAGCCGGAGATCACTGCCGCAGCCCCTGTTGTGGTACAGCAGGTCGCGGCCCCCGCAGCACCGCAGGCCTTTGCATCTGCACCGCCCGTGCAGCCGGCTGCTGCCATCGTGCCCCCGGTTGCGCAGTCAAGCACTGCGTCTGCTGCTTCGGCTGAGCCGGATGATCTGCCGCCGCCCATTGATGACGACCCGCCGTTCCTGCAGCCCGAGCTACAACCCGCGCCCCAACAGACTGTGCCGGCCGCACAGCCCGCCGTCCCTAAGCCCGCACCGCGCAAAGCGGAGGCGGCGCGTTCTGTCGGCCCGCTGGAGCCGTTCGGCTTCTGGCCTGCTGTGCTGTCCGACCTTGAAGAGAATGATGCCATGCTGATTTCTTTTCTGCGGGGCACAAAAGCCTACTGTGACGGAAAGCGTGTGCTGTTTGAATGCAGCGATGCCTTCCGGGATTATATCCGCAGCAACCGCGAGGTCAGCAAGCGGCTGAAGGAAGCGATTTACCGCGTTTCCAAAACCAAGTACAGCATCGGCCCTTATGAAGAGCCGAAAGCCGCCGAAAACAGCAGCCCCGCTGTCAGTCTGGATGAAACCCTGCACACCATGCAGGCGCTGGGCGTTGACCTGAAAATCATTGACAAGTAAATTTATTTGGAGGAAAAACCTATGAAAGCAAGACTGCCCAAAGGCTACGGCCGTCCCGATCCCAACGCCATGATGCGTCAGGTCCAGAAGATGCAGGATGATATCCGCGCCAAACAGGAGGAGCTGGAGGCCAAGGAATATACCGGCACCGCCAGCGGTGAGATGGTCACTGTCACGATGAACGGCAAGCACGAGATCACCGCCGTCAAGATCAAGCCTGAGGCTGTTGATCCGGACGATATCGAGATGCTGGAGGACCTCATCGCAGCTGCTGTCAACAGCGCTTCTTCTGCGGTTGACAAGGACTCCGAGGAGGAAATGTCCAAGATGACCGGCGGTCTGAACATCCCCGGCCTGGGCTGAGAGGCACACCATGTTTCAAAAAACGGAGCCGCTGGAAAATCTGGTTGACCAGTTCGCCCGGTTTCCCGGTATCGGCCGCAAAAGCGCCGTGCGGATGGCTTATCAGGTCATGTCCATGCCTGCGGAACAGGCGATGGAGCTGGCTCAGGCTATCGAGCACGCCAAAAAAGATCTGCACCGCTGCCGTATCTGTCAGGACTTCACCACAGGTGATGTCTGCAAGATCTGTGCGTCCCAAAAGCGGGACCGCAGCGTGATCTGCGTGGTAGAATCCCCCCGCGACATCAAGGCCATCGAGCGTACCCATGAGTATAATGGTCTGTACCATGTACTGCACGGCGCAATCTCGCCCATGGACGGTATCGGTGCCGATCAGCTCTGCATCAAGGAGCTGCTGGCCCGCCTGAATGACACCGTCAAGGAGGTCATTATGGCCACCAGTCCCACGGTCGAGGGGGAAGCCACCGCCATGTATATCGCCAAGCTTATCAAGCCGCTTGGCGTCAAAACGACCCGCCTTGCCTACGGCCTGCCTGTCGGCTCCAGTCTGGAATATGCCGATGAAACCACCCTTTACCGCGCCATGGCAGGCCGCGGCGAGCTGTGACACAATTTTTCTTGACTTTTAAGCGCAGGTGCGCTACAATGAGTATCCTGCCAGTGCAAAGGAGGTGTACCCATGGCTGAGGACAAAAGCGGAAAAAAAATGATTGCCGTCAACCGCGAGGTACGCCATGAGTACTTTGTGATCGAGGCGTTGGAGACCGGCATCGAGCTGGTCGGCACCGAGGTCAAAAGTCTGCGCGCCGGCGGGGTAAACCTGAAGGATTCCTGGGCCGATATTGACGATGGGGAGCTGATTGCAAAGGGCATTCACATCAGCCCTTACGAGCAGGGAAACATCTTCAATAAAGATCCGCGCCGCCCGCGGCGTTTGCTGGCACACAAGGCAGAGATCCGCCGTCTGAGCCAGCAAATCAAGCTGCAGGGATACACGCTGGTTCCGCTGTCGCTCTATTTCAAAAAAGGTCGCGTCAAGCTGGAACTGGGCCTGTGTAAGGGCAAAAAGCTGTATGACAAGCGTGCGTCTGCTGCGGCGCGCGATGCCAAGCGCGATATTGACCGCGCTATGAAAACGCAGCGATAAGGTTGTTTTCACTTCACTTTCCCGGTGGGGGACACCCCACCGAATATGCGGGGCTGTAATGGTTTCGACGGGGAGAGAGAGGCGTGAGCAGCGGGCCGTGGCGGTGACCCACGATAAAAGCGCCAACTTAAATTAACTGACAACAATTATCCTGTTGCCGTAGCTGCCTAATTAGGCGCTACCGTCCTGCCTGTGTTAGTACCGCATAGGGTCAGGGCGTCGATTAGGTACTGAACGTGAACGGGCTTAAGCTTTGCGGCCCGGCATGAATTTATGAAGCTACCAAGGTGTAGTGCGTGTGTGCTCGCCCGCACCAAGGGAAATCCAATAAACACACTGCGCCCGGAGATACTCTAACCGATTTCTTTTCGGACACGGGTTCGACTCCCGTCAGCTCCACCATAAAAAGCAGCGTAGATTCGTTGGAATATACGCTGTTTTTATTTTTAGATATTTCTTCAAAATAGGTGTTGACATTTCACTCTCGATTCGCTATAATAATTAAGCTGACTTGAGACAGCTCGGTTGACCGGGTGTAGCGCAGTTTGGTAGCGCGCTTGAATGGGGTTCAAGAGGCCGTGAGTTCGACTCTCGCCACTCGGACCAGACATTGGGCTGTGACAATCAGCAAAATCGCTGAGCCGTTTTGGTTCAGCGATTTTTTATTTTGATTTGATTTTGTTCTGCATATTTTTTCAAAATAGGTGTTGACATTTCGCTCTCGATTCGCTATAATAATTAGGCTGACTTGAGACAGCCCGGTTCGACCGGGTGTAGCGCAGTTTGGTAGCGCGCTTGAATGGGGTTCAAGAGGCCGTGAGTTCGACTCTCGCCACTCGGACCAAACATTGGGCTGTAGCAAGCAGCAGAACACCCGCCGGAGCGTCTCCGGCGGGTGTTTTTTATTACATCTGTAAGCCGTAGTCCTGCAGGCACTGCATCAACCCGGTCTGTAAATCGGAGAAGCCGCTTCCTGCCGCTGCGCGAAGCTTACCGCCATCCATTCGCAGACTGCGCTTCCAATCCTGCTTTTCTATGTCAGGGCGGATATTCAGCTGTTCGCAGGCGCGCAGCGCCGTTTCATACATATCGCAGTCATTTTCGCTGCCGAAATTATAAATACCTCCCGGCAGCTCCATAACCTGCGTCAGCTTTTCAACGGCCTCGCGCACATAGGTGATGCCACGATAGTCATGGCAGGAGAATCGCACCGTCTGCTGCCTCATAGCCGCAGTGAGCAGGTTCAGCACAAAATTTCCGCGTATCGGCAGGCCGTACCCCGGCAGATCATACATCCAGGTCGCACGCAGCATCACGGCATCAGGCAGGGCAGACAGCACCCGCTGCTCAGCCTCCCACTTGTGGCGCCCATAGACATTTGCAGGGCAGAGCGGCTGTTCCTCTGCAAACGGCCCGTTTTCGTTAAGGCCCGTGTACACCTGATCGGAGCTGAAGCATATCAGCTTTGCCTCTACGCGTTTTGCCGCCTGTGCCATCCAAAGCGGGAGCAAAACATTCGCGCGGTAGGATTCCTCAGGATGCTTTTCACTGTAGCCCGTGTCAGAAATCGCCGCTGTATGCAGGATCACATCTGGCTGTGTTCGGCAGATATGCTCCTGTACTGCTGTTTCGTTTGCTGCGGCGAGCATTCCTTTCGGAAAGCTGCACAGCTCATACCGATCGGCCAGTTGGGTCATGATACGCGCCCCCACAAAGCCGCCCGCACCGGAAACCAGAACCTTTTTCATAAAACACCCTCCGCATCGTACATGGATTGCCTTTATTGTACCGTTTTTGCCCACCCTATGCAAGTTGCTTGACAAATTTTGCGGCATTGTGTATACTATTTTCTACTAAAACACAGTGTGGATTTTTACAGTTCCGATACTACTTTTCGCCACACAATGACCCGTGCAAGCCGGTCATTGTGTGGCTTTTTCTATGCGATTTTTGTGCAAAAAAAGGAGTGCACGCGTATGAACGATACCTTTATGAAAGAAAAACCTGTATTTCCGCTGCTGACCAGCATGGCATTGCCCATGGTCGCTTCCATGCTGGTCAGTGCGCTGTACAACATTGTGGACAGCCTGTATGTGGCCCGCATCAGCGAGGAGGCTATGACAGCCCTCTCGCTGGTCTATCCTGTGCAGAACTTCATCAACGCCGTTGCCATCGGCTTCAGCATCGGCATCAGCGCGTTGATTTCACTGCATCTGGGGGCTGGCAATCAGGAGAAGGCTGACACCGCCGCGACGCACGGCATGGTGCTGTCCCTGCTGCACGGCATCATTGCCTCCGTTGCCGGTATTGCCGTCATACCGCGTTTCCTGCGCAGCTTCACTACGGATGAAACCGTTATTGCGCTGGGGCTTACCTATGCGCGCATCGCGTTTCTCTTTTCCGTTATCATCATGGCTGCTATGGCTTTTGAAAAGATATTTCAAGCTGTAGGCTGCATGAAGATCACGATGGCAGGGCTGTCGCTCGGCTCTGTCTGCAACATTGTTCTGGACCCATTGCTCATCTTCGGCATCGGCCCTTTCCCGGAGATGGGGATTGCCGGTGCCGCACTGGCTACCGGCATCGGTCAGATGATGCAGGTGGTGTTCTATCTCATCATCTATTTTGTCCGTCCGATTCCCGTACATCTGCGCCGCAGCTGCCTGCATTTCAACCCCAGAATGGGGCTGCAGCTTTACTCGATCGGCGTGCCCGCCGTTTTAAATCTCGCGCTGCCGTCGGTGCTCATCACCTTTCTTAATTCTCTGTTGGCAGTCTATTCACAGAGCTATATCGTTGTGCTGGGCATCTATTATAAATTACAGACCTTCCTGTATCTGCCGGCAAACGGCATCGTGCAGGGGCTTCGCCCCATCATTGGCTATAACTATGGTGCCGGGGAGTATGGCCGTGTCAAAAAGGTCTACCGCACTGCCATGGCCATGTGCGCCGCCATTATGGCCGCCGGCACGCTGCTATGCCTCGTCTTGTCGGAGCAGCTGATGGGGTTGTTCAGCACTAATGTTGAAACCATTGCCATCGGTACCGCAGCGCTGCGCATCATCTGCACGGGCTTTCTGGTATCCACGATTTCGGTTGTTGTCTCCGGCGCTCTGGAGGGGCTTGGCAAGGGGATAGAGTCTCTGGTGATTTCCCTGTGCCGCTACATTGTTGTCATCATGCCGCTGGCCTGGCTGTTTTGTCACTTTGCAGGCGCAGACGGTATCTGGCATGCCTTCTGGCTGACAGAGTTTTTGACGGCTGCCATCTCGCTGGTGGTTTACCACAAAAGCGTAAAGCTCAACAGAATATAATCGCCCAAGCGCCGCACGCCCCGTGCGGCAATGCCAAAAAAAGCCGGTGCCCTCCCATTTGGGAAAGCACCGGCTTTCAGTGTTTATGCCTGCTCCTGCACATAGCGGATGAACGCATCACGCTCCGCTGTGGAGCGGACGACCGCCGTATACATCTGGTCGCCCATATCTAGGCGCAATGCCTGCGGGATGCGCCCGCACATCTTGATCCGGCTGCCGTATCGCGCCAGGATCTGGGCGTGGGTGTGCTTGTACTGGTGGCAGTCGCGGCGGCCAGCGTAGACACAGAAATACTTGTGGCCATTCAGGTCCAGACTGCGCACCTCATCATAACATACCATGTCTGCCCAGATCTGGTAGCAGTCCACAGAGTTGGCATAGTTGATCATATCGGGGGTGTAACCGCCTGCCGGACGCATATTGACCTCAAGTGCCACATAATCGCCCTTTTTGCCAAGGCCCGGCTTATCCTCGTTCAGCTGGAAAAACTCACAGTGGAAAAACCGGCTTTTAGCGCCAAAGGCCTTGATCGTGCGGAAGCCCACATCCTTGAGCGCCGCAGGAACCGTTTTCTGCGTCCAGTAGCTCAAATCGCCGTTCTTACTGACGATGTCCAGCATCGGGGTGGGGAACACATTGGAGGTGTAGAACAGCGGCACACAATGGCTGTCGGCCACGCCGTCAAAGCTGACAATCGTACCGTTGATATACTCCTCCATAATGTACTGCACCGCATGGGGCTCGGCATAGAATTTTTTCAGCTCTGAGAAGTTCTTCAGCTTATAGGTAGCCTCGGCACCGCAGCCGTTATCCGGCTTGACGATAACAGGGTAGCCTACCTCCTTGATAAACGCCCGGGCCGCCGCGAGAGTGCTGACCATGTGGTGGCGTGCCACTGGCACACCGGCTGCACGGTAGCTTTCCTTCATGCGGCTCTTGTACTTGATGCGCTCGATAAAATCATTCTTGGCACCGGTATTGATATTGAAATCGGTGCGCAGCTGGGCATCCATCTCAAGCCAGTATTCGTTGTTCGACTCAATCCAGTCAATTTTGCCGTAGTGGAAGGTGAAGTAAGCGACAGCGCGCAGCATCTCCTCATAGCTGCCCAGATTATCCACGCGATAATACTCCGTCAGGCAGTGCTTTAGCTCACCGGGAATCTCATCAAACGGTGCATCACCGATGCCAAGCACATTGACACCGTTGCGGTGCAGCCGGTCGCAAAAATTCCAGTAAGTGTTGGGAAAATGCGGGCTGACAAAGATAAAGTTCATCGGGTTCTTCAACTTCCTCTCTCAAAAGATGCGCATATGCCGTTTATACAAAGCGGTTCTGTTCACGGCTGTACTCATAGCCGATCTCTGCAAGCGCCGCACAAAGCGCCTGCCGGTCCGCCTGCTCACGGTCGCAGAAAGCATCCAGTGAGGCATCACGGTCGCGCAGCTGGGTATTCACATAGCTCAGCAGCATAATCGGGTCATGGGGGAGCATGGGTCTACCTCCTAAAAATTCCATAAAAAAGAGAAAAAGCCGGTCACACGATGTGACCGGCATTTTTTCCTTCCAATCAGACCGCGCGGGTAACTTTACCAGAGCGCAGGCAGCGGGTGCAGGCGTAGATATACTTCGGGGAACCGTCCACGATCGCCTTCACGCGCTTGACATTGGGGTTCCAGGTACGGTTGCTCCGACGATGAGAGTGAGAAACCTTGATACCGAACGTGACACCCTTGCCACAGCAAGAACATTTGGCCATAATGCTTGCACCTCCTTTTCAATAGCTTTAACAGTATAGCGTATATGTGCAGAAAATGCAAGAGTTTTTGAAGAAAAAAATTCAATTTTTTTCATAATTTTGCGTTTTTGTCTGAATCCGGCGCTAAATATTGTGTTTTGCGGCCCTGCGGGGCTTGTCTTGCCGCGGTTTCTACGATATAATAGAAAAGAATTTTAATGGGGTGGTGTTGGCTTTTGAACGGACTGTTGTCTCCGGCGCGGATCGTGCAGTATCTGCTGCGTGCCGTGGTAGTGCTGATTGCGATCCCATTTCATGAATCCGCCCATGCACTGGCCAGCCATCTTCTGGGGGATGATACCGCCGTGCGGGCCGGGCGTCTGTCGATGAACCCGATGCACCACTTTGACCCGCTTGGTGCGCTCTGCATGCTGGTGGGCGGTGTCGGCTGGGCCAAGCCTGTATCGATCAACCCGTACAATTATAAAAATCCAAAGCTCGGCATGGCGCTTTCCGCCGCTGCCGGGCCGGCCAGCAATTTTCTGCTTGCGTGGGTGTCGATGATCCTGTACAAGCTCTGCTGGTACAGCGGGCTGGGGCAGACGCTGCCTGCTCTGTTGATGTTCTTTTATTATATGGTTGCCATGAATCTGAGTCTCGGCGTTTTCAACCTGCTGCCGGTGCCGCCCTTTGACGGCAGCCGCATCGCGCTGCTGTTCCTGCCGCAGAGGCTCTACTTCAAGGCCATGAAATATGAACGGTACATTATGCTGACCGTTCTGGCGCTTGTATTTTTGGGCCTGTTGGATATACCGCTGTCGTGGCTTGTAAACGGCATGTGGCGGCTGATGCTGCAGCTGACAGGCTTTGTGGAATTGTTGTGGGGGTATTGATTTTTTGCCGGAAATTCTGACATTCAAGATAGAAGATTTTGAGGGCCCGCTTGATTTGCTGCTCTATCTGGTGGGCAAAAATAAGATGAACCTCTATGACATCAACATCATGGCCTTGATCGAGCAGTACACCGCCGCCATCCGGGAGATGCAGCAGGACAGGATGGAGGTATCCAGCGAGTTTATCGATATGGCCGCCCATCTGGTACAGATGAAAAGCGCCCTGCTGCTGCCCCGCAGCCCCGAGGCCGAGCGGATGAAGGCCGAGCTTACCGGCCGCCTGATCGAGTACAGCGCCTGTAAGGAGGTTGCCGCCCAACTGGGCAGCCGTGCCCGGGATCTATACACCGCAGCGCGCGAGCCGATGCCGCTTGTCGGCGCTGCCGAGTATACCCGCCGCCATGACCCGAACTGGCTGGTGCAGGCCTGGTTCAACCTGATGGGCCGCAGCACCCGCAAGCGGAAGCCCACACAGGAAAAGTTTGAGCCGCTGGTCACAGCGCCCTTCGTCTCCGTTGCAAGCCGTGTTTCCCATATGCTGCGCGGGCTGCTCAAAGGTCGTTTGCAGAAGATGGGCGAGCTGTTCAGCCGCGAGGAGAGCCGCAGCACGAATGTTGCCACCTTCTTGGCCCTTCTGGAGCTGATCCGCGCCGGCCGCGTTCAGGTGGACGACAGCGGCGCCCTGCAGCTTGACCGCACACACCGCAGAAGAAAGGACAAAACGCAATGACAGAACGACAGGAGCTTGGCTCTCTGGAAGCCATGCTGTTTGCCCATGCGGAGCCGGTGGAAACCGCCCGCCTGGCGGATGCTCTGCGGCTGGACACAGACGAAACCACCGAGCTGCTGCAAAAGCTGCAAAAACGGCTTGACGAGCAGGAAAGCGGCATGGTCCTCCTGTTTTTTGAGCCTGACCGTTGGCAGATGACGACCCGCCCGTATTACGGCGAAATGGTCAAGCGGATTCTCGACACCCGCCGTAATGCGCCGCTTTCACCCGCGGCGCTTGAGGTACTGGCCGTCATCGCCTACAACCAGCCTGTGTCCCGCAGCTTTATTGAGCAGGTCCGCGGCGTAGATTCCTCATCCACCGTCACAAAGCTGCTTGATAAGGGCTTGATCGAGGAGGCCGGCCGTCTGGATCTGCCGGGCAAGCCGGTTGCCTTTCAAGTTACCGACACCTTTTTGCGCGTGTTTGGGCTGGGCAGCCTCAATGATCTGCCGCCGCTGCACGGCGAGGTGCAGGAAGAGCCCGCTCCCGAAGCCGACAGCGATGCCGAGCAGCTGGAATGGAAGTGATTGCCGATGGCTGTTCTCTTGTTTATCCTGCGGCTGATTGGCTGGATACTGCTGGCGCTGCTGGTTATCCTGCTCGCCGCGCTCGTTCTGCCGCTGGGGATACGGGTTTCCTACCACCCCGGCAGCCTGCAGGTCAGGGCATATTACGGGCCGCTGCAATTTACGCTTTGGCCGCGGGGCGGCGCGGGTAATTCCCCTGCAGCGCCGCAGCCTGCGCCCGCCCCCGCACCGCCCGCAGGTAAACCGGCAGCCACAGAAGGGGAAATGCGGCCCGCTGCCACAGCGGGCAAACCGAGCGCCCCGCCTGCCGCGAAGGCTGCCGCACCGCAGGCACCGCCTGAGCCGGCAGCTGCTCCGCAGCCCGGCAGCGCTGACACCGCGCCGCCGGAGCCTGAAAGCACGCCCCCGAAGGGTTCACTGCCCTTCGGCATCTCGGAGCATATCAACGCAGCCCGGCAGCTTCTGTCCGACGACCCGATGGCCTTCGCCAGCTGCATGCTGGACCACACTGGCTGGCTTGGCAGGCTGTGTCTGCGCACGCTGCGTGTGACGCATCTGGATATTTTCTGGACTGTTCACGCAGATGAAGCCGCTGCGACCGCTGCACTTTACGGCGCAGAGATGGCGCTGGCCAATAATCTGCTGGCCTTTGTGCAGCAGCATGTCCGGCTGCAGAGCGACCGCCTTTGGCTGGAGCCTGATTTCACCGGGCAGCGGGCAGGGGAGCGAAGCATTTCATTTTCACTCAAATCCTGCGCGGGCGTACTGCTCTGGCTCCTTCTGCGGCTGTTGCACCGCCTGTGGAAAGACCCGCAGCTGCAGCCTGCACACACATCGTAATTCGTTGGTTTCTATGGCAATACCGCATAATTCTAAGTGCCGATACGGCGAGCGAGGTGCGGCAGATGCTAAGCCAAAAGCGCAGATAATACTGGATGTCTTATCGAGCATTTTGGCAACGCAGATGCCGTGCCGCAGCCGCCGGAGCGGCGCTTAAGCCGTCAGGCGGGAATTGTGCGGTGTTGCCCTATATAAAAGGAGGAATTTTCCATGGCTGAGCATCCTATTCAGGGCCTGATGGGCGTTACGATCGAGAAGATCCGTGACATGGTCAACTCAGAGACCATCATCGGTGACCCCATCCATGTCGATGATACCACCATCATTCCCGTTTCCCGCGTCACCTTCGGCTTTGCATCCGGCGGCTCCGATGTGGGACCCGCCTCCAGCAAGCAGATGTTCGGCGGCGGCAGCGGCGCAGGCGTCTCGGTCACGCCGGTCGCGTTCCTCGTTGTCTCCAACGGCAATGTGCGCACCGTCCAGCTGGTGGAGAAGGTCTCCGCCGTGGACAATGTGATTGCCTCCCTGCCGGAGTTGGTCGACAAGGTCGCCGCACTGATCAAAAAAGAAAAGCCGGGCGCTGATAAGCCCGCTGAATAAGGAGTATATTGAATGGCAGAATACAGAGTGCAAAAAGTGCTGGCTGATCAGGGCATCTGCTCCCGCCGTGAGGCGGAGCGCCTGATCGCAGCGGGCAAGGTCAAGGTCAATGGCCACCCCGTCACCTTGGGGGACAAGATGGACCCCGACTACGACAAGGTCATGATCGACGGCAAGACCGTCCGCATCGTGCGCAAGCGCCAGTACACCTACATCATGCTGCACAAGCCGCGCGGCTATCTGACCACCCGCGCGGATGACCGCGGCCGCAAGACCGTCATGGAGCTGGTGGCCGATGTGCCCGCCATGCTGCGCCCCGTTGGCCGTCTTGACAAGGACAGCGAAGGGCTGCTGCTCATGACCGATGACGGTGCCTTTATCAATATGCTGACCCACCCGTCCGGCGGTGTCGGCAAGCTGTACCGCGTAACGGTCAACCCCCGCGCCACTGAGCAGCAAATCATCGAGATGTCCAGCGGCGTTGTACTGGATGACGGCGTCAAGACGCAGCCCTGTGTCATCCATGTCGTCGTGGACGAGCCGGGCCGCAGCGTGTTGGAGATCACTCTGCATGAGGGCCGCAACCGCCAGATCCGCCGCATGTGCTCCGCAGTCGGCCTGCAGGTCGTGCGCCTGCGCCGCAGCGCCGAGGGTCCCGTCAAGCTCGGCATGCTGCAGCCCGGTGAGTACCGCGAGCTGAAAAAGAGTGAGATCAACGCTCTGCGCAATGCCGCCATGAAATCCACCGCCAAGGGGTCTGCCCGCCCCGCTGCCCCGGCAAAACGCCCCGGCCCCCTGAAAAAGCGCAGCAATTCCGACTGAAAAATGCAGAAAATTCTAAAAATATGCAAACTTCCACTTGTGAAAATATTAAAATCGTAGTATAATTCAGTCAAATGGCGTTTTTTTGTGAAGTAATTTTATAAAAAACAGTCAGTTTTACCATAGGAGGAACCTGTATGGCAGCAAATAAGCCCGGCAAGGCAGAGATCCTTGCAGCATTTTTTGATGACGGCACCTACTCGCCGCTGTTTACCGATGGCGCAGTAAGTGCTGCTTACGGCTGTGCAAACGGCCAGAACGCCTATGTCGTATTTGAGGACGGCTCTCCCGTCGGCGTGCAGGATATTGAGAAGAATATCCGCGTGCTGGAGATGGCCGCCGAGACCGGTGCGCCGGTCGTGACCTTCTACGACTCCACGGGTGCCAAGTTGGAGGGCGGCCTTGCACTGCTCAACGCTAACGCCCGCCTGACCGCTGAGATCGCACGCGTTTCCGGTGTTGTGCCGCAGATTGCCGTTGTCACCGGCACTTGTGCAGGCACCAACGCCATCAACGCCGCCTCCGCAGATGTCTGCGTCATGGCTGAGGACGCCGAGCTGTTCCTGAACGCTCCGTTCAATGCCGAGGACAAGGTTGCCAACGCCGGCTCTGCCGCATTTGCTGCCAAGGCCGGTGTCGCCGCCGTCACCGCAGCAGACGCAGTCGCCGCCGCCAAGCAGGCTGCTTCCATCGTTGCCCTGCTGCCTGCCAACAATCTGGCCGGCCCCGCTCTGTTCGACTTTGCCGCTCCCTCCAAGGCTCTCGACCTTGTGAAGTACACCGCCGCTGACGCTGTCGCCGCACTGGCTGACGAAGGCAGCGCTGTGGAGCTGTACGCTGGTTACGGCAAGAACATTGTCACCGCTCTGGCCACCATCAACGGCAGCGCCGTTGGCATTGTCGCCACCGAGAAGAAGGCTCTGTGCCACAAATGCACCGCTAAGGCCGCTCGTTTTGTCCGCCTGTGCGATGCCTACAGCATCCCTGTTGTGACCATCGTCAATACCGAGGGCTTCGGCCGCAGTGAGGGTGACGATGAGGCCGGCGGCATCCGTCAGGCCGCCCGTATGGCCGGTGTCTATGCCGAGGCCACGACTGTCAAGGTCGCTGTTCTGGCCGGTGAGGCTGTCGGCCCCGCCTACACCGTCTTTGCCGCCTGCGCTGACTGGCGCGTTGCCGTGCAGGGCTGCACCGTGGCTCCGCTGGCCCCTGAGGCTGCCGTCACGGTCCTGTACAAGGACGAGATCTTTGCTTCTGACAACATCGTCAACGCCACCAAGGCCAAGGCTGCTGCCTACACCAAGGAGGTCTGCAGCGCCGATGCCGCTGTTGCAAACGGCTCTGCCGACGCCGTTGCCGATGCTGCCACCGCCCGCGCAAGCGTTGCTCAGGCACTGGATATGCTGGTAGGCAAGCGTGCTGTGCGTCTGGCTAAGAAGCACGGCAATATCACCCTGTAATCATCAACCTTGAAATAGGGAGGACATTTCTATGAAAAACCTGATCGTTACCGTTAACGGCGTTGCTTATAATGTCACCGTTGAGGAGGGCACCGGTGCCCCCGTTGCCGCTGCCGCACCTGCTGCTGCCCCCGCAGCCGCCCCGGCTCCCGCCGCTGCTCCTGCACCTGCTGCCGCCCCCGCCGGTGCTGCCGGTGCTGTCTCCGTCACTGCCCCCATGCCCGGCAACATTCTGGATGTCAAGGTCAAGGCCGGTGACTCCGTCAAGGCCGGCGACACCCTGCTGATCCTCGAGGCCATGAAGATGGAGAACGAGATCAGCGCACCGCAGGACGGCACCATTGCCAGCGTCAATGTGCGCAAGGGCGATGTTGTCAACTCCGGCGACCTGCTCATCACGATGAACTAATAGAAAGGCCGGGTGAATTACATTGGCTAAGAAACCCATTAAGATCACTGAGGTCGTCCTGCGCGACGCCCACCAGTCTCTGCTGGCCACCCGTATGACCATGGATGAAATGCGCCCCATCCTGCCCGAAATGGACAAGATCCCGTATTTCTCCGTTGAGTGCTGGGGCGGCGCTACATTCGACTCCTGCATCCGCTTCCTCGACGAGGATCCGTGGGAGCGCCTGCGCATCCTGCGCAAGGAGCTGCCCCACCAGAAGCTGCAGATGCTGTTCCGCGGCCAGAACATGCTGGGCTACCGCCCCTACGCAGATGACGCCGTCGAGTACTTTGTCCAGAAGTCCGTTGCCAACGGCATTGATGTCATCCGCATCTTCGATGCACTGAACGACCCGCGCAACCTGCAGACTGCCATCAAGGCAGCCAACAAGGAGGGCGCGCATGTTCAGGCCTGCATCAGCTATACACTGAGCCCTGTTCATAACAACGAGTACTTTGCCAACTATGCCAAGACTCTGGAGGAGATGGGTGCTGATTCCATCTGCATCAAGGATATGGCTGGCCTGCTCAAGCCCTACACCTGCTATGATCTGGTCAAGGAGCTGAAAGAGACTGTCAAGATCCCCGTTGACATCCACAGCCACTACACCGCCGGTCTTGCCTCTATGTCTATCCTGAAGGGCATCGAGGCCGGTGCCGACATTGTGGATACCGCCATGAGTCCGCTGGCTCTGGGCACCTCTCACATGCCCACCGAGAGTCTGGTCGCCGCCCTGCAGGGCACCGACTACGACACCGGTCTTGACCTGAACCAGCTGAATGTTGTCCGCGCTTACTTCAACAAGCTGCGCGAGAAATACATTGCCAACGGTCAGATCAACCAGAAGTCCTTGGGCGTCGATGCCAACACCCTGCTGTATCAGGTGCCGGGCGGCATGTTCTCCAACATGCTCAAGCAGCTGAAGGATGCCGGCAAGGAGGACAAGCTTCAGGAGGTTCTGGAGGAAATTCCCCGCGTCCGTGAGGATGCCGGTTATCCGCCGCTGGTCACCCCGACCAGCCAGATTGTTGGCACACAGGCTGTCTTTAACGTTATCATGGGTGAGCGTTACAAGATGGTCACCAAGGAGTTCAAGGGTTTGGTCCACGGCGATTACGGCAAGACCCCTGCGCCCATCAAGAAGGAGTTCAGCGACTTCATCCTGAAGGGTGAGGAGCCCATCACCTGCCGCTTTGCCGACACTCTGGCCCCTGAGATGGATAAGCTGAAGGCTGAGGCCTCCAAGTACGCCATTCAGGAGGAGGATGTCCTGACCTACGCCATGTTCCCGCAGGTCGCTCCCAAGTTCTTTGAGAAGCGCAATGCCCGCCTGCAGGGTGTCGATGCTCTGCACGCCGACTACGAGAACAAGTCTCATCCCGTCTGATTTCTATACAGCCGCTCCCGCTTTGCCGCGGGGGCGGCTTTTTATTTTTGTGGCGCTCACGCAAAAAAACAGGTGAAATTTTGCAAAAAACGACCGCCAGCCTTGCATCCAGCCCCCAAAAATAGTACAATATACAATATATGTGTTTTATGAGGTGTAGGTTATGGTTTTGAGCATGACAGGGTACGGCCGCGCAGGGGCTTTGCTGCATGGCCGTGACATCAAGGTTGAGCTGCGCAGCGTCAATGCGCGCTTTTTTGAGTATTCCTCCCGGCTGCCGCGCTCCTGCGCATTTTTGGATGATCGGCTGAAAAAGCTGGTCGCTGCCAAGGTCAGCCGCGGCAAGGTGGAGCTGAGCCTCACCATCCAGACCGTGACAGCCGCAGACACCGTTGTCTCCGTCAACTGGCAGCTGGCAGAAGGCTACCGCGCCGCGCTCAATGCCATGGCAGAGCGGATGGATCTGAAGAACGATGTCTCCGTTGGCATGCTGTCCCGCTTTCCGGATGTCCTGACCCAGACTGCCGCCCCCACAAATGAGGACGAGCTGTGGGAAGATGTTCGCGCCGTTGCCGAGCAGGCCGTGGACGCCTTCATTGCCATGCGCGCCGTGGAAGGTGAAAAGATGAAGGCGGATGTCTCCGGCCGCCTGACCACGATCGAAGCACTCGTCGGCCAGATTGAGGAGAACAGCGCAGGCCGCGTGCAGGCCTACAGCGACAAGCTGTATGCCCGCCTGCAGGAGCTGCTTGGTGACCGCAGCATTGATGAGGGCCGCCTTGTAACCGAGGCTGCGATCTTCGCCGATTAAAACGGCAATCGACGAGGAGACCGTCCGCCTGCACAGCCATGTGGCCCAGTACCGCGAGATCCTTGCGTTGGACGAGCCGATTGGCCGTAAGCTGGATTTCCTGACACAGGAATTAAACCGCGAGTCCAACACCATCGGCTCCAAATGTCAGGATGTTGCCATCACCCGGCTGGTGGTAGAGCTGAAATCCGAAATTGAGAAGATTCGTGAGCAGATCCAGAACATTGAGTAAACGGGAGGGGGACACCATGAAGCTGCTGAACATCGGTTTTCGGCAATATGGTCAACGCCGACCGCATCATCGGCATTGTCAGCCCGGATTCCGCCCCTATCAAGCGTCTGGTGCAGGATGCCCGCGAGAAGGGCGCTCTCATCGATGCCAGCTACGGGCGGCGCACGCAGGGCTGTGCTTATCATGGACTCCGACCATGTCATTTTGTCCGGCATCCCATTGGAAAGCATCACCGGGCGTGCTGCAGAAGAAAGCGAAGAAAAGAGAAGTAACGATGAAAGGCGAGAAATATCTGTTTGTAGTCTCCGGCCCCTCCGGCACCGGCAAGGATACCGTTGTGGCGGCCCTGCTGAAAAAGCACCCCGAAATCCAGCATACCGTCTCAGCCACGACCCGCGCGCCGCGCGATGGGGAGAAGGACGGCATCAACTACCATTTTATGTCAGTGGCGGACTTTGAGGATCATCTGGCGCATGACCAGATCGTAGAGCATACCAAATACTGCGAGAATTACTACGGTACGCTGCGCAGCGAGATCGAGGGCCGCATGAAGCTGGGTATCCCGGTCATTCTGGTCATTGAGGTCGAGGGTGCCGGCAACATCAAAAAAATGTACCCCGGTGCCACCACGATTTTTATCCTGCCCCCGGACATGGCCGAGCTGGAGCGCCGTCTGCGCTGCCGCGGCACCGAGGACGAGGCAACCATCCAGCGCCGCCTCAAGCGTGCCGAAACTGAGATCGCCAACTCGGTCAACTACGATGAGCATGTGGTCAATATCGCCGTGGATTCCTGCGCCGATAGCCTTTACTCCATCATCCAGTTCAGACTGCAGCACGGCAGCGACGAATGAGTCTGCTGCTTGCCCGGGCGGCTGTAAATGACGCCAATATCCATTTTGACCGGCTGTATTCCTACCTCATCCCTGCACAGCTTGTCGGCAAGGTTTACCCCGGCAGCATGGCACTGGTGCCGTTCGGCCGGGGCAATAAGGCTCGGATGGCGGTCGTGCTGGCGGTGGAGGAAGCGGAGGAGACCGATGCCCCCCAGCGGCTGAAATCCCTGTACGATGCCGCGCCCGAGGAGGCCCGTTTGACGCCCGACCTGCTGGAACTGGTTCGCTTTTTGAAGGAGCGCACCTTCTGCACCTGGTTTGAGGCCGTCAAGGCTGTCATTCCCTATGGGGCGCAGTAACCGGCCCGCGACGGTGGACGGACGCCCTGTCATGCAGAGCCGGCTGACCCGCTCCACCGAAAAGCTCTACACACTGGCCCGTGCATTGCCCGAAAAGCCAAAGCCCGGCCCACGCCAGCTGGCGGCAGTCGAGGCACTGAAAAATGGCCCCCTGACTGCCCGACAGCTGGATGAAGTGGGAATTTCCCGGGCAACGCTGGACGGTCTTGTCAAAAAGGGAATTTTGACGGCCGCCGAGCAGGACAAGGCTCTTGATCTGTTTGCTGCGATCCCCTTTGACCCGCAGCCGCTTACCCTTTCTGCAGAGCAGCAGCAGGTGTTTCAGGAGCTGCTGCCCAGCCTTGAGGATGACAAGCCCCACGCGGCGCTTCTGCATGGCGTGACCGGCAGCGGCAAGACCATCGTATTCCTGCGTTTGATCCAGCACACGCTTGCGCTGGGCCGCAGAGCGCTGGTGCTGGTGCCGGAGATTAGCCTGACACCGCAGATGATCCGCCGTCTCAAATCCACCTTCGGCAGCCGTCTGGCTGTGCAGCACTCGGCGCTCAACAATACCGAGCGGCTTTTGCAGTGGCGGATGATCCAGCAGGGCAATGCCGACATCGTAGTAGGCACCCGCAGCGCCGTCTTTGCACCGCTGCAGAATCTCGGCCTTATCATCATGGACGAGGAGCAGGAGCATACCTATCAGAGTGAGTCTGCCCCGCGCTATGATGCCCACGATGTGGCCAAAAAAACGCGCCGTGATGGAAAACGCACTGCTTCTGTTTGCCTCCGCCACGCCGCAGACTGAAACTTACTATGCCGCAAAAAGCGGCCGTCTGCAGCTTGTCGAGCTGCGCCATCGCTACGGTGGACGGCCGCTGCCCCATGTGGATTTTATTGATATGCGGGCCGAGCTGGCTGCGGGCAACCCGCGCGAGGTCAGTGTCCGCCTTGCCCGCGAGCTGCAGGAAAATCTGGATAACGGCGAGCAAAGCATCCTGCTCTTGAACCGCCGCGGCTACCGTACCATCGGCATGTGTACCGTCTGCGGCCATGTGCTGAAATGCCCCAACTGCAGCGTGCCGCTCGTCTACCACAAGCCGCAGCAGGCACTGCTCTGCCACCACTGTGGTCATACGGTGCAGCCGCTGCCCCAGACCTGCCCCGAATGCGGCGGCAAAATCAACTACAGCGGCTTCGGCACGCAGCGTGTCGAGGAAGAACTGGCCGGGCTTTTGCCCACAGCCCGCATCCTGCGGATGGATCAGGACTCTACCTCGCGCAAGGATGCCCATGAGACAATGCTGGCGCAGTTTGCGCGCCATGACTATGACATCCTGCTCGGCACCCAGATGGTTGCCAAGGGCCTTGACTTTGAAAAGGTCACATTGGTAGGGGTCTTAGGCATCGACTCACTGCTGTTTGGTCAGGGCTTCCGCGCCTATGAGAGTGTGTTCAACCTCATTACGCAGGTCGTAGGGCGCGGCGGTCGGGCTGAGCTGCCAGGCCGCGCACTCATCCAGACCTCTGTGCCGGATCATCCTGTTTTGCAGTTGGCCGCCGCACAGGACTACGAGGGCTTTTACCGGGAGGAAATCACCTTCCGCAAGTTTGGCCTTTACCCGCCGTTCTGTTCCTTTGTGGTCATCGGCTTTATCGGTGATCAGGAGGGCGCTGTGCTGATTGCTGCGCAGCGGTTCGGCGTATTGCTGGGAGAGCATGCTGCCCAAAAGCCGGATATTCCGCTGCGCATTCTGGGTCCGGCGCCGATGAACATCACAATGCTCAACAACAAATTCCGTTACAAGCTGACGCTGAAATGCCGCAATGACGCGGCGTTCCGCGCGCTTTTGCACGAGACACTGGATGCCTACGATGCGGAAAAGCTGCCGCAGAAGGCATCCGTGATCCTTGATTTCAATTCCGATGGTGATCTGTAAAGCATCACCGCCCAAAATTTGGAGGTTATTTTTATGGCACTGCGTACAATCGTTCAGGACGGCGACCCGATCCTGAAAAAAGTCTGCCGCCCCGTTACCAAGTTTGACGATCGTCTGGGCACCCTGCTTGACGACATGAAGGAGACCCTGCTCGACGCAAACGGTCTTGGTCTGGCCGGCCCGCAGGTAGGCATGATGCGCCGCCTGTTCATCTGCCTTGACGACCGCGACCTGCCCGAGGAAGTCCCCGAGAACTACGAATACAAGTTTATTGAGTTCATCAACCCCGAGATTCTTGAGCTGAGCGATGAGCAGGTCGAGCTGTACGAGGGCTGCCTGTCCTTCCCGGGGCACAACGGCGCGATCAAGCGCTCGAAGCATGTCAAGGTCAAGGCGCAGGATCGCCATGGCGAGTGGTTTGAGATGGAGGCCGATGACATGCTGGCCCGCTGCATCCAGCATGAGAACAACCATCTGGACGGCATTACCATCATGGATCTTGCCGAGCATTTCTATGAGGACGATTACCCCGAGGAAAACGAGGACTGATTTATGCGCATCCTGTTCATGGGAACCCCTGATATAGCCGCCGAAAGCCTTGCCGCCCTGCTGGACGCCGGGCATGAGGTTTGCGCTGTATTCACCCGCCGTGATAAGCCTGTAGGCCGCAAGCAGATACTGACCGCACCGCCGGTCAAGCAGCTGGCTGTCGAGCATGGCATCCCGGTCTACCAGCCCCGCACCCTGCGGGACGGCTCCTCTGATGACATCATCAGGGAGTTGGCCCCCGATGTCGTGGTTGTTGTGGCCTATGGCTGCCTTATTCCGCCGCAGCTTTTGCATACAGCCAAGTACGGCTGCATCAATTTGCATGTCTCGCTGCTGCCGAAATACCGCGGCTCCGCCCCCATCCAGTGGTCCGTTCTGAACGGTGACGCCGGGACCGGGGTCACTATTATGCAGCTGGACGAAGGGCTGGACACCGGTGACATTTTGCTGGTGGAGCCGATCGCCATTGACCCCGAGGAGACGAGCGGCGAGCTGTTCGACCGTGTCAGCGCTGTCGGCGCAAAAACGCTGGTCACTGCGCTGGAAAAAATCGAGGCAGGGGAGTTGACACCGCAGAAGCAGGATGACACTCAGGCCACCATGGCCCCGCCGCTGACCAAGGATATGGCACAGTTCGACTTTACGCAGGACGCCGCCCACATCCACAACTGGGTGCGCGGTATGAACCCGTGGCCGGTGGCTTGGTTTGCACAGGACGGCAAGCGCATCAAGGTGCTGGAAAGCCGCTTGGCGGAGAATCCGCTTGGGGCAGCCCCCGGCACAGTGCTTGCTCTCAAGCCGCTGACCATTGCTGCCGCAAACGGCGCGGTCGCACTGCTGACCGTCACGCCCGAGGGCGGCAAGCCAATGGCGGGCACTGCATGGGCTGCCGGCCGCCGCCTGAAAGCGGGGGACAGCCTGTGACGCCGCGCCGTCTGGCCGTCAAGGCATTGATCCATCAAGAGCAGGCCGGTTACGCCAATCTGGTGCTGGATGCTGAGTTGAAGAAATGCGCCCCACCCTTGGAAGGCCGCGACGCCGCCTTCGCTGCGCGCATCTTCTATACAACGCTTGAGCGCCTGCCTCTGTTGGACTATATCTTAAACCAATTCACAAAAAAGCCCCTCGCCAAGCTGGATGCGCCTGTGCGTGCCGTACTGCGTGCAGGCTTGGCGCAGGCGCGGTATATGAATGTGCCGCTGCCCGCCGCTGTCAATGAATCGGTCAAGCTGACCCGGGCGCTGGGCAAATCCAGCGCTGCCGGCATGGTCAACGCTGTGCTGCGCCGCGCTGCCGGAGCTGCCGTTTCGGAAAGCGATTTTCCTGACCCGCTGGAGCGGCTGTCGGTCTACTACTGCCTTTCCCGCTCGGTTGCGGAGCTGCTCTATGCGCAGCTCGGGGCAGAGGCCTTTCCGCTGGCAGCCGCCTTTTACCGCAAGCCCAAAACTACGATCCGCGTGAATACGCTGCGCACCGATGACGCCAGCCTGACAGCACTGCTGCAGGCCGAAGGGCACACCGTTTCCCCCGGCCCCTGGCCCGGTGCGCTGATCGTTGATTTTGCCGGCTCGCCTGCCGCAAGCGCCGCCTTCCAAAAGGGGCTTTTCCATGTGCAGGGGCTGGCCAGTCAGTTCGCCGCCCTTTGTGTGGATGCACGCCCGGGGCAGCAGGTGCTTGACCTCTGCGCTGCGCCGGGCGGCAAAAGCCTGACGCTGGCCGAGTGTATGCAGGACAACGGCCGCCTTGTCAGCGGTGAGTTTGCCCCCAGCCGGGTGCCGCTGCTGCAAAAGGCCTTTGACCGCTGCGGCATCACCTGCGCCGTAGCGGTAGAGAACAATGCCGCCGTCCACAATAACACTTGGCCGAAATTCGACCGTGTGCTCTGCGATGTGCCCTGTTCCGGCTTGGGCGTTATCGCCAAAAAGCCCGACATTCGTTACAAGGATTTGGACGGGATAGAGAATCTGCTCGACACACAGCAAAAAATCCTGCAAAACGGGGCGGATTCCCTTGCCGAAAACGGCCGTTTGGTGTATTCTACCTGTACAGTAAATGTTCAGGAAAACCAAAATCAGGTGGAAAAATTCCTTTCTGCCAATCCTGATTTCCATCTTGTGCAGCCCGAGAGCGCACTGCCCGGGGCAGATATTACACCGCTGGGCACGGTATTTCTGCCGCACAAAACCGGAACGGACGGCTTTTTTGCCGCCATTCTGGAACGAAACTGAACTATGATCCGTTATTATAAAGGGAGGTGACCCCGCATGAGTGAAAAGATCTGTATTTCCGATATGACGCTGGATCGGCTGACCGCCTACATCGTTGGTCTGGGCCAGCCGAAATTCCGCGCCAAGCAAATTTTCAAATGGCTGCATCAGAAGCTTGTGACGGAGTTTGCCCAGATGACCGACCAGCCCAAAACACTGCTGTCCGCTTTGGCGGAGCAGTGTACGATTGCGGCACCGTCGATCCGCCGCCGCCAGCAATCCCGGGACGGCACCGTCAAATATCTTTTGGAACTGGCCGATGGAAACTGCATCGAAACCGTTCTGATGCGCTACAAATACGGCAATACTGTCTGTGTATCCACACAGGTCGGCTGCGCCATGGGCTGCCGCTTCTGCGCATCGACGCAGGCCGGGCGTGTGCGTGATTTGACAGCAGGGGAGATTGCATCGGAAATTTACACTGCACAGAAGGACTCCAGGGAGCGTGTCTCCCACATCGTTTTAATGGGCATCGGCGAGCCGCTGCACAATTTTGACAATGTGATGGACTTTCTTGAGATCATCTCCTGCCCGGAGGGCGTCAACATCGGCATGCGCAACATCAGCCTGTCCACCTGCGGCCTTGTGCCCAAGATAGACGAGCTGGCCAAACGGCATCTGCAGCTTACGCTGTCGGTATCCCTTCACGCGCCGGACAACCGGACGCGCTCGGGCATGATGCCGGTCAACGATGCCTACCCGCTTGAGCAGCTGATCCCCGCCTGCCGCCGCTACCAGAAGGAGACAGGCCGCCGCATCAGCTTTGAATATTCCATGGTGCGCGGCGTCAATGACAGCAGTGAGATGGCCCAAAAGCTGGCCGACCTCATCCGTGGCATGGGGGCGCATGTCAATCTTATTCCCATCAATCCGGTGGACGGCAGCCCCTACTCCGCCACAGATGATGCCAATGTACACCGCTTCCAGAAGGAGCTTGAGGCGCTTGGCGTCAACGCCACCGTGCGCCGCCGTCTCGGAACCGACATCAGCGCCGCCTGCGGCCAGCTGCGCCGCGAGGATGCGCAGGGAAAATAAGCTCTGCCATTGGCAGCAGAAAGGACTCAACCTGAATGAAGATCGCCGCGATCACTGACATCGGCAGCTGCCGGCAGGAAAATCAGGACAATTACTGTGCGCAGCAGCTGGCAGGCGGCACCGCCTGGGGCATTGTCTGCGACGGCATGGGCGGTGTAAACGGCGGGCGCATTGCCGCCCGCATTGCCACCGATACCATGCAGCAGTATTTTGCCCGCCACATGAAGGCCCTGCAGCCCGGGATGGAAAAGACTTTTATCATGCGCGGGTTCGACATCACGAACCGCGCCGTCTATGAAAAATCCACCTCCGACCCGGAGATGCAGGGCATGGGCACCACGGGCGTCTGTGCCTACGCCAGCCGCGGCATGGCCCATCTGGTACACGCCGGGGATTCCCGCGCGTATCTGTTCCATGCAGGTACGCTGCGGCAGATCACCCGCGACCACTCGATGGTACAGCAGCTTGTGGACAGCGGCCAGATCACCCGTGAGCAGGCGGCCATACACCCGCAAAAAAACCTGATTACCCGGGCGCTGGGTGTCTCGGCCAATATTGTGCCGGAGTACAACCGCTGCGAGATTGAAGAAGGGGATATTTTACTGCTCTGCACAGACGGTCTGACGAATATGGTGTCGGACGACGATATTGCACAGGTACTGTGTGAGGTACCCTTCTTTGATGCAACCAGTATCCTGGTAGACCGCGCCCTGCAGGCGGGCGGACAGGATAACATTACGGTCCTGCTGATGGGCGTGGAAACTACGGAGGTCAACAATGGATAATCTGATTGGCAAACGACTGGACGGCCGCTACTCGATTGAGGGGCTTGTGGGCGTTGGCGGCATGGCCAATGTCTACCGCGGCACTGATCTGAAAACAGGCAACCAGATCGCCGTCAAGGTTCTGAAGGAAGAATTTCTCGACAATGAGGAGCTGGTCCGACGCTTCAAAAACGAATCGAAGGCCATCTCCATCCTCAGCCATCCCAACATCGTCAAGGTCTACGATGTATCTGTCACCGATAAGCTGCAGTACATCGTTATGGAATATGTGGACGGCATCACCCTGAAGGAATACCTCAAGCAGCGCGGCGGCGCGCTGACCTGGAAGGAAACCGTGCATTTTGCCACACAGGTGCTGAGCGCCCTGCAGCATGCACACTCCAAGGGCATCATCCACCGCGATGTCAAGCCGCAGAACATCATGCTGCTGGCGGACGGCTCCATCAAGATGATGGACTTCGGCATTGCGCGCTTCTCCCGCGCGCAGAGCCAGACCGTCAGCGACAAGGCTATCGGCTCGGTACACTATATCAGCCCGGAGCAGGCCAAGGGAGAACGCACCGATGCCCGCACCGACATCTACTCTGTCGGTGTTATGCTGTATGAGATGCTCTCCGGCCGCCTGCCGTTTGACGGTGACGGCGCCGTGTCCATCGCCATCATGCAGATTTCCGAGAAGCCGAAGCCCCTGGCAGAGATTGCCCCCAACACCCCGGCCGGTCTGCGCCAGATCACCGAAAAGGCAATGGAAAAAGACCCCGACAAGCGCTATCAGAGTGCCCAGGAAATGCTGGATGCCATCGAGGAGTTCAAGCGCAACCCCTCCATTCGTTTTGAATACGAATACCGCAATGCCGAGGACAACCCGGAAAGGAGCATCAACCGCGTGGTAAACAGTGCCAAGCCCAGCGCCAAATCCGCAAATATCCGCACAAGCGATGCCCGCCGGGTCGGCACGGCCAACCCGGGCCGCGGCAAATCGGCCAAGCGCAAGAAGAAAAATTCCGGCAGGGGCTTTTCTCTGCTGCCGATCTTCTTCGGCATGGCCGTGGCGTTCGTTATCGGCGCTGCCATTCTCATCTACCTGATCTTCACAAACTCCAGCAACCTGCTCTTCTCCAACCGTGCCGATGTGCAGGTCATCAGCTTTGTCGGCATGACGAAGGACGAGTTTCTCGCCACTGACTACAACAACCTGCTGCGCGCCGAATTTCCGGAGGAATACTCCAGCGAGCCGGCCGGCACGATCATCCGCCAGACCCCTAAGGCAGGGCGTACCGTCAAGGAAAAGCAGCGCATCGTGCTGACGGTCAGCCTTGGCACCCAGTATGTCACGATCCCTGAGACTAAGAACATGGTGGCCGAGGATGCCGAGCAGACCCTCAAGGATATGGGCCTGCGCGTGACCAAGAAGCCGATGGTGGACAACTCCGTTGCCAACGGCGCAGTCATCTACTCTCAGCCCGCCGCCGGTGAAACGGTCGAGGGCGATACCACCGTCATCCTGTATGTCAGCCGCTCTGAGGTTGCCCGCGATGTGACTGTGCCCAGCCTGACCGGCAAGACCATTGAGGACGCCCGCAATGATGTGAAGGGCCTGACCCTGTCCATCCGCACGATTGAGCAGGCCAGCGACCAGCCTGCCGGCACCGTCCTGAGCCAGTCGCCTGAGGCGAATACCACCGTGCGCAAATCCTCTGTCATCACGCTGGTAGTTTCCACGGGTGTGCCCGAGGTCGCACCGGAGCCTGAGCAGACCGGCCCGACCGTCAACCCGGACGGCACGATTACCGTACAGGAAAGCACCTGGTGGAGTGCTGACGGCAGCCACCAGATCCACCAGCGTACCGATGGCTCGATGTGGAATGAGAACGGCCAGCAATGTGATGCGCAGGGCAATCCCATCGGCTGATAAGTGAGGAAAACATGGCCTATATCACCAAAGGCATCGGCGGCTTTTACTATGTCAAAACACCGGACGGCATCGTGGAATGTAAAGCCCGCGGCATCTTCCGCAAGCGCGGCATCACGCCTGTGGCAGGGGACAATGTGACCCTTTCTGCCGACGGCACCATGATCGATGAGATCCTGCCCCGCAAAAATGTTTTCATTCGTCCGCCGATCGCCAATCTGGATATTTTGTTCATCGTCACCAGCACGACCCAGCCAGTGCCCAGCACCCTTGTGCTGGATCAACTGGCTGCAGCCGCCATCTACAAGGATGTGCAGCCGGTGCTGGTGGTCACCAAGGCAGATCTTGCCGCCGCCGATATGCTGCGCACCGCCTACACGGGCAGCGGTATCCCGCTTGTGCAGCTGAACTACGAGACCGGCGAGGGCCTCGATGAGGTCAAGCGCTATATCAGCGGTCACCTCTGCGCCTTCTGCGGCAATTCCGGCGTCGGCAAGTCAACGCTGCTCAACACGCTGGCCCCCGCACTGAACCGAGAGACCGGCCAGATCAGCCAAAAGCTGGGCCGCGGCCGCCACACGACCCGCGAGGTCGAGATCTTTGAGATCTGCGGCGGCAGACTGGCGGACACCCCCGGCTTTGCCAGCCTTGAAGCACAAAAGCTCTGCCGTATTCCCAAGGAAGATCTGCAGCATACCTTCCCGGAGTTTGCGCCGTATTTCGGGCAGTGCCGTTTTACCGGCTGCTCTCACCGCAGCGAGACCGGCTGCGCCGTGCGCGAGGCCGTGGAGGCCGGAACCATCAGCAAAACGCGCTACGCCAGCTACCTTGCCATGTATGAGGAGGCCAATGCGCGGAAGGAGTGGGAAAAATGAGCAAGCGCGCCGTTATCCTGTCCGCTGTGCCGGTAGCGGCTGCCCTCGGTCATTATGTGCAGCCCGGGGACTTTATCGTAGCCTGCGATGCGGGCTACCGCAATGCTGCGCGGCTCGGTTTACAGCCTGATCTGATCGTGGGTGATTTCGATTCCGCCCCGCAGCCCGAAACTGCACAGGAGACCATCGTTCTGCCCCATGTGAAGGACGACACCGACACCCAGTATGCCGCGCGTTGGCTTCTGGAGCAGGGCTATGATGAGATCACGCTGCTGGGTGCCTTGGGCGGTGCCCGGCTTGAGCATACTCTTGCCAATCTGGCTACCGGGTTGTACCTTGCCAAAAACGGCGTCAGCGTCCTGCTGGCCGATGAGCGCAGCGAGCTGCGCTTTCTGACCCCGGGCCGTGCGCTGGTGCTGGCACACCACGACTGGAAGTTCCTCTCCCTCTTTCCTATGGAGGGAACGCTCACCGGCGTCTGCCTGCGCGGCGTGTACTACCCGCTCGAGGACGCCGTTCTTACCGCAGAGTATCCCCTCGGCGTCAGCAATGAATTTACTGCTGACACCGCCTGCCTGCAGTGCAGCAGCGGCTGCGGCGTTGTGGTGCTGACCCGCGATGATGCGTAACACACCGTAAGCGCGCTGCATAGTATGGCGTACACAGACACGGAAAGTGAGGTGTATGTCATGCATGTGGTCGTGGTTCGCTGCCCGCGCGGCCTGCGCTGGCTTCTGCGCGCAGCCTTCAGGGTATGATTTTTTCCCCTGCCTGTTACGGGCAGGGGCTATTTTTTTGCCCTGCCGCATATAATGCCCCAGAACATAACCGGAAAGGGGCAAGCAATATGGAACTGAAGGTGTTCAAAGACACCATAGCATCTTATGGCGGCCGCTGGGAAACGCGGCTGGAATTACCTGTGGAGACCGAGCTTTTGATCCCCGATTATCTGCCCGCCGTCTTTAAGATCGTCAAATGCCTGATCACGCCCGTTGTGCTGCAGAACCGCGTGACCGGCAACCGATGGCAGACTGAGGGCTATCTGCGCTGTACCGTTTACTACCAGAGCGAGGAGCCCGGTGCCCGCCTGCTGCGCACAGAGCAGAAATTTGCCTTTGAAAAATCGGTCGAGCTGCCCGCCGGGCAGTATGCCGAGGGGCCTGCGCAGGTCTGGGGGGAGCCGGAATACTGCAACTGCCGCGCAGTCAGTGAGCATCGCATTGATCTTCGCGGGGCGTACATCCTGTGTGCCGCCGTGGCTGTGCGGCGGGAGCTTGAACTGCTGACCTCGCTGGCCGACTGCGGCATTGAGCAGTACACCCGCATTTTGCAGGGCATGCAATGCGCCGTGACTGAGGAAAAAACGCTGACAGCCGAGTCGTCTGCCGCACTGCCCGCCGCCGGGGAGAATGTGCTGGACATCACCGGCAGCTTTACCGCAGGCAGCACAGTTCTGGCCGCCGGGCAGGCCAGCGTGCAGGGGACCCTGCAGCTACAGATCTGCAGCCAGAATACCGACAGCGGCGAGCTGACCGTGCGCAGCAGGGATATTCCCGTTCAACAGACGATTGAACTGCCCGGCGTGGCGGAGGACGATGCCCCGCTGGTGCGCGGTGAGGTGCTGGCCTGCGTTCTCAGCGCAGCGGAGAGTACGGGCGGCGCAGGGGAGGCCTCGCTCTCGGTGACATGGAAGCTGCGCATTGAGGTCTGGCGTGCCGTACAATACCGCGTGGCCGCCGATGCCTACTCAACGCTCTGCAAGACGCAGACCGTTCAAACGCCGTGCCGCCTTTTGCAGAAAACTGCCGACCTCTCGGGGCGTATCTCCGTTTCCATTGAGGACGATCTGCCCGATGCCGAGGGAACGGTCATCGGCTGCTTTGTAACGCTGGGGGCAGCCTGCGCCGTCCCTGCGGACGGTGACAGGGCCGAAACCCACCTGCGCCTGCAGGGAAAGGGCACCGCCCATGTGTTGATCGGCGATGCACGCGGGGAGTTGACCTGCTATGACAAGACCTTTCTCTGGCAGCCGGACGGTGTCTGGCCCGGCACGGCAGATGCCGCGTGGCCCAGCATGGGTGCTGCTGCCGTCCGGGTCGTCAGCAGCAAGAGCGGCGCACGGCTGCGGGTCGATCTTGAGATCGAGACAAGCGGTATCCTGATGCAGGCCGCCAGTACGGACGCCCTCTGCGATGTGGAGCTGGGGGAGGCCTACGATGACGCTGACGGCCCGGCCCTGTACATCTATTATGCCCGGCAGGGGGAACGCATCTTTGACATTGCCAAGCGCTACCATGCGCGCGCCCGGGACCTTGCCGCCGCCAACCATCTTGATACGACCGACAAGCCGCCTCAGGAGCTGACCACCGAGGCCGCCTGCCTGCTGATTCCGGCTGCGCTGTAAAGGAGGGTACACCCGTGACACAGGAACAGATCTACCAGAACATTGCCCAGCGCACCGGCGGGGACATCTACCTCGGTGTTGTGGGGCCGGTGCGCAGCGGCAAAAGCACCTTCATCAAGCGCTTTGCAGAGCTTATGCTGCTGCCCCGCATCAAAAACGAAGCACGCCGGGCCCGTGCCCATGATGAACTGCCCCAGTCCGCTGCCGGGCGCACCATCATGACCACCGAGCCAAAGTTCATCCCCGAGAAGGCGGTTCGGATCGAACTTTCGGGCGGCGGCAGCTTCCGGGCACGGCTCATCGACTGTGTGGGCTACATGGTGGACGGCGCACTGGGCCATGAGGAAAACGAAGCGCCGCGCCTTGTCAAAAGCCCTTGGTTCGACCACGAGGTACCGTTCGACCTGGCAGCCGAGACCGGCACACGCTGCGTCATCCGGGAGCATGCCACGGTCGGGCTCGTTGTCACAACGGACGGCTCGGTTGCCGACCTGCCGCGAGAGGCTTATCTGGAGGCGGAGCGCCGCATCCTTGCCGAGCTGGACGCTATCGGCAAGCCCTATATCATCCTGCTGAACTGCGCCGACCCGGACAGCGAGGATTCCCGCCGCCTTGCCGCTGAGCTGACCGAAAGCTACGGGCATGCCGTTTTCCCCCCTGAACTGCACCACAATGACTGTGGAAACACTTGACCGGCTGCTGCAGGCGCTTTTGTATGAGTTCCCCATTCGGGAGATCGCTGTGCAGATGCCCGGCTGGGTGACGATGCTTGAAAGCGGACACTGGCTGCAGAGTGCCGTCTACACCGCCATGCTGGATTTTGCTGCCTCGCTGCACAAGATGGCCGACATTGCCGGCAAACGCCCCCAGCTTGGCTGCGAGTATATCACCGGCGCCTCCCTCGCCGGTATGGATCTCGCCACCGGCAGCGTTACGCTCCGTGTCACCGTGGACCCCGATATTTTTTACCGGATCCTCGGCGAGCAGACCGGGCTGGACATCGTGGATGAAGCCAGCCTGCTGCCCTGTGTTGTCAGTCTGGCACGGGCCAAGCGCGCCTATGACAAGATCAAATCCGCACTGGATCAGGTCGAGGCTACTGGCTACGGGATCGTCATGCCGGGCATTGATGAGCTGACGCTGGAGGACCCTGAAATCGTGCGGCAGGGCGGCCAGTACGGGGTACGACTCAGCGCCAGCGCCCCCAGCCTGCACATCATGCGCGCCAACATCCACACCGAGCTTTCCCCCACAGTGGGCAGTGAGCAGCAGGGCGAGGAACTCATCAAAAGCCTGCTTTCGGATTTTGAGACCGACCCCGGCAAGCTGTGGAGCACGAACATCTTCGGCAAGAGCCTGAATGAGCTTGTCAGCGAGGGCGTACAGGCCAAGCTGCTGCATATGCCGCAGGAGGCGCGCGCCCGTCTGCAGCAGACCCTTGAGCGCATCATCAACGAGGGCTGTGACGGGCTGATCTGTATTCTGCTGTGACGGAGGGGTTATGTTCAGACGCATTACCAGAGCCGAACGGGAGCGCCGCGCCGCCAAGGCCGAGCTGGACAGCACAATGCAGGCGATGCGCGCCGTTGACAGCGCCTTCCGGGAGGCACAGGACCCATTTTCCATCGAGCAGCTGACCTACCTGCATGCGGCGCTAATGTGCCGCTGCCGCGCGCTGCTGCGCCTGCTGCGGGCAGACAGGGAGGACCCATGACGGCTTACTGGCCCTATGCGGCGGCAGTCGTCTGCCTGTTGAGCGTGGTGCGCTGCGCAGCCCGCCAGCACTGCGGGCTGCGCAGTCTGCTGGGCGGCGCGGTATGCGGCTTGGGGGTACTGGCACTGCTGGGCCTGCTGGAGCCTATTACCGGGATCAGTCTGCCACTGAATCGCTTTACGGCCTTCTGTGCCGGGGTATTGGGCCTGCCCGGCGTGACGGCACTGCTGATTTTGCGGCTGTTGCTGTAGGGGCTGATACGGTGCTTATAATTTTTCTTGCCAAAGCGCCGGGAATATGGTATACTTTTTGGGAAAACGAGTGGAACATACGGCGGCGGGACAGCCCGCAAGGGCTGCCTGAGGAAAGTCCGGGCTTCACAGAGACAGAGTAACTGCTAACGGCAGCCGGGGGTGACCCCAGGGATAGTGCAACAGAAAGAAACCGCCGCGAAAGCGGTAAGGATGGAAAGGCGAGGTAAGAGCTCACCAGCGCACTGGCGACTTTGCGGCTATGTAAACCCTGCTCGAAGCAACATCCGTATGGGACATTATGCGGAGTCTCGCGCGTCCCGGTGATGGCGTGAGCCTTGCGGCAACGCAAGGACAAGATAGATCGTCGTTTGATACAGAACCCGGCTTACGTTCCAGTCGTTTTTCTTTTGTAATCGGTTAAAGCACACCTGTTTTTTGAGACAGATGTGCTTTTTTGTATTTTTCTGTTCCTTTTCTACATAAAAAAGCGCAAAACCGGGCAAAAACCGCTTGTTTATTTCAGATAAATCGTATATAATTTAGTGTACGCCTGTGGTTGTGCCAAGATAGAGGGGCACTTATACCGCAGCTGTATGGGAAAAGTATAGAAATGAATTAGGGGGATCGTACTTATGGCAGATTATTTTGCAATGAATCATGACGAGCTCACCGCTGAAAAAGCCGCGCTCGAGGCACAGTACAAAAAGTTTCAGGACATGGGCCTGAAGCTGAACATGGCTCGCGGCAAGCCCGGCCCTCACCAGATGGATCTGGCCATGGACCTGCTCAAGCTTGATGATTACACCGCTGCCGACGGCACCGATGTGCGCAACTACGGCAACCTTGAGGGTCTGGAGGAGGCCCGCGAGCTTTTTGCCGATGTGTTCGGCATCAAAGCAAACGAGGTCTTTGTGGGCGGCAACTCCAGCCTGCAGCTGATGTACAATCTGGTCGCGATCGGCATGATGTTCGGCTTTCAGGATTCTCCCAAGCCGTGGAGTCAGGTCGAGAACCGCAAGTTCCTCTGCCCGGTGCCCGGCTATGACCGCCACTTTGCCATCACCGAGGAGATGGGCTTTGAGCTGATCAGCATCCCCATGAGCCCCGACGGTCCCGATATGGACAGGATCGAGAAGCTGGTTGCCGAGGATGACACCATCAAGGGTATCTGGTGCGTGCCGCAGTATTCCAACCCGGACGGCTACACCTACAGCGATGAGACGATCCGCCGCTTTGCTGCCCTCAAGACCGCTGCCCCTGATTTCAAGATTTTCTGGGATGAGGCGTATATCGTCCATCATCTGACCGAGGAGATCATCGAGACCCCGGTCCTGCTGAACGAGGCCAAAAAGTACGGCAATGAGGACCGCGTCTTTATGTTCACCTCCACCAGCAAGATCACCTTCCCGGGTGCCGGTGTGTCTGCCATTGCCTGCAGCGAGAACTCGATGAAGTACATGTGCAAGCGCTTCTCGACGATGATCATCAGCTATGACAAGATGAACCAGCTGCGCCATGTCCGTTTCCTGAAAAATAAGGAAGGCGTGCTGGCACACATGGCCAAGCATCGCCGCCGTCTGGTGCCCTGCTTTGACGCGGTAAAGACCACCTTTGCCGCCGAACTGACCCCCTGCGGTGATATTGCCCATTGGACCAACCCCAAGGGCGGCTACTTCATCAGCCTGTATGTCATGCCCGGCTGTGCCAAGCGTGTGGCCCAACTCTGCAAGGACTGCGGCCTGACCCTGACGGGTGCCGGCTCGGCCTACCCGTACCACAAGGACCCCGATGACTCGCATCTGCGCATTGCGCCGACCTACCCGAGTCTGGACGAGGTCGAAACCGCTTCTGCACTGCTCTGCGTCTGTGTGCGTCTGGCAGTTGTTGAAAAGCTGCTTGCTGACAAGCAGTAAAATCTATCCCGCCCGCCGGTGCGGGCAAGTTTTTGGAGGTTTCTATGAACAGAAAAGGGAAGTCATGGCCGTTGTTTGTCGTGGCAATTTTGATCGTGCTGTTTTCCCTGACGGCCATCCTCGGTGTAAGCTATACCTATGGCGATACCAAGAATGTCTATGTCAAGGGCGCATCTGATATCCGCTTCGGTATCGACATCCGCGGCGGCGTGGATGTCACATTCATGCCTGCCGGTGATGTGGATGCCACCGATGAGCAGATGACAGCAGCCAAAACGGTCATCGAGGACCGCCTTGTCGGCCTCGGCATCACCGATTACGAGAGCTATGTTGACAACAACAAAGATCGTATCATCGTGCGTTTCCCGTGGAAGAGCGACGAGGCGGACTTTAACCCGCAGACCGCTATTGACGAGATCGGCACCACGGCCAAGATGGTATTCCGCAAGGGCTCTTCCGCCACGGGTGAGGAGATCCTGAGCGGTGACGATGTGGCTTCCGCCAACGCCGCCTACAATGAGACTGAGGGCTGGGTCGTACAGCTGAAGTTCAATTCCAACGGTGCCTCCGCCTTTGCCTCCGCCACCACCGAGTTGGCTGCCAACAAAGGCACCATCTCGATCTGGCTGGATGACAACAATATCTCCACCGCCACCGTCAATGAGGCCATCACCGGCGGTGAGGCCATCATCAAGGGCAACTTTGATCAGGATAGCGCCTCCGCGCTGGCCAACCAGATCAATTCCGGCTCTCTGCCGTTTGCTCTGTCTGCTGAGAGCTACTCCACCATCAGCCCGTCTCTGGGCGCCAAGAGCCTGGATGTCATGGTGCAGGCCGGTATCATTGCCTTTATCCTCGTTGCGATCATGATGATCTGCCGCTATCGTCTGCCCGGCACCATCGCCGTCATCTCCCTGCTGGGTCAGGTTGCGGCTACGCTGGCGGTCGTCTCCGGTTATTTCACCGTTTTCCCCCGGCTCCACGCTGACGCTGCCCGGCATTGCCGGTATCATCCTCGGCATCGGCATGGGCGTTGACGCCAATGTCATCACGGCCGAGCGCATCAAGGAGGAGTTGTCCAAGAACAAGACTCTTGACGGCGCTGTCAAGAGCGGCTTCAAGATGGGCCTGACGCCCATCATTGACGGCAATGTGACCATCGTGATCGTTGCCGCGATCCTGATGGGTGCCTTCGGCCCCACGGACGGCTTCTGGGCCAAGGTGTTCAACCCGATTTTCTTCTGGTTCGGCCCCTCCACTGCCGGTACGATCTACTCCTTTGGCTTCACCCTGTTGACCAGCGTTCTGCTCAACTTCGTGTTTGGCGTCTGGGCGACCCGCGTTATGATCCGCGGTGCTGTCAATTTCAAGCCGCTGCGCAAGGCATGGCTGTTCGGCGGCCGTAAGGACGGCGGTGCCGACTTTAAGACCCCGTCCATCAACTTCATCGGCAACCGCAAGAAGTTCTATACCTTCTCCTGCGCACTGCTCGCCCTTGTGCTGGTTTTCTGCGGTGTGTTCGGCGTCAAGATGGATGTCGAGTTCAAGGGCGGCTCTATGATCACGCTGGCCTATGAGGGCGATGCCGATCTGAACGACCTGAAGTCCACCATCAGCACCGAGCTGAACAAGAGCAACTTGACCCTGCAGACCGGCTCTGATATTTCGGGTAACCAGACCCTGACGGTCACCCTGCCCGGCAGCGATACCCTGACTACCGAGGAGCTGGACAGCCTGCTGGCCACCCTGAACGAGCAGTACCCCGATAACGCCTTCGTTCAGAACGAGGTCAGCAATGTCGATGCCACCATCGGCAAGGAGTTTATGCTCAAGAGCATTGTGGCGCTGGTCGCTGCCTGCGTGCTGATCCTGCTGTATGTAGCCTATCGTTTCCGCAGGATCGGCGGTCTCAAGGCCGGCTCCACCGCCATTGTGGCCCTGCTGCACGACATGCTTGTTGTGTTCGGCGTCTTTGTTATCCTGCGCATTCCTCTGAACGGCAACTTCATCGCCGCTCTGCTGACGATTCTGGGCTACTCCATCAACGATACCGTTGTTATCTATGACCGTATCCGCGGAGAACAGTGCCCTGTACAGCAAAAAAGCAGCTGAGTCTGGCTGAACTGGTCAATCTGTCCGTCAACCAGAGCTTCGCCCGCTCCCTGATGACCTCCATCACCACCTGTCTGGCGCTGGGAGTTGTCTGCATCGTCTCGGTCATCTACCGTCTGGACAGCATCTATTCCTTCGCATTCCCGCTGCTGTTCGGCATGGTAAGC